>BBZO01000007.1 GCA_001304875.1 Clostridia bacterium UC5.1-2E3
CTCGCCCGCCGCCTCGGTCTGCGCCTCGCCGGAGCCGGACGCGGATGTGCTGCCGCCTCCGCAGCCTGCCAGGGACAGGGCCATCACTGCTGCCAGTGCCAATGCTGTTGCTCTTTTCTTCATAAAATAAGTCCTCCTCTTAAAAAATATATTTTTATTTTTTGTTTTCTCTCTCAGATCTCCGGGCTATTTCACCAGCAGGGAAATACCCGAGATAAACAGAAGAATATAGGTCAGGATCATAAAAAATCTCTGACTCATTCTCACATACAGTCTGCTGCCGATATACATTCCCGCGAACAGGAACGGCAGGGAGATGAGCTGTGTTATTAAAAGCCCGCCGGTCCAGAAGCCCGCGCGGATATCGTCGAGCATAATAAGCGTGTTGAGAAATATCCACACCGTCGATATGGTCGCCCGAAAGCTCACCTTGTCCTTGATTTTTTTTGTCAGATAGCTGATGAGAAGCGGCCCCCCGGAGACAAATATGCCATGGACGATGCCTGCAAGCACGAGAATGACATAGCTGAACGGGGAATCGGCCGCCTGCGCCGCGCTCCGGCTCTCTGCGTTTTCATCCGCACCCTTTCTCCGGAGGGACAGGCCGCCCTGGATAGACAGCAGGATCACAAAGATTCCCAGCAGCTTGTAGAGAAGCTGCTCCTTCCCCTCGAACAATCCCTTTATGAGGATCCCAAGGAGAATGCTGACGGCCATGACCGCCACGATCTTTTTTACTTCTTTCCAGCTGACGTGTTCCCTGTGACCCACGAACACGTAAATCCCCGACAGCAGCCCCAGCACGTTGAGCACCGGTTTCGCCACGGAGTATCCCACCAGCATCAGGCTGGGAGGCATCGCCAGGATGGTCCCGGCGAAGCCTGTGATGCCCTGAATAATGTTGGCTAACAGTATGACCAGAAAAAACACGATATAATTTGTCATTTCATCTTACTTCCCATGTTTTTTTCGTATCTCCTCAAACAGAGCCGCATACTGCGAGTCTTTTCTGTAAAATGCCGGCGTGTCGCCAAGCGGCGCAGGCACCTGGTGGGTTCCCTTTCCGTACTCTTCGCCGGTCCAGAAGTGGATCCACTGTCCTTCTGGCAGGTAGACCTCCCAGCTCTCCTTCTCCGCCAGGTAGACCGGAGCCACTAAAACATCCTCACCCAGCAGATACTCGTACTGGATGTTGTAGCACGCCTCGTCGTCCTCGTTGTGGAGGAACAGCGGCCGCTGTACCGGGATGCCTCTCTTCGCGTTCTCCGCCACCAGCGTCTTCATGTAGGGAGCCAGCATGGTGTAAATGTCCACCAGCCTTGCCAGCCGCTCCATGCAGTCCTCGTCATCATAATACTGGAAATTTTCCTCCGGCCTGTTGCCCTCGTGGGTGCGCATCACCGGTGTGAACGCCGCCATCTCCGCCCAGCGCAGGAACACTTCTTTTGTCCTCGTGTTTCCGAACAGGGAGGTATAGCCGCCGATGTCGCTGTGGGTGAGCCCGCAGCCGCTCATTCCGGCGCTCAGCGCCGCGCAGATCACAGTGGCCAGGCCGTCATGGATGGTAAAATCCACCGACTGGTCGCCGGCCCACAGGAGCGTACAGTATTTCTGGCTGCCCGTGCCACCGGCTCTCATGAAGTAGACCACCTCGCCCAGTTTCCCGGTCTCCTTAAGAGCGTCGTAGTTGCATTGCGCCAGAGCGCCGGCCAGTGGTTGTGCTCGATCATCGGGGATTTCCCGTTGTGCAGAACCAGATCGTCGGTGGGTAGATACTCGCCGAAGTCGGCCATCCAGCCGTCGATCCCGATGTCAAGGCTGTGCTTTTCACCACCTCGTTCTTGTACCACTCATAAGCCTCCGGGTTGGTGAAATCCACCACGCCGCAGTAGAACTCGCCGAAATCCACCAGATACTCGCTGCCGTCAGCCTTGGTGGCAAACACGCCCTTTTCTTTTCCTTCTTTATAAAGTTCTCCGTCGTTTACAAGGTACGGATTGATATAGCCTAAGAATTTGATGCCTTTCTCGTGAAGCTCCCCGATGCGCTTTGGAAGGTCGGGATACATTTCCTTATGGAACTGCCAGTCCCACTGAAGGCGCTTTCCGAAGGAAGTCACCCGCTTTCCGCACCAGTCCTGGCACCAGAGGCCGGCCACCTTGACGCCGCGGTCCATGGTCTTTTCCAGAAGTCCGAAGGATCTCTCGGTTCCGCCCTGGACTCCGACAATGAGACCGTTGTAAATCCAGTCGGGAAGCTCCGGCTGACGCCCGAAAAATTCGCTCTCCTTTTCCAGAAGCTTTATAAATGTTCCCGCCGCCTCGATGCGGATGGAGGCCGGAACCTCCCAGATCTGGAGCTCGTGGAAGTTCTCATTTCTGAAATCAAAATCTGCGTAGGCCGTGGAATCCACGTGCAGATAATAGTGTCTGCTGGACACAAACGTGGGCTGGGGGAAATTGGTGTTGTAGTAGTCGCCTCCCGCCTTGTTCTCCACGTCGGAGCGCCAGGTCACGTAGGTGGTCTTATCCCTTCCCACGCCGGCTCTGAGGTCCACAGCGGGAAATGTCTCCCCCGCAGATTGAAGTAGGACATCTGCTCGCCGCAGCCGTAGCACTTCTCATCCGCGCCGGCGTTTACCCGCAGCCAGAAACGGTTGATGGCCGGGTTCTTCTGCTCGAAGAAGATCTCCGCCAGATCGCCGTCCATGCAGACCTTCATGGTGATTTCCCCGTCCAGATCCAGGATCACATTCCCGTGCTCCTCTGCAGCCCCGGTCACGCGAAGGGGCCGCCGCTCCACGACGTAGTCCTCGATTTTAAAGTTGCCGCGGTACATATCCACGGATTCCTCTCCGTATCCCACATACACCATCGGCTTGTCTTTCCTGTATTCCAGAATGGTGTTCCCGCCGCTTTTAAGCGCAAACTCCATTCCGTTCAGAGTTAATTCCATACGCCTCTCCTTAATACTTAAGCTCCTTGTTCTCCCCCAGAAGTCCGGGATGCGCGCCCTGTCTGATTAAGGTTCACGCTCCGGGTGGGCGATCACCCACTTATTTTTCTGGAGAAGCAGGCTTCCCTCCGGCTCCACGGCCTCCCCCTTGTTCTCCAGCGGGGTGTTGGTCCCTCTGGGAAGAATTACCACTCCCTTGAAGCCCTCGTCACAGACGCGGCAGGGGGAGAGGTGAAGCGTGGTCTGGTACATCTCGATGGCCGTCCCCCTGGGAACGAAAAACACTCTCGCATCCTCCACGCGATATGTATTGTCCTTTATCTCCCAGACGTGTCCCAGCACCAGCATGAAATCGGTGACTGCCACATTGATCTCGCTGCCCTTGTGGTACTCGAACCCGTTGTAGGTGGTGTTGCGGCCGTTGCAATAGCCGATCTCGATGTCCATCCCGCCGTAGAGACCATTTTTCACCTGCTCCATAACCGGCAGGGCCTCCATCTCCGGGATAGAAGGCTTATATATGTTTCCGTTTTCCGGTATCTCCGTGCAGTTTTCCATGTACCCGATGAGCCCGGAGAAATCATATCCCGTGACCACGCGCCCGAAGGGAGCGAACGCCGGGTCAAACACGGAGGTCACCGGTACGTCATTTACCTGATTGAGACGTTCTAAGAGTTCCATATGCTCCGCCTTTCCGTCACCTCAGTGACCTCTGACAATTTTGAATGTGGATCTCCAGTCGTCGGGACCCATGCCCTTGTCCATGGCTTCCTGGTAGACGCGCTGTACATTGGCCTCGCCCGGCATGTTTACGCCGCACTCCTCTGCCAGATTCATGCAGATGTTCACGTCCTTCGCCGCGTTGGCCAGGGAGAATGCGGTAGAGTAGTCCTCTGCAGCCAGCTTCTCGTGCTGGGTGTCCAGATAGAAGTTCTGACCGCCGCCGTAGGAGATGGCCGTGGCATAGTCGGGGATGGAGATGCCGTTTTTCTGTGCCAGAGTCAGTGTCTCGTTGACGCCGTTCTGAATCTGGGTTACCAGAGCGTTGTGACAGATCTTCATGACCAGACCCTTGCCGTTTCCGCCCATGCGGATAACATTCTCGCCCATGTAGAGGAGGATCGGACGCATCTTCTCGTAAACGTCCTCGTCTCCTCCCACATAGATTCCCAGCTTGCCGGCGATGGCTGCCGGCTTGGACTTCACCACCGGAGCGTCAATAAACTGTGCGCCGGTCTTTTTTACCATCTCGGAGATCTCCACGGAAACGCTGGGATCGATGGTGCTCATGTCGATGCAGGTCTTGGAGCTGTTAAGCACGTCCACAATGCTCTCGTACACGCTTCTGGAATGCTCGGACTTGGGAACCATGGAGATGATGACGTCCGATTTCTCCGCCAGCTCTTTAGAGCTTTCGCAGGCCACCGCGCCCTTGCCGGCCAGAAGGTCTACCTTCTCTTTTACAAAGTCAAACACGTAAACCGTGTCGTCGTGCTTCTTCACAATGTTCTCGCTCATGGACTCGCCCATGATGCCGAGACCGATAAATCCAATTTTCATCGCGTGTCCCTCCGGCTATTCTGTGATGGTGTTGTCCCAGGCGTTGATAAAGGTCTCAAGTCCCTGGTTGGTGTAGGCGTGCTTCATCATGTCCTGATATACCGCAAGACCGGTGGTCACGATGTCCGCTCCCGCCACCGCACAGTCCACCACCTGCTTCGGGGTGCGGATGGCCGCGCAGATGATCTCGGTCTTTTTATAGAAACCATAATTTTTATAGATGTCAACAATGTCTTTGATGTACTGTCTGCAGTCCTCGCCGTTGGCTTCTTTCCAGCCGATGAACGGGGAGACAAACAGAGAACCGTTCTTCGCCGGAAGAATGGCCTGGGACGGGGAAAAGATCAGAGTCACGTTGGTGCGGATCCCCATCTTTTCCAGCCTTCTGGCTGCGATGATGCCGGGCTCGATGGCCGGAATCTTTATGACGAAGTTGGGGCTGATGGAGGCAACCTTCTGGGCCATCTCCACCATGGCGTCCGCGTCGTCCAGATGCGGATTGATCTCAACGGAAACCGGGAACTTGTCCACTCCCTCGATTCCCTCTGCCTTAATCCACTCAGCAATATCAGTGATCGCCGTCATAAACGGCTTCCCGCTCACCATAATGTGTCTCGGGTTGGTGGTCACACCGTCGATACCGAAGGTATTGTAGGCATACTTGATTTCATCAAGCTTCGCGCTGTCCAGGAAAAATTTCATAGCTGCTTCCTCCTCTTTCTTCTTTTTAATAAATTGAATTAACTATATGTTTTCCAGTGGTAAGCCGTCATGGTTTTTGTCGCTAATTCCAGCAGTATACGCGGCTTACAGATATATAATATGTCTATTTTGCACAAATGTCAATCATGTAAATTCAAGTAATTTGTTTTTCGTTTACTTTGTTTAATTTTATTTAATCAATTTTTATACATTATTACAATTATACGCAGCTGTACGTTTTTGTTTCACGGGACGTGATTTCCCATGAAACGAAAAAAGCTGAGAGCCAGATCTTCTTTTCTGGCTTCTCAGCTTTACTCTTTCGTTTTGATTCGTATTCTCTTTTTTCACTTCCGAGCTTACTTCGCGTAGTCGGTGGCGCGGGATTCGCGGATCACGTTGACCTTGATCTGGCCCGGGTAATCCAGGTCGTTCTCGATACGCTTCGAGATTTCTCTGGCCATCAGAACCATATCATCGTCGGATACCTGCTCCGGAATTACCATGATACGCACCTCGCGGCCCGCCTGGATCGCGAAGGACTTGTCCACTCCCTTGAAGGAGTTGGTGATATCTTCTAACTGTTTTAAGCGATTTGTGTATGTCTCCAGAGTCTCCCGCCTTGCGCCAGGTCTCGCCGCAGAAATCGTGTCGGCAGCCTGAACGAGACATGCGATGAGGCTCTCGGGCTCAACGTCTCCATGATGGGACTCCACAGCGTTGATAACCACCGCGGATTCCTTGTACTTTCTGCACAGCTCGGAACCAAGCTGCACATGGGAACCTTCCATCTCATGGTCAACGGATTTACCAATGTCATGTAACAAACCGGCGCGCTTCGCCGTGCGGACATCTGCTCCAACCTCCGCCGCCAGAAGCCCGGCTAACTGGGCCACCTCGATGGAGTGTTTCAGTGCGTTCTGTCCATAACTTGTTCTGAATTTCATCTTACCCAGAAGCTTGACAAGCTCCGGATGTATTCCGTGGATGCCCACCTCCAGTGTGGCGGCTTCTCCCTCTTCGCGCATCATGCTCTCAACTTCACGCTGCGCTTTTTCTACCATTTCCTCAATTCTGGCCGGATGGATACGTCCGTCTACGATCAGGCGCTCCAGAGCGATTCTGGCCACCTCTCTGCGGATCGGATCGAATCCGGATAATACGACTGCCTCCGGGGTGTCATCGATGATCAGCTCTACGCCGGTCATGGTCTCGAGAGTACGGATGTTGCGGCCCTCGCGGCCGATGATGCGTCCCTTCATCTCGTCGTTGGGAAGCTGGACAACGGATACCGTGGTCTCGGCCACATGGTCTGCCGCACATCGCTGGATGGCGGTCACCACATAATCCTTGGCCTTCTTATCCGCTTCCTCTTTGGCTTTGTTTTCCAGTTCCTTGATCAGTTTTGCAGTGTCATGCTTTACATCGTCTTCAACAGATTTTAAAAGATATTCTTTCGCTTGCTCGGAGGTGAGACCGGAAATACGTTCCAGTTCCTGCATCCCTTTTTCGTGTAATTGCTCCACTTCAGCAGTTTTCTTCTTCAGGGATTCCTCTTTTGCCGTGAGACTCTGCTCTTTTCTCTCGAGAGCCTCGGACTTTTTGTCCACATTCTCTTCTTTGTTCAGTACGCGCCGCTCGTAGCGCTGAAGCTCAGCCCGCCTTTCCTTGATCTCCCGGTCCAGCTCGTTCTTCGCCTTCAGGGATTCTTCCTTTGCTTCAAGGAGAGCTTCTCGCTTCTTTGTCTCTGCCGTCTTCAATGCTTCATCTATTATTTCCCTTGATTTTTCTTCCGCACTGCCGATCTTGGACTCGTAGGAGTTTTTGCGATAGGCAATGGCCACAAACCAAGTAATAACAGCTACAATAACACCTGTAATGATGGGAGTTATTATTTGTGACACAGGAGCACCTCCTTATTTAGTTTTCATTGTACGAAAAATACAACACTTCAATTTTAAACCGTTTTATGCATTATGTCAAGTATTTAGGGCCTGGAATGGAAACCTTGTGCGCTTCCTACAAAACATCGTCGAAATCAAAGTCCCGCCCCATCGCACGGCGGATGACATCGCCGGAAAATCCCCGGCGGGCCAGGAAAGCCGCCGCGCGTCTGCGCTCCGCCGGATCCGCCTGCTCCGGGTCGTAATGCTTCTTTCTGAGAAGCGCCCGTGCCTTCTCCGTCTCGTCCCCGCCGCTTTCGCCTGCCAGGCGGTTCACCGTCTCGCGGTCGATGCCCTTTCTCCTAAGCTCCGCGGCCAGCTGACGCACGCTCTTTTTGTCCCCGTAAATCTCGAAATACCGGGCGGCATAGTCATCGTCGTCGATATAGTGGTACCGCTTTGCAAACGCCACGGCCTCGTCGATAGCCTGCTGAGGATAGAGGGCCTCCCCCAGCTTTCTGCGGATCTCAAGCTCCGTGCGGGAGGTGCTTTTCAGCAGATGGAGCATCCGCTCCCTGGCGCGGCGGCAGAGCACCTCGTCCATGATCTGGCTGTAGAGCTCCTGCGCCAGCTCCTCCCCTTCCTCGATATGAAAGCGCTTAATCTCTCCGTTATATAAGACGAAGGCGAAGCTCCCGTCCAGATAGACCTTGCTCCGCCTCTTATCCGCCGGTGTGATGCCGCTGACAATCATGCCTTACGCCTCATCCTGCGCGCTGCTCTCCGCCGGAGTCTCCGTTTCCGCTCCCTCCCCGGCGATGAGTCCGTAATGGATGCGCACTTTTCTGTCGATCTCGTCGCGGATGGCCGGGTTCTCCGCCAGGAAAATCTTCGCGTTCTCACGGCCCTGGCCGATCTTCGCGCCGTTGTAGGCGTACCAGGCGCCGCTCTTTTCCACGATGTTCTCCTTGGCAGCCAGATCCAGGATATCTCCCTCCCGGGAAATTCCCTTGCCGAACATGATGTCAAACTCCGCCTCCTTGAACGGCGGGGCAATCTTATTCTTCACAACCTTGATGCGGACGCGGTTTCCGATCATCTCACCGCCCTGCTTGAGCGTCTCGATCCTTCTCACATCCATGCGGACGGACGAGTAGAACTTCAGCGCACGGCCGCCGGTGGTGACCTCGGGATTTCCGAACATCACGCCCACCTTCTCGCGCAGCTGGTTGATGAAAATAACGATACAGTTGGACTTGCTGATGACTGCGGTCAGCTTTCTCAGTGCCTGGGACATGAGGCGGGCCTGCAGTCCCACATGGGAATCGCCCATCTCGCCGTCGATCTCCGCCTTGGGCACCAGGCCGCCACGGAGTCCACGATGACAATGTCCACCGCACCGGAGCGCACCATGGTCTCGGTGATCTCCAGCGCCTGCTCGCCGTTATCCGGCTGGGAGATGTAGAGATTATCCACGTCCACGCCGATATTTCTCGCATAGACCGGATCCAGCGCGTGCTCTGCGTCGATGAATCCGGCGATGCCGCCCTGCTTCTGCACCTCAGCCACCATGTGAAGCGCCACGGTGGTCTTACCGCTGGACTCCGGGCCGTAGACCTCGATGATCCTTCCCCTCGGAACGCCGCCCAGTCCCAGGGCGATATCCAGGCTCAGGGAGCCGGTGGGGACGGTCTCTATATTCATATTCGCGGTGGAATCGCCCAGCTTCATCACGGAGCCCTTGCCGTAGGCCTTCTCGATCTGGGTCAGCGCCGCATCCAGTGCTTTTAATTTATCGTCTCTGTTCATTCTTATCCTCCATGTCGAACATGCGTTCTTTTATGTTCTAATCATAGTATAGTTGTGCCCAAATGTCAACAGTTATTTTTATGAATCCGCCGCCCTCAAGGGCATCCCTCCTCCGTCCGGGACTCCGCCGCAAACCGGCTGTCCGTATGCATTTAAACTGTCTGGGAACTCTCCGGGCGAACGCCGGATCTGCCTTGACCGAGAGCACAGAAAAAGCGGAAAGATCTCCGTCTGCTCTCTGAACTAATAGTAACGAAATCTGCCCGCTTTGTCAATCTTTCTTTTCCCGGTATTTTTATCTTTTCCATGCCAGCGATTCAAAACCTCCAGCACGAGCTTATGTTCCGGAACTCCCGGAATATCCTCTTAAACGTCGCCGGGGACACCGCCAGGCCACATTGCGTTTGTATCAGAATGCCGAGCGTTATCCCAAAAAGTATTTAGGTAAAGACAAAAAGCCGCCTGTACGGCTGGAGCAGACCAGAGCCACAACGCAGAGCAAACGGCGTGATATGGAATTGTGATTGCGTCGGAGAAATAGTATAATACAAATATTATCTAAAAAGCGAGGCGATTACTATGGAAATTAGAAAAATACGCAAGGCAGAAATGGCAACCGCTTTGCAACTCATATGGGAAACTTTTTTACAATTTGAAGCCCCCGACTATTCACAACAAGGAATTGACAGCTTTTACGAATTTATCAGCAATCAAGGAATTATCGACAGCTTAGAGTTTTTCGGAGCGTTTGATAATAACACGCTGCGAGGAGTTATTGCCGCAAATGATAACAGAAAGCATATTTGTTGTTTCTTTGTTTCTGCCGTTTACCAAAAGCAAGGTATAGGAAAACAGTTATGGGAATACCTCAAGGAAAATAGCAGCAATGGTGAATTTACAGTTAATTCATCTCCCTTTGCTGTTCCTATTTATCACAAATTAGGTTTTGTCGATACCAACACAGAACAATTAACAGACGGTATACGTTACACGCCAATGAAGTATGTGCGGAATATATGATGTTACGAAGCACAGCCATTGAAAACTGAATAACCGCTGCCCCTGCAGCAGCACTACCGAGCAGGAAACCACACCGCCAGCCACTAAGACCACCGCCGCCCCAAAACCGCAGACCGTCAAGCGGAAAAACAGAGCGCATGAGCGATAGAGTCATGCGGCTACTGGAAAATGATCTGTCCGTAAAGAAATGATGAAAACTTTTCTCTATGTCCCTGACAAACAGACCGAAATGCGGCCATGACAATTTAACAGACGCTGTCTGTTAATTGAGTGGCTCTGATAAAAACGTCGCATAAACGGACCCGTTGAATACAAACGAAGATTTTTGAAACACGCAGCATCGCTCTGGAACATAATCGTCCACGAACTGTAAACATGATATAATATCTGTGTTGCCACCCCTATACTGGCAAGGAAAGGGGGGTGACCTACGGAAGAACTCATAACTTTTACTCTTTCTGTTATGGCGGGTGTAGTTTGCCACTTCATTTGCAAATGGTTGGACAGAAAGCAGTAACCGGCAGCCAGCCTAGGGCTTAAGCCACCCTTGCCAAAACGGAATAGAAAACCCCAGAGCCTGCCAGCTCTGGGGTTTTTGTTGACCATACGGACAACTCATACTTTTTGCCTACCAGCATTATAGCATATGCGGATTTGGAATGCAATATGCGTTCAGAGGTAATTTCGTGATCGTGATTCTATGTATTTTAATCTTCCCCACGCCAGCGTTTTCAAATCTCCACAACCATCCCCGCCTCCGCCAGCCGGCAGGTTTCTCCAAATGCCTCTTTCATCCGGGCGATAGCCAGGATGCCCGTACAGTGCACCGGCACCAGCACCGGGATGTCCATGGCCCGCAGTGCCTCAATGGTCTGCTCCACCCGCGCGCGGGGGCTGTTTAAGAGGTGCATACCGGCCACCAGGCTGTAAATGGGGCGGCCCGGCAGGCACTTTCTCACGTACTCCACGCAGTTTACGATGCCGGGATGGCTGCAGCCGGCAAAGATGCTTAGGCCTTTCTCCGTCTCTATCACCAGAAGCTGCTCGTCGTCCATGTAGTCGGGGCGGTGCGCGCCGCCGGTTTCCACGAAGAAATTGCCGGGCCGGCCCTCAAAATCCACGGTGTAAGGGATATTTCCCAGCAGATGGACGCCGGGGAGAATCTCCATCTGGTCGCCGGACCAGCGGAGGCTCCGCTCAAGCAGCTCCCGCCGGCGCTCCTTCAGCTCCTCCCGCCACGGAATCCCGATCTTCCGATAGGTTTTTCCGTCGGCATTGACCGCCTGTTTATCCTCAAACGCGGAACGGCGGACGTAGACCGGGGGAAGATCGGCCGCTCCCTCCAGCAGATATTCCAGTCCGCCACAGTGGTCGAAATGCCCGTGACTCAACACAATGGCGGACAGGCCTTCCAGATCCGCGCCCATCCGCGCAGCGTTTCTCAAAACACATCGGTCTGCCCGGTATCGAACAGAATCTTCCCTCCATCCCACTCGATGAGGAGCGAAAGCCCCAGCTCCCCCAGAAATCCGCGCTTGTTGGCGGTGTTCTCGTTCAAAAAACTTATCTTCACGTGTGTACCTCCCCGTATTGCGTACTGCTGTTTCCTCCGAGTACCCACAGGATGACTCGCACTAAGCTCGTGAGGAACCTCGCTAAGTGCTCCTAGTATACCATATTCCGCGCCCCTGCGCTATCTGTTTCCCGCTCACCGCAGAAATCCACCGCAGAAATCCCCCCATTCACCGCGGGTCCCCTCTCCCCGCTTACCGCAGCAGCTTTCCCACGTCCAGAATCCCACGTCCCTGCTGGTTTCTCGGCAGGCCCATGTCCACGGCGCGGTCCCAGAGACGAAGCTTCACGTCGCGGTTGGTCATGTCCGGGTATTTCTCCAAAAGGAGGGCGATGGCCCCGGAAACCAGGGGCGTGGACATGCTGGTGCCGCTCTTGACCATGTAGCCGTCGGGGTGGTTGGAGCAGCTGACGATGCTGCAGCCGGGGGCCACGATGTCGGGCTTGCAGATGCAGGCGTTTGTGGGACCGCGGCCGGAGTAGTCGATCATCTTATTGCCGAACACCTCCACTTCCTTATGGTCGTCGGAGCAGCCCACGGTGATGACCTTGCGGCTGATGCCCGGCGTCGTGATGGTGTGGCGGCCGGGGCCGTTGTTACCGGCGGCCACGACCACCATCAGCCCGGCGTCCCAGGCCGCGTTGACGCCCTTCACCAGGGCGGAATTTTCGCTCATGCCGCGCCGGCTGAAGGAACCCACGGAAATGTTCACGATGCGGATCCCCAGCCTGCGCCGGTTATCTATAATATAATGAAGCCCCGCCAGTACGTCGCTGGCGTAGCCGTTTCCTTTGGCATCCAGCACCTTGACCGCCACAAGGCTGCAGCCGGGGGCCACGCCCCGGTAGCGCCCGGCGCATGCCGCGCCGCTGCGCCGATGATGCCGCTGATGTGGGAGCCGTGGCCGTTGTCATCGTAGGGCCCCTCCCTCCGTTTCACCATATCCTTAAACTCTATGATTCTATCTCCGAAATCCCTGTGGGGAAAAATGCCGGTGTCCAGCACGGCCACGCACACGCCCTTCCCCGTCAGGCCCAAGTCCTCCAAAGCTTCACAGTGTACCTCTTTTCTGGCCTGATCCAACTGATAAAACCTCTGCGCTTTTTATTAAAATATTCAAAAAACAGGCCGGAGGTTCGCCGGCTTTCTGCCGGCTCCTTCGGCCCGTTTCGGGAAAATATACGAAAAAAACTTTTAGAAATCTACCTCTGTGCCGTAGTAGATGCAGGTGAACAGCTTCTCCATGGTCGCCGGATCGATCGGTCTCGGGTTGGAGCCGGTGCAGGCGTCGCCCACTGCGTTCTCAGCGATGGAGGCAAGCTTCTCCTTGAACTCCTCCTCGACGATGCCAAACTCCTTTAAAGTGTTCGGGATCTTCATGTAGTTGTTCATGGACACGATCTTGTCGCGCAGGCCCTGGATGCACTCGTCCACGGTTCCGGTGATTCCGATGGCATTGGCGATCTCGGCGTATCTCTCTGCCGCCTCGGGAACCTTGGAATTGTACTTGATCACGTAGGCAGGTACATGGCGTTGGCCAGGCCGTGGGTGATATGGCCGGTGGAGAAGGCCGCTCCGGTCTTGTGCGCCATGGAGTGAACGATGCCTAACAGCGCGTTGGAGAACGCCATGCCGGCCAGGCACTGTCCGTAGTGCATCTCCTCGCGGCTTGTCATGTCGCCGTCGTAGGATTTAAGAAGATCCTTGTCCACGATCTGGATCGCCTTGATGGCCAGCGGATCGGTGAACACAGTGTGAAGCGTGGACACATAAGCCTCGATGGCATGGGTCAGCGCGTCCATACCGGTGTACGCGGTCAGGTGGGGCGGCATGGTCTCTGCCAGCGCCGGGTCAACGATGGCCACGTCGGGGGTGATGTTGAAATCTGCCAGCGGGTACTTGATGCCCTTGCATAGTCGGTGATAACGGAGAACGCGGTCACCTCGGTGGCTGTGCCGGATGTGGACGGGATCGCCAGGAATTTAGCCTTCTGTCTCAGCTCCGGGAAGTTAAACGGAGTGATGAGATCCTCGAAGGTGGTGTCCGGGTACTCGTAGAACGCCCACATGGCCTTCGCCGCGTCGATGGGGGAACCGCCGCCCATGGAAATGATCCAGTCGGCTCGTACTCTCTCATCATCTGGGCGCCTTCATCACCGTCTCAACGGACGGATCCGGCTCCACATTCTCAAAAAGCTTCGTCTCGATGCCGGCTTCCTTTAAGTAGGCAACCGCCTTGTCCACGAAGCCGAAGCGCTTCATGGAACCGCCGCCCAGCACGATGACTGCCTTCTTGCCCTTGAGAGTCTTTAAGGTCTCTAAGGAGTCTTTTCCGTAGTAAATGTCTCTGGGTAATGTGAATCTGCTCATGTCTAAACCCTCCATACATGATTGTTATTTTTTTGCCATACTCATTATATCACACTGCCGCTTACTTATTAAGATTTTTCCTTATGCATTTTTATTAGTATTTTTAATAGGACGATTCTATTGTCCATTGTACCTAATATATGTTACACTCTTATGTGTGTAATGAATGTTTCCCCGCTTGCCGGGGTATCTTTTATTGAAAAGGAGAAAATCATGGGCGGAGTATTTGGAGTTGCTTCAAAATCCAGTTGCACTATGGACTTGTTTTTCGGAATCGATTATCACTCCCATCTGGGAACCCGCCGCGGCGGCATGGCCGTCTACGGCCCCAATGGATTCAACCGTTCGATCCACAATATAGAAAATTCACCGTTCCGCACGAAGTTCGAGCGGGACGTGGAGGAGCTTGAGGGAAATCTGGGAATCGGATGTATCTCCGACATGGAGCCGCAGCCGCTTCTGATCCAGTCCCATTTGGGCAGCTTTGCCATCACCACCGTTGGAAAAATCAACAACGAGGAGGAGCTGGTGCGCGAGGCCTACGCAAACGGCCACATCCATTTCATGGAGATGAGCGGAGGGCGCATCAACGCCACGGAGCTGGTGGCGGCGCTCATCAACCAGAAGGACAGCCTGGTGGAGGGCCTTCAGTACGTGCACGAGAAGATCGACGGTTCCATGACCGTGCTCTTATTGGCGCCCGAGGCATCTACGCCTCCAGGGACAGGCTGGGCCGCACCCCGCTGTTCATCGGAAAAAAGAGGGGGCCTACTGTGTCTCCTTCGAGAGCTTCGCATATATCAACCTGGGCTACAGTGATTACAAGGAGCTGGGCCCCGGCGAGATCGTCCGGGTGTCCCCCGACCACGTGGAGACGCTGAGCGCCCCCAAAAGGAGATGCGCATCTGCTCTTTCCTCTGGGTCTACTACGGCTACCCCACCTCCAGCTACGAGGGCGTCAACGTGGAGGCCATGCGCTACAACTGCGGAAAGATGCTGGCAAGGCGTGACAGCGCCCAGGCTGACTCCGTGGCAGGCATCCCGGACTCCGGCATCGCCCACGCCATCGGCTACGCCAACGAGTCGGGAATCCCCTTTGCCCGCCCGTTCATCAAATACACGCCCACCTGGCCGCGTTCCTTCATGCCCACCAGCCAGAACCAGAGAAATCTCATCGCCAGGATGAAGCTCATCCCGGTGGATGCGCTCATCCGCAACAAGAAGCTCCTGCTCATCGACGACTCCATCGTGCGCGGCACGCAGCTGGGGGAGACCACTGAGTTTCTCTACCAGAGCGGCGCGAAGGAGGTCCACATCCGCCCGGCCTGCCCGCCGCTGATGTTCGGATGTAAGTACCTCAATTTCTCCCGCTCCAACTCGGAGCTGGATCTGATCACCAGACGGATCATCCGCGACCGGGAGGGCGACAATGTGTCCGACGAGGTTCTCAAGGACTACGCCGACCCGGACAGCCAGAATTACAAAGAAATGATCGAAGAAATACGAAAGAAATTAAATTTCACCACGCTCCAGTTCCATCGCCTGGACGACCTGGTGGAATCCATCGGGATCTCCCCCTGCAAGCTCTGCACCTACTGCTGGAGCGGCAGAGAGTAATCTCACGATCCCAGAAGCCCCTCCTCCTCGTAGAAGCGCCTGCGCCTCGTGGAGGGGGATGGGCAGATCCTCATACATGAATCCATTCTCCAGGATGGGGGCCACGATCCCCTGCTCGTCGGCCATCCTCTGCCGGTTCTGGTAGAGAATCGAGGTTATCCTCCACACCATCTCCTCATCCATACTCTCATCCACACAGATCAGACATTTACCCGAAGGAATCCACATCCTCCGTCTGTCCCGCGTAGGTTCCAGCCGGAATGACGCTTTTATGGTAGAAGCTGTTGGCCGCCAGCAGCCCGGAAAGCTCCCCGTCCGTGTATTTTAAAAGTCTCACAGGCGTCTGGTCCGCCAGCTCCGAGAGCCCCGATACCGGGATCCCGGCGAAGCCGTGGACGGCGTCTGTCTCTCCCTTTTCACCTGGCCGGCGCCGAAACCGATTCCGCCCTGGGTGAGGATCTCGGTGTTCTCCCGTGTGATACCCAGCCGTTCCAGCACGATCTCGGCCGAGAGGTCGGTGGAGGAGGTCTCCGGCCCTATGGCGATGCGCTCCCCCAACAGGTCATGGACATAGTAAAACGAGAGCTCTCCAGAACCATCCAGTTGGACACGCTGGAATAGAGGGCCGCCACCGCGCGCAGTCCCTCCTGCGGATCGTCGGAATACCCGTATGTTCCATTGTAAGCCGCATAGGCGGCGTCGCCGCTCACGAAGCCGATATCGATCTGCCCCTCCCCCAGCTGCGCTATGTTCTGGTAGGAGCCGGTGGAGGCGCTTATATTCACGCGCACGTCCGGAGCCGACTCCCGGATCACGTCCGCCAGGACGCTGCCGGCCGGGTACATGCTGCCCCCGCTGTCGGCGGTGCCGATGGTGAGCACCGTAATATGGTCTGAACTCCCCGCAGGCTCGCGCTCTGCGCTCCCCGGTTCTGAAAGGGAACAGGCAGAGAGCGCAAGAACCGTTCCCGCGGCAAACAGTATTCTTCCCATGGTTTTCATGAAACCTCTCCCATTTTGTCATAATCTTAACACAATCATAGCACATTTTTGTCCAATAGGAAAGAAAAAACCGGGAAGGCAGCCAAAGTGTCTGCCGTTTCCCGGTGTTCTCTGTTCTCTATGCAGTTTTTAAAGCAGAACTATTTTCCCACGATTCCTCCGAAAATCGAGAGGAAAATCGGGTTGTAGATATCGTCGATGATCACGGCGAAGGACGGATACAGCACCCATGCGATATTGTGCCAGCCGTACGCGTCCATAACGGCCTTCTCGTTGGCCACCGCGTTGGGACCTGAACCGCAGCCCCATCCGCAGTTTCCGGCCGCCATGACGCTGCGCCGTAGTCGCGGCCGAACATGTTGTAGGAGATGAAAATTGCAAACAGCGCCATGAGGATCGCCTGCACCAGAAGAACGATACCCATCTGACCCGCCACGGGTACCAGCGCCGTGATATCAATGGTCATCAGCACCAGTGCCAGGTAAAGCTCCAGGAACATGTGCTCGATGGCATCCACCTCGGGTGTGTAAAATTTGATGTTGCAGGCCTCCATCACGTTTCTGGCGATGGCTCCGGCGAAGAGGCAGCCGATGAATTTCGGCATCTCGATCATCGGGATGTTGTCAAGCAGACAGTAGATCGGCATGCCCAGCGCCGCAACCAGAAGACACATGGCGAACATGGAGATCATGCGGCTGTTGTTTAACTCGGGCACCTTGCCGGTGCTTACGGACTCCGGCTTGTCGTTGGGGTCCGACTTTAAATTGTGGCGGGTGATGAGGAATGCGGCCACGGGTCCGCCGATGAGGGAGCCCATGATGTTTCCGCAGGTTCCGGCCGCCACGCCGATGGTCGTCGCATTTTCCGCACCCCAGCTCTCAAAAATGGAACCGAAGGCAGAGGCAGTTCCCACACCGCCGGACATGGCGGAGGAGGAGCACTGCAGCGCCAGAAGCGGGTGCAGTCCAATGAGATTGCCCACCAGAACGCCGACAACGTCCTGCAAAGTAATCAGAAGGCAGGCCGCAATGGCAATCATCAGGCAGAGCTTTCCGCCCGCGTGCTTGATCATCTTCACGCTGAAGCCGAAGCCGACGCAGAGGAAGAACAGATTCTGGCACAGATCCTGCACGATTTTGGTGTCAAAGCTGATGCCGACGATTCCGCTTCCCTTGATGATCGAAACGATGATGGAAAAAATCAGTCCCGACACCACCGGCGCCGGAATCGCGTACTTGCGCAGCGCCGCAGAGTGAGCGACAATGGCCCGGCCGGCAAAAATCACGATCGCCGCAAAACCCAGGGTGGTCAGATACTCAAACTTGAAGGACGCCACCGCACCCTCGGCAGCCGGAGTATATGTACCGAAATAGCTTAAAATAGTTTCCATATAATCCCTCCGTATTTATAATTTGTTAAATTTGATAAACAGATTATAAAAAATCGGAAAGACAATGAAAGTTTATGTAAGTAAAGACAGGCTTTTGTAACTAAAGTAACCGGCTGCCGGACACATATTTGATGGACGGACGCCCTCCGGTCTGATAGTCCACGAAGCTGGTGATCTCCCCGGCCTCCAGAAGATAGTTCATGTACCGGCGGATCGTGATCCGGGACAGGTGCACCTGCTCGGCCACCTGCTCGCTGGAAAAGGCCTCCCCGGCGTGTTCCTTTAAAAAGCCGCGGATCATGGCAAGGGTCGTCTCCCCCAGCCTTTCTCAAGCCGCGCCGGAGCTTCGGCCCCGCTGTGGGACAGCAGCCGGTCGATCTCGCTCTGCTCCAGCCTGGAATCCCCCTTCAGGTAGGTCCTGGTGGCCGCAAACCGGGCGAGGGCCTGGCGGAACCGGGCGCACTCAAAGGGCTTCACCAGATAGTCGAACACGCCCCGGGAGAGCAGCTCCCGCACGATCGCGACATCGCTGGCCGCTGTCACCATGATGACAGCCGGCGCCAGGCCCATGCTGTGCAGGCGGTCGATAAATTCCTTCCCCGTCATCAGAGGCATATAGTAGTCCAGGATAATCAGATCCACCGGCTCCCTCTCCCGCAGCTCCAGCCAGGCCAGCGCTTCCTTCGCCGTCCTGAACTCCTTTTTCACTGAGAACGCCGGCTCCATCTCCACATACTGGCGGTTGATGGCCGCCACCATGGGATCGTCCTCCACAATGATCACCGAATACATGCTCCACTCTCCTCTCTGGTGAAGGTCAGGGTGATGATGGTTCCCTCCCCCACCTCCGTGTCGATCACACACTCCCCGCCGTTCTGGGCGACGATGGAATTTACAAGATGCAGGCCGAACCCGCGGTTCTCCCCCTTCGTGGTGACGCCGCGCTCAAACACCCGCGCCGCCAGCTCCGGGCGCATTCCGCGGCCCGTGTCCTCGCAGACGATCATATTGAAATCCCTGCGGCAGTGGATGGAAAGCCGGACACATTTCTCCTCCCGCTCCGCGTTCGCTGGGTCTGCCAGCTCCTCGATGGCATTTTCCAGGAGATTCCCGATGACGGTCAGAAGATCCTCTTTGGGGAGCAGCAGATCCGGTTCCAGACAGCTGCTGTCCGGATCCAGGGAGAGCGTGATCCCCAGCTCCGCGGCGTGCATCATTTTCCCGATAATCAGCGCGCACAGGGACGGCACGCGGATGCACTCGGCCGTGTCCTGCACCGCCCGGCTGGACACCAGGCTGCTGTTCACGATGAAGGACATGGCGCGCCGGATCTCCCCGGTCTGCAGATATCCCAGGATGACGTGAAGCTTGTTTTTAAACTCATGGTTGAAGGCTCTCAGAGCGTCCAGCGCCTCCCGCGTGCCGGAGAGCTCGTCCGACATGTGAAGAAGCTCTGTCCGGTCGTTGAGCACCAGAAGCATCCCCTCCCGGGAATCCTTTCCGGTCACCGGGATGGCCTTGATAAAGAGCGTATGCCCGTCCACGGCGGAGACCAGGCTCAGATCGCCGGGCACCTTTGCGCCCGTCGGCGGCCAGAACCGCCCCAGATCGGGAAGAAGGCTTCCGACGGCCTTCCCCTCCAGACTGTCGGGGGAACCGCTC
Organism: Clostridia bacterium UC5.1-2E3; assembly: GCA_001304875.1. Classification (GTDB taxonomy): domain Bacteria; phylum Bacillota; class Clostridia; order Lachnospirales; family Lachnospiraceae; genus Ventrisoma; species Ventrisoma faecale. The sequence continues at coordinate 19,542 of BBZO01000007.1, forward strand.
ACGCGGAAGAATCCGGCGGCGGACTCGTTGGCATAGAGCACGGTTCCCGTGGAATCCACGGCCACCAGTCCCTCGGACAGCGAATTTAACACCGCGTCCTGCCGGATGTAGATGTCAAGCAGCTCCTCCGGCTCATGTCCCATGAGACGCCCCCTTAAGAACACCACCAGGGCCCGGGAGAGCAGAAAGCTCATGACCAGCATAAGCCCCAGCACCGACAGATAGAGCGTGACGATGTTTGTCTGCCGGTCGGAGAGATAATCCGTGAACACCGAGGCCATCACGTAGCCGATGATCTCGCCCTGCGAATCCCGGACAGAGTGGAAGGCACGGCGCTGCATTCCCATGGAGCCGTAGCCGGTGGTGATGTAGGGCGGGCTCCCGGCCAGGATGTCCGCCTCGTCGCCGCCGGTCACCGTCTCGCCGGTGGTATTTCTGTCCGTGTGATAGAAGCGCAGGCCGTCACTGTCACAGATCACCATCAGATTCAGCGTGCTGCTGTTGCTGCAGAAAAAGTCCAGCTCCCGCCGCACGGCTTCATCCGGGTAGCCCTTCTCCAGCATCCCCGCCACCTCGGGCATGGTGGCCACGTAGGCCGCCGTGTCGCTGATGGCCGCGTCCACATCCCGCCGCTCCTTGGCGATGTCGTAGTACATGGTGATGCCCATGGAGAGAAATAAAAGAAATGCGGAGACCGCAAAAAAGCTCCAGCAGAGCACGGTCTCCAGCGATGATTTTTTATAAAAGTCTGTGATTCTCACTCTACGCATTTCGTTTTCCTGTCAGTTCGAGAACCTCCAGCTTCCAGACGGAGGTTCTTAAAAGCATTGCCTCCGGGAATGTGCCCTCGCCGTTCCAGCCGTAGTGATCCATGATCCGGCCAAGGCCATGGCGCTTTCCCTCCAGATCGGTGATCTCCTCCGGGCGCGCGGTTCCGATCACACTCTCGTACCGGGCCGTCCAGCCGCAGGGCGTGTCCTTCTCCACAATCTGAATCAGACGGTCAAGCTCAAAACCCACCGCAGGCTGTCCGCGCAGCAGCTCCACCTTCCTGCCCGCGACAGCCGAGTGGAAATAGAACGCCACTCCCTGCTCCGTGCGCTCGAAGCCAAAGTTCAGCGGCACGAGATAGGCGCCGGCTCATCCGGAATCGCCAGGCGCATCACCTGGCAGCCCTCGATGACTGAGACAATGTCCTGCATGTCCCTGATTTCACGTTCGTTTCTTCTCATAGGAATCCTCCCGCCGGCTGTTTTTAATGTCTGTGCATCGAGAATGTATCCATGGGATATTTCGCCAGGTTCTCATGCACGCCGCGGCTGTCCGCCTTGGCGATCAGCGCGTCGCGGTGGCGCTTGGCCTCCATCTCGGTCTTGTGCTTGCTGGGGCCGCCCACACAGCCGCCCACGCAGGCCATGCCCTCGATGAAGTCCTCGGGCAGGCGTCCGGCCTTTAAAAGCAGAAGCGCTTTCTTGCACTCCTGGGCGCCGTTGCACTTAGCCACCTTGATGTCGGCATTCTCGCCGCTCTCCTTTAAGCACTCCAGAACCGCTGCGGTCACGCCGCCGCCGTTGCCGAAACGCTTTCCGAACACGCTGGCCTCCTGGGCGTTATCCTCCTCCGGCTCCAGGTTAATGTCCTTTGCGCGGAGCAGGGCGCGGATCTCGCCGAAGGTCAGCGCGTAGTCCGCGTTCCCCTCGATGTTCAGATCCAGCGTCTCGCTCTTCTTGGCAATACACGGGCCGATGAACACGGTGACGGCCTCCGGATCCTGTGCCTTTACCATGCGGGACACGGGCGCACATGGGGGAAACCGTGGTGGACATGTTCTCCAGAAGCATCGGGAAATGCTGCTTGATCATGTTCACGAACGCCGGGCAGCAGGAGGTGGTCATCTTTTGCCCTCCTTGTAGGCCTCGGCCCACTCCTCAGCCTCGTAGGCGGCGGTCATATCTCCGCCCAGGCCCACCTCGATCATGTCGGCGAAGCCGCCTTCTTGAGGGCCGTCCGCCAGCTGGCCATGGTAATGTCCGGGCCGAACTGTCCCTCCGTAGCCGGGGCCACCATGGCGACCACCTTCTTGCCGGCCAGAATCAGACGGATCACGTCCACGATAAAGGTCTTGGAGCCGATGGCTCCAAAGGGGCAGCTGTGGATGCAGGCGCCGCACTGGATGCACTTATCCTCGTCGATGACACAGATGCCGTACTCATCGTATGTGATGGCGTCCACCGGGCACACCTTCTTGCAGGGGCGCTCTAAATGGGCGATGGCGTTGTACGGGCAGGCGTTGGCGCACATGCCGCACTCCTTACACTTGTTGGGATCGATGTGGGCCCGGCGCTCGCCCATGGTGATGGCGCCGAACTTACAGGAGTTCTGACAGGCCTTTCCCATACATTTGCGGCAGTTGTCGGTCACGGTGTAGGAGGCGATGGGACACTCCTCGCAGGCCGCGCCGATGACCTGGACCACGTTTCTCGTATCCTTGCCGCTGGTGGGGCATAAGCCCTCGGCCAGGCGGACTCTCTGATGGATGATCTCTCTCTCCTTGTAGATGCAGCACCGGAACTGGGCCTGCGGGCCGGGAATCATCTTGTAGGGAAGGTAGTCGCGTTTCTCCTCCAGCTCTCCCGCCCATGCTAACTTAGCCACTTCATAAAGCACCTCATGTTTCACATGCAGGATGGTCGCATCATTGGTTACCATATGTTTTCTCTTCCTCCTTATTTTTTAATAGTAAGTCACTGTCACGGACTTACCCATTTTCTCCGCTATATCAATGAGCTGTTTCACCAGATTTTGCCGGATACCCAGCTCGAACAGAAGTCCCGAGCTCTGGTAGGCGCCGTTGACCGCCTTTCCCACAAACAGGTGCAGGTCAGTACAGTCCTCCAGAAGCATCCTGGCGATCATGGAAGCTCCGTTGTTCTTGTCTAGCTCCTCGAAAAATCCGCGGCTTAAATCCTTATTCTCCACGTACCGGGTCAGAATACTGACCGCGCGGTTTAAGGTGAGCACGCCCTCGGTCACCAGCTCGACGCCCTCCATATGGGCGATGGGCGGGATGTCCGGGTCGTAGTAGTCGATGGAAACCTGGAGCTGCCGCCCCAGAATCCTCGATAAAATGGTGGCGGTGGTTCCGCCGGAAACGATACGCTTCACGCCCTCCCCTGCCATGAAATCCTCCACCATCTTCCGGTCGTCGTCCCGGTCCACCGGCGGGCCGGTCATCAGATGCACGGTCTTCCGCTCGATGATGCGCATGACCGCCACCGTGGTGTCGTCGCCGGGCCGGTACTGGTAGAGCTCGTCGCACTCGCCGCAGACCGCAGAGGCCAGACGGATGGAGGAGACGGGCTGTTCGCACTGCTTCTCCACAAACCGGGCGATGTCCTCCCACTCCCAGCCGAAATGCCACAGCCTCCCGACTCCCGCGTGGGTGGTTCCGTCGCTCATCAATACCAGTGTGTCGCCGGTCTGCACCTTGAAGCGGAACTCGTTGATGGTCTTGTCCTTGATGGTGCGCTCATTTTTCGGGATGGGGAACAGTTTCCCGTCCCTTATGAAAATGCAGCCGGGGTTGTCAAACTCCGCCAGATAGGCGTCCCCGTTGTTGAACACCTGTAAAATGCTGAACGTGGAGTAGGCCACCTGCCGCACCTGGCAGATCGGGAGCGTCTGGACGATGGTCTCTAAGCACTCCTCCAGCGGGGCGCCGTTTAAAAACATGGTCCCCAGAATCTTCGTGGTCAGCGTGGAGAGGATATTGGCCTTCACGCCGCTTCCCATGCCGTCCGCCAGGATGATGACGTCCGAGTCCGGGGTCTTTAAAATCTCCACCTTGTCGCCGCAGAGAATCTCTGAAAATTTGTTAAGGCTCTTGTAAGCCGCATCTACGGAAATCCCCATCAGCGGACCTCGCTTTCGGTTCCCCGGTCGAGAAGCGAATCGCACAGCTTCGTCAGCGTGGTCTTGGTCTCCGCCGTGGTCTCGCCTAAGAGACCGGCGATCTCCTGGGCCACCATCATCTGCTTGTAGATGACCTTCTGGGCCAGGTCGATGGTCTCCAGCCGCTTCTCGTAGTCCTTAGCCGCCTGCTCCTCCTCGCGGGTCACGTCCACCAGCGTCGCCAGGATCAGTCCGCTCTTTTCGATGTAAACCAGATTCTGGATTGCCGTCAGCCCCAGATTCGGATAAGTCACCTTCCGGCTGTGGACGTTCTCATGGCTGGCGAACACATTTTTGAAATCGATGGTGTCCATGTAGTCGCCCAGGCTGTGGCCCAGAAGCTCCTGCCTCGTGAGCCCGAAATACTTCTCCGCCGCCGCCGAGCACTCCCGGATCCGCATGTCCTCGTCCACCATCAGAATGATGTTCGGCGAGGTCTCCATCACCAGGTTAGCCAGGGATTCGGCCCGGGACTGCATGAACGGAATGCACATGGAAAGCTCCGCCTTCTTCTGGAAAATGGCGACCGCCTTGTCCCGGCAGGTGGGATAGCCGCAGGCCCCGCAGTTTAACTCCTGCTCCTTCGTGAACTTTCCGGTCTTTCTTAAAATCTCCCGGATCTGCTCCTCCGTGGGAATCTTCTCCTCGATGGAGTGATCCTCAAACTCCCTGTGAATGTCAAGCTCCGGGAAACGCTCCCTCACCCGGCTCACATCCGCCGGCCTCCCTGGCCACCCGCGCCCTCATATCCAGCTTCGCGGTGAAATGGGATACCTGGCTGTCCGCCGCCGGGCCGTTGACACAGCCGCCCGAGCAGGCCGTCATCTCGATGAAACAGCCCTTCGCCTCGCCGGCGGCCATACTCTTTAACGCCACGATGCAGTCCTTCACCTCGCAGATGGCCAGCTTGCGATAGTGATCCTCCTCGCTGGAGGTCGCCATAATGGAGGAGAGGGAGCCGCCCACCACGGAATAGAGGCGGTTGACATTCTCATCCTCCGCCCCGAACGGGACGTCCTCACAGGTCTCCGGGCTTATATGCGCCTGGGAAAACCACTGGTTTAAATCCTCGAAGGTCAGCACCGCGTCTATGAGCCCTTTGTTCCTGCGGCGCTTGTACTCCCGCTTCTCCGCCACACAGGGCCGATGAACACCACCCTGCGTCCGGATCCTCCGCCTTTATGAGCTTGGCGTGGGCGATGGACGGCGGGTCCACCTGGGCCACGTAGGGGATGAGCTGGGGATAGTAAATCTCGATCAGATCATTGATGCTGGGGCAGAGGGAGGTGATGATGTTCTCCATCTTTCCCTCTCTTAAAAGCTTTATGTACTCCTCCGTCACCAGCGCCGCGCCCTCGGAGACATCCCTCACGGCGGAAAATCCCAGCTCTAAGAGAGCCCCCTTCATCTGTCCCGGGCGGACCGACGGAAACAGGCTCATAAACGAGGACGACAGCGACACGATGACCCGGTGTCCGTCGGCCATGAAGCTCTTCACCAGCTCCAGCTCGCTGGACGAAACCTTGGCGGACTGGGGGCAGCACCGCACGCACTGGCCGCAGACCACGCAGCGGTTGGGCATGATGATGGCCCGGCCGTCGCGGACCATGATAGCCTTCACGTCACAGTTTCTCACGCACTTGTAGCAGTGCTTGCACATGGTCGCATTGAAATCAATCACGGGCATGGTTACAGCCTCCCTACGATCTCCTTCTCGAAGAACTCGTCCACAGTCTCGGGTTTCACGGAATACAGGGTATCATCTATGGTCACGCAGACGCCTTTTACACAGTTGCCGGTGCAGAAAGCGCCGTTTAAGTCCACCTTGTCGCTGATGCCGCGCTCTGCCACCAGCTTCTGGAGCCGCTTGATGATCTCGCGGGAGCCCTTCAGATGACAGGCACTTCCAATACAAATCGTTACTCTCATATGTATATTCCCTCCTATTTTTTATTGGTTTCATTATCTCACATTGTGATATTATTATCAATTCTTTTCTTGCATTTTTTCAGATACTTAGCTATAATATCCCTGACTGTGCTAACCCCAAAGTTTTCCCCGGTTTTACGGGATTTTCTGAGGGAGAAGAAAGGAGAAATTTATGAAAAAATCACTGACGGTTCTGATGGCCTGCGCCTGTCCGGCGCGGTGCTTGCCGGGTGCCTGGCGGCGCCGGCCGATTACGAGGAAAAGACCGAGGTTACAGTGGAAAAGATCGAGGAGGCCACCGGGACCGCCGGGGCGGATGACGGGGCTGCAAACAGCGAGAAATCGGACGGCGCAGATGCAGATGACGCAGCCGGCAGTTCTGCCGGAGTGCTTCGCGTCGGCGCGCTCAAGGGGCCGACTTCCATGGGCCTGGTCTCCCTGATGGACGACGCGGACAATTCCGCCAACCAGTACGAATTTACCATGGCCACGGCGGCCGACGAGCTTCTGGCCAGAATGGTGAGCGGCGATCTCGACATCGCCCTGGTGCCGGCCAACGTGGCCAGCGTCCTCTACAACAAGACCGGAGGGGACGTCTCCGTGATCGACATCAACACGCTGGGCGTGCTCTACATCGTCTCCGGCGACACGTCCATCCAGACGCCGGACGACCTGGCGGGAAAGACCATCTACATGACAGGAAAGGGAACCACCCCCGACTACGTGATCCAGTACCTTTTAAACGCCCAGGAGACGCCTGTGGCCGACGTGGCCTTCGAGTATAAATCCGAGGCCGCCGAGGTGGCCGCCGTCTTAAAAGAGAATCCCGACGCCGTGGGACTCCTGCCCCAGCCCTTCGCCACCGTGGCCTGCGCCCAGAACGAGGCGCTCTCCGTGGTCATGGACCTGACCGAGCAGTGGGATCTTCTGCAGGACGGCTCCGGCAGCCGTCTGGTGACCGGTGTCACCATCGTGCGGGATGAGGTGCTTTCGCAGCACGAGGACGCCGTGAAGCGTTTCCTCTCTGAGCACGAGCGTTCCGCCCAGGCGGCAGAGAACGAGCCGGAGCGTGTGGCGGAACTGGTGGCCGCGGCGGGCATCATCGAGAAGGCCCCCATCGCCCAGAAGGCCCTTCCCTACTGCAGCATCACCTACATCGACGGCCAGGAGATGAAGGACGCCCTGTCCGGGTACTTAGGCGTGCTCTTCGACCAGGATCCCGCCTCCGTGGGAGGCGCCATGCCGGCCGACGATTTCTACTATATGAACGAATAAGGATATGAAAGCTATGAAACAAGACCGGAAAACGGCGGTTTCTCCGCCTCGGCCTCATCGTCCTGTTCTGGCTTTGCGTCTGGCAGGGAGCCAGCATGGCCGTGGACAATTCCATCCTACTGGTGGGGCCCGCGGACGTGTTCGGCTCCCTGTCTGCACAGATGACGGAGCCAGATTTCTGGGCGGCCATTTTACACTCGTTTGCGCGCATCAGCCTGGGATTCCTGCTGGCGTTTTCCGCCGGGGTACTCCTCGGCTCCCTCGCGTTTGCCCTGCCGCTCCCCGGCGAAATCTTAAGCCCGGTGATTCTTCTTCTAAAATCCATCCCCGTGGCCTCCTTCGTCATCCTGGTGCTCATCTGGGCCGGATCCGGAAATCTCTCCGTGGTCATCGCCTTCACCGTGGCCTTCCCCATGGTCTACGAGAGCACCCTGTCGGGGCTTGAGAGCGCGGACAAAAAGCTTCTGGAGATGGCGCAGGTGTTTCGCATCGGGCTGTTCCGCCGGGCCCGCTTCATCTATTTCCCGGCGCTGATGCCCTATCTTGCGGCCAGCTGCCGCACGGCCCTGGGCATGAGCGTGAAATCCGGCATCGCGGCGGAGGTCATCGGCATCCCGGACGGCACCATCGGCGAGAAGCTTTACATGGCAAAAATATACCTGGACACCGCCGGACTGTTCGCGTGGACGTTTGTCATCATCGTGACGGCGTTTGTGTTCGAGCGGCTGTTTCTCAGACTTCTTGACTGGATTGCAGGGAGGTACGCATGAGCGGGACAAACATGATTGAGATACGAAATCTTTGCAAAACCTACGGGGATCTGGTGATCTTCGACCATCTGGACCTGACGCTTGCGCCGGACACCGTCTACTGCCTGACCGGGGCCTCCGGCATCGGGAAAACGACGCTTCTCCACATGCTTCTGGGGCTGGAAGCCTGGGACAGCGGGGAGATTCTGGGGCTGGACGGACTTCGCACGGCGGCGGTCTTCCAGGAAGACCGGCTCTGCCTCTCCTTCTCACCGCTGGAAAATATTCGCATGGCCGTGGGGAAAGCCGTCAGCCGCGAGGAGATTTTAAAGGAGGCAAAAAAGCTGCTGCCGCCGGAGAGCCTCTCGCGGCCCGCGGCCACCTTAAGCGGCGGACAGAAGCGCCGCACTGCCATCCTGCGCGCCCTGCTGGCGCAGTCGGATCTGCTTGTCATGGATGAACCGTTCACGGGACTGGACGACGGGACGAAGGAGCTGGCAGTGAATTATGTGCGGGAGAAGGCGCGCGGGAAAATCTGCGTGATCGCGACCCACGATATGCAGGATGCGGAAGTCTTAAACGCCCGGCGGATCCCCCTTTGACGCGCCCTTTCATTTTGCCAAAATAGGAAACACGCGCGCGTGTGCGCCTGGCGCACGAAATATTTTTAAGTTTGAAAGAAAAAGGAGATGGATTGAAAATGAAAAAAAGACACCTGCAAACAGCCGCCCTTTCCCTGTTGCTGACCGCCTCACTGTTAAGCGGCTGCGGCCAGAAAGCGACAACAGAAACCCAGAACCAGACGGCAGCGGAGACCACTGCCTTAGAGACAACCGCTGACGAAACCACCGCCGCGGAGACAGACGCCGCCTCACCGACGGAAAGCATTTACGCCAGCGCCGACAACTGGGCCTATCTGGGAACGGACGAGGAAGGCAGAGCCGACGTTTTCTTCATCTGTCCCTCCGTCTACGGCGGCTCTGAGTACGCCTACAACATGTCTCTCTCCGACGAGGACACCAAGTACAGCTTCCAGGGCGCTATCAACATGGAGAAAGGCATTTACGACGAGGATACCCGTTTCTTCGCCCCCTACTACCGGCAGATCGGCCTCAACGTCTATGAGATGCCCGCTGAGGAGAGAGAGCCCTATCTGGAAATCGCCTACGACGATGTGAAGGACGCCTTCGACTACTACTGCGATACCTGGAACGACGGCCAGCCCATTATCCTGGCAGGCTTTTCCCAGGGAGCCGACATGTGCATCCGTCTGATGAAGGACTGCTTTGACGACGAAGCCCTCATGGATCAGCTCGTGGCCTGCTACGCCATCGGCTGGAGCGTCACCGAGGACGAGGTGAGCGAGTTCCCGCAGCTTAAAATGGCCCAGGGGGAGGACGACACCGGCGTGATCGTAAGCTTCAACAGCGAATCCGAGGACATCACAGATTCCCTAATGATCCCGGAGGGTGCCAAAACCTTCGCCATTAACCCGCTCAACTGGAAAACCGACTCCACGCCGGCGGACAAAAGCCTCAACAAGGGCGCCTGCTTCACCAGCTACAGCGGAGAGATCAAATCCGAGATTCCGGAGCTGACCGGCGCCTACATCGACGAGACCCGCGGCTCCCTCAAGGTGACGAACGTGACGCCGCAGGAGTACCCGGCCGGGCTGTCCATCTTCACCGACGGAATCTATCACCTCTACGACTACCAGTTCTTCTACCGGAATCTGCAGGAAAATGTGCAGACCAGAATAGACGCTTACTTTAAATAGAGAAAACCGCATGAGGGCGGCCGGCTTTTGCGCAGTATGCAAAAAGCCGGTCGCCCCATTTTACTGCGGCCCCGTCAGTTTTCTTCCCGTAACCTCCTCCAGCCGCTTCTTAAGCCAGCCCACGTCCCCGTCCGCGAAGCAGTACCCGTCCATCCCGCAGGCCCTGGCCCCGTCGATGTTGGCCTGCACGTCGTCGATGAAGAAGGACTCCTCCGGGCGGATACCAAACTTCTCGAACAGCCGCCTGTAAATCGCCGGCTCCGGCTTGATGCAGTGCTCCTCCGCCGACACCAGCGTGCCGTCAAAATACCCGATGCCCGGAATCCGGTGCTCGTAAACCCGCAGGCGCAGCGACGCGTTGGAGCAAAGATAAATCCTGTATCCCGCCTCCTTAAGCTCCCGCACCACATCGTACATGCCCTCCTTGGGGCAGATATTGTACTCGTGCCAGTGCGCCATGCAGTCGTCCGCCATTTTTTTCAGACGCTCGTCCGGCAGGCGCTCTCTCACGATCTCCATGGCCGCCTCCTCGGTGATATCTCCCCGGTCCAGAAGAATCCACTCCGGCGAGGAAAAAGCGCCTCCCGCATGGCCTCCACGTCGGCCTCGTCGCCGGTGTATTCGTAACAGACGCGGACCGGTCGTAGTCCAGAAGCACCCGCCCCATATCAAACACAATATTCTTTATCGTTCTCTCTGGCTCCGCCTCCCCGCCGTACAGGCGGTAAGATCCGCCGATCACCAGACAGGCCGAGTCCTCCCCGTGGCCGATCTCGTCGGTGACCGCGACGGGAAGCTCCCCAGCAGCCTCACAGGCCAGACGGCACACATAGTCGCGCCCCATCTCCCGGTCCAGCGCGGTGAAGGTACCCAGCAGAAGCCCCGCGATCTCGTCAAACACGCCCATCTGTCTCAGCTGGGAAAATGCGGCCGCCGTCCTGTGCCGGTCTCCCCCGTTGGACTCCAGAAACAGGATCTTTCCTCTGGTATCGGGCATGTACGGCGTGCCGGCCAGCTTTAAAAAGCAGCGGATATTTCCGCCCACCAGCGTCCCCTCCATCCCGCTCCCGCGGACCATGCGGACGGAAAAACGGGTGATCGGGGACAATGTTCTGTCCGATCCCGGCGCACCCGGTATTTCGCCAGCCACAGGCACCTCGCCAGCCCCCCGCACTTCGCTCATCCCAGGCTCCAGAAACGCCCGCGCAAAACGTCCCCGGCTCACCTCCCCCGCACTTCCCGCCAGGTTCCGGATCTGGTAGAGGCCGGTGCGCATCCCTGTTTTTGCGTAGAGCGCATTTAACACCGCGGTCAGGTCGCTGTAGCCGAAAAAGGCGACGGGATTTTCAGCATTTCTTTCCCGGATCGCCTCATAGTCCAGATATTCCAGAACCCCGTTGGACTCGTCGCCGCCGGAGACGTCAAACACCGCACGAATCGTCTCATCCAGACAGCAGTTCATCCAGGCGCGGGCCCGCGCCGCGTCCCCGGCATCCCCTCTCTCGTCCGCGAAATCCCGGGGCAGAGCGCGGTCTCAAGCCCCAGTCCGCCGAGAATCTCTCTCAGATGTTCTATTTTTCCCTCGTTCCGCTCCGTCCGCACCAGCGGATCAGAGAGTCCGCAGAGCGCGATCCTGTCACCTCGTCTCAACTGAAACATACACATTTCCTCCTGCACAATTCTATCAAGGCCGGTGGCATTTTACAAGAACCTGGCACAAAAAAGCCGGAGGCTTCCGATGCATCCGCGCATCCAGGCCTCCGGCTCTCACTTATGCCCGTACTTCTGTTATCCGGTCATATCCCGCAATCAGATGTCGGTGTACTCTGCGGGGTTCGGCATCGGAACCTCCACCGGCTGGCCGGGATCTGCGATACCCACATCGCCGTCGATGGTGATTCTGAGGGTCTCGCCCTCCGCATCCATGTCCATGATCATCTTCATGCGCTCTTTCACGCACTGTCCCTCGGGATTGATCACATACTCGCCCTTTACGCTTCCGATCTCAAAACCGATCTCGTCCATGACCTCGCCGAGACCAGCCGCCACAAACACCTCGTCAACAAGGGCGTTCAGCGCGGAAGTGTCCATCGTATAAGTGATGACGAAGTCGTCCCCCTCCGGGCGGCGGCCGACTTCCTTAAGCATCTCCATGGTCTTATCGACACTGCCCGCCGCGTCCAGGGACGCCAGATCCATGGTGGACATCATCTGATCCATGGGCATCGCGGTTCTCTGCTTCTGTCCCAGCATATCCACGTAGGAATAGCCGTCCACGTAGTACATCGTGCCGGTCACTTCCGTTCCCGCCGCATCGGTGACGCGCATGTAGGACATCATCTTCATGTTGTCCGGATCATTCATGCCGTTCATCTTGGTATTCATCTCCAGACGGACGGTCATCGTCTCCGTCTCCAGCGCGCTGCCGGAAACCGTGATATCAAAATCGTAAAATGCATTCAGATCCGTGGCCGCCTGCTGCTGCTCGAGCACCTGGCGGAGTATCGCTATCGTATCGTCCTCCGGGGCGGCATAGGCAGTTATGGGGCAGAGAAGCGCGGCGCTTACGGCCATGGCAAGAACTCGTTTAAACAGTTTCATAATTTCATACCTCCTATACATTATATATAGATGTATTGTACTCCTGTTTCTGCGAAAAGTCCATGCTGCAACGACATTTTCCCTGTATTTTCGCGCCTATTTGTGATACGGCTCCCCCGCCAGGATCTTAAACCCCCGGTACACCTGCTCCAGCAGAACCACCCGCATCAGCTGATGGGGAAATGTCATCCGCGAAAAGCTGAGGGCAAAGTCCGCCCGGCGCATCACCTTCTCCGAAAGTCCCAGCGATCCGCCGATAATAAACTGGATATGGCTGACGCCGCCGACGGTCAGGCTTCCCATCTTCTCCGCCAGCTCCTCCGAGGAGAGCATGTGCCCCTCGATGGCCAGGGCGACGACGTAGGCACCGTCCTTCACGTGGGCCAGAATCCGCTCCCCCTCCCGGTCCTTGATCTGCGCCTCCAGGGCGGCGGACGCGCCGTCCGGCGTCTTCTCGTCGGCCACCTGCAGAATCTCCAGCTTACAGTAACGGCTCAGCCGCTTCGCGTACTCGGCGATGGCCTGCTCGAAATATTTCTCCTTGATTTTTCCAACTGTGATCAAACTGATTTTCATAAATAAACGCTCCGTGTTAAGAAAGTGTTAGCAAGTTGTGACAATGTCGTTAAGATTCGTGAAAAACTCTTTCATTTTTCTAAAAATCATGGATAATGAAAACGTACTAAAACATATAACGTTTTAATGACAGGAGGACAATTCAATGGACGCAGCAATCATGTTAATTATGGCAGTTTACGCAGTGATCGGCGGCTTAAGCACCCTGTACCTGCTTTTCAGCATGCCCGCCGTATTCGCATGGAAATGCTATCGCAAAGCGAAATATCACATTGCGCTTTCGAACTGATTTCCTAAAAACCCATTCTGCGCAGACGGCTGACCAGCTGCACGTAGAATTCCCTCACATCAAAATCCACTAAATTCTCTCTATTCAGATCCACCATATCGCCGTGGGAGATCCCTCTCTCCCCGGCGGTAACAAGCATCTGATACCTGCTGCCCCAGGGAAACGATTCATCGGCCACCAGACCGTCGTTGGGCCCATCGAAATATTTCACCAGCTTATAAGAAAAATTAAGTGGAAACTGGCCGTCCGCGGCCTTATTTAATTTGGAGCCGACGCTCTGGTAATAGACGCCGGGGCTGTCCTTCACGATCTCGTTCATGGCGAGGCAGGCCGAGGCCGTCAGATCGCCGACCGCCGCCATGAAGTCCGGCGACTCGTCGCCCAGCTTTTTAAGAGCCGCGTTGTAGGCGGCGGCGATGGTGCCCTGCACGGACTCCGGAATCACCGACAGCAGATAGTCGGCGAACACACAGCCGCGGTGGGGCGTGTTTATGGTGGTGAGCGATGCCACATACGGAGCCATCCCCAGCATGCTGACCGCATAGCGGCAGTCCAGCCCGCCCTTGGAGTGGGCGATGATGTTGACCTTCCCGGCTCCGGTCTCTCTTAAAATCTCCCGGATCCGCGCGCAATCTCCGCGGCGCTGTCCGCCACGGCCGCCGCCGACTGGTGATTGCCGTAGAAAATCTCCGCGCCGTTCTTCTCAAGCTCTCCCGGAATCCGCCCCCAGTAATTGATGTACCTGTAATCGCGGAAAAACACACCGTGCACCAGCAAAAGCGGGTATTTCGTCCGGCAGATCTGCTCCTCTCTCCGGCTCTCATTGAGGCGCAGTTTCCCGCTCTCAAACTCCGCCTCCGCCGAGGCCAGACGGATGATCTTAGAGAGCATGAACAGGTTTAAAAACGGAATCCAGCCGCAGACCGCCCCCAGCACCCGCCATTTGATGCCCAGCTGCACGGAGGTGCAGTAGACGCGGAGGATGCCGTTCCAGAAGACGATCCCCTCCAGAAGAACCGTCGAGATCAGAGCCGCGAGGAAACGCCCCCGGCTCACATAAAAAAGTCCACCAAACAGAAGCGCCAGCAGAAACACCGCACTGGCCGCCGCCGAGAGGACAAAGCTGCGAAGAAGCGAGCAGCCGTCCGCACAGACCCGGAGCCGCCGCCCGGCCAATCTGCGGTTTCGCACCGACGGAACCAGATTGATACACACATACAGAAAAAACGCGGCCGCCGTGAGCGGCGGCGTCCCCAGAAGCGGAAAACTGGCCGCCAGAAATGTGACCGCAGCCGTCAGAACCGCCTCCAGCCATATCACGCCTGTCCTCATACATGCTTCCCCCGCCTTCTGTTCTTTACCTTGCGCACCACGGTGCCCTCCGGGCGCCTGGGTATTCTGTATACAATGCGCAGGAACTCTCCCACCTCCGCCCAGGCCTCCCGGCTCTCGGGAATCAGATTTAAACACATCTGGAACACGTGAAACATTTCCCCGTACACCGAGACGCGCACCCTGCCGCCGGCCTCGCGGGCCTTCCTGGCGGCTTCAATGGTGTCGCTCAGAAGCATCTCGTGCTCGCCCACCTGCATGAGCATGGGCGGAAATCCCGTGAAATCGCCGTACAGCGGGGAGATGTACGGGTCGGTCACGTCCGCGTCCCCGATGTAGCTGCACTCATAGATCATGCTGTGCCTGGAATTTCCAAACAGCGGATCCAGCTCGTACATGGTGTCGTAGGACTCGCCGCCAAGGCTTAAATCCGTCCAGGCCGACATGGTGACGACGCCGGCGGGGAGGGGCATTTTGTGATCCTTCAGATAGTGGATCAGCGCCAGCGCCAGGCCGCCGCCCGCGGAATCCCCGGCCACCACGATCTGCTCCGGGGCGTATCCCCGCTCGCCGGTCAGCCACCGGTACGCGTACACCGCATCCTCCAGCGCCGCCGGAAACGGGTGCTCCGGGGCCACGCGGTAATCCGGCGTCAGCACGTCCGCGCCGAAGCTCAGCTTCGAGTAGCGGACCGCAAAGCTCCGGTAAATATTTTTCATGGGGCCGATGTAGCCGCCGCCGTGAAGCTGCAGAACCACCCGCCCCGTCACCACGTCCGCAGGCTGCAGATACTCCATCTCAAAGCCGGGAGCCGGGATCAGCTCGTAGCTGTAGCCCGCCGGGCAGTGCCACGCCGGCTCCCTGGGGTTCTTTCTGAGCTCCCCGGTCTGAAACGGCTCCTTTATGGCCGTCCCCATCACGTCCCTCAGCATATCCCTGGTCAGACGGCCCAGGGCGCTGGATTTCATCTTTCTCATTCTCTTCCTCTTTCTCTATATGTGAAACCGGCGCACCAGCTCGTTTTTCACGCTCCTGTCCCCCAGGATCACCGTGAGAAGCAGAAGCGCCGCCGAGACCGCCGCGGTTATGACCGCCAGCGTGGGCCTCGTCACCCAGCCGGCCAGAAACATCACAAGCGGCATGAAGCCGAACAGCGTCAGCGCCAGCTGATACATAAAATAGCTCTGCCAGTTTAAGCGGTTGAACGCCATCAGCGCGGCCACTGCCGTCACGTCGAACAGGATTACCCCGGGAATGGCGTAGTTCACAGCCCAGCCCCGGTACCCGGTCACCCAGTCGATGGCAATCAGAAGCGCCTGCGTCCCCAGAGACTGGACCACCAGCTTGCCGGCCAGGTTCCTGCTCTCCAAGATGGAATACCGGACGGTAAGCTCCACATAGGCCATGCCTCCCACAGCGATAAACGACCACCAGAGGCCGGAACGCCTGTAGGTAGCCGCGTTGACCGCCACCAGAAATACCGCGATACAGAGCATCACTGTCCTGAAAATCACCTCCGCCCGGCGGATCGTCCGCTCGTCAGCGGATATTTCCGGATACATGCCTCTCTCCGGCGCATCCTCCGGGATTCCGTTGGACGTAAGCTCCGCCTCGATACCCTGCTCCTTTAAGCAGGCAAAAAACGCCTCTGGATGCGCAGATCCCTAAACACAGAAGCGAAGGTCACAGTCATGCGGCCGCGGCAGGTGGCCACCACGCACTTGAACGGCTGCTGTCTGGAGACGCCGATGATGCCGTGGGCGCTCTCCACCTCCTGCTCCCACTCCCCGGCAGATCGATGACTCCCAGATTGGAGAGCGTCACCGTGTAGGCCCGGCTGCTCTTTGCAAAAATGGCACGCACGCCGATTCCCTTTAACGGAAGCGGCACCAGGCGCACCAGCAGATTCTGCTCGTTGGACACGTTGTAGGAGATGGTCTCCTCCAGATTCTCACGTCTCAGATTCTCGTCCATCTGACGGCTGACGGAGGCTAAAAGCGTGTCAAAATCGGGGCACTGGCTCCTGCGGCAGGTGATGAGTGTGACCGCAAAGAAGTTGGCCTCGGTCTCCGAGGCGAACATGCCCCGCAGATTCACCGGCAGATTGATTCCCACCGGCAGGTTTCCGGTCTCATACTCCTGGAAAACAGACCAGATGAGCATCGCCGCCAGATACTTGGTCATACTGACGCCCCTGGCCCGGGCCGCCTCCCGCAGCGCCCCCGCGTCCATGGTCCCGTGCACCACGCTGCACACGTCCAGGGGCATGCAGTCGCCGTCCAGCTGAAATGCCTCGGCGGTGGCATACTTTCTGCGCTTTATTTTCCTGTAGTGTTTCTTATAGCTGTCCTCCACGTCGTGAGGCGGCGCGTCCGCCAGAACCTCGTCGTCCGCCGCCCGCTTCTTCTTTTTTCCGGGCCGTGCGGCTCTCCGCCCCCAGATCCGGTACATATGGGAGGCTTCTGCCTTGTTCTGTCCCGGGCGCTGTTCCCGGCTCTCCCGTTTCAGCCGCAAATACTCGCAGACCAGGCTTTTAAAAAATTCATCCCTCCCAGGCCGTCGGTCAGCGCGTGAAACACCTCCAGATTGATCTTCCTCTCAAAATAACTCACCCGGAACAGAAACAGCTGGTGGCTGTGCGGGTCGATGTAGCGGCAGGGACAGACCGCCTCCCGCTCCACCTTCGGCGTCCTCCGGTTGGTCTCAAAATAGTACCAGAAGAATCCGCGGCGCAGCTTGACGCGAAAGCCTCCAGAGCCGGCAGCACCCGCTCCAGGGCCTCCTCCAGAAGCTCCGGGTCCACCTCCTCCTTAAGAACCATGGATACCCGGAACACATTGCTTAAGTCCTCATTGGTGATTCCGGGAAATATCTTCGCCGTGTTATCCAGTCTCCGCCAGCGTGCGCCCTGCACGTGCTGCCTCGTTTTTCTCATTCCGATCAGAACTCCAATACCATATCATACCACACGGCGCCGCCGTGGGTGGACTGGGAAATCCCCTGGTTTACATAGCCAAACGACTCATAATAGTGAATCAGCTTTTCCTTGCAGGTGAGGATGAGTCCCCGCCGCCCCCTGTTCCTGGCGTCCCCGATCATGTGCTCCATGAGCCGCGCGCCCAGGCCCTGGCGCCCATACTCCGGCGCCACGTCCAGGCCGAAAATGCTCTGGTAAGCGCCGTCCTTTTTGTGCAGCGCCGGGTCGTGGAACATCTCGTCGCGGATGGTGCGCTCGTCGGTGGCGCAGCCGTTGATGAATCCGATGATCTCCCCCTCATGCTCCAGCACGAAGAAACAGTCGCCGAACGCATCGATCCTCCCCGCAAATTCCTCCGCCGTGGCCGCCTCGGCTGCCGGAAAGCAGCGGGCCTCCACGCGGGCCACCGCCTCCACGTCCTCCGGGCGCACGGGGCGGATGTTAATTTGTGACTGATTTATTTTCTTTGTCATATTTCTGTATGTATCCTCTCCTGTTGTTTTCCGGGTCTGTTTTTTGCGACTGCGCTTCCAGCTGCCTTTCTGCGGCTGTGTTTCGCGGCTGCGCTTCCAGCTGCTTTTCCGCGGCTGTGTTTCGCGTCTGCCCTTCCCTCTGCGGGCCCGGCCGCGTAAATGTTCCCGCAAAGCGCGAAAGCGCGGGGGAGTCCGGTGCTTCCCCGCGCCATTCTATGCTCTGAAATAATATCCGACGCCCCACTTGGTATGCACGTATTTCGGGGCGCTGGGACTGGGCTCGATTTTCTCTCTCAGCCGTCTCACATGGACGTCCACGGTGCGGACATCGCCGGAATCCATGGCCTTATTGCCCCAGACGATCCCCAGAAGGGACTCGCGGCTGTAGACCTTGTTGGGGTTGCAGACCAGAAGCTCTAAGAGGTCAAATTCCTTGGCAGTCAGGTTGATCTCCTTCTCGCCGATGAAGACCCGGCGGCTGTCGCCGTCCAGCTTTAAATCCCCGGCGGTGATGATCCGGGACGCAGAGCGCGCCGCTTCGCCGCCTTCTTGGAATTTCTGCGCATGATGGCCTTGATCCTGGCCTTCACCTCCAGGATATTGAACGGCTTCGTGATGTAATCATCCGCGCCGTACTCCAGCCCCATGATCTTATCCATGTCGCCGCCCTTGGCGGTCAGCATGATAATGGGCATCTCCGAGAACTCGCGGATGGCCTGGCAGACCTCCAGCCCGTCAAATTTGGGGAGCATCACATCTAAAAGCACCACGTCGTACTCCGTCTCCTTCGCCTTGGCGATGGCCTCCTCGCCGTCGTAGGCGCAGTCCACCTCCATGCCGTCCTGCTCCAGACTGAACCGGATCCCCTTCACAATTAATTTCTCATCATCCACAACCAAAACCCTGGCCATCGCACTCACCTTATCCTCTCTACACTGTGATATCGTCCCTGATTTTCTCAAAGGAAGCGTCCTTGATTCCGGACACATTCATAATATCCTCTATCTTTTGAAACCCGCCGTTCTGCTCCCGGTAGCGGATGATGTCCTCCGCCCTGGATTCCCCGATGCCCTTTAACGTCATCAGAGCCGCTTTGTCGGCTGTATTTATGTTTATTTTCGCGGGACCGGAGGCGAAACTCCCGCCGCGGCCTGCCCCGTCTCCCCGTATGCCTGCCCGGCCTCCAGCTCGTCCGCGTAAGGGACCACCAGCTTCATTCCGTCGGACACGGCGTCCGCCATGTTCAAGTAATCCGGCGCGGCCTCCTCCAGAAATCCGCCGGCCTCTTCCACCACCTGGAACACGCGGCTCCCCTCCTCCACCTGGTACACGCCCGGCGCTCGACGGCGCCGCATATATGTACGTAGACCGTGGGGGCGGACGTGGACTGGGCGGCGGCCGAATCTGCCGCACCGGCGCCTTCCCCAGACACAGCATCTGCCTCCGCCGCGGCGCCGGACTCCGGGACGATGCCGTCCGCCGGAGCGATACCGGCTGCTGAGGTGGTGCCGGCTTCCAGCAGACTCAGCCCGGACTGCCCTCCCGAAAGGAAAATTCCGTCCCCGGGAACGCCGGAATCCTGGTTTCTTCCGCAGCTATAGCATATGCCGGCGGCCACCATAAATATGACCGCCGCCAGTATTTTTATTCTCTTTTTCTTTCTCTCATCCATCAATAAAACCTCCTGTCTCCCAGGAGCGTTTCATTTCCAGATACCTGTATCCTTATTCTACCTAAAGAAATTGACAAACACAAGCATTTTTAACCAAAAATCACGATGCCCGCCACGGCCACGGCCTGCCCCGATAACCTTTCTCCACTCGAAGCCCGCCTGCTCCACGCCGAACAGTCCGAACACCTCGATGAGATAGGCGATGATGATCTGGGCGACGACGATCAGGATGGCCGCCCGCGCTGGCCCCAGCGCGCCCATGCTCTTTATGACCGTGAAGGTGATGAAGGCCCCCATGACGCCTCCCAGCAGAAGGTATTTCGGCTGGGTCTGGAACAGGAGGCCGATCTCCTCCCTGCCCGTGAACAGCCAGAACACCACGCAGGTCGCAAAGGCGCTGAGCTGCACCCAGCCGGCGGAGACCCAGACGCTGGTCTGTTTGGTTACTTCGGTGTTGAAAACGCCCTGTATGCTCATCAGGCGCCGGATATCAATGCGATGATCATTCCCCACATAATCGAGAAATCCTCCTGTTGGTTGAGTATGGGAGTAGTATTTCTGGGTTGGGGGGATTTTATTCCTGGAATGGGAGATGCAGATGTATTTATTGAATGATTGGGGGAGTCGTGAAGGGCGGGGCCGTGGAAGCAGCGGGGGAGATGACCGTTCCGGGAGCCTCGATGGGTATGACTTAGGCGCACGGTACGGCTCGCTTCTGGGGATCGAGGGCATTCGATCAAAATTTTTGATAAAATTTTGCTCTCCGCACCGTCCGTCTAAGTCATACCGTATCGAGCCTCTAGTCACTATCATCTCCCCCGCTGCTTCCACGGCTTCTCGGGCTTTGAGGACTCATCTCGGCCAATATGCCAAAATATAATAAAAGAGTCAGCATAATCTGGAACATACCTGGAGATATTTTTCATCCTGCAGCTCCATTTTATTACGCTGACTCTTCTCAATAATAAATGCGGTCACTATAGTAATTTATAAGTGATCCGTTTTTATTCCACTTTCTCCTCCATCCCCCATCAATCCAGGAACGTCACCGCCTTGCAGGGCGTTCTGTAATTGTATGGCGAGATCTTGATGCCGGTGCTCGGGGTGCTGGCATGGATGACCTGGTCGTTGCCGATATACATGGCTACGTGGTTGATGTAATCCCCGCTGGCGTAGAATAAGAGGTCACCGGGCTGGATGTCGCTGACTGCGATCTCGCGTCCGTTGGCTGCCTGATCCCTGGAGCTTCTTCCGGTGGTGATACCGAAATGCTTATACACCTCCTGGGTGAAGCCAGAGCAGTCAGCTCCGTTGGTCAGGCTGGTTCCGCCGTACACGTAGGGGTTGCCCAGGAACTGCTTCGCGTATGCCACGATGGCCGTCCTGGTGGCGGAGGTCACCTCCGCGCTTCCCGGCCCTTTGCCGGAGCTGGGGCCCGCGCTGGTTCCTTTGCCGGAGCTTCCGGAACTTCCCTGGCTGCTGCCGGAATTTCCCGAGCCGCCGGGGCCGCCGGTCTGTCCCGCCTCCAGGTTTTCCGAACCCGGGTTGGCAGGCGGTGTCACCGTCCCGCTCTCCGCCGTCGCCGGTGTCTGTGTGGCCGCGGTGGGAGCGGATGTGGAACCGTCCGGGTTGGCCGGAATGATTCCGATGGTCTCCTCCACGGTGGCCGGGGCTGCCGTGGACTCCGGAGCCGCCGTGGGCTCAGAGGTGGTGGTCGTAGGCGCCGCTGCCGCCGCATTCTGGGCCTCAGCTTTCACCTTCTCCATCTCCTTGATCGCCTGCTCGGCCTCGATCTTCAGCCGCTGGGACTCCGCCGCCTGCGCCTGCTCCTCCGCCAGGGAAACCGCCGTGTCAAATTCCACGCGGATGTCTATGTAATCCTTGGACACGTACCCCTGCAGGTCCGTATCCACAGAAATCTTGTAGAAATCGCCTTCCTCGCCGACCACCTCGTACTCCGCCTCCGGAGACAGAAGATCTAACGTCTTACTCTCCAGATTCGGCTGCTCCCTGAGGCGCAGCGTGCTGGTGTGGCTGACCCGCGCCATGGAGGTCCCCACCTGTCTGGCGATGGCCTCGGCCTCGGAGCCTGTCACAAAATACTCCGCCTTTATGTATCCGGTCACCGATCCCGACTGGATCTGATACCACTGTCCGCCCTCGCCGTCCACGGTGGCCAGGATGGTGGCCGCGCAGTTATTGTATATTTTTCCGACCACGGTGCTGGTGGTGTTGGGCTCTGAGCGCACATTCACGTAGTTGCTCACCTGTGAGACCGCCACATTCTCGTAGGCCGACGCGGTGGACGTCACCATGGGGACATCCGTCATGGGGCTGCTCTCCGCCTTCACGGCAAACGTATCCGGCGAGGAGAGAGCCACCGCCAGCTCCGCCTCCGGGTTCAGGCTTCCCGCGTAATAATTATTGAGCACCACGGAAATCCCCGCCGCCGATGCCTCCGTCTCCAGGTCGAGCGCCGCATAGGCGGTGACTCCCCCGCAAACGAAGTGCACAGGCAGCTGACCATCAGTACCTTTATCAACTTCCTCATACGAATCTTCCCTTCTACTGTTCCGCCAGATATCTCTCAACGCTGGTGATGCAGTTGGCCCCGTCGGACACCGCCGTGATCACCTGCCGCAGCTGCTTCGTCCTCACATCTCCGGCCGCGAATACGCCCTTTACGGAGGTCGCGCCGTCCTCGGACGCCTCGATATACCCCGCCGCATCCGTCTTTAAAAGCCCGTCGTACACGTCCTTCTCCGGCATGATGCCCACAGCAATGAACACGCCGTCCACAGAAAGCTCCGAGGTCTCCCCTGTCTTTTTGTTGGAGATCTTAAGTCCCTCCACACGGGAATCTCCTCTGATCTCATCCACCACGCTGTCCCAGACCATCTCCACATTGGGAAGCCCGAACAGCTTTTCCTGCAGGCTCTTCGCCCCGCGAAGCTCATCTCTGCGGTGGATCACATACACCTTTTTGCACATTCTGGAAAGGAAAATGGCGTCGCCGATGGCCACGTCCCCGCCGCCGACCACAGCCGTCACCTTGTTGCGGAAAAACGCCCCGTCACAGGTGGCGCAGTAAGAAACGCCGGCCCCCACGAGCCGCTCCTCGCCGGGAACTCCTAACGGCCGGTGATGCGCGCCCGTGGCGATAATCACGGTCCTCGTCTCATAGACGGCCTCCCGGCAGACCACACGCTTCACATCGCCCGCCAGCTCCAGACGGACCACCTCGTCCTCGGCAAACGCCGCGCCCAGGCTGTCCGCGTGCTCTCTGAGCTTCATTCCCAGGTCAAACCCGCCCACAGCCGGAATGCCCGGATAGTTGTCCACCTGCTCGGTATTCAAGATCTGCCCGCCGCTGGCCAGCCCCTTCTCTATGGTAACCGCATCCAGCATCGCCCGCCTGGCGTAAATGGCCGCGCCAAGCCCGCAGGGCCGGATCCGATAATAACTAAATCATATAATTTTTCCATTTATATACTCCTCAAGCGCCTATTTTAACTTTTTCATTATACCATATCCACTAAGCTCGTGGAAGACCTCGCTAAGTGGCCAGGTATGACTCGCACTAAGCTCGTGAGAGACCTCGCTAAGTGCTCATATTATACCACATAAAAAGCCATAATACAGCGCTTTTTCTTAACATTCCCTGTCATTTAATTCCATTGTTGTATTTTCCTGTAAATGCTATAATAAATCCATCGAGGTGATACATGCAAGATGAACAGGAATGAAAAATGGCTGGAATGGGCCGTGGAGCTCCAAAGCCTGGCCCAGACGGGGCTGGCCTACGTAAAAGACAATTACGACAAAGAACGGTTTGAGAGAATCCGGGAAATCTCCGCGGAAATGATCTCCTACAAGACAGAAATTCCGCTGGAAAAGGTAAAAGACCTGTTCTGCGGCGACACCGGCTATCAGACTCCGAAGCTGGACACGAGAGCCGCCATCTTTGAGGACGGAAAAATTCTTCTGGTGCGGGAAAACGACGGCCGGTGGTCCCTCCCCGGCGGCTGGGTGGATGTGAACGTGTCCGTCCGGGAGAATACCATCAAAGAAGTCCGCGAGGAGGCCGGCCTCGACGTGGTTCCCGAGCGCATCATCGCCGTGCAGGATCGCGCCAAACACAATCTGCCGGTCTACGCCTACGGGGTGTGCAAGATTTTGTGCTCTGCACCGCCGTGGGAGGTCATTTTGTGCCCAACATCGAAACCACAGAATCGCGCTGCTTCGGCGAGGACGAGCTTCCCGAGCTGGCCGGGGAGAAAAACACCGAAGAGCAGGTGCGGATGTGCTTTGCAGCCTTTCGGGACGAGAACTGGAAGCCGCTGTTCGACTAGGCATGAGGCCATTCAACATGAAACCAGCAAAAAAGAGACCGCTGCCGGGCGAATCATCGACACGACGATTCTGCCCCCGGCAGCGGCCTTCTCCGTTATAATGCGATATGCATCCACAGACGCATTCACTTTTCCTTTTTCATCTATCCCACCAGATTCGGAAGGAACGTAACCGTCTGCGGAATGTAGGTGATGATGAGCAGCACCACCAGCAGCACGCCCAGCATCGGCAGAAGATCCTTCATCTGCTCCTTCAGGCTCACCTTCGCAATGGAGCCGGCCACGAACAGGCACACTCCCAGCGGCGGCGTGCACATGCCGATGGTCAGGTTCACCGCCATGACGAGACCGAAGTGGATCAGATCGATGCCCATGGCCTGCACCAGCGGTAAAAACAGCGGCGTGAAAATCACCAGCGCGCTGGTGGTATCAATAAATGTACCTGCAATCAGCAGAATGATATTGATGACAAGCAGCAGGATCACGCGGCTGTGAATGGAGTCGGAAAGCAGTGCGCTGACCGTCTGCGGCACCTGGGCCACCGTGATCACCCATGTAAAGAGGCTGGCGCAGGCCACCACCACCAGCACCTGTCCGGTGGATTTCGCACAGTCCACAAACAGACGGAACATATTTTCCAGTTTCAGCTCCTTATACACCAGTCCGCCGATGATAATCGCATAGGCACACGCGATGGCGCCGGACTCCGTCGCCGTGAAAATACCGGACAAGATACCGCCGATAATAATGATCGGCATAATCAGAGCCAGCAGCGCGTCCTTGCCGGTGCGCAGGATCTCCTCCCGGCTGGCCTTCTTCTCTCTTCCCACGTAGTGACGTTTCTTTCCCACGAAATAGCTGTAAATCATCAGCCCCACGCCCATGATAATGCCGGGAATAAAGCCGCCGATGAACAGCTTTCCGACGCTGACATTGGCCATGGTTCCGTAGAGCAGCAGCGGGATGCTGGGCGGAATGATCGGCCCGATGGAGCCGCCGCAGGCGATGAGGGGCGCCGAGAAGGTGTCCTCATAATTTTTCTCCCGCATAATAGGGATCATGATGCCGCCGATGGCCGCCGTCGCCGCGATGGCCGATCCGGTGATGGCCGCGAAGAACATACAGGCCAGGATGCTCACCAGCGCCAGACCGCTGGGAAAATGGCCGATCAGAGCATCCGCAAAGCTGACAATCCGGTTGGAAATGCCGCCCTGCACCATGAGCCGCCGGCCAGGATAAAGAGGGGAATGGCGATGAGCGCCGTGCTGTCCGCCCCCGTAAACAGTCTCTGAATCACGACGATCATCGGCGTCGCTCCCTGCACCATGCCGAAAATCGACACCAGGCCCAGGGAAAAGCAGATCGGAATCCCGACCAGAAACAGGACAAACAATAAGACAATGTAAATCATACCCGGCCCTCCTCATCGCTTCCGCGAAGCTGTTTTATAAGAATCTTCACCATGTAGTAGAGCATCGCCGCGCCAGCGCTGGGAATGCTGGCATAGTAAACCGACATCGGCAGCGGCAGGTAGGACGTGGTCTGCGTCCACCCGAAGATGCAGAACTGGATGCCAAAATAAATCAGAAAGATGAAGAACCCACAGAGCACCACGTTGATCAGAATTTCCACGGTCCGGCGCATTCCGGCGGGCATGGCCGTCAGAACCACGTCCACGTTTAAATGCTCCTTCTCCCGCACGCACCAGGCGGCGCCCCAGAATACCAGATAGGTAAATGCCAGGCGCAGGATATCCGTGCTCCAGGGCAGCGGGGACTTTAACACAAAGCGGCAGATTACCTGCAAAAATGTGATGACGAACACCAGAAGGGAGCTGACTCCCATGATGCTTTTGCAAGCCCGTCTATGATTTTATCAAACATGATTCTCCCTCCTATTCTCCTTTCGCAGCCTCATACTCCGCCACGGCCGCCTTCACGCCCTCCGTCAGCTCCGGGGGCACCAGCGCCGTCACCGCGGGATCCTCGTAAAGCTCCGCCGTCGCGTCGCGGAAGGACGCAAGATCCGGCTCATAGCAGATCTTCACACCCTTGGACTCGATGGACGCAAGCATATCCTCCTCCATATCCGTCACCATCTGGCGCTGGGTATCCCTGGCGTACACGGTGGCCTCGTCCACCCATGCCCGCTCCTCGTCGGTCAGACGGTTATAGAAATTCAGGTTCATGATCATGCTCTCCGGCGCGTAGGTGTGGCCGTCCAGGCACATGTATTTCTGTACCTCGTCAAAGGCAGAGGAAGAAATGGAGGCGATGGGATTTTCCTGCCCGTCCACCGTTCCCTGCTGCAGCGCCGTGTAGAGCTCATTGAAGGAAATAGGCGTGGCGATGAAGCCCAGGTAATCCGCCAGGGAGAACCAGATCGCCGACTCCTGCACGCGGATGGACAGTCCCTTCATGTCCTCCGCCTTCGTCACCTCGCGCACATTGTTGGTGAAATGCCTGAAGCCCAGCTCGCAGAAGGACAGATGCTTAAAGCCCTGCGCCTCGAAGACCGGCTGCAGCTCCTCCTGCAGATAGCCGTCCAGCACATAGTAGGCCTCCTCCTTGTCGGCAAACAGGTACGGGATCGCTAACACCTGGGTCTCCGGGACAAAGCTGGGGAGCGCGCCGTCGGTGGTCACCACCGCCATCTCGATGGAACCGATCTTGACGCCCTCCGCCATCTCACGCTCGCCGCCCAGCTGGGCGTTGGGGTAAATGGTGATCTCAAAACGGTCACCGGCCAGCTCCTCCAGCTTTTCCTTGAAGGCCGTGGCCGCTATGGTAGACTGATGGGATTCATTTCCCACCGTCGCGATTTTCAGTTTTATGGCCCCGTCGCTGCCTGCACTGCCGCACCCGGTAAGCACAGATGCCATCGCGCACACAGCCAGCGCAAGGCCCAACCACTTTTTCTTCATCATCTCTCCTCCTCGCTGATGGCGATCACGTTATAGTCAGACGCAAGCTTCCGGCCCAGGACCTCATCCTCCATCTCGTAGCGGAAATTGGTTCCGTATTTAAACCCGTCGCACACCGGAACCGTGCCGGAAAAAATCACGCAGTTGTCGATGCCGCCGACGCGCTCCTCCAACTCCTTTAAAATAACCTCCACCGGCAGAATGTCCGCCAGCGTGCCATCCTGGTAGAGGACTTCCGCCCCGTCCACCGTCTGCCAGGAGCGCAGGCGGATGCCGTCCCAGTGGTCCTTCATCTCCTCATAGTCCCAGAGCTCCCCGCAGATGGGTTTCGCGCAGATCTGCTTTGCCTTCGGGACACTGGCCGCCTCCAGCTCGCGGTCCGTGTGATCGCTGCCCACGCCGATGTAGATTTTCCCCTGGCGGATGACGATGACATACTCCACCTCGCCGCAGCTCTTCTCACCCACAAACGCCAGATCCCGCTCCTGGGTCAGCACATAGTTTCCGCACTGGAAAATGGTGGGAATTTTCTTCGGCGCCCGGGACTCCCAGCTCCCGCTCAAGCTCCCGGATGTGCTCCATGGTCTTCTCCATGTTCCTGCCGGCATAGCCGATGGCAAACACTCTCTCAAACTCCAGATTCAGAGGTCTCTCCCCTTCTTTATTATGTACGGTAAAATTCATACAGCTCATCTTCACTTTTCCCCTTTCTTTCTATCCTAAAGCCGGTATGCTTCCGGCAGGCGGTCGCGGTACACATTGATGGAATCTCTCACCCCGTCCACGGCGCCTATATCCATGTCAGCCATGAGGATCTGTTCGCCCTCGCCGCCCAGCACCAGGCACTCGCCCATGGGGCCGTAAACCGCCGAATGCCGCCGCACTTCGTGTTCCCGGCACTTCCCACCGAGTTGGTACAGCACAGAAAGCTCTGGCTCTCGATGGCTCTGGCGCGGTTCAGCGTATCCCAGTGAAGCTGTCTCGTGTCGGGCCACTGGGCCACCACAAACTGCACCTTGGAGCCCGCCAGCATCTCCGAGCGGATCAGCTCCGGGAAACGGATATCGTAGCAGATCACCAGACTGCAGGGCACGCCGTCCAGCTCAAAGTTGCAGGGGCCGCTGCCGTGCTTAAATACTCGTGCTCCCCGGACGCTGAACAGATGCACCTTGTCGTACTGCGCGGCCAGTTCCCCTCGCCGGTCAAACACGCAGGCCGTATTATAGATCCCGCCGTCCTCCCGCAGATTCGCCACGGACCCGGCGATGATATTCACGTTCAGCTCCTTCGCCAGGCGGGAGAACATCTCCTTCGTGCGTTTTGCGTCCCGATCAGCCAGCTCCTTAAGATTTCCCTCGGGAAAATCCCACGTTCCACGTCTCCGGCAATGTAATGACATCCGGATTGAAGTGCGCCGCCTGTCTCACCAGCTGCTCCGCACGCGCAAAATTGAGCTCCGGATTTCCCAATTCCATGTCCATCTGGATCATTGCAGCTCTCATTTCCATAATCCCTCCTGTTTTGGTATGTGGAATATGGTATTTGGTATACCATTTGTGTTTAAAATATACAGCTTTCATGAATTTCTGTCAATTTGCATCTTTCACAAAAGCTGTACGCTCATTTTAGCTATTTTCACAGTCCTGGGGGCCGAAGCTCATTTTGCGGTGTCTCTCCGCATTCTTCTCCGTCTCCTCCATGTGGTATTTCATGGCCTGCACGGCGGCCTCCGGATCCCGCTTTTCCATGGCATCCAGAATCGCCTGGTGCTCCTCCAGCGTCGTCTTCCTCCGCTCCTCGGTGCCCAGAACCGCCTGGGTGGCCATAAAGCGAAACATATCGTAGTAATTGCTCATCAGCTTTATGAGCTCCCGGTTC
Organism: Clostridia bacterium UC5.1-2E3; assembly: GCA_001304875.1. Classification (GTDB taxonomy): domain Bacteria; phylum Bacillota; class Clostridia; order Lachnospirales; family Lachnospiraceae; genus Ventrisoma; species Ventrisoma faecale. The sequence goes on from BBZO01000007.1 coordinate 48,296, forward strand.
CGGCTCATATTGTAGATAAATATATGAAACTCCCGGTCCACCTGGATAAACGCCGTCACGTCGTAATGGGTGAGAAGCTCCTTCTGCCGCTCATGGATCTCCCAAAGCCGCGAAAGCTCCTTCTCTGTCATGCTCCGCACGGCGTCCTCCACCGCCGACATCTCCAACGCGCTCCTGACGCGTATGAGCTCCCACATATACTGCGCGTCAAACTCGCGGACCACCGCCCGCTTGTAGGTCTCCATGAGAATCCAGCCGTCCCTGGCCAGAAGCTGCAGCCCTTCCCGGATCGGCGTCCGGCTGATGCCCAGCTCCTCCGAGAGCTTCCGCTCATTCATCACGCTCCCCGCCGGGTAGACCCCCGACATAATCCCCTTTTTAATCTCGTTATACACCTGGTACTTATAGGCCAACTGTTTTTCCACCATATCGCCGCTGCCAACCCTTTCATTCGTCAAAAAGCCTCTCCCGCAGGGAAGAAGCTCTTCTATGAAAATGCTAACACACGCGCCGGGCAACGTCAAGAAATTTTGCGAAACCCGGACAAATATGATACACTGGACACAAGAGGTGATTGTATGTCTAAAAAACTGTTCTCGTCACCGGGGCATCCCGGGGCATCGGCAAAGCGATTGCCGTAAAATACGCCAAAAAGGGCTGCAATGTGGCCGTCAACTGCATCCACAGCGAGGAGCGCCTGGCACAGACCCGGCGCGAGATTGAATCCTACCAGACGGAATGTCTGGCCTTTCTCGGGGACATGGGGGAATCCCGCGGACTGCCAGGCCCTTTTCAAAAAAATCCGCAAGCAGTTCGGAGGCGTGGACGTTCTCGTAAACAACGCTGGCATCTCCTACATCGGCCTTCTCCAGGACATGACCTCCGACGACTGGGACCGGATCGTCCGCACGAACCTGACCTCCGTCTTCAACTGCTGCCGTCTGGCCATCCCCTACATGGTGGAGAAAAAATGCGGCAAAATCATCAATATCTCCTCCGTCTGGGGCGTCGCCGGCGCCTCCTGCGAGGTGGCCTACTCCGCCACCAAGGGCGGCATCAACGCCTTCACGAAGGCGCTGGCAAAGGAGCTGGCCCCCAGCGGCATCCAGGTCAACGCCATCGCCTGCGGCGCCATCGACACGGAGATGAACCATTTTCTGAACCAGGAGGAACTCATCGATCTGATCGACGAGATCCCCGCCGGCCGTCTGGGAAAAGCCGAGGAGGTGGCGGATCTGGCCTACCACCTGGGCTACAAGGACTCCTATCTCACCGGCCAGGTGATCGGGCTGGACGGCGGCTGGATCTGACTTAAGAACCGGGAGACATATTTTTGTCTGAATTGGTAATAATTTCCAAATTTTTGCGTTTATATTAATGGAGGATAAATTTTCCCTTTAATATACACAGAAAGGAGGAAGACCCATGCGAGAATTGGCCGTACATTATTGCCCGGAGTGCGGCTTCTATGCATTTTACCAGCTCAGCCGCAACGCCGTATGCCCCAGGTGCGCCAGAAAAATGACGCCCCTGGACATGCGTTACCAGGACTTCATGGACTTAGACTGCGCCCAGCGGGACGAGCTTCTGTCCCGCAAGCTCATCGAGCAGAGTCCGCTGGTAGCCCGCCTGCTGAAGCCGCACCGCGAGAACAACACCCGCGAGATCATTGCAAACCTGATCGCCGTCATCGGGAGATGGAAAAGGAGCTCCGGCAGCTGGAGGCCGAGAACAAGAAGCAGAAGGACACGGTCGAATGGATGCACAGGATGATATGGGACATGGTAAAGAAACAGCGGCTCACCGCCGGGCCTCAGAGCGAGGCAGAGGCAGACGGAGCCGGAACAGACCCGTCAGACTAAATTCCAGATAACCGGGCCCTGCGAAAAACCCGGAAAAACGAGAGTGCCGCCGGCGCATCCGCTCCAGGAATCCGGCTGCACTCTCCATTTCTATTATTCTGTCATATTAATATTTTAGTCAAATTTCACCGAACCTCCTCGAGAACAAAACGCCCGATCATCCGGTTCAGCGAATCCCGCATCTGAGAAACAATTTTAAGAAGCATTTCCCGCTCCTCCCTAAGTCTCTCGATCTCGAGTTCCAGAGCCTTCAGACGTTCCGAATCGCTCATCCAAGCTCTCCCCTTTCTTTTGTTTTATACGACATAATTATACGCCTGTCCTGTATAAAAATGAAGGCAGTTTCGAGCGCAAGTTTCGACACCGCTCGACATCCGGGAACGTTTTTAACAAGAAAAGTCAAATTTTTTCAAAAAATATTGACTCGGAGCGGCAAACTTATATAATTGATTTTATGAATAAAAACACAGGAGGAGGCCCAGGCATGAATCCCGTTTTCGACGAATCATTTTTCCAGGATCTGCTCTGGAAATCACCGTGGGTGACCGACCGTGAGGAATACATTCTCTCCACACTCTGCGGCATGCTGGACGATGCGCCCGAGCTGGGCGACAGCGAGGAGTTTATCTCCTGCTTCGACAATGCCCTTCTGATCTTCGCCGTCTTCCGCGGCCGCTGGGATTACGACACCAACCGAAAACTCATATACAACCGGCAGGTGCGCGACATGCTGCTCCGCTACCGCAGCGACGGCCTGGATTTTCTGAAAAGCCTGATCTACGAGGTGAAAAACGGCGTGCTGATGCGCCAGGCATTCCCCATCACCTCCAACCCGCTCAATCTGGAGCTTCTGGATATCATCCGCTTAAACGATGCCGAAGCCTGCCCGCCCCAGATCCTAGACCACCTGATCGCCAACGGCATCTTCGACGACAAATGGCGCCGCAGCGTCTCCCGCGACATCCACTCCGTGCGCCAGGGCCGGAAGGACTGGGAGTGGTTCTACACAAGGTACAAAGACGCCCCCAAAAAGTACGAACCCTGCTTCGACGATCCGGTAGTGCGGACGGTGTGGAGGGCGTTTCGGAAGTTTCGGAAGAGTGGGGGGAAGGGGTGAGATGGGGATAGAGATCAGAACCCGATCAGCGCCCCTCCGTCCACTGCCAGACAGGTCCCTGTCACAAACGCCGCCGCATCCGATGCCAGATAAAGAGCCGCCCAGCCGATATCCTCGGGCTGGCCGAACCGGCGCATAGGTGTCCGTGCCAGGATCCTGGCCTCCCGCTCCGGGTCGTCCTGGTTGGAATATTTAAGCATTGGTGTATCCGTCCAGCCCGGAGCGATGGCATTAAACCGGATTCCCCTGCAGGACAGGTCCTCCGTGAAGGAGCGCATCACTCCCAAAATCCCAGCCTTGGCGGCAGAATAGGGAAGCACGCCCGATATTCCGAGAAATCCTGTCATTGAGGAAATAAAAATCACACTGCCGCCGCCAGTTCTCAGCATGTACGGACAAACCGCTTTTGTCAGCTGATAGGCCGCCTTGATATGGACATTTAAAATCTGGTCGAAATCCTCCATGGTGAACTCCAGAGACTTTTTCTTAATCTGAATCCCCGCGTTATTAATCAGTATATCGATGGTTCCGAAGGTCTTTTCCACCGACGCAACCATTTCTTCGATTTTATCAAATTCCGTGATGTCAAAACATATTTTGTGCGCCCGCTCCCCGATCTCGTCACAGGCCGTATCCAGTTCTTTTTCTCTTCTCCCCAACAAAATCACCTGCGCACCGGCGGATGCCAGGCACCGGGCCATGGCAAATCCCAGCCCGGTGCCGCCGCCTGTGATCAGAGCATTTTTCCCCGTCAGGTCGAAGGCTTCTACATATGACTTCATTACAATCCTCCTACATAATTCCCAGCACACAGGTCGTGATCTGCGGAATGAATAACAGCACCAGCTCCATCAGAATGAAATACCCGCACACCAGGAAAATATCCGGGAATGTGTCCGACACCTCCAGCCCCAGCGTCTTGCAGGAGGTAAACAGGCAGGTCGCCATGGGCGGCGTACAGGCGCCGATGCAGATGGCGATGGCCACCAGAATCCCGAAATGGTACGGATTCATTCCCAGCCCAGCCACGATCGGAAGCAAAATCGGAGAAAGCACCACGACAATACTGTTGCCCTCCATAAACGTTCCCAGGAAAATCAGCAGCGCCACAACCATCAGATACACCACCATGGGCACCTGGCTGATTCCAAGAATTAGGGATGCCAGCGCCGTCGTGATGTTCTGCGATGTCATAATCCATCCAAACGGGGCAGCAGCAGCGATGATAATCATGATCGAGGCAATCGATTTCGAGCTCTCAATGGCAACCGCAAAAAACTTTTTAAGGTCCAGCTCACGGTAAACCACCACCGCCAGAAACGCCGCATACACAGTGGCCAGAACCGCCGATTCCGTGGGCGTCGCAATCCCCGAAAGCACACCGCCCAGAATGATAATCGGCATGATCAGAGGCGGAACCGCATCCAGGACAATTTTCATTTTTTCACTGCCGCTGTAGCGGGCGTGCTCCTGCCCTTCCCCGTACCCGCGCCGTTTGCAGATCACAGTATTTAGCAGAATGAACCCCGCCACGCACATAAAACCAGGAATAAAGCCGCACATCAGCATATCGCCGATGGACAGATTGGTGGCCACGGCAAACAGAACAAGTGTGATGCTGGGCGGAATAATGCCTCCCAGAGTTCCCGACGCCGCCAGAATGGACGCCGTGTAGCCCTTCCCGTAGCCCCTGGCGACCATCTCCGGCCCCACAATGGAGCCGATGGCCGCCGTCGTGGCTACTCCAGATCCGGAAACACAGCCGAAAAATCCACACGCCCCAATGCCAGCGGCTCCAAAACCGCCGGGAATGCGGTTCAAGAGGAGGTTGGCCAGCCGCATCAGCCGGGGCGTGCTGCCGTAGGCCATCAGATTTCCGGAGAATATGAAAAGGGGCATGGCCAGAAACGTGAACGAGCCGATTCCGTCAACCATTCTCTGTGAAATAATAACAAGCGGTATCGTGTCGGCCGACATAAGGAAAAGCAGGCACGCTCCCAACACTGCAAATCCCACCGGAATACCGATAAGAAGAAATACCAGCATTGAGATAAATAAAATCGCGATCATCTGTCCACATCCCCCTTTCTGCAAACTTGTGATATATGTACGCCCGCCCGGATCACAAAAAACAGGATCATAAGCATGGCGCAGAAAAATAACGACGAGTACAGTACCGCCACAGGGATCTTCGCCCCCGCAGCAATATTGTTGAGATTGATCTTCACAATCGCCCATGTATTCTTACAGAGAATCACAGTAAATGCAGCACAGGCAAGCTGACAGATAATCTCCAGAAACTCCTGCATCCGCAGCGGCAGAAGCTTCACAAAAAATCAATCCGTATATTGGACTCCTCCAACACATTGATGGACGCGCCCAGAAATACCAGCCAGACCATCATGTATATGGAAATCTCCTCCGCCCAGGCAAAGGTTCCATGAAACACAAAACGATTGACCACCTGGGCAAACACCACCGCGGTTATGGCGATCAGCAGAATCGCACAGAGAATTTCCAGAAATTTTCTGAACCGCTCCAAAAATACATTCATACGACACCTCTTCACCTTTCCAGCTCAGACATCAGTTCATATACTGCTGTCCCAGTTTGATCAGCTCATCGCCGCAGCTCTCGATATATTTATCATAAATCGGCTGCATAACCTCTTTAAACGCCTCTTTATCCACCTCATTGACAACGACTCCGGCTTCCTCAAACTTTGCAATCAGCTCCTCATCCTGGGCATCCATCAGCTCACGGCAGTATCTGCTGCCCTCCGCCGCAGCATTCTGAAACGCCTCCTGCTGCTCCGGCGTCAAGGCATCCCAGAATGCCGGATTCACCACCAGAACCGCCGTATTATAAATGTGACCCGACAGGGAAAGGTACTTCTGCACCTCATAGAATTTATTCGCCTCGATCATAGCCAGCGGATTCTCCTGTCCGTCCACGGTTCCCTGCTGGAGCGCCGTGAACACCTCTGTCAGCGCCATGGGAACAGCTGTCGCCCCCAGGGTGTCAAACATCTGCATGCGGTACTCGCCCTGGTAGGAGCGGAATTTGATCCCCTTCATGTCCTCCGGCGTGTTAATGGGCCGGATATTGTTGGTGAAATGCCTGAACCCCGACTCCCAGAAATTGATCACCGTCACGCCGGTGGCATCGATAATCTCCTTGCAGCGGTCACCGAACGCTCCGTCATAGGCGGCCCGCGCCTCCTCCTTCGTCGAGAAGAAAACGGCATCTCGTCGATCGCAATGCGCTCGTCGAGGCCCTGCCAGAATCCCATTCCCGTAAACAGCGTAGCCGGCACCGTTCCAAGCATAACCTGCTGAACCACCTCGTTATCGCCGCCCAGCACACCGTTCGGCATAATCTCGATGGTAATTCCACTGTCCGGGTCCTCGTCCAGAATCTGCTTCATATGCTCCAGAGCAATGTGCCCCGGCCATGTGGTGCCGTTTCCATGAGCGATCTGCACCACTGCCTTATCACCCGCAGGCACTCCGTTTTCCCCCGCACCTGCCGCTCCGTTTCCACCTGCAGTATCTGCCGTATCCGCACCGCCGGACACATCCGCCTCCTTTGCCGCACTCCCCCCGGAGCTCTCCCCCTGCGAAGAACAGCCTGCCAAAGCCGCAGCCGCCAGTACCGCCGTGGACGCCGCCAATACCATCAGTTTTTTCCTCATAAATAACTCCTCCTTTTAAATTTTCATGCGAGAGCGAAAACAAATTGTATCCCCGCTCTTCTTTTAACTAACATGTTAGTTATAATATTAGCATGTCAATCACCGAAAAGTCAATGACATTTCTTGTGCATTTCATCTATTAACATTTCTTTTTCAGAGGGGAAATCTATAGAAATAACAAGGCTCTCTCCCGTTTTCGGAAGAGAACCTTTTTTGACTAAAATATAGAATCTTTTAATTGCCTGTCAGAAGACATTCCCGAGAAATAATCCGGATAGCGTTCCAGCATAGCCTGCTGCTGCAGACCAAATTTCTCTGTATGGATCACCATCTGCCTTTTAATCAGCGGAACGTCCCGTTCCCGCATAGCGGCGACAATCTGCCGGTGCTCCTCGATCGCCTCTGTCTGCGCTGTCTGCTCCGACATGATCAGCATACGCATCCGGTCATAATGACAGTTTACATTGGCAATCGTCTCCCAGCTCAAAAGCTGTTCCGCAATCTCGAAAATGCGCCGGTGGAACTCGTAATCGCTCTCAAAAAACGACCGGAACATCCCCCTGCCGCTGAAATTCGCCTGCCGTTCAATACTTTTTTCCAGACTTTCCAGATCGCGCAGGGAACAGTTCTTCATAAACTCATCAATCACCGCCACCTCCAGGCTTTTCCTTATGAACCACTCCTGCTGAATGCGCTTTAAGTCGATCCGTGAGACCATCGTTTTACTCTGAGGGAATACATCCACAAGCCCCTCCTTATTGAGTCTCACGATCGCCTCCCTGGCCGGCGTCCGGCTGACTTCATACCTGGTCGCCACCTCCTGCGTAGAGAGAACCGTCCCCGGTTTCAGAGTTAAAAATATAATGTCCTGCCTCAGTTTTCTATATGCCAGTTTATTCAACGCTTCCGCCATGTTATCCTCCGCACATTATCCTCCGGCTCTGCCGGATATCCATAAGAGAAAGTATAACATCTGGGGCGGGAAAGCGCAAATGAATTAGGATGGCTCCATCTCAGACTTTTTTAGTCTCCTTGGGGTTCACATTTCATCTCTCATTTTTATAAACTTAATTTTTATCATTTTTTCCTTGAAATACAGTAATTTTTTTAGTACAATCAACATAATCACAAAAAATATTACATTTATCCCCATCAACATTACACCAATCACAAAGGAGACAAGGTATGGAAATGAAACCCGAACAGAGACCCATGAAACACGTGGCGGACTCCGCCGTTATCCAGACCCAGATCGTACTCAGCAGCCACATCAACGGCGCCGGCCGCCTGTTCGGCGGTCAGCTCATGGAGTGGATCGACATCGTGGCTGGCGTCGTAGCCCGCAGACACTCCCACTGCAACCAGACCACCGCGTCCGTGGACAGCCTTCAATTCAAAGAGGCCGTGCGTCTGAACGACACCCTCATTCTGGAAGGCAAAATCACCTACGTGGGCCGGACCTCCATGGAGGTCCAGGTGGACAGCTTCGTGGAAGCCCTGGACGGCACACGCAAGCTGGTGAACACCGCATTTTTTGTTATGGTCGCGCTGGACGCCAACGATCACCCGGTGACCGTTCCCGGCCTCATTGTGGAGACCGAGGAGGAAAAGGCTGCCTGGGCGGCTGGGAGAGACGGAATGAACTGAGGAAGCAGCGGCGGGTGGAGAATTTTTAACTGAACAATAAAATTATAAATCCCTGTCACCGGTTTGATAGGTGGCAGGGATAAGCTTCTGTAATTAAATTTAAGAATCCTCTACTATTGTGATAAATATCCTAGCCAACCAGCTTACTGTATTTCCTCACACTCCGAAACAGATAATGCATCCAATAATAAACCGCTGAAAATACATTCAACCCAATATACCGGTACACCCGATAGGTCATCTTCGCCGCCTTCCACTTATTCCCCGATTTCGATCCCGCAGACAAACGGTATATGAGTAAAGGTTCATCAACTCCAAACGCAGTCTTTCCATCTCTTAAAATCTGCAGCCATACTGCAAAATCTTCATGTAAAAAATCTCCTGCCATTTTGTATTTGCAGACCAAACTTTTTTTGATCATTACGGAAGAACAGGAAATAACGTTCTGTTTCAGCAATTCTTTGTAGGTCACCTGCGCTGGCACATGGAGAAGTCCTACTTTTCTATTCCCATCGGCATCCATAAACGCCGAGCCGGTGAAAATGAACTCACCATGCCTGGCCGCAGCGCAAGACAACTGCTTCTCCAGCTTGTCTGCCGCCCACGCATCGTCACTGTCCAGAAAGGCGACCCACTCTCCTCTCGCCGCAGCTACACCACGGTTTCTGGATGCGGCCACTCCTAAATTTTTATTATTTTTCAGCAGGCGTACTCTTCTATCCTGTTTTATGTATTCTTCTGCAATCTGGCCAGTAGAATCTGATGAAAATCGTCGATGATCAGCAGCTCTATATTCTGATACGTCTGACACAGCGCGGAATCCACTGCCTGGTGTAAGGTTCGCTGCGCATTGTAGGCAGGCATGATAATGCTTATCATGCCGGACACGGCTGTGTCTTCTTTTTGTGTGTCGGTTATCATATATACTTCTCTCCCCGTACTTCTTTATTCTGTGTATGTGTCTTTGCCTTTATATCTATTTTTATCTATTTTTTTATATTCCGATTCTTCTGTGACCTTTTTTCACTTCTTAAACTCGTCCTATGCTAATCCTATAGTATTTTAGAGATTCGCGCAAGTGGGGAATTTTAGGATGGGAATGAAGGCTACACTCGTCCCAAAATGTTGCATTCGCAACATACAATCCAAAATCCAACCTGAAACAACTGGCAATTATGAAGCAGATCCGATGGGCAATAAAACAAACTCTAAAAATGACAGTTCAGCATATTCTTTTACCTCTTGTGTACGCTTTCTGGCAAGCTGTTTTTCGGAAAAGAGTGCCTGGACTGATTGTTTTTGCTGACGCGCATCATGATACGCTTCCGTTCAGTATGCAGGTTATGCATGAGGCAGTAAGACAGTGCAGATATACAAGTATCGACTTTTTCATGATTACGGCCGGCTCTCAGCGATACAGGCGCTGTGGGTGTCCGTAAAATTCATGAAATTATATGCCCAGGCAAGATACGTATTTATCTGCGATAACTTTCTTCCCGTCGCTTCCTGCCGAAAAAATAAAAGGACGAAGGTTATCCAGCTCTGGCATTCCTGCGGGCTGCTCAAAAAGATGGGATATGACACGGCGGAGGATGTCCCGCGGTTTTATCTGGGAAATGTATATAAAAACTACGACCTTGTGACTGTCAGTGCCCCATGCTGCATCGGTCCGCTCACAAGCGGAATGCATCTACGTCCGGGAATTGTCCAGGCCACTGGTGTAAGCCGGACTGATATTTATTTTGATAAACAGTGGTGTGATGACTGCCGGGCGGAATTTTATCAGATGTATCCCGAAGCAGCGGAAAAGACCGTAATCCTCTGGCTCCCACATTCCGTGGAAATGCCGCGGATCCTTACCAGGCCGGAACAGAAGAGATTAAGATACTGGAAAAGCAGCTGGGCAGCCAATATATGGTGATCTGCAAAGTGCATCCGTACATTGACAGAAAAAGCCACCTGTCAGATTGTCCTATTCCTACAGAACGGCTCCTGCCGGTGACGGACCTGATGATTACAGATTATTCATCCGTTGTATTTGATTACCTAATATTTAAAAAAACATTTGTATTGTTTGCCCCCGACTTAAAGGAATACCAGGAAAAGCGGGGGTTTTATGTGGAGTATGCTTCGCTGTCACCGTACGTGGCCGTAACGGCGAAGAGCTGGAGCGAACAGTGCATGACGCCTGGGCTCCGGGGAAAGGGAATGGATCGAAGCATGCCGCGCGTTTCACCTCTCTGCCTGTGATGGAAAGGCAACGGAGCGGATTATGAAACGGCTTGGATTACAGAAGGAAACCATATGTTTAAACGACTCTTTAATGATATAAAAAAATACTTTCACTATTCCGTTGTATCTGCAAAATCCCAGCTGAAAGCGGAGGTGGCAAATTCCTATTTAAACTGGATCTGGTGGGTACTCGATCCCCTCTGCTTTATGCTGATTTATACATTTATTTTCGGATACGTGTTTAACTCCAGCGAGAAATATTTTCCGGTATTTATCTTCATCGGCCTGTCCATGTGGGATTTTTTTAACCGGACAATAACAAACAGCGTAAAAATTGTCAAAAACAATAAAGCAATCGTGTCAAAAGTTTACCTGCCGAAATATATTCTGATCCTTATAAAGCTCTGGGTAAACGCATTCAAGATGATGATATCCTTTGGAATTGTGGGGATCATGATGTTTTTTATCATGTGCCGGCTTCCTGTAACATTATATTTTTTGTGCCCATTCTGCTTGTGCTGGGGCTGTTTACTTTTGGATGCGGGACGTTTCTTCTGCATTACGGCGTATATGTGGAGGATCTTGCCAACGTGGTCTCCATTGTCCTGCGCTTTGTCTTTTATCTGACCGGAATTTTTTACAGCGTAGAGAAACGGATTCCGGGATGGGGCGGGGTGCTGAACCGGTACAATCCGCTGGCATATCTCATTACCTCCATGAGGGAAGCTCTGATTTATGCGCAGACACCGGATCTTGTCCTGTTAGCGGGATGGATGTTTGTAGGAATTATCCTTTCCCTTGCCGGGATACGTCTCATTTACCGCGAAGAAAACAGCTATGTAAAAGTAATCTGATCACTGTCAAAGGAAAATGACCATGAACGAATATGCGATAGAGGTAAAGAATCTCTGCATTCACTATAAAGGCCTCAAATCTTATTACATAAAACAGAGCCTTCTGAGCCGGAAACGGCAGAAGGCAGAGGTTTTCCAGGCTGTCAAAAATGTCAGTTTTTCCGTGCGCGAAGGAGAGATCCTCGGGCTTGTGGGGAAAAACGGAAGCGGGAAATCGACAATCCTGAACGCAGTCGCCGGGATATTCGCCCCCAACTCGGGAACCATTGATCTCCATGGACATTCGGTTTCCCTGCTTTCCATCGGGGTCGGGTTCCAGCGGGAGCTGTCGGGCCGGGAAAATATCATCCTGTCCGGAATGCTGCTGGGATTTTCAGAGAAGCAGGTGCGTGAACGCATGGAGGAGATCATCGAGTTTTCGGAGCTCGGGGAATTTATCGAGGCACCGGTGAGGACGTACTCGAGCGGCATGTACTCGAAACTGGCGTTTTCCATCACCGCAATCCTGGAAACAGACATCATGCTGATCGATGAGGTATTAAGCGTCGGGGACGCCAAGTTTAAAAAAAGAGCTACAACAAGATGAAAGAGCTCATCGAGGACGAGAACCGGACGGTCATCATCGTATCCCACTCTGCGGAAACAATACGGAAGCTGTGTGACCGCGTGCTCTGGATTGACGCGGGAGAGGTGCGGATGTTTGGGGAGACGGATGTGGTGATGAAGGAGTATGAGGAGTTTATGAATTAAATGATAAATGAACTTTCAGATACTGAAATGCAAAAAATCCATAAAATTCTTCTTGCTATGCTGAAAGATTTTGATGCCATTTGCTCCAGAAATCGCATCAACTATTTTTTGGGGGGAGGCACCCTTCTGGGAGCAATTCGGCATAATGGATTTATACCGTGGGACGACGATGTTGATCTAATGATGCTTCGTGAGGACTATGAAAAGCTCTGCGCTCTTCCTGCTGAAGCATTTCCTGCCCATTTATTTCTTCAGACACCGCACACAGACCTGGCATATCATGGAGATATGCCCAAAATACGCTTGCGAAATACAGCTTACAGTACAGAGTTTTCTGAACGGTTTCCAGAAATGCAGCAGGGCTTTTTTATAGATATTTTTGTTCATGATAAAACAGGAAGACACCGCTGGACTCAGCGTTTACATATTTTTGTAACGACACTGACCCGCTCTTTGGTTTTTCACAAGTGGGATAAAACACCTATGCAGTATTATGGAAAACATCGGATAATTTGCAAAATTTTTTCATGTCTGAACCGGATTTTTCCGATGAAATTCTGGGAATGGATGAGAGAACAATCATACCAGTTTTTTTCAAAAAGTAATTCCCCATATCTTTATGACGGTATGGGACAGCATTTACAGCATGGTGCGTTTCCGCTTTCCTGGCTTGAAAAATCCATAGCAGTCAAATTTGAAAATTTAACCCTTCCGGCTCCATACAAATATGATGAATATTTAAGATATTCATATGGAGATTACATGAAGATTCCAGCGCCACAAGATAGAAAAAGGCATAAAATATCTGCTGTCAATTACGGAATATATGAAAATTAAAAGGAGTTTTTTCTCATGAATATTTTACTGCTGATGATGGGCGGTTCTGGAACACGTTTCGGCGCTGCTATTCCGAAACAATATGTGACGGTTCATGGCCATCCGATCTTCTATTACATAATACGTGAATATTTGAAATGCAGGGAAATTCATGCTGTTGTTTTAGTTTCGCACGAAAACTGGATTTCATATGTGAATGAACAGATGAAAACGCTCTCTCCAGCCATACCATATCGCATTGTTAGAGGAGGAGCAACACGCTCTGAATCCGTTTTAAATGGGTTAAATGAAGCTGTGACTTTAGGTTCTGAAAACGATATTGTCCTAATTCACGATGCCACTCATCCATATGTGGACAGGCCTAATTTAGAAGCTGTCATTGAGGCAGTTAAATTATTTGGAGGCGCTACTCTAGCGGTTGCCAGTATGATACCGTGTATCAGACAGATGAAGCGGGCGTGATCAAGACTGTATTACCCCGTCAGCAGGTTTTTTCCGGCGCATCGCCGGAAGCGTTCCATCTTGGAGAGCTTCATTCGATTTATCAAAATGCAGACCGTGATGAACTGGAAAAAATGACATCAGCCGGAGCTCTGGCGCTGGCTCATGGAATTTCCATGAAAGTTATTCCGACGAATCTTCTCAACCTTAAAATTACTCACTCGGAAGATATGGAATTATTTACACATTTAGCAGACAAATACTTTTTCTCTGAATAAAAGAAAGAAGGTACAAAATGCAGAATCCAATTAGAGAAATGGTGACAAAGCGACAGCTGGGGATCCATTGTGGTGTTCCTTCGTTTTGCTGTGCAAACAAATTAGTAATTGAAGCTGTTTTGGAACAGGCGAAACGTTTTGACGATACTGTATTAATTGAAGCTACTTCCAATCAAGTAAATCAATACGGCGGATATACCAATATGCGCCCCAAAGATTTTCGTAATTTTGTATATCAAATTGCGGATAAGATTGAATTTTCCCGTGAAAAATTGTTCTCGGCGGAGATCATCTGGGGCCTCTTCCCTGGGTAGATCTTCCCGCAGCCGAGGCCATGGAAAAAGCAAAGGAATTAGTTGCTCTTACAGTAGCGTCTGGATACACAAAAATTCATCTTGATACGAGCATGAAGCTCGGGGATGATCCCATTGATGAGCCTCTCTCTGATGAAATCATAGCAGAGCGAGGGGCTGTACTTTATCAGGCGTGCGAAGCTGCCTTTCGCGAAAGAGTCAAGAAACACCCTGATGCCGTGCACCCTGTTTTTGTAATCGGAAGTGAAGTCCCTGTTCCCGGCGGTTCCCAGGAAGCGGAGGATAGTGTTACAGTAACAAAACCAGAAAATTTTGAGAAAACACTTCTCGCATATAAAAGGAAATTCGCAGAGTTAGGACTTAACGATGCCTGGAACTATATTATTGCTGTAGTAGTGCAGCCCGGCGTTGAATTTGGAAATGAAGAAATCCATCACTACAATCGTATGGATTCTCTGCGTCTTTGTGAATGCCTCAAAAATATCCAGATATTGTTTTTGAAGGACATTCTACGGATTATCAGGCTCCGACAAAATTAAAGGAAATGGTTGAAGATGGAATTGCAATTATTAAGGTTGGTCCGGCGCTTACTTTTTCTCTCCGGGAAGCATTGTTTGCACTTAGCATGATGGAAAAGGAATTAATTTCAAATGAATTGGATCGCGCTAATTTTATCGAAGTTTTAGAGTATGCTATGGTAAAAAATCCGAAGCATTGGGAGAAATATTATCATGGCGATGAACAGCAGCAGGCACTTGAGCGAAAGTATAGTTTTTCGGACCGCAGCCGGTATTACATGGCACTTCCAGAGGTAGAAGCTGCTATTAATAAGCTGTTTGATAATTTGAATTCTGTGGAAATACCGCTGAGTATGCTGAGACAATATATGCCGCTCCAATATATTAAAGTGCGTGACGGAAAGCTTCCCTGCCGCGCCAGGGAATTAGCAAAAGACAGCATAGTAATGATGGTTGAAGATTACAATTATGCGGTGAAGTATAACTATATGATCAGTGGAATCTTTGTCCACTAGAATCTGGAGGAATATTATGAACGCTGCAGTTCTATATGGAAATGAAGATATAAGATATACAAAATGGCCAGATCCCGATCTGCGTCCTGGTTGTGTAAAAATACGAGTGAAGGCGTGCGGAATCTGTGGATCGGATATTCCGCGAGTTTTAAAGCATGGTGCTCATTTTTATCCGATCGTTTTAGGCCATGAATTTTCCGGGATCGTGGAGGAAACAGCTGAAAATGTCACAAATCTTTCTGTCGGAGATCATGTGGCTGGAGTTCCGCTTATTCCCTGCATGAAATGCGACGATTGTATTCGCGGAAATTATTCCCAATGTAAGCATTATAGTTTTATCGGTTCCAGAGAGCAGGGAGCTTTTGCTGATTACGTTGTGGTTCCCGAAAAAAACGCAGTCAAAGTAGATCCCTCAATCCCTTTTGAACAGGTGGCACTATTTGAGCCATGTACCGTAGCGCTTCATGGGGTTAAATTAAGCAACTATCGCGGCGGCGGTACTGTTGCTGTATTGGGCGGCGGTACCATTGGGCTTTTTGCGCTGCAGTGGGCTAAAATATATGGAGCATCTAAGGTAGTTGTATTCGGAAGAAGCAAAGAACATTTAAAAGTGGCGCAGGCACTTGGCGCTGATGCTGTCGTCAGCACATTGGACGAAGATTTATGGAACAGGCGATGGAATCAACAGATCAAAAAGGGTTCAATTATGTTTTGAAACCGCCGGAAGCACTGTCACAATGAAACTGGCTTTTGATCTGGCTGCGAATCATTCAAATGTATGCTTCATTGGTACTCCAACAAGCGATCTGGTGTTCAGTCCGGCAGAGTGGGAAAAAATGAATCGTAAAGAATTTCATTTAACGGGATCCTGGATGTCCTGCAGCAGCCCTTTTCCTGGAGAAGAATGGACGGAAACAGCCCATTTCTTTGCAAACGGAGCGCTTAAATATATTCCGGAGATGTTTCATGCGGTGTATGGGCTGAGAGATGTCAGGGAGGCATTTAAAGAATTTGAAGGAGAGAATTCCATTAAGGGAAGGATCTTATTGACTATATAAAATATTCCATGTTGGTAAAATATTATGAATAAAATTGATACAACTAAAAGAAAATTACTCGAAGGTAAATTCATTCAAAGTTTACGAATTATAAAACATTATAAACTGCAACGTTTTGCAAAAGTTCCAGATAAATATATCGGCTGGTTTTGTCGAACTTTATGGAGCCACCAAATTGATATTGATTCCGAAAAAATTGTTTTTTTATCATTTAATAAACAATATACCTGCAATTTAAAATATATTTGCCAAGAAATCATTTCACGTCATCAAGCGTATAAACTTGTATGGTTGATAGAGCCTCAATCTCCTATCTCGTTTACACCTTTCCCTGCATGTGTTAAATGCGTAAATCTGGGAAGTGTTGAAGGATATAAGGAATTATTGAGTGCTAAGATAATTATACAGAATGCACATTTATATCAAGAATATAGTTATATTCCTAAAAAAGAGGGCAAATCATAATTCAAACATGGCATGGTGCATTAGGAATTAAGAGATTTGACCCTGCACATGATAGCGTCAAAAGCCGTGTGCGAGCCGCCCGGCGTGCTGGAAATATGACAGATTTTTTCTTTTCTAACAGTACATTTGAAACACAAGAGGTAGCTCCTGTTTTTTGGAAACAATCTAAAATTATGGAAATCGGACATGCTCGCAATGATATTCTTGTAAATAATAATTTTAATAAAATTCAAAGTATTAAACAGAGTTTACTTATTCCAGAAAAACCAAGATTGTATTATACGCACCCACTTTCAGAGATGATAAGACAAAAAATCCTTATTCTATTAATTATGATACACTCGTCGAAATGTTAGAGAAAAAATTTGGAGGTACATGGCTTGTAATTGTTAAATTTCACTATTCCAATAGAAAGAATGCAAATCAGATTATTAATGGTAAAAATGTTTTAAATGTTTCAAATTATAATGATATACAAGAATTAATGTTAATTTCTGATATTGGTATAACTGATTACTCCAGTTGGATTTTTGATTTTTATTTTAACTGGAAAACCAGCATTTTTATATGCCGAAGACATAGCTAATTATGAAATAGAACGAGGCTTCTATTATCCTTTAAATACCACACCATTTTCTATTGCCACAAATAATGATGAATTGATAGCAAATATTATTTCTTTTGATCAAAAGTATATGAGAAAAAAGTAATAGACTTTCTAAAAGAAAAAGGTTGTGTCGAAAAAGGAATTGCTTCCAAAGCCTCCACCGATTTGATTGGCAAACTTATGGTATCTTCCTAAAATTCTCACAGGAGCTTGTTATGATAAAAAAAATAATTAAAAAAATTTTAAAGAAATGCTTTTATATTATTTTTAAAACTTTTTCCATCAAAACGTGATTTTTTTATACATGCTGGAAAATATGTTATACATGAAACACAAAAAATTCTTCCGATTGTACGTTCTTCTAAATCGATACCACAAAGAAAAGAACTTTCAGAATTCTGCATTGAATTAGCCCCATATGATATTATTTCCTTCGATATTTTTGATACACTTATTTTTCGTGACTTTCCAGACCCCAAAGTAATATTTGACCTTTGGGGGTGTCATTTTAATTTACAATATGCAAGAAAAATGAGAAGTGGAGTTGAAAGAGAACTTCGAAATCAGAAATTTCCAAATGAAATTACTTTGGAGGAAATATACGAAAAACTTTCTGTTGTTAGTGGTATAGATAAAGAAGATGGTATGCGAGTTGAATGTGAGCTTGAATATGCACATTGTAAAGCTAATCCATATTTTTTAGATCTTTTTAATAAGCTTAAACAAATGGGTAAGTTAATTATTATTACTTCAGATATGTATTTGCCCAAATCAACCATTGAAGCAATGTTGCATAAATGTGGATTTTCAGAATATCATGCTTTATATGTCTCTTCAGATCTGGGCATTACAAAAGCATCGGGGGAGTTATATAGATATATTACTCAGATATATGGAAACAATAAAAGTTATATCCATATAGGTGACAACTTGATTTCTGATATGAAAAATGCAAGGGAAGCTGGTTGGAGCAGTTATTATTATATGGATGTGCACAAAATCGGGAAACCTTTTCGTCCGAATGGAATGTCAAGTTTGGGTGGGGGATTTTATCGCGGTTTAATAAATACATATTTATATAATGGCTGTTCTTTGGAGGACAAATATTATGATTTGGGATATACATATTTTGGCATACTTGTATATGGCTATTGCCAATGGCTTAACCAAATTGCCAAGCAAAATTCTGTTTCAAAAATTTTATTTGTATCACGTGATATGTATATTATAAAAAATGTATATGAGTCTTTTTTTGGCGATTATCCCAGTGAATATATAACAGCTTCCCGCTTGGCAATCATACGGGCAGATTTTAAAAAAAAGTTCAGAAATGTTTTTTACATGTATGCGTGATGCATATACTTTTAATCCTAATATAACAATTGAAGAATATTTCACTTTCGATTAACTTTGAGTTTTTCATTTCCTTTGCTAAAAGAAAGTAATTTACTTCCCAATATGGCTATGAGCCAGATGTTTGTGATATATTAGAGAATATCATATTAGACAAAAAGGATATTATATTACAAAACTTAATAACAGACCATTCAGCAGCCATTGAATATTTTTCAAATGTAATACAGGATGTTCCTAACTCATCCTCTGTTCTTTTGGCCGATATGAATGGACGTTGCACAAGTTTAACTGGAATCCAACACATATTAGATGATATAGGAAAAATATACATTTAATTGGTGCTCAAATGTATTCTGCATCTGATAAGGGATTTGTAGAGATTAAATTTACTGATGGAACTTTAGAATCATTCCTGTTTTCTTATATAAATAATCGTTCATTTTATAATATATTTAAAAGAAATGGAATTAATCGAACTCGGGTAATAGAAGCTATTTTTACCGAACCGACTGGAACGCTTCTTTCTTATGTTCGGGATTTTGAAGGAAATTTTAAACAAGGTCTTCCGCCAGAACATACTGAAAAATTAGCCATGGTTCATAAAGGAATTTTTGATTTTTGTGCGCAATATTTTCGCAATTTGCACAAATTAATTCCAATAACTATCACACCATACGATTCATTTATTCCAATGAATCAAATAATTGATAGAATTCCCAGGGAATTCCCCGAATTACTTAACGATATGACTTTGGGAAATTAAAAAGTAATCCTTTTTCCCAAAACAAGATAAGAAGAACGCCAGAAATTTGAATTTAGATTATTAGAAATATTTTTACTCGAAAAGTAAAGAGGTTATGATCTAAAATGTTCTCCAAATTGGGAAATGGAGAAAATCAGTTAGGCTGTCCTGCATGTGTGAACAGGACAGCCTAAACATTTTCTTTCTGTTTTACGACCTACTTTGGGGTGGAGTTTCGCCTCACATCCTCCCAAAAAACACCCCCAATCTATCCGCCAACTTCTCCAACCTCACATCCCCATCAAACATAAAATCATTATGCTTCCCATCAATCACATAAAACGTCTTCTCCCCCTCCACTTTCTCAAAAAACGCTTCCGCCTCCGAGATCGGATGGAGCAGATTATCCTTCCCGTGGCCAACAAACACAGGCACCTTCAAATCCTCTATATTCTTCTCCGCATCAAATTCCATCAACGACTGTCCCAGCTCCAGTGAAATCTCCTGTCCATATCCCTTCACGGTATACAGATTGTCCTTCACCACGTCCTCCGTATCCGGATCCAGCGGGTAGAAATGGAAGGGATTGTCAAACCTTCGCGTTCCTTCCTTCACCAGGCGGATCGACTCCGCCTCGATTTCCCGTTTCATCTTCACAAAATCCGTGTAAGAGAACACCTGCGAGAGCCATCTCGCGCCGCAGTAGAAGCCGTTGAGCCTGCGACCGCTTTCACGCGGCAGTCGAGCTCGGCGGCTCGGGCCACGAGGCCGGCGGCCATTCCCCAGCCCAGGAGGCCGATCCGGTCCGCGTCCACTTCAGCGAGTGTACCTGCAAATGTCACTGCGTTCCGGATGTCCTCCACCTGCTCGTCCAGCTTGCAGACGCCGGCCGGGCCGCCGTTATCCAGAAAGCCGCGGTAATCAAAGCCAAAGCACGCGAAGCCACGTTTGGTAAGCGCTCGCGCAAACAGCGCGGGATAAATCTCGTTGAGCCCCATGTAACCAGAGTTGGGGATGATGCAGGGCAGCTTCTGCCCCTCCTCATAGTCGTCCGGCAGATAGAGAGCCGCTGCCAGCCGGTAACAGTTACTGTAAAATTCCATTTTTCTTGTAATCATTGTTCTATCTTCCTTCTATCCTCGTTTTCCATTTTTCAATATATATCCTATTGCATCTCATCACTTCCACCAATCCGGAACCCGCAGAACCGCTCCCTGGTCAGCGGAAGTCACCAGCGCCGCATACTTTTCCAGCGCGGGAGTCCGCGGCTTCACCACGGGCTTCACATGCTTAAGCCGCTCTTTAATCACCTCGTCCGGCACATCCAGATCCAGACGGCGATTAGGGATGTCGATGATGATGCGGTCCCCTTCCTCTACCGCCGCGATGGGGCCGCCGGCCGCCGCCTCCGGCGAAATGTGTCCGATGCACGGTCCTCTCGTGGAACCGGAGAATCTTCCGTCGGTGACGAGGACACAGCTCTCGTCCATACCGCGGCCCACCAGAAGCGAGGTGGTCATATGCATTTCGCGCATTCCCGGGCCGCCCTTGGGGCCCTCGTAGCGGATGACGATCACGTCGCCTTCCTTGATCTGATCGCTGGAAACCGCGTGGCTGGCGTCCTCCATGGAATGGAATACCCGGCGCGCCCTGTAAACTGGTACATGGACGGCTTCACGCCGGATTTTTCACCACAGCCCCGTCCGGCGCCAGGCTGCCGTAGAGAACGGCGATGCCGCCCTCCTCATTTTTGGGCTGGTTTACTGGGAAAATCACATCGTTTTCCACCAGTGGGACATCCTTTATGTTTTCCAGCACCGTTTTGCCGGTGACGGTCATGTGGCCGGGCTCCAGCTTCGACTCAATGGCTTTAAGAACGGAAGGAATGCCTCCGTTTTCGTGGAGCACGGAAAGCGGATATTTTCCCGACGGCTTCAAGTTGCATATGTAGGGAACCTTCCGGCTGATTTCGTCGAAATCGGAGAGTGACAGCTGCACCTTCGCCTCGTTGGCGATGGACATGAGGTGAAGCACCGTGTTGGTGGACGCGCCCATGGCCATGACGGCGCTGATTCCATTTAACAGTGCCTGCCGGGTGAGAATTTTTCGGGCCGTCAGTCCCTCGCCGATCATTTCCACCACGCGTTTTCCCGACAGTTTGGCGAAACGCCGCTTTTCCGCGGAGACGGCCAGCGCGGTGCAGGAGTGCGGCAGGGCCAGGCCCAGAATCTCCGCCAGACAGCCCATGGAATTGGCGGTGCCCAGCATGGCGCAGGTGCCGTAGGTGGGAAGCGCCCGCTTTTCGATCTCCAGAAGCTCATCGACGGTCATTTTCCCGGTCTGCGTCTGGCCGATAAACTCGCGCATGTCTGTCAGCGTGATAATTTCTCTGTCCTTGTAGCTTCCCGCCATCATCGGGCCGCCGGGGACAATGATGGTCGGAATGTTGACCCGGGCCGCTGCCATGAGCATTCCGGGAACGATTTTGTCGCAGCCGGGCAGCATGACCATGGCGTCGAAATGGTGCGCTTCGATCATCATTTCCACCGCGTCGGCGATATTTTCACGGCTGGGCAGGGGATAGCTCATGCCGCTGTGTCCCTGGCAGATGCCGTCGCAGAGGGCAATGGTGCTGAACTCGCGGGGGATTCCGCCCGCCTCCCAGATGCCCTGCTTCACATGCTCCGCGATTTCCTTAAGGTGAATATGCCCCGGAACCATTTCCGTAAATGAATTGACAACGGCGATTAACGGTTTATGCAGGTCGCCGGTGTCCAGCCCGGTGCTGTAAAGAAGCGCCCGGTGCGCGGACCGCTCAATGCCGTTTATGAGCTCTCCGCTCTTGTAGCTGCTATACTGAAATCTCGATTCGTCCAAACCGAATCCCTCCTTCTGGTTTCTATTGATCCGCAATCGGCGAGTAAAGCTCGGGATGGCGGTCGATCATCACGGTATTTCCCATCCGCGTCTCGTGGACGAGAGCCATGTCGATCTCCTGGTATAATATTTTTCTTCGTCCGGCCGGCACCGGCCAAGCACCTCTCCGATGGGAGAAATGACCTGGCTGCAGCCGCAGAATGGCGAATCCGGAAGCTCACCGGTGTAGTTCACCAGAGCGACGAACACATTGTTGTCCAGCGCCCGGACCTCGGACACTTTGTTGAGCCAGTCTCTGAAATAAGAGCCGTCCCGCCAGGCGGATGGACAGAGAATCAGATCCGCCCCGGCCAGCGCCAGAATCCGCGTCGTCTCCGGAAAACAGATGTCGTAGCAGATGACGATGCCGACTTTTCCGTATTTCGTCTGAAAGACGGGGAAAGATTTTCCTCTGTTTAAATGAAGCTGCTCATTTCCCACCAGATGCGACTTGGAGTAGTGGCCGAGTATCTGCCCCTCGTCGTCGATCAGCACTGCCGTATTCTCCACGATGCCGGTTCCGGCAGTCCGCATGACCGGCGCCATCAGATGGACGCCCAGCTCCCCGGCCAGCGCCTGCATACGGCGGATGGTCGGCCCGTCTAAGGGCTCTGCCGCGGCTTTCATGGTCTCGTAATCGTAACAGTAGTACCCGGTGTTAAAGCCCTCGGGCAGACAAATGAAATCGGCTCCGTTTGCATGGGCCTCGCGGATTTTCTCTTCCGCCTTTCTGACATTTTTCTCCACCTGTCCCAGCTCCCAGAAATCCTGGACCAGGGCGATTTTAAATCTATTCATTGACACGCCGCTCCTTTACCTGTTTTGCGATGATGAACAGCACGAAAATGCCGCCCAGCACGCCGTAGACACCGTACACCAGACCGAGAAGCTGGTCAAACGGCAGAAGCATCGAGCAGAGAACGGACGCGACCACCAGAATGACGGCGAATCGGTTGTATTCCGGCGTTTTCTCTTTTCTAAAGGACGCGCACAGCGTAAACATGGACGGCGCGCAGGAGGAGAAAATCGCCAGAAAGATGACGATTACAAAAATAAATCCAAGGATCGGGGAAATGGAATTGGCCAGATACAGGTTCGGGATCATTAACCCGCTCATTTCCTCGATATTGCTGAACAGGGCGCAGCACATGACAATGTCTGCCGCCGCATAAAAAATCACGCCCACGATGGCTCCGTACACAAGCTCCTTTATTTTCTTGAAATTGGTCGCCGTCGCGGTGAAGAAAGGCGCCGACTGCAGCGGTGTGCAGGTGGTGTAGTAGAGTCCCGCCAGCCACCAGGTCGGTGCGATCCTGGCAAACGGAAGCGTTGGCGCCAGCTCGATGCCCGCGGACAGGCCTCCGATATGCTGTGCCAGATAGTAAATGCTGGTTCCGATCATCAGCACGATCATAAACGGGCCAATGCTGCCGATGATATTTACCAGTCCCTTGAGTCCCAGAATGATTGTCACCAGACATAAGATGCCGAGAAGAACAGAGCCCAGTTTGGTCGGAAGGCCGAAATGCTGGTTGAGTGACGCGCCAAACCCGGAAATCATCGTGACCGGAGCCGCGTAGAGAAGGCCCAGCGACAGCAGCTGGAACACTTTCCCGACTTTGTCCCCACAGTAGTAGGTGAAAATATCCAGCGGGCTGTTGAAATTTTTCCGATGCCCCAGTTTGAAAAATGAGATCAGCAGGAACAGATGCAGAAGTGCCTCCACTGCGATTCCTGCGAATCCCCAGATTCCGTAGCCGCAGAAATACTGCAGTGACGCCTGCCCGGTGACCGAGCCCGAGCCGATGGCCCACGAGATAAACACGCCGCCGATTTTGATAATGTTGCCCCAACTTAAAGTATCTTTTGTTTCTGCCATAGATTTCCCTCCATTCCTTTGTGCAGAATACCTTTTCCTATATGTCCATCTTACAAAAATCATTACTCAAAATCAAACAAGTATATTTTGGAAAAACACAAGTATGATCTTGTGCTGTTTTCTGCGCTGTGTTACACTTTTCTCAAATAGAATTGAACGGGGGAGGCAGAAAACATGCAGGCAAATCAGGAGATTTTCATGCTGGTGGCAAAGGAAATGAGCATCAGCCGCGCGGCGCAGAAGGCATTCGTGTCGCAGCAGTGCGTCAGCGACCATATCAAACGGATGGAGCAGCATTATGGAGTGAAGCTGTTCACGCGGAAACCACGTTTTCAGCTGACGGAGGCCGGCGCTTCCATGTTCGCCTCCCTCCAGAAAATCCAGGCGCTCGAGATGAGCCTCCAGAACCACATGTCGGAGTACGCAAGTGGCTGCCGCGGCAGCTTCACCATGGGTATCAGCGCGTCCCGCGCCCAGGTGATTCTCCCCCGCGTCATGCCCCGATACTGCCGGGCATTTCCCAATGTGGAGGTGCGCTTCTTTTTGAACGATACAGTGGTGCTGGAGGAGAATTTGCGAAAGGGTGAGGTGGATCTGTTTCTGGGGGTGAATACGCGTTACAGCGACGATTTGTGTTATCGCCGGCTCTGTGAGGACGACCTGTGTTTTATGATTTCGCGGAGGCTTTGCGGGAGTATCTGGGGGAAGGATATGGGGAATCCAATGCGAACGCGAAAATGGAAGTGGATTTGAGAGAGTTTGCAGGGATTCCGTTTATCAAGAGCTATCCGACCAGCGTGATGAACTCGATTCTGCGAAGGTATCTGGACGAGAATCACATTTCACTCTACGAACCGTACCAGATCAGTGACACGGAAACGCAGATTCTGCTGTGCGCCCAGGGCGTCGGCGCGGCCATCGGGCCGCGGATGCTGTTTTCACGGATTGATGCGCATAATCTGAATTGTGCGGAGAATGAGTATATTTATGTGCTTCCGGTGAAAGGGCTGACGGAAACGCTGCGGATTGATCTGGTGACGCGGAAAGGGATGGAAATGCCGGCGTTTGTGAGGGCGTTTGAGGAGATGGTGGTGGAGGTGGTGGGGTGAAAGAAAGGGGAACGTTGGATGAAGGCAAGGGGAAGTAGGCAGGGAGAGAAGGAATGATGGATTTCAAGAAATGTCAATTTTTTAGAGCAGGATTCATTAAATACATTTTTCCTATATATGTTTGTTTTTTGTTTTTTTAATCGGATTTTTTTCATTTTAATACCTATTTCAGTTACCAACAGTTCTTGGACAATAGACTGACAGAATAAAATGCTTATCCGCAGGACGAAATCGGACAACGAAAAAATTTAAACAGCGCCTCTAAACGGATCAAAAAAGATCAAATTTTAGAAAGAAATTTGTCACATTTTGAATCCTTTTGCATTTTATATATTGGAAGGGAATTTTCTCTTCAAATATTACACTTCAAGAGGAAAGAATCATGAGAGAGTTGTCTGTTTACTATTGTCCGAGGTGCGGTTTTTACGCATTTCATTGCTTGAGTAAGAATGCCATCTGTCCGAAATGTACGGAGGAAATGAAGCTTTTGGATATGCGGTGGCAGGAGTTCATGGATCTGGATTGTGACAAGCGTGATGCGCTTTTGTCGGGGCGCCTGATATCCGATCATTCATTGGTATCGCGGCTTGCGAAGCCGTACCGGGAAAATAATGTCCGGCAGATTGTAGCTAATCTGCTGACGGTAATTGAAGAACTAGATGAGGAAATTAAACGGCTGGAGAGAGAGAATAAGAAAGAGAAGGAAACAGTTGAATGGATGCACAAAATGATATGGGATCTGGTTAGGGAGAGGAAGAATGCAGGTAGTGGCAAGAATGATTAAATTTCTTAGAGCGAAAAATTTCGGTGAAATGAAGAGGGGGAGAGACGCAGCACGTTAAAAACAGGGAAAAGCAGGAGTTTAGATGTTTAAACAGCAGCTCCGCTTTAATGGCATGGAGACCACCTCTAGGCCAAGGCTTTTTGTTTGCAGCTTTGGCCTGGAGGTTTTAGGGAACTGAAGTATAAAAGCAAGTGAGTCCAATTTCTTCCAAAATTCTTTTTGTTGCTTTTCCATCGCATGCCTCCATATAAAACTGACGGCATGCCTGCAGATGTACATATTTTTCATTGTCCCATTCTTCGATAATTGCTTGATATAACTGCTCCGCATTTCTTGTTATGCGCCCGGGAAATTCTTCAAGCGGCATATAAAGTCCCCGCTTGGAAACATACTGTTCTAAATCCGGAACAAAAAATGCAAATGGTTTTTCAAACAGCAAATAGTCAAAGACGATCGATGAATAATCCGTGATTAGGAAATCAATCACCGGAAGAAGCTCCTCCGCGGAAAACGAATCCGCGACGGCATCGCCTCTCCTGTGCATATGCGGATGAAATTTGACCAGCACCATCCACTCCGGCCCCAGCAGGTCTGAAAGCTTTCTGATCTCCGCCTCACCGGGGACATAGGGAGCCGTGAGCCTTCCCCTAAATGTCGGTGCCCAGAGAGCGATCCGCTTATTCCTTGCATCGGGGCACCTGGCATAAAACTGTCTGTGGCATTCCTCGCAATATCCCGGCTCAAAATACCGGTCCGTCCTGCTGATGCCTAACGGCTTGACTTTTTCGGCCGGCAGCCGCATGGCGCTGGCGAACGGCTGCACGCAGGCTTTGCCGCTCACCGTAACCAGGTCATAATTTTTAAACACATTTCCCGGGTACCATCCCGGAATATCGTCGGCAGAATCGTATCCAAATTTTTTCAGAGCCCCGGCGGCGTGCCAGAGCTGGACAACGATCGTTTCTTTGCGCTTTCTGCACGAAGCGACAGGGAGAAAATTGTCGCAGATAAAGACACAGCGGGCGCGGGAATAAAGCTCCATGAAGCGGAGCATTTCTGACAGTAATTTTGTGATGGTCAAGGAACGATAATCGACAAAATAGCCTTGTATTTTGTAGTCCCCCTTTTCCAAAAGCTTTTTCACGCCAGCCATATTCTCCGGCATTTCATTGTGATGGCAGTCTGCGAATACGATGAACTGCCTGTCGGCTTTTCTGTTTTTATGCAGAAAAGCCGATAGAGAACAGGCAGCAGCACTGTCTGAACCGCCATTTTTAAAATTTGTTTTGATTTGAAATTTTAGCGCAGCCATCTTTTTCATTTAATGTTTTTTAATGTTTGCGGGCCAATTTTCCGTATTCACCGACACACCTGTTTCCCATCGCTTCCAGCAATCGTTTGCGCAGCCTTGCAGTCACGAAGGTATATACCTGGAATCCATCCGCCCACAGCTGATTGACCAGATATCCCTCCAATACGGAACCATAAACCCCGTTGCGGCTGTCCGGATCGACGATCAGGCCGCCGGTTGTAGCCAGATTCTCAAATTCTGCGTAGGAAGCGATATGAGCAATTATTTTTCCGTTTTCACGTATTACGTAGCTGCGCCCCATATCGGTCCGGATGCGCTCAGCCAGCTGAGCAGCCAGATCTTCGATTTCATAGTAGCCGCCGATTCCCTCATCTTTCGTGATCAGCTTTGCAATCTCTAACGTATCATCTTCTGATGCAGTTTCGATTTCACCGTCAAAATCGGAATCACGATAAGAGGTAAACTGGAAAACAGCTCCGTAAGAAGCCGTATATTGTTCCTGCAATACCTCGTGGAGTTTTTCGATCATATCGCGCTTTCCGGTTACAGAGCCGACCTTTTCATCCTCGATCAGCTTTGCGACTGCGGCCACGTCCCAATCCGTTTCCTCTGAATATACGCTAATGCTTGTGTGATATTTCATAACCACCAGACGCATCCCATTTTCATCAGAATCTATCCACACCTTCATGTTAGGATTTGCCAGGCCGTATTTCTTTATATCAATATACATATAAAGGCAATCCGGCACGCGGCGCCTTAAATAAGTTAAAATTGCCGGAATATCCGTTTCCTCTGCCCTTCTCATTCCATAACCACCTCCGATTTTGACATGTTCCAGCACAATAGGCTGCCAATCCTGGGCGGGATCCCTTTTCGCAGCAGCTTCGCCTGCTTTATTTTTCCTGCCGCCAGGAATGTGTACTCCAGAAGCTCAAATATTTTTTTATCAAAACAGATTCCCAGCCCTTTTTTGCTGTAAGAAAGGGCCGTGTCACTGTATTCCTTCAATGCCTGGGCAAGTTCTTTTATATTGTTGGAACGGTAAAGCTCCAGAAGATACGTGCGCATAGGCATATATTTTTCATAGAGGCGGTAACGTTCACCGCATACGCTCATAATGTCCCAATATTTTCCAGCCTCTCCCCCGAGAGTAATCGCCCGGGCGTATTTCCGGTCCGTTTTTCTGCGGTGGCGCCAGATAGAAATCCGATCGACCTGCTTTTGCTCTAAATAATCTAAATATTCTCTGCTTGGAAGCTCCGGATCTATGATGCGGGTAAACGGATGGACTGCGGTCTGGGAAATTTCACGCGTTTTCCAATTTCGGCCATAGTTTCCCTTGAGATAGACATCCATCATCTTTATGGCAGAAAACTTCCGGCCCTCAAAAAGGATTTCGGCCGTAAAACGGAGCAGGTAGGAGGGAATAAACTGCCGCCTGCCCCAGAATGCTTTTATAAAATACCGCTCGGTATTTTTCTTCGCCGGGGTTTTCATAAAACGGTTATATAACCATTTTCCGATGCGCTTTCGACCGCAAAGGGCGCACAGGGAGGAGACGAATACACGGCTGATCAGGCGTTTTTTGGAAGCCACTTCATAATCAGCGAGGATTCCCAACCATTTTCCAGCATCTGATTGAACTGGTTTTCCAATTTGCTGCGGGATGCGCTGCGCAGGATCTCGATCGTGATGAACAGGCCAAACTGGTCTCCGCAGCCGCTCCGCTCCACAGGGAAATCTAAAGATTCAGAGTCACAATACCGCACACAGAAGCGATGAAACCACGGATTTTCATACATGGAATCCAGATAACGGTTCGACCGCTTTTCTCTCGCAAATGCTTCTGTGAATCTCTGGCAGTCATCCGGGAGCATCGCGATTGTCAATTCGCCGTTTTCATCGGAATAGAGGCCGTTTTTAGCCGCCTGCCACAGAGTTTTTCCGAATAAAGAATATTTAATATGGTTGGCTTCACAAATGTCTGCCACTTCGGATAATAATTGGTATCGTTTCTTTTGAATCTCCGTAAGTTCGTGGGTCTCTTCTGTCTCATAGACTGTCTGGACAAATGCCGCGTCCGTTTCTTCGGTGTTTTCTGGAACTTCCCCGGACGGGTCTGCGGGCGCTTCTTTTTCGGGAAACAGTTCCCGGATATCGGGCAATTCTTCCTCCCCCAGCTGCTTTCGTATTTTGAGCCACAGCTCATATAAAGCGTATTCATCCGGGGATTCGCTAATGAGACGTTCCAATGTCTCGCGCATTTGCGTGAGCACAAGTCCATGATTGCTGAAGCCGGATAGATGCTCATATATCTCTAGCGCTTCCGAATGATCTTTGCGCTTGAAACATGCCTCTGCCTTGAGATACAATAGCTCAGAGTCCTCCGGAAATAAAGAAAGCCCCTGTTCGGCCGCCTCATATAACGCATCCGGCGCGATTCCTGCCCGGACTCTCAGCTTTAAATCCAGCTTATATACAAACGGATTCTCCGGATACTGGACCAGCAAAGCGTCTACCGTCTGGCGGCATATCGCGTTTTCCTCGCATTCATAGGCACTTACCGCTTTTTTAATTTCCTGGTACAGGGAGTCCATCGCTGTCAATTCGTCTGTTATCGGGCGATTAAGAGCTTTGCGGGCCTTTAAAAGTTTTCCAGCCCAGGCTAAGTGCTGTTCGTGGAAAGCCAGGAGTATCACCGCATATAATTCGCTGTCGCCAATGTCAATCAAAAACGGATGGCATTTTCGATACCAGTTTATCCATCCTGTGAGTGACGAACTGCCTATAAAACGATTGTGGCATTGTACCTGGAGATATGCATCAAAATAGTTTCGTAATCCTTCGTAATCCTTTTTCGCGAGATACTCCTGAAAATCTTCTTCTTTACGTTTCTTATCATAAAGCTGCTGAATTTTTGCGGCTGTAAATAAGTCAGCGTCCATTGAGACACGGAACTTATTCGCCGTTTGTGCCACCTGTATTTTTTTCGCTTTATGTAAGTCCGCATCAGGGACTTTCGATTAATTCTCCGCTCAAAATCCGCGGCAATCCGCTCACCGGGAACCGTCATACTGCGAACGCAAAATTCATGCGTGCTTCTTGTCACTCCGCCGCCGGGAACATACTGCCAGTCGTCATCGAATCCGATGCATAAACAATCTCCGGCTCTCTGCGGAACCGGCATCATCGTATTCTCAAATGGGACGTATCGGGGCTTCCCAAAGTATTCTTTATTCCAAAAATGGGGAGAACCTGCAAAACGTTGTACATAATACTTTGAATCGTCCTCGCTGTAGTGAAATGCTTCTTTATCAATCCTGTTTAAGACAGCTCGTTTTCCCAGGATTTTACTCAAAAACCAATAGAAGCTGAAATGAGTTGTCTCTCCAATGCGCAGTGAATATTGATAGGGCAGTGAGGTCAGCTCTGTATGCCGCGTCAAGGCGTCAATATACGTTTTCTTTGCCTTTTCTCCCTCGGGAACAGGGTCCATTATAATTACGTCTATCATAATTCCTGTCCGCTCCGGATTGGTCAAATCATATCGATATATAGCTGCGGTTTTTGTATCTACGTAATGATTCGCTGTCATCGCCAGACCGGCATCCTCATCCTGTGTATTTAAGACGATTCCTTCTGGAAGCTTGCCTGCCGTTCCTGTCAAAAGTTTATTCCAATTATCTCTGGTCATAATGATATCTGCATCATCATCCCACGGAATAAACCCTTTATGCCGTATAGCTCCCAGCAGTGTACCGGCGGTCAGGTAATAATCTACATTATTTTCACGGCACAGCCGGTCAACATCCTTCAATAGCTGAAGAACTTTCTCCTGTAACTCAGTCATGCTCTTTCTCCTTAAGCTTTTTTGCCCCTACTCCTCCTCTACCAATTCAATCATTCCGATTGCCGGGTGAATCAGAAACGCCACTTTTTTCCCGCCGATGGCCGGCGCTGTCTCCGGGGGCTGAAACAGCATCCATCCCTCATGCTCCAGCTGTTTTATTTTTCTCTCGAGATCATCAGAATAATAACATATATGGTAAGGACAGTTTTTATATTTTTTTAATAATCCATATATGGGAGACTCAAGCCCCCACGGTTCCACAAGCTCAACACAATATGCCCCATTCTCCATAAAAGAGATATTGATACTGCGTATAGAGTCTCTCGTTATACCCCCCCCCGTTTATTCGGGGTATTCTCGGAAAATCCGTTTTCTTTTAAGGAAAACCCCAGCTTTTCAAATTCCGAAATTGCGGCGTCCATGTGTTTGACGAGGTATCCGATATGATGAATCCGCATTTATTTTGCCCTCTCCATTACAATGGAGGCCATCTCGCCGACATTTTTCAAGTGTCCGACCTCATCCATGGTAAATTTCATTTGAAATTCTTTTTCAATCGTCGCAATCAACGTGATGTGCGCCAGGCTGTCCCAGTCCTCGATATCGGCCGCGGTGGTTTCCTCTGTCACCCGTATAGTCTCGTCGTCAAAAATATCCTGAAAGATCGCGTTTAATCTCTCCATTACTGTCGTCTTATCCATTTTACATGTCTCCTTTGTTTACTCTAATCACATGATTTAAATCGCTGTATGTATTAAGGGATATCTCCCAGGTGGTGCTGCCGTCCTCCGTCTGGCCGGTGAGCTCAAACCCCATGGTTTTGTAAAAATCCTTTACCATACTGTTTTTGGCGGTGGGATAGTAGCAGCCGATGATGTGCTCGATCCCCTGTTTCCGGCACTGCCAGACCAGAGTATCCATCATGGCGCACTCCATATCGCGCTTTAACACGCGGCAGCTCATAAGCCACAAATCAATATGAAAGCATTTTCCCTCCCGATGGCCGCTGGTCACCGCGACAACGCCGTTGTCTCCAAATTTATCTTCCAGCCGGCCATAAAGTGTAATATGGTTTTCATCCTGTGCAAAATACTCCACATCGCTCTGCGTACATCTTAAGGTTGTTAGATTAAATTGATTGCTTTTATTGGTCAGCTGGGCAATTCTGGCCATGTACGCCTCTGAAAATGGAAGGATGTCCGCCTTCATCTCAAGAGAAAGCAGATAATCCGTGTAATTCTCAAAGCTGGCCTGTTGTCTGGCTCTCTGGGAATTGGCCGCATACATTTCTGTCCGCTTACGGTCATCCTCCGAGAGGCTGGTCACCTCAAAAATCCCGAGCGGTCGATGATGCGGATATAGGTTTCGGGAGAACCGATTTCCGGAACCGATACCTCCGGATGATTCTGCCGCACGATATGGCGCTCCGCCGGATTATCATCGATAAAAACAAAGCTGTCTGTCCCGATATTTAATTCGGCTGCAAGCTCCCGGATATTTTGATCCTTGGGATTCCAGTTTGCCTTAAGGGCGACAAAATCCTCCGGCCGCAGCACGCTGTCAGGCGCCGTAGACCGGCCAGTGCATTTTCTTCGTCATTTTTTGAATCTACCGTCAGCAAAATTCCCAGCTTTTTGTGGGCTTTCAAATAGGTCTGGAACTCTGTATACATCTCTGCGGTGGCGTTTTCATGGCCGATCTCGATCTTCTCCGCGCCATCCTCCCCGACGACACCGCCCCAGAGCGTGTTGTCTAAGTCGAGAACAAACGCCTTTTTATTTTTTCCGAATATAGACTTGACGATATTTGCCAGATTGTAGGAAAATTCCGGTATGGCCGGCACACTCACCGCGTATTTATACAGACACCAGTAAAAAGGATCCGACCATTTATCGAGTCCATAACATGCAGAAATGTAATTGATGTCATGGATATGAAAGTTTTCATGTTCCATGGCATAGCCATAAAAACGGCTGTTCATGCGATGGATATAATTGGTCATTCCATGAATATCCGAAACGTCTCTGTTGCCTAAAAGACGGTAATAGGGGTATTCAAAATTATTCTGTATAATGGGGCAGTTATACTCGCGAAAGATCTTTTCCCACATCATATGGAAACGTTCGTATTCGCTGTCCAGCCGCTCGTCGATTTCCTGTCCCGACAGATCGACATCCGGGGGCGAGAGGAGATTCCGGCCGGTTGTGTGAATCCATATGAGATCCGGCCGGAACGCCTTAAGCTCCTCATTTCCAAACATGATATCCTCCCAGTATTTGTTGTACTCGGATTCATAAAATTCAGCCTTTATCCCCGCATTCAGAAGAAATAAATCCAATATTTTTACGATATCGCTGGTGGTGGAGCCGCCGAGAACCGCTATTTTCTTTTCAAGAAAGGATTGATCGGAGGCCAGAAGCTCTCTGCGTATTCCTTTTTTCTTTTTCAGAATCCATTCGCTGTCAAACGGATATTTAAGCTTCTCGGAAATACTGCTGTTTTCCATGTCATTTCCCCTTCTTTTATTTTTCCGGACACAAAACCTGTTTCAATGCCTGGATTAAAAATACATTGTCCTCAACGGTGTGATTTCCAAGATGCCCCACGCGAAGGACAGTATCTGCCAGAGCGCCGCCGTTAGGAGTGAGCGTCATTGAAAACTCATAGCGAAGGCGGGTATATACATCCTTTGCATGTTCCAGAATCAGAGGCGTAGCTGCGTTGGACATGGGATATGCCGGGAGCTTACCGGAAGCTCTGAAAGCCGTTTTCTGAAATCACGCGCCACATTCGCGGTGGCCTCAATCACAGCGTCAACGCCCTCATTTTCAATATGCTGCAGGCGGTCATGTAGCTGGTATACGATTCCCACCGCGGGGGTAAAGGGCGTCTGGCCTCTCCGGGCATCTGCAAGTGCTCTTTTGAAATCAAAGTACATGCATTTTGTTTCCGCTGTTTCTGTCCGTTTCATCATCCTCCCGCTCAAAACGATTGCCGATAATCCCGGAGGCAGTGCCAGTCCCTTTTGTGAGCTTAAGATCAGCACGTCGATCCCCCATTCCCTGACCGAGATGGGATCGGCTAAAAAGGAGCTGATGGCATCCACGATGAAATACATATTGTTTTTACGACAAAATTCGCTCAGCATTTTTCCGTCATAGAGCTGGCCGGTGGAGGTCTCGTGGATATTTACCAGCAAAGCGGTAAAGCCTTTTCCATCATATGCCTGCAGCCGTTCGGCCGTTAATGCATCTCCAAATTTTAGTTCCAGCACTTCGCATGGAATCTGGTGCAGACGGCACAGCTCCACAAAACGGTGCCCGAAAGAACCTCCGTCAATCACCAATACCCGGTCGTCTTTATCCAGACAGTTCATCACGGCCGCTTCCATTGCTCCCGTTCCAGATGTCGTCAGAAGGAGGACTCTGTCATTTTCTGCACAGTCCGCCGCTTTTTTAAGCATTCTTTCCGTTTCCAGGACAACGTCTGAGAATTCGTCTGTGCGGAAGTAGGGAACCTGCCTGCGCCCCAGCTCCAGCGTATACGGATACATTTCCACCGGGCCTAAAGTAAAATGTTTCAATGCTTTTCCTCCTTTTTGGACTCAAGATAATTTACAATCCGCTCGTAATCTTCGATATAATCGACTTCCCCCCAGAACATCCCGTCCACGTCCAGCGCGTATACGGGATACTGTTTGGAATGCTCGTAGAGAACATTTTCCCACCACAAATGATAGACCTCGTCCTCCACCAGTTTTTCAAGCCGGTTCACAAAGCCGGGAATAAAATGCTTTCTCAGCTTGGCGACGCCACATATTCACTGGTGCGCTCCTCCGGAGGAATATCTTTTCCGTAGAGCACGATGCGGTCGTCCACAGTCTTGAAGAAATAATCCCCCACCTTTACACGGCTCACATCACTCAACATGACGGCGTCCCTGGGATCGGCCGTCAGCTTGTCCAGAAGGTTCTTTTCCCAGAATACATCTGCATTTCCGAGTATCATATCGTTTTTATCGTCAAAGAAGTCCCGGGCAAACCAGAGAGAGGCCATGCTGTTTGTCACTTTAAAAAATGGATTGTAATAAAATTTAACATCCAGCCCCTTCAGGTTTTCGTACAATAAATCTTTTTTATACCCGGCTACAACGGCAATCTCGATTCCTTCTTTTAACAGCATTTCTGCCGTATGGCGGATAATCGTGGTATCGCCCACCTCCAAAAGACTCTTAGGGCGGTCGATCTTTCTGCTTAACCGGCTCCCCACTCCTGCGGCTAATAAAATTGCTTTCATATCTTATTCTCCCCTATCAAATATGTATTTTATGATTCGGTCCGTCGCATTCCCGTCGCAGGCGGACATGAATTTCTCTTTAAAACGCCGGACCGGCATGATATCAAAATTGTGAGCCAGATCCTGAATGCAGTCGGCAACCTCCTTCGTCGTTGTGCAGACGTCCCCCGGAGTCATCTCATCATAGTTATAATAAAAGCCCCTCCAGTCATAATATTCCTCCAAATCGTGAGCAAAGAATATCATCGGCCGCTCGAACAGCGCATACTCAAAAATCAGTGACGAGTAATCGGTAACGCAGATATCTGCTATGCAAAGAAGC
This sequence comes from Clostridia bacterium UC5.1-2E3, assembly GCA_001304875.1. GTDB lineage: Bacteria > Bacillota > Clostridia > Lachnospirales > Lachnospiraceae > Ventrisoma > Ventrisoma faecale. Next base: position 84,053 of record BBZO01000007.1, read on the forward strand.
TCCTGTATATCCATAGAATCCGTCATATCAACGGCAAATCCCAGATGGGCCTCCGGTATCCGGCGGCGTTCCTTCACGAACGGGTGATATTTGAAAAGAAGCAGATATTGTCCGCCGAGGCGTTCATGGAGAAGATCTAAATCCAGCGCATCACCTGAGCGGGCTTCGGCAACCCGGCCCCGGAAGGTGGGAGCATACAGGATGACTGTTTTTTGCCGGCATCCGGGCAGAGCCTTTTGAATTTTTCCCGGGCCTGTGTTAAAAACGCCGGATCAAAAAATCTGTCCGTACGGCTGATTCCCAGCGGTTTTATGATTTCGCGGTGTGACTCCAGCCCCATAGCCTCCGCATAGGCCCATATTACCTCCGGGCTGCTGACCGTTAGAAGCGTGTAGCGGTCATGCATGGAATAGCGCATGTAATCCCTTTTATCCATTCCAAACAGTAAATCCGCCACGCTCAGCCCCCATTTTTTAAATGCACCGCAGGCGTGCCAGAGCTGAACAATATCGCATCCCTGTCTTATACGGCAGCCGCAGAAAACCTCTGCCGTATCGCTGAAAAACACGCATCTCGCCGTTGCGCTGTCTTTAACCAGCGCAAGCATTCTCTTAAATTGCTGTTTCAGAGAGACGAAACCATTGCGCAGATAGTGTATTCGGATATCATAATTTCCTGTCCGCTCCAGCCTTTCATACAACAGCGCGTAGCTGTCGTTTAGCTGCTCAAACCGCTCCTCCACGAAAATGAGCTTGTTCTTTTTTATAGGCTTTAAGGCTTCTATCTTATATACGGCCGGAAAGATGATTTTTAAAATCCCGGTTTTTGCGGCACGCCAGACCGTTCGTTTAATTTCCATGTCCTCACTTCATAAATTCCAGGTATGCGGCGATCACTGTTTCACTGTCCCCATACATCTTTATCTCCCTTCGTGCAGCCATAAAACTTTGCTGCAGAGGCTCTTCATCGTGTCCATCGAGTGCGAGACAATGAGGACCGTCCGGTTTTCGTCATTTATAAGTTCCTTCATTTTGTTAAAGCTTTTTTTCTTGAATGAAGCGTCGCCCACGCTCAGCACCTCGTCAATAAGCATAATATCCGTTTCCAGAATCGCAGTGATCGAGAATGCCAGTTTGGAGTACATGCCGCTGGAATAGGTCCTCACCGGAGCGTCAATAAATTCCCCCAGCTCGGCAAAATCGACGATTTCCTGCTCGCGCCGGCGTACTTCCCTCTCCGAAAAGCCGAGCAGCATCCCGGAAAGTATAATATTTTCCCGGCCTGTGAGGTCGCGCTGGAATCCCACGCCTATGGAGAGCAGCGATACCGTATTGCCGTGAAGGTCGATGGTTCCCTGGTTGGGAGAAAATATCCCGGCGATGGCCTGGAGCATCGTAGATTTCCCGCTTCCGTTTTTCCCGACAATTCCCAGTATCTCGCCTTTTTCCAGGGTAAAAGTCACATGCTTTACCGCATGAAACACCTCTGTTTTATTTCTTTTCAGATGCAAAAGATTTTTCTTGATAGAGTAGGATTTCAGACCTCTGTAATCGATGCACAGATCCTTCACCTCAATCGCAATTTCACCCATTAAATCACCTTTACATAACTGTTCTCTTCTCTGTAAATCCGCCGTATTCCCCAGGCGGCCAGAAAAATGCTGACGCCAAACCATATAAGAAGCATTTTTCTCTGCGGCGTCTGCTCGTAGATCAGTGCCTGGCGCATGGCGGTGAGCAGAAATGCCATCGGGTTATACTGATTTAATATCTCGCCGTAAGGCGCCGGAACTCTGCCCTCCACGTTATAGAAAATGCCGGTCAGATAAAAAACAAACCGCATGATAATTGTCACTACGTTTGATAAATCTTCCACGTAAACGCCAAAGTGCAGGAGGTGAACGGAGCACGAAAAGGTGAATACCACCAGTGTCAGCAGCACGGGAATGGAATACAGAACCGATATACCGATGGGTACCCGCCAGAATACCATCATCGCGGCCACAATCCCGAAGGAAATCATCATCTTAAACCCGTTGACCCACATTTTTGTGAGAATCAGAACGTACTTCGGCATATAGACTTTTGATACGATTGCCTTATTGTTTTTGACAATTTTTACGCTCTGATTGATGGTGCGGTTAAAAAAATCCCACATGGACAGCCCCACAAAGATAAAAATCGGAAAGTAGGGCTCCCTGGAATCGAATACAACCCCAAAAATGAATGTATAGATCAGCATGAAACAGACCGGATCCAAGATCCACCAAATCCAGTTTAAATATGAATTTGCGACCTCCGACTTAAGCTGTGCTTTTGCGGAGACAAGGGAATAGGGAATGTATCTTTCAAAGTCCCTACAGAACCGTACAATCATCTTGTTTCCTCTGTCTTTCGATTTTTAAAATATCAAGGGTCCGCTGAACCCCGCTTTTTATATCCCAATTCGCATACCAGCCCAGATCATTCAGCTTGCGGGCCGACATAACCGCCCTGGTAGCTCTGGAATATCCGGCAGCTTCGTTCTGATCCGGAAATCTGAAAATAACTTTTGTCCCAGCTTCCCGGGCAATAATCCCGGCCAAATCTTTTAAAGTTATATCCGAAGCGGGATCTGCAATATTATAGGCCTGCCCTTCTTCGCCTTTCAGCAGAATCGTAAGCAGTCCGGAGACGGCATCCGCTACGTAATTATACGAATAAAATTGTGTGCCCTCGCTTTTTAGAATGATATCCTCCCGGCAGCAGCCGTTTTTATAAATTGGGAAATCGCTTTTGTGTCCTCCCAAAGCATGGTCGGACCATAGGTCCGGGCCAGTCTGGCGATCACCACATCGATACCGTACTGGGAGCGATAGGCCTGGCACAGGGCTTCCCCCGTGCGCTTGCTCTCAGGATAGCCCGCACGCATGGTATTGCAGTCGATATATCCGCAGGATGCCTCATCAAAATAATCCTGACAGCCGGTGCTCTCCCCATATATCTCCACGCTGGAGGCAAATAAAAAGCGCTCAACCCCATTCCTGACCGCATGTTCCAGCATGTTGAGCGTCCCCAGAACGTTAGCTGTGATTGTTCCAACTGGTTCTGAGGCATATGCTTTAGGATGTGTGTTGCTCGCCGCATGAATCATAAAATCCATCTTCCCGATCTTGGGGAGAGGAAGGTTGATATCATGGGAGATAAATGTAAAATCATTCCAATTTAGGAATTCTCCCAACGATATTTTTGCTTTTTCTGTCGTTCTTCCCAATGCAACTATCTGTATATTTTCTTTTCTTTTAAGCAGCACACGGATCAGGAAACTTCCAATCATGCCGCTGGCGCCGGAAATAAGTATTCTTTTATTGGCAAGCCTTTCCCATGGGAGAGGCAAAGCGGCCACATATGCCGCATCCTCCTCAAGCAGATTGCGATTTATTTCAGCCATGTATCCTTTTCCATCCTTAAATAGGCTTTGAATATCTCCAAGTCATCCTTTGTCGTCAGCTTGATATTTTTATCGGAGCCTGCCGCGAAATACAGGGTCTCGCCTAAATCTACCATCATGGTGTTGGTATATGCGGAACCGTAAATTCCGATTTCTTTTTCAAATGCCTCGTGATAGGCCCAATTTAGTTTTCCATATGTATAGGCCTGCGGTGTTGATACTCTTCGGAGTGTTTCGCGGGGGATATACTCTGTTGTCGTGTTTCCATCCGCTGTACAGAAAATCTGTTCATTATAAGGCAGTGCGGTCACGCCGTTGCCAAACTGCCGGCATTTTAATATCACATCTGTCAAGACATATGCGTCTACAAGCGGACGAATACCGTCATGGATAATTATAATATCGTCGTTTTGACATATCCCCTTCAAATGATAAATTCCGTTGCGGATCGATTCCTGTCCGGTTTTTCCTCCAGTTACAACCCAACGCAATTTATCAATATTAAATTGTTTTGCGTAAGCCTTCAGAACATCCGTCCATCCTTCTAGACATACCACCTCTATCGCATCAATCTGAGGATGCTTCTGAAAACTTTCTAGTGTGTATATAATAATTGGCTTGTCGTATATATTAATAAATTGTTTGGGGATATCCTGCTGCATGCGGTTTCCATAGCCACCAGCAATGATCAGACCTATATTCATTTCTATTTAAGCTCCTTTTTATGAAGCATTTGAGATGACGAATGCAACATTTTGGGGACAAATGTTACATTTATCCTGTTCATTAGAATAGCACATTATATTTAAATATTCAAGCGTATCCCCCCACTTTTCCCGTAAAGATTCATACCATTTTTAGCAATTCTTTCTTAATTTTTTTATTTAGACTTCAAAATCAGAGGTTTAAAGCCATAAAAACCTCATCTTTGTCATCCTGATCAATCGAAAGATAGCGTTTAGTTATTTCAATCGAGGAATGATTATAGATAGACATGATCAGCGCCGGAGGGATACCGCGCTTCCAGGCCTGGTAACCGAACGTCTTTCTTAATGAATGGCAGCTTATTCTACCCTCTATCTCCAGATACTGCACAGCGTTTCTGATAATATTAAATGCCTGGATCCGGCCAATGGGACTGTTTTGGCCGCGGCGGCTTTTAAATATGTAGCTTTCCTCCGTGAGATGTTTATTTGCTCTGCGAAGCATCTCCAGTGCTTTTCTGGCTTCTGAATTGATTGGCATTGCATTGTGCTTGTGCGTTTTCTGCTCGATAAGCTCTATATGTTTTCTATATTTCTTCCTATTAAAATTGTAAACATCGCCCCATTTTAAATGTAGGAGGTCTCCGATTCTGAGCGAAGTATTGAGCGCCAGCGTTACCATGGCGTAGTTCCGATATTCCTGCCGTTCCAGAAAATACGCCTTTAAGCGCTGGATATCCTTGATGTTTTTTATTGGTTGCGTCGTTCCCATGGTGTACGCGGCCTCCTTTGTTTTAGTTTATCCATATTTTTACACAAAAATCAGAACAAATATAGAGGGGATGGGGGATTTTCTTGTTATATGCAAATTTAAGTCAAAAAAATTGAAATTATAGAAAAAATTTAAGGGCGCATGTAACATTTGTCCCCATTTCGTAGCCATAGATAATGTTTTATGACTGCTTTGGGAGTTTGATGCGATGGAGCGGCTGGAAGTTCTTCTGTCTTGTATGAACCAAAATGATCTGTCCATAGTGAAAAAAAGTCATTTAACCGGCGATGTATTAATTATCAATCAGTGCCAGGAAAATTCCGACATCGTAAAGAATGATAAAAATCAATGCATCCGCATGATTTCTACGACAGAACGCGGTCTTTCCAACAGCAGAAACATGGCAATTAAGCACTCTGCCGGCGATATTTGTTTATTGTGTGACGATGATGAAAGATTCCTGTCTTCCTATGAAGATATCATTCTCAATGCTTTTAAAAGTTTGCCAAAAGCAGATATTATTGCATTCAACGTTAAAGGCCATAAGCCTCGGTTAAGGCAGCGGATACAAAGGATAGGATTTCTTAAAAGTCTGCGTCTGGCTTCATATCATCTGGCTTTTCGCAGACAATCGGTTCTTAATGCCTGTATACATTTCGATCCTCTCATGGGCGCAGGCAGCGGCAACGGCGGAGGAGAAGAAAATAAATTCCTCATAGAATGTCTGAAGAAAAACCTTCGTATTTATTATGTGCCAGCAGAAATTGCAGTCCTTTGTCCCAGTGCATCGAGTTGGTTTTTCGGTTACGACAAAATATTCTTCAAACAGAGAGGCACTTCCACAAAATATATGTTGGGAATGCCATTTGCAATCATTTATGGTTTTTATTACCTTCTGGCCAAACATTCTATTTATAGCAGGGACATTTCCCTCTGGTCGGCCGCGGGCTCTCTGTTTTATGGAATATTTTTTTGTCACTCAAGGAGAAATAAGGAATTATGGAAAAAGTTATTACCTTTATTGTTCCAGCTTATAATGTGGAGCAGTATTTGGATAAATGCCTGTCATCCTTCATTTGTCCATCTGTTATGAAAAAATAGAAGTCATAGTTATAAATGACGGTTCAACGGACAGAACAGAATCCCTTGCACAAAGATATGCAAACAGCCATCCGGATTCCTTTGCTGTAATAAACCAGAAAAATGGCGGGCATGGATCTGTGATAAATCTAGGCTCGCAACTGGCCAAAGGCAGATATTTTAAAGTAATTGATGCCGATGATTGGGTGATGACCGAATATCTGCCTGCCTTTATTGAGTTCCTTGAAAATTGTTGTGCCGATGTTATTATTACCCCATTCACGAAACTGCACCTGACACAACATACCAGCGAAGAAATTCGCCCGCATGTGCAAACCATCCCCCTCATCTCACAATGACGGACATTATAAAACATTGGGTGGCATTTGAAGAGTGCATGACCTTCCATAGCATAACTTATTTTACGCCATTTTACCTGGAATATGGGCATCACCTTCCGGAACACGTTTATTACGAGGATCAGATTTTTTCAACGATTCCTTGCTGCTATGCAAAAACACTTTGTTTTTTGACGCTCCCCTTTATCAATATGTAATCGGAAATGCCGAACAAAGTGTGTCGCGTCAGAATCAATGGAAACGTATTGATCATCTGGAGGCTGTTGTCCGCAATCTTTTGGAATATACTAAAGAAAATGTAAACAGTCTATCTGAAGATGGCCGAAAATATCTTAGGGAAAAGCTTGAAAATGTAATTTTAATATATTATTTGACGGCCTGTATTTATGCAGACAACAGGAAAAAGGGGCGCACATTATATAGAAACTTTACAAAAATGCTGACAGCCTCTTCCCCCGAAATATCGGCGCTGTAGCTAAGAAAAGGCACATTTTCCTTATGATGAGTTACTTACATGTAAATGAACAACTATATCAAAAATTGCTTGGAATGAGAACAAACAAATGAATCCGTTGATCACGGTTATTACCCTTGCATTCAATAGCAGTTATCTATTGGACAGTATTCGCTCTGTATTAGACCAGACATATCCATCCATACAATATCTTATCGTGGATGATGGTTCTTTTGATTTTAATAAGGCAGCGGTCTGCTCTTATATAGAACAACATAAGAAAAAAAATATTGTTGAATACGAGGTAATTGTCAACAGGCAGAATTTAGGAACCGTAAGAGCTTTTAATTTAGCGTTGAAAAAAGCGAACGGCGATTTTATCTTTAATCTCGCCGCCGATGATCTGTTTTATGACACAGAGGTTCTTAAAGAATGGACAGCGGAGTTTCTCAAGAGAGATTCCCTTTTTATGCTTGGACGCATTGCGGCATATGATTCCGATTTGAAGGAATTTAAACAATATTTTCCCTCACCGAAAGAAGTCCGATTGCTTCTGGAAGGAGATACGAAAAAGATATTTCACGCATTGGCAAAAGATAATTTTGTGCTTGGCTGCGGGACTGCCAGAAGTCGTAAATTATTGCAAATATGTGGATATTTTGACGAAGATTTTTTCTTGCTGGAAGATCATCCTTATGCCTTGAAGATCACCCGGCATTCTATCCGAATAGACTATTGGGACAGGCCGGTCGTTCGATATCGCCTGGGGGGTGTGAGCGCTCCCCATAATTTTAACAGTATTTATGAAAAGGATGCCGATTTAAACTTCCGCAAAGAAATTCTGCCCTATATGTCCCATCCTTTTATAGCCGCATTAGAACACAGATTTTGGAAGTATAACCGTTTGCAAACTGGAAAGTTTACCACAGCATATCACGAGCTTATTGCAGAAGGGAAACGATACCTTTTACCATTTCTGATTTTTAAGTTCCCCCTGCCTGTACTCCGTGGAATCAAAAACAGGTTAAAACGAATAACAAGAAACATCAAATTCAAAAGGAAGAAGTAACGTATATGCAGATTACAAAATACATTTTCCAACAGCATGGAGATCATCGCGGACAGCTGGTTGTTCTGGAAGAGCTGAAAGATATCCCGTTTCCCATCAGGCGCGTTTACTATATGTACGATACAGGAATGGGCGTCCGCCGGGGCTTTCATGCCCATAAATCCTTAAAACAAATTCTTATATGTATTCACGGCTCCTGTAAAATCCTGCTGGACAATGGAACAGAAAAAGAAACCGTTACGCTGGACAAGCCTTACGAGGGATTATATATCTCCCATAATATGTGGAGGGAAATGTATGATTTTCACCGGATGCTGTGCTGATGGTTCTGGCATCTGAACACTATGACGAAAATGATTACATACGGGATTATGACAGATTTTTAAAATGGGTAAAGGAGGAGTCATGAAAGTACCATTTGTTTCATTAAATGTCATGCATCAGGAAATTCACACCGAATTAACCGAAGCGTTTCAATCCGTTTTAAACGCCAATAATTACATCATGGGTGCTGAATGGGACCGGTTTCAAAAAGATTTTGCCAATTTTTGTGGCGTCTCTTTCGCAGTTGGATGTGGAAATGGTTTGGACGCTTTATATCTTGTTTTAAAAGCTATGGAAATCGGCGAAGGAGATGAAGTGATTGTTCCTTCTAACACTTTTATCGCAACTGCTTTGGCAGTCTCTTACACAGGAGCAACTCCTGTGTTTGTAGAGCCGAATATAAACACTTACACCATTGATCCGTCATTAATTGAGGAGAAGATTTCTGACAAAACAAAAGCCATAATAGCCGTTCATTTATATGGCAGATGTGCTGATATGGATGCAATTAATCAGATTGCCAAAGTCCATGGCCTAAAAGTGATTGAAGATGCCGCACAGGCACACGGCGCAGTATATAAAGGAAAAAAAGCCGGTTCTTTAGGAGATGCCGCCGGATTCAGTTTTTATCCAGGAAAAAATCTGGCGCGCTCGGAGATGCTGGCATGGTGACAACGAATAATGAAGAGCTTGCCAAACGGATACATATGCTTAGCAATTATGGCTCTGAAAAAAAATACAACCACGAGTTATCTGGCAACAATTCAAGGCTGGATGAATTGCAGGCTGCCTTTCTGCAAAGGAAACTGCCATATCTGGAAACGTGGAATAAAGAAAGGAACCGAATCGCTGAACGCTATCTGACTGAAATACACAATCCGGAATTAATACTCCCAACAAGAGTAGCCCCATATGATTACCAGGTATGGCATATTTTCGCAATACGCTGCAAACATAGAGATACTTTACAGAAATATCTTGCGCAAAATGACATCGGAACCAATATTCATTATCCAATACCTATACATTTGCAGAAATGCTATGCCTCTTTAGAGCTTACCAAGGGATCACTGCCAATCGCTGAGGAAATATCAGAAACAGTGTTGAGCCTGCCAATGTATTACGGTATGACAGATGATGAAATTAGTTATGTAATCGACAAATTAAATAACTTCCACTAAAAGGAATATAACATGTTGAACTTAGAGCTCCAGGAGTTTATTTATAATACTCCCGATCGTTTATCTCTTATTAATTATAAATCTACAAGTGACACCATTGTAAAAATCGACATTTACCGTAATCATTCATTTGAAATGATCGAACATACAATAGCCGCTTATTTAGATTTTGCGGGCATAAAAGCTGAGTTTACGTACAGTGATTACGACGATTCTCTCAGTTTCCTCCAGATTGATCATACTGCAGATATGCTCATTTTATGGCTGGACTTATCACGGTATCTCGAACAATCCATTGATGATTTTTTAGAAGATCGTCTGGAAACTCTGCGCCAATTATATACAAAGCCCATACTTGTGGCTCTATTAGGAAATGCAAAGCTCTCTGCAAGAGAAAACTTCGTGTTTTTCCCTATGGATGACATTAAAACCAGACTTTCAGACCGTTTTCTGGATTTACGTTTAGAAACGTTTTCCGGAACTAAGCTTAGTATGAATGCCTGTTTGGAAGTCTCCAGAGAACTTGGGCTGAATTATATCCCCTCAATGCTCTTTCCTCAATTAAAAGCCATAGTTGTGGATTTAGATAACACTTTATATGAAGGTGTTTTAGGAGAAGATGGACGTTCAAAACTCAAATTAACTCCGGGCCACTGTAGATTACAAATGATACTAAAGTCATTAAAACAGCAGGGCTTTTTCATCTGTGCCGCATCAAAAAATAACGAACAGGACGTTTTGGAGCTATTTGAAAAGCGATCGGATTTTCCGCTTCGCCAGGAAGATTTTACTTTCATTTGCAGCTCATGGGCGCCTAAAAGCCACTCGATTCTGTCGATCGCAGAACAGCTTAACATTGGAACAGACAGCATTTTATTTATAGACGATAATCCTGGAGAGCTGATCGAAGTAAACCATAATATTTCAGATATTCACGTATTATTAGCGCAGAAAAACGCCGATGATACTGCAGATATTTTGGAAAATTACCCTCGAATCAAAAAATTCCGAACAGAACAAGAAGATCTCCTTCGCTCCGAAGATGTAAAAGCAAATCAAGAGCGCAAACGTATGCAGGCTACATTAAGCAGCATTGATTACCTCAAATCGCTTCATATGCAGCTAACGTACAATTTAAACAACAAAGACCACCTCACCAGAATTGCGGAGCTGGCAAACAAAACGAATCAATTTATTTTTAATTATAAGCGATATCAGATATCTGATATCGAGCAGTTTATGCACGATCCAAAGGCCGCTGTTATATCAGTTGAATTATCGGACCGTTTATCTTCGAGCGGCATTATTGGTGTCTGTGTGGCAGAAAACAAAACCACATACATTAATATCAACGAATGTTTTGTAAGCTGTCGGGCGCTTGGACGTGGAATCGACGAAATAATTGTAAAGGGAGCCATTAATATTGCCTGGAAGGCATTAGGCCGACTGCCAATACACGTTGAATTTCAAAAGGGACCCAGGAATTTGCCTGCCGAGACATTTGTTGAAAATAACCTCAAACACTTTATATCTGGCAGTCACGTGTGGGAATATGAAATCCCCAGAGATATTATAGAAATTCATTTAAAAGGAGATCATGACATATGAAACAAAAAGTACTAGAAATCATTTCTAAGATAACAAAGATCACCGAATCAGATTTAATCGAGCAGGCAAATGATAATCGGCCATGGGATTCTCTCGGCCATGTAGAAATTGTAATTGCATTAGAAAATGAATTGGGTCTGTTTTTTGAAACAGAAGAAATCGCTGATATGACCACGATTAATAAGATTATTGAAATAATCGAAAGGAAACAGTCTTAATGAAACACACGCTTTCTGCCGATGGTTATTGTTATAAACTCCGGCCGGTTACGATTGAAGATGCAGAATTTATTATAAACCTCCGCATGAATGATACCGACAGAACAAAATTTATTCACCCAATCCCTTTAGATATCGATGCAGAAAAAAATTGGCTGAACCGCTATTTTCAGCGAGATAATGATTACTTTTTTATCATTGAAGATAAAATGGAACAACGTCCCGTTGGAACAATCGCAATTTATGATATTGAGGAGGAAAGAGGAGAATGGGGGCGCTGGGTCATTGAAAAAGGATCCATGGCGTCCGCTGAAAGCGTATATCTGCTGTATCAAATTGCATTTTCAAAACTTCATCTAGAAGAACTATTCTGTCGTACTGTAGAAAATAATGTGGCAGTGACAGCCTTCCATTCATCTTCTGGTTTAGCAACCCGTGCTGTACTGCAGAATTTCTTTTGCTTAAACGGTGTTTCTTATAATGCCGTTGAGCAATACGTAACAAAAGAAAATTTCATTTCTACAGTTTCCTGTAAATTGGAGCAGCATGTACGCATGATCTTTCAGCGTATGCTTCGCAGCCACGTCGGGAAATTTGAATTTCATCATATTGGAATCGCATGCACAGATATAGTACGTGAAGAGATGGCCTATCGCATGCTTGGCTACCATTTTGAGCTGGATACGTTTACCGATGAGAACCAGGGGATCATGGGGAAATTCGGCGAGGCAAATGGTCAGCCAAGAATTGAGCTTCTGGCTAATCTGGAAGGCCAACATACGCTGACTCCATATTTACAGAAGGGTATCAAAATGTATCATTATGCCTACTGTGTCAGCGACATTGAAAAAGCTGGTAAATTCTTAGAAAAAAACCGGGCTAAAGTAATGTCACCATTAAAAAAATCAGCATATTTCGAAAAAAGAATTTGTTTTTATATGCTGCCGAATATGTTGTTGGTGGAATTAGTGGAGGAGTAAAATGGCCAGAATTTTTGTTTCGCTGTACAATTTTTGCCGAAGAATAGAAAGTTTTGAGGCCATGGTGCCGTTCTATGAATCATTCCTGGACGGATTAAAAAAGGCAGGAAATGATGTTTTATGCTTTCAGCACAAAACATTTGATCGGCAGTTCCAAGAAGCAATGCCAAATTCCATTAGGCAAAAAATAATAGATTTTAATCCGGAAATATGCATCCTTTTCAATAATAGCTTTTGGGATATCAGTCATCTGGTCGAATGTCCTATTGTTATTTACGATACAGATTCACCAGCTCTATTCGCCAATAAAGATTTAATTAAACAGAATATTGCTCGCTTCAAATTTGTTGTTAATCAGACGCACACTTTCCAGACAATTAAAGAATATTTTTCTGCTCAGGATTCTCAAATAAAATACATACCATTTTTTACGGAGTTGGCCTACAGTAATGAATTGCCTTTGGATAAAAATATAGTATTTTTAGGAACAAATTGGACATGGAAAGGATATGATTTTTTGCAACCGTTTGTTGCGGAAAATCCAGATTTAAACGATAGATATTATGCGCAAAATGTAATTAAACAGTTTCAAGATAACCCACTAAAAACACCTCAGGAAATATACGAGGAAAATGGTTACCACGCGCATCAAGTTATACGTTTTAAAAATTCCAACAGAGCCATGGTAGAAATTAGCGGCTTGCGGAGATTACAGTATCTGGATGCTGTAGCAGATCTGGGCCTAGAAATTCGAGGCAACTATTGGAATATTCAGTGTATGAACTATTTTCCAAGGCTTTTGATGGCATATAACAGCAAAGTAACATTGACGAAAGAAGAAAATGAAAATTTTTATAACTCAGCAAAAATTGCAATTAATACGAAGCATATACAGGCAGTGAATGGATTTTCATTCCGAGTATGCGATATTCTGGCATCAAATGCATGCTTGGTCACGGAAAAGGCTTCGGATATGGAGCAACTATTTAAGGATGTTCATATTCCCAGCTTTACATCTCCTGCAGAAGTCAGAGAAGTGTGTCTGCGTTTATTGCAAAATGAGAATGAGAGATATGAAATTGTATCACGAGCCCATGAAGTCATTGAAAAAAACTTTCGATTTAAGAATGTATTGGAACAGCTTGAAGACTTCCTAAAAATGTCCTTACGGACAAACCACGAGGGTAATTTAGAAATTTTTTCGGATCAAGGAGGAAAGGATTACGAAAAATACGCAAATAAAATCGTTGAGAAAAAGGATGTTAATTCTATAAGTTACAAAGTGGGTATGTTATTTGGATATGATCCAAATAAGCAGTACAAAGTCAGCCATATCAAGTTGGGTAAAATTAAATGCTTTCGAATACTTAATTTGCCAAAGAACGAAAAATATACATATCTGGGTTATATCCCATTGTTGAGCATTAAGCAGGAGGGCGGAAATTGGAAACTACAACTGCTTGTATGGCTTAAATTTAAAAATTTTATCCGCTGGATTTTGAGGCGTTACCGATATAGTATAAAACGAAAATGGTATGCGATTCCCAAACTACTCACATTAGCTAAATTAAGGCTAAAAGTATTTAACAAAAAGCAAAATAAAAGTATGTCTGTTTTGTTCTAGGATAAGCGATTGGGAACTCGACAATCTTTATAATCTGCTGGAACAAAGTGGATTCTTTATTCCTTACATAGTCCTAAAACCATTCATGTCACAAGGACACGAAGCAATGGTACGGTTTATGGAACAAGCGTATTCCGAGCTTTCAAGCAAAGGTTATAGAGTTATAAAAACTTATGAGGCATCAAGCGATACTTTTATCAATATTAAGCAAACACTTAATCCAGATATTGTGTTTTATACTATGTATTGGCTGCCACATTTTCATAAAAACTATTATATTGATAAATTTTATAGCAAAATCTCAATATTTACTTCCTATTCTTTTGACTGCATGGAGCATCCAGAAGTGACAAATTTCGAGATCAACAATATGGTAGATATGTACTTTATGCCATGTGATCTTAATAAGAAGTGGGCGCAGAAAAATATGTACAATAAGGGCAAAAATGTTTTTGTAACAGGAACACCTAAGCTAGATCCGTTTTTTGATTCCTCATATTGCCCAAAGGATGTGTGGAAAACCCAGACAAAGCCTAAAAAAAGAGTAATATGGGCGCCACATCATTCAGATCATTTCCCTAAATGGCAATATCAATGCAATTCATTTTATGAAATATGCGATGATATGTTTAAAATAGCAGAAAAATACAGGAATGATATCCAAATAGCATTTAAACCGCATCCGATGTTAAAGGAAAAACTAAATGCGTTATGGGGAATCGAAACAACTCAAAAATATTATGATAAATGGGCAAATTTAGAAAATGGTCAATTAGAGGAAGGAAGTTTTATAGATTTATTTATGACCTCTGACGCTATGATTTTAGATAGCCTGTCTTTTATTGCAGAATATACAGCAGTTAATAAACCAGCGTTATTTACAATAGGAAAGACATCGAGAGTTTTCTTGAATCCATTTGGAAAAGACTGCTTTGAAAATTTGTATATCGCAAAAGGGAATTTGACACAAGAAATTGAAGTTTTTATACAAGAGGTGATTTTAGAAGGGAATGACTATAAAAAGGGACAAAGAGAAGCATTTATCAAAGAAAATATAATGCCGCCTCACGGGAAGGATGCTTCGAGAAATATTTATGATTTAATATGTCAAAAGGTACTTGGAGTCGATAAAAATTAAAATATATTAAAGAGGATGAAAGAAGAATGACAACTGCAATTATTTTAGCCGGTGGAACCGGACACCGCATGAAACAAGATATACCCAAACAGTTTATCCATGTATATGACAAACCCATTATTATTTATACATTAGAAAGCTTTCAAAAACATCCGCAAATTGATGCAATAGAAGTGGTTTGTTTGGAAGGATGGCATGAGATTTTATGGGCATATGCAAAGCAATTTAATATCACTAAATTGAGATGGATTGTCCCCGGCGGGACAACTGGACAGGAATCCATAAAAAATGGCGTGGAACATCTAAACGGAATTTGTCAAGACGATGATATCATTGTTATTCACGATGGAATACGTCCGTTAATTGAAGAAGGGGTTTTATCTGATGTGATTATAAAATGTCAGCAGTATGGAAATGCGGTTTCATCACTTCCGTATAATGAACAAATATTTGTAAAAACAGATGAAAATACAACACAGCGATATATACCTCGCGAAACTCTCAAACGAGTGTCAACACCACAGGCATATAAATATGGGAAGCTGCTATGGGCGTATAACAAAGCTTTTAAAGATAAAATTGGTATTAATACATCATCATATACAAATACGATGATGGTTGACTTGGGCGAGACATTATATTTTGCGGCTGGATCAGATAGAAATATTAAATTAACAACGCAGGACGATTTGGACATGTTTAAAGGTTTTTTAAGCAGCAATAAGAGAACGAATATGAAACAAGGGTAATGAACATGAATTATGCTAAGCGGTACTTTGAGAATATCCAGAAAGCACTGATGTCGGTTCCAAGTGTTTCTGCTCTAAACGGTAAGAGAATATTGATAACGGGCGCTACAGGCTTGATAGGCTCTGCTGTAACAGATACCCTCATATATTTAGTTGAGAATTTAAAGCTTGATATTGAGATTTATGCAGCCTCAAGAAAAAAGGAAGCACTCGTGAAACGTTTTAAGGAGTATGCATATAAAAATTATTTTTTTATTATGGAATACGATGCTACACAGGAGCTTTTATTTTCAGATATAAAATTTGATTACATACTGCATTGTGCCAGTAATGCTCATCCTCAAGCATATAGTAAAGAACCTGTAGAAACAATGCTTTGCAATTTAATTGGTTTAAATAATCTACTGAAATACAGTGTAGAGTATGGAGTAAAGAGGCTTCTTTATGTCTCTTCCAGTGAAATTTATGGAAACAAAGCGGATAATATGTTGTATAAAGAGGACGATATTTGTGATCTGGATATATTATCTGCAAGAGCATGCTATCCTTCTAGCAAAAGAGCGGCTGAAACCTTATGCATATGTTACAAGGAAGAATATGGGATAGATACCGTTATCGTCCGTCCAGGGCATATATACGGGCCGACAATGACAAAAACAGATTCCAGAGCATCTGCAGAATTTTTTAGAGCTTGCCTGCTAGGCCATGGAATTGTAATGAAAAGTCCTGGTGAGCAGCTTCGCTCGTACTGCTATGTGTTTGACTGTGTATCCGCAATGCTCTGTGTTTTAATTCATGGAATTTCAGGCGAGGCTTATAATATATCTAATCCTAATTCGATTGTTAGTATAAGAGATTTAGCAAAGGAAATTGCCGCACAAACAGGCACTCAAATTGTTTTCGCGCGTCCTACACAGGAAGAGAGAAAAAGCTATAATATGATGATGTGTTCAGCTTTGGATAGTACAAAATTAGAAAAATTAGGATGGAAAGGGCAATTTTCTTTATATGAGGGTGTAAGAGAAACTTTAGCATTATCAACATAAGTAAAAGAAAGAGAGCTTTTGATAATGAAACAGCGAATATTACTATTAGACTTGTTCCGTATAATATCAGCATTTATAGTTTTTGTATTTCATTTAAATACGCATTTTGGTTTTGTAATACCTGATGCTTTAGGCTTAAACCCTATCATAAAAACGGGAGCTGTTTTTATGGTTCTATTTTTTATGCTGTCTGGTTTTGGATTAACCATATCCAGCAATACAAAATACTCAGACGGATGGAATTTAAAAAACTATAAGGATTTTATAGTCAGACGGCTTTTGAATATTATGCCGCTCTATTATGTTTTTTTAATTTGGGTCTTTATAACCAAATATTCATGGACCAATACGATTGAGGAAATGTTTTCACTGCTTCCAAGTTTCATAACCTTGACGCAGGCTTTTTTTCCCGCAACCTTTTAATCGACTGGGGGGGGGGGGTACTTGGTTTTTATCAGTATTATTATTTATGTATATATGCTTTCCCATGATAGATTATTTTCTAAGATCTATATCATCCAAGTTAAAGCTGTTTATTTTAATGGCTGTACTTATTTTGGTAACCATTTATCCCGGAATAGTAAAGGCATATTGGAGGTACATTTGCACAGATTTATGCCAACCCCATTTTTAGACTGCCAGAATTTATTATTGGAATGTGTGTGGCACAGATATGTTTGCGAAAAAAAGAAAGGCATTTTGTAAGATATAGCACTCTGAAAACAGCAGCCCTTTTCTCTGTGCTTCTGATCAGCATAGATGTGCTGTACTATCGAACCTATTTTAATAATGTACTTTTTGAACAAAACTACTTTTTTATAACATTATCACTGTACCCATATTTGCTGCAATCTTATATTATTCGTATTATAGTCAAACTAGTTTTCTGAACCATATGGCTTCTGTCAAGCTACCAAGGTATTTAAGCGAACTTACGTTTCCTTTTTATGTTTTCCAAGCCAGTGCATTAAAGGTTATTCATAACATGATTGACAATCATTGGATTGAAAAAGATGCGTATATCTCCATTTTTATATTGTCGCTTTTCATCAATAGTATTTTAGCAATTCTAGGATACGAGATATTTCAGAAAAAATTCAATCAAATATTGACGCTATTTTTACAAAAGGAAACGTCTACAGATTGTGAGGATTTTACAAGGTGTACAGGAAAGGAGGGATTTATGAAAATTATAATAAAACGCTTGAATATTTTTTATCACTATAAAGATCTTCTAAAGCAACTGGTCATCAAAGACCTCAAATTAAAATACCGCCGCAGTTTTCTTGGCTATGTCTGGAGTGTACTTAACCCGTTACTGGTTATGATCGTCATGGCGATTGTTTTTTCAACGATGTTTAACCGAAATATTGAGAATTTCCCCGTATATTTATTCTGCGGACAAATTCTGTTTAATTTTATGAACCAGTCAACTCATCAGGCGCTCAGTTCAATTAATGGAAATGCTGCACTTTTAAAAAAGACATACGTACCAAAATATATTTTTACTTTTTCTAAAATTACAAGCGGTTTAATTGACCTAATATTTTCAATGGCAGCTTTGGTCATTGTAATGCTGGCTACAAAAGCGCATTTCAGCTGGCATTTTTACTGGTTCCAATCGTTCTGCTCCAATTATACATTTTTTGTCTGGGCCTGGGATTGTTTCTGGCACAGTTAAATGTATTTTTAGGGATATTCAATATATTTATAATGCATTAACAACCGCATGGCTTTACCTGACGCCAATTTTCTATCCAATAGAATTGCTGCCCAGGGAAGTCCTGTGGTTTGTAAAGCATTGCAACCCCATGTATTTTTATATCGGCCAGTTCCGTGACTTAGTATATGCAAACGCTCTCCCCGGCCCTATGATTATTTTTGCCGGCTGTACCGCCGCATTGCTTGCATTGTTGATCGGAAGCTATTCTTTCCTAAAAAATCAGAATAATTTTATTCTTTACATTTAACAGAGGGGGCCTTATGGAAAACAAAAATGATGTTATGATTGATGTCGATCATGTAACTATCCGTTTTAATCTGGCAAATCAAAAGATCGATAATCTTAAAGAATATTTTATTAAAATGGTACACCGTGAGTTGATGTTCCAGGAATTTCTGGCGGTCCAGGATGTCAGTTTTCAAGTCCACCGGGGCGAAGCATGGGGCTTGATTGGCGTAAATGGTTCTGGGAAATCCACTTTATTAAAAGCAATCAGCGGAATCCTAAAGCCATATAAAGGTACCATCCGCATCCACGGAAGTGTTGCGCCCCTGATTGAATTAGGCGCCGGCTTTGATGGAAATCTGACCGCCAGAGAAAACATTTTTTTAAAACGGCTGTCTCCTGGGAAATAGCGAAAAGTATATGAAAGAACATTTTCAAGAAATTGTAGAATTTGCTGAATTGGGAGAGTTTCTGGATTCTCCCATAAAAAATTATTCTTCAGGTATGCGGGCGCGATTGGGCTTTGCAATCGCAACAATGACCAAACCAGATATTTTTATTGTTGATGAGGTACTGGCCGTGGGCGACTATAAATTTCGGCAAAAATGCGAAAAAAGAATATCTGAAATGTTGAGCGGAGGAACCACTCTCCTGTTTGTCTCACATTCTATCGATGAGGTAAAGCGACTTTGCGATCATGCAATTTGGCTGAATAAGGGACAGGCGGTCATGCAAGGAAATGCCATTGAAGTGTGCAGCGCTTATATGTCTAAATAGTATGTTTAGCAGTGACACACGATATTTCCATGGCGCAGAAAACGGTTCATATTTTTGCCGGTAATCTCTAATATTCAAAGGTAGATATACCCAAAAAATATTGAAATATTCTGCAATAGATCAACAAAAGAAAAAGTCAAAAATATAATTTTAACATAACCTTAACGGCATTATCCATTTATAGATAATACCCAAAAGTCGTATTCTGTTTTTTAATAAAAACAGGAGGTAAAAAACTATGATTACTTACGACAGATTATGGGAAACCATGAAGGAGAAACAGATCACCCAGTATCGGATGATCCGCTATTACGGCGTCAGCGCAAGCCAGCTGGGACGGCTGAAGAAAAATATGTACGTCTCCACCCACACCATTGAAATGCTCTGCAATATTCTGGAGTGTAATGTGGAGGATATTCTCGAATACCGGCCGGACGAATCAGACGGAGAAAACAGTTCTGAAAGCAATGCGTAGACAGAATTAAATTCTGGCGAGTAAAAATGTAATTGCCTGAATGGCGCAAAAAGCAATCGTATTTTTTTACGATTGTTTTTTGCGTTTTTTCGCGTATAATATACACAATAGGATTGGAAAGGACGCAAACCGTATGCGCCTTTTCAAATTACAATGGCGGAGAAATCTTTTTTGGAATTGACGACAGCATTTCTCCGCAGCCCAATTACACGCTTGAAACACAGAATAATGACATGACGATTAAGCTCACTGTAAAAAGTGGGGCCCAAAAGCCGTATTTATATAAATCAAAAGCATACAAGCGGAATGCCACGGCCACGATAGAAGTAGATACACTGGAATTTTCCAGACTTGTTCTGGAGGGAAAAAACATCCGCTTTGAAGAGCTGCCCTACAAAGAGCAAAATTTGACATTTGAAGTTCTGCACAACAAATTAAGGGAGAACATTCAAATCGAAACATTTAATCTGGATACACTAAAAACACTGAGCCTGTATGATAACGCGAATGGCTATAACAACGCAGCAGGGCTTTTAGCAGATAAAAATCATTTTTCGGGAATTGATCTGGTGAAATTTGGTGAGAACATCAGTATTATTCAAAAAAGAGCAATATTTGAAAATATTTCAGTATTAGATGTATATGAGAAATCGATCGGTGTATTCAGAGACTACTATCAATATGGAGTCATACGGGGCGCCGACAGAAAAAAGATAGAAAAAATACCAGAGGCTGCTTTCCGTGAAGCGATTGCGAATGCTCTGATTCACAGAGTCTGGGATGTAGACTCTCAAATCAGAGTCCTGATGTTTGACGACAGGATAGAAATTATTTCTCCTGGAGGTTTGCCATCCGGAATAACAGTGGACGAATATTTAGGCGGCAAAATCTCTGTCCTAAGAAACAGGAATCTGGTAAATGTATTTTACAGACTCGGATTTGTTGAATTTTTTGGAACGGGAGTGACAAGAATAAAACAGCTTTATGAGGGAAATCTGGCAAAACCGGATTTTGAAGTGTCCGAGAATACAATTAAGATTGTGCTTCCTGTGCTGGAAGATAATTTGAACTTAACCGAAGACGAACACACAGTATATAAAATCCTAAGCAAAACCATGCTGAAACCGATCAGCGAGATTGCACCGTATGTCCCCTTCGGCAAATCAAAAACAACACAGTTATTAAAGGCCATGGGCCGTAAGGGCGTTGTGATCATTGAAGGAAAAGGACGAGGCACAAAATATTCAATTAAATAATGTAAGAACTCATCCGACAGGGCGGCCGCATGGCCGCCCGTTATTATTTTGCCCTCAGTTTTGCAGGTCTTTCGTGTATATCAGATATTTCTGGTGTACATGGTCAGCGTATTTCTTTGCAAATTTTTCCAGGAGCTAAAATTATAAAACACATGCGGTGGGGAATGGCTTACGCAACACTCGTCCCCAAAATGTTCAATATTCCCCCACCCAATACGCAAGAGCGGCAACTTATCCACATTGTTGCTCTTATATTTTGAGGAAATCATCCATGGCTGATTCTATATGGTTTCGGTTGAGGCGCGTCCGGCCGGCGGATCTTTTTCATATATTCAAATTTATCTCCGCCTGGCCATTTGCTCAGATATACAAGCGCTTTCGCAAACATTTATGGCTATTGTGTGAATACGGCACGGAAGCCCGCGACAACGCATATTATCTCTTTGCGTACTTAAGGCAGGAACAGCCTCGGGTGGATGCGGTGTATGCCATTTCAAAAAACGGGCGGGATTTCCCAAAGGTGCGTTCTCTTGGGGAAACGGTGGAATACGGCAGCTGGCGGCACTGGCTTTACTACATAGCCGCCGAGGTCAATATCAGCTCGCAGAAGGGCGGGAAACCAAATGCCGCCGTCTGCTACGCGCTGGAGGTCAGCGGTCTGCGGAAGAATACGCGGGCCTTTCTCCAACATGGCGTGATCAAGGATGACCTGCCGTTTCTTCATTATAAATATACAAAGATGCGGCTGTTCTCGTGCGCGGCGAAACCGGAATTTGAATTTGTCCGCGATACGTTCGGTTATCCGGATGGCTATGTGCAGTATCTTGGATTATGCCGTTTCGACGCACTGCATGCTGCAAAAGCAGATCTGTCTCTCATTCTGATTGCACCAACCTGGAGACACTATCTGTACTTTGACTGTGACAGCATGAGACTTCCGGCTGTGATTTTCTTGAATCTGATTACTATAAGGCGTGGAGTTCACTGCTCTCCTCCCCCGATTTTTTGAATCTGATTCACAGCAGCGGGAAACGGGTGATCTTCTGCCTCATCGCAACATGCAAAGATATGCAAAGTTTTTTCGTCACCGGATCCATCGGTTTCGGTTCTTTGCTGGGAAAACGAGGACATCACAGAGCTTATACACCGGGCTGGCATGCTGATCACAGACTATTCCAGCATTTTCATGGACTTCGCGTACATGAAACGGCCTGTTTTATACTATCAGTCGACTACGAAAAATTCCGCAGCGGACATATGCCCCTGGGGTACTTTGACTATAAAAAAGATGCGTTTGGGCCCATATGCGGCACGCCGGAGGTTCTGATCCGCGAGCTGAAGCTCACGCTTGAGCGGGACTGCCAGATGGAACCGGTCTACCTGGAACGGCAGCGCCGCTTCTTTGAAATATACGACAATCAAAACTGCGAGCGTACATACCTGGCCATTAATGAGATATGCAATGAAAAACACAGAAAAACAAAACAATCCCATTGATTTCGTCATCGCCTGGGTCGATGGCAGTGATACGGAATGGCAAAAGGAGAAAGCGCGTTTTGAAACGGGCTCCACATCCGGCGACCGGCGGGAAATCCGTTTCCGCGATTGGGACAACCTGCGGTACTGGTTCCGCGCGGTCGAGATGTATGCGCCCTGGGTAAACAGGATCCATTTTGTCACCTGGGGGCATCTGCCCGACTGGCTGGACACCGGTCATCCGAAGCTTCACATTGTAAAGCATACCGACTACATTCCGGCGCAATACCTTCCCACGTTCAACTCTCACACCATTGAGCTGAATCTGCACCGGATTCCCGGGTTGGCCGAGCAGTTTGTCTATTTTAATGACGACATGTTCTTAAATGCCCCGGTCCGGCCGACGGATTTTTTGTAAACGGACTGCCGCGGGATGTGTTTGCGCAGAATGCCATTTTCTTCGGCCCGGACAGTGTCGGGCCCATCAATGGAAACAATATGTGCATCATAAACACACATTTTCCTAAAAAACAGGCGTTGCTTAAAAATTGGGGAAAATGGTTCAGCCCCTCCTATGGGGTGCGCAACATAATCCGTACGGCTCTCCTGCTCCCATGGCCCTGGTTTCCCGGTTTTCTGTATGGTCACACAACTACAAATCTCCTTCGTTCCACGATGAAGGAGGTGTGGGCGAGGGAGGGCGAAGTTCTGGACGCGACCTGCCGGTGCCGTTTCAGACAGCAGACCAATGTCAATCAATGGCTCTTTAAATACTGGCAGCTGGCAAGCGGGAATTTTGTCCCATTGCCATACAATTTCTCGCACTGTTATCACGTCAAGGATACAGTCGGCGATGCATGCCGGGATATTTTAAATGGCAGTCACAGAACTATCTGCGTCAACGACACGGCCAAAACACAGAATTTTGAAGTTCTGGCCCGGCAGGTGCGGGAGACATTTGAACAGCGGCTTCCCGGCAAATCAAAGTATGAATTGTAGCACGGCGCATGTTTAAATAAGAGGTTTCTATGAATAAAGTTAAACGAATGATACACGGTTTTGTCAAATATCGTTATCTGTTGTCAGAGCTGGTGAAAAAGGGCATCGTCCTCAAGTACAGGCGCTCCTATCTGGGAATTATATGGACGCTGCTGGAACCGTTCCTCAATATGCTGGTTCTGACCTTCGTTTTCGGTACGCTGTTCGGCAATTCAGACCGGGCATATCCGGTGTATATATTGTCGGGGCGGCTTTTGTATTCCTGCTTTTCACAGGCCACCAAAGCCAGCCTGCGCTCCATACGTGCCAACAGCGGGATGATCAACAAGGTGTACGTTCCCAAATATCTGTACCCTCTGTCCGGCGTCCTGTATTCCTATGTAATATTTTTGTTTTCGCTGGTTGTTCTGGTGGCGGTTGCGCTGTTTTTAGGCGTCTGGCCCACCTGGCACCTGCTGCTGGCTTTCATTCCGCTTGTCCTGCTTCTTTTATTTTCACTGGGAATCGGAATGATTCTGGCAACCATGGGCGTATTTTTCCGTGATATGGAGTATCTGTGGGACGTGGCGCTGACGCTTTTAATGTATCTGTGCGCCATTTTCTACTATCCGGATCAGTTTGTCGCCGCTGGAAAGGGCTGGGTGTTAAACGGCAACCCGCTGTACTGCATCATCGCTCTGTTCAGAAGCTGCATTTACGGGACTGCGCTGGATCCATTCCAGCTCGGCTACGCCTCCCTGTGGTGCATCGCGACACTGATCGCAGGAACGTTTATTTTTTACAGAAAACAGGATAAATTTGTCCTATACATTTAATTCTTGGAAAGGGATTTTACATGGCAGAAAAAGCACTGGAGCTGGACCATGTCGGGATAAAATTCAATCTCAGCAAAGAGAAAGTGGACAGCCTGAAAGAATATGTCATCAAGCTTTTAAAAAAGGAGCTTCTATATAATGAATTTTGGGCGCTCCAGGACATTTCCTTCTCCGTGGAGAAAGGGGAACGCCTGGGAATCCTGGGCTTAAACGGAGCCGGGAAAAGCACGCTGTTAAAAATCATCGCCGGCGTCTATAAGCCCACCACCGGCACCATCACGCGGCGCGGAAAAATTTCACCGCTGCTGGAGCTGGGGGCCGGCTTCGACTCACAGTATACGGGAAGGAAAACATTTTTCTCTACGGCAGTGTCCTGGGATACTCCCGAAAATATCTTGAGGAAAAATTTGACGAGATCGTGGAGTTTTCCGAGCTGGAAAAATTCATCGACGTCCCCGTCAAAAACTACTCTTCCGGTATGCGCGCCCGCCTGGGCTTTTCCATCGCCACCATCGCCGACCCGGAAATTCTGATCCTGGACGAGGTGCTGTCCGTCGGCGACGCGAAGTTTCGCAAAAAGAGCGAGAAAAAGATCATGGAAATGTTCGACCGGGGCGTCACCGTTCTGTTCGTGTCACATTCGCTGGAGCAGGTGCAGAGGCTTTGTGATCGGGCGGTTTTGTTGGAGAAGGGGCGAGTGGTGGCGGAAGGGGCGGTTGGGGATGTGGCAGAACAATACATGCAAATGCTTAACTAACGCGGATATATGAGGTGAATTAATGGATTCATTTCCTTTTAA
This sequence comes from Clostridia bacterium UC5.1-2E3, assembly GCA_001304875.1. GTDB lineage: Bacteria > Bacillota > Clostridia > Lachnospirales > Lachnospiraceae > Ventrisoma > Ventrisoma faecale. The sequence goes on from BBZO01000007.1 coordinate 109,333, forward strand.
ATTTTCTATTGTTATAGCAGTTTATAATGTAGCTCCTTTTCTTTCTGAAGCCATAGACAGCTTAATCAAACAGGATATTAATTTTCAAGACAATGTGGAAATAATTCTCGTTGATGACGGATCCGACGACGGCTCTGGAAGTATATGTGATAGCTACCACAATTCGTACCCAGAAAACATTACGACTATACATCAAAATAACCGCGGCGTATCCGCCGCCCGAAACGAGGGCCTTAAACATGTAACCGGCGAATACGTGAATTTTCTGGATGGAGACGATAAACTCTCTCCCAACACATTATCCTGCGTTTACCGATACTTTCAATTATGGCCTACCGTGCCTATGATAGCGATTCCTCTGCGTTTTTTTGACGGGCGAACCGGGGAACACGGATTGAACTATAAATTCGCAAAAGGCTCCCGTGTGATTGATCTTCTGGAAGAATATCAAAATCCTCAGCTTTCATTATCCTCGGCCTTTATTAAACATCAGCTTGCCCGCATAATCACCTTCGATGAGCGCTTAGTTACTGCGGAAGACGCAAAAGTAATCCTTCAGCTTCTCCTCGAAGAGCCGCGCTATGGTGTCGTACAAGAGCCAACCTACTGGTATCGCCGAAGAACCGGTGGAGAGGCTTCTGCCATCCAGCAGTCTCACCATACACGCGCATGGTATATAAACTACATGGAATATTTCGCCAAATGGGTAGTCCATTCAACCCGAACAACCGATGACCATATTCCTTTATTTGCACAGTATACATTAATGTATGATCTTCAATGGCGTTTTAAAGCCGAAGAATCACCAGATGCAATTTTAAACGTACCAGAACAGCAGGAATATTTTAAAACTTTGAGAGATGTGATCCGCTACATCGACGATATGGTCATTCTTGAGCAGAAGAACCTTACAACAGAATATAAATTATATATATTACAGGAAAAATACGGCTGTGATCCACATTGGATAAAAACGGGTAACGATATCTTTTACTATGTAAAAGATCAGTTTATTTATTGTCAATCCCAGAAACCTGTACAAATTGAATTTATTACTTTTTCCAATGGTGCACTCCAAATTGAAGCAAAATACACCCAATTTTGTGTCTTTGATGAACGACCAAATTGGTTCTTTAAAGTAAATGATCGCTTTTATGAGTGCAAACCAACAGAACGCAATCAGAAATTTTTAACCCAGGGTAAGCTGATCGGTTTTGAACAGGGCTTTTCCTGTGTGATTCCACTGGATAAAAAAGAAGCATATACGATTACTTTATATTGCTATGCGGACAACTTATACGTTGAGCAGAAGCAAATCAGTTTCGGTAAATTTTCACCCCTGCAAAAAACGATCTGGAGCTCTTATTATGCTTCCAGCAGTTTTATTTTAACCTATCGGAAAAACAGACTGCTGCTGAATCCCTATACATATATCGCTCATGTTCACAGGGAACTGTCCTATTTAAAAGCTTTGTGGATGCATAAGGATATTGCAGCAAAAAAGGCGATTATTTTGCGCACCGCATATTACTTTAGAAAGCTACTACCATCCAAAGAGACCTGGCTGATTTCTGACCGAATCGACAAGGCCGATGATAACGGAGAAGCGCTTTTTAAATATTTGTCCGCACATCACAGAAAACAACTGAGATTTTATTTTGCAATCAATGCAAATGCTCCCGATCGTCATCGTTTGAGATCGTATGGAAAAGTGATTCCCTTTAACGGCTGGAGATATAAATGGCTGTATCTATGCGGCGCTAAAATCATCTCCTCCCAGGGTGAGGATTATGTATACAGACCTTTTCAAAAAAATACGGTTTATTACAGTGATTTGGTTCAGACCAGCATACATGCTCGTATCTCTGACCGCAAACACTTTTATCACACCAAAAAAGATTAGAATAAAAAGGAGGTTACATATGGAAAATTTAAAATGTGCTGCATTATTAACAGGCCGAGGAAATAACACATTGGCAGATAAAAACGTACGAGATGTTCTCGGACATCCTGTACTTTACTATCCCGCCAACTCTGCCAGAAAATCTGCTTCAATTTCAGATTTCTGGTGTAGCAGTGACGACGAGAAAATCCTATCTGCCGCCGAAGTTCTGGGATATAAACGGATTGTACGTCCGTCAGAATTGGCACTCCCTACTTCCCAGCATAAGGATTGTATCCTGCACGGATTAAAAGTTATGGAGCAAGCTGGCCAACTTCCAGATATCGTAGTCGTCCTCCTCGCAAATAACGTAACGGTAACAGCGCAATGGATCACCGAATGCGTTGAAATAATGAAAAAAGACATGAGTATCTCTGCAGTAATTCCGGTTTACGAGGACAATGATCACCATCCGCTCAGAGCGAAAAGCCTAAATTCTGATGGTTCCCTGTCCATGTATGAGAAAAATATCACTGGTAAAATATCCACCAATCGCCAGGATCTTCCCGCCTGCTATTTCTGCGCACACAATTTCTGGGTTCTTAACGTAGAAACGGTTCTGGCCGACCAGGGCGGACAGCAGCCCTGGGATTTCATGGGGAACAAAATTATTCCTTATGTGATTGATGAATCTCTCGATATTCACCATGAAGAAGACTTATTCCTTGCAAGCAGGTGGATTAAGAAAAATTATGTTGATTAAATATATGGAGTAGTTATATGCCTAAAAGCTTAGAAGATTTTAAAAATAAATACAGCGGGAAGCGATGCTTTATTATTGGAAACGGTCCAAGCCTAAAAATGGAGGATCTAAATACTTTAGCCGCTAATAATGAATATTCTTTTGGTGCAAACCGTATTTACATTTCATTCCAGGATACTTTTTGGCGTCCGACTTTCTATTGTATTCAAGATGGCGCTATGATAAAGCAATATCATAAAGAGATAGAAAAACTAAAAATAAAATATAAGTTTATCTCTGATTATGCATTAAAAAAACTGGGGGACAAAAATTTTCATACTGCATACATGTTCCATTTGAATCCTAAACGATATTATCCGTATTACCCTGGCTTTTCAACTGATATTGCAAAAGAAATCCATGAAGGTTTTACAGTCACATACGCCGAAATGCAGATTGCTACATATATGGGTTTCAAAAATATATATCTTCTCGGAGTAGATTTTAATTATGCCAAAGCCATAGATATTTCTGGAAATATTGTGGATAGTGGCGGCAAGGATTATTTTAGCGATCAATATATTAAAGAAAAACGAAAAACGAAAATATTCCTCAATTACACAACTCCCTGCAAGCCTACAAAAAAGCAGAACTATATTCCAGAAGGAATGATTTTCGTATTTTTAATGCAACACGTGGCGGAAAACTTGAAGTGTTCGAACGAGTTGATTTCGATTCTTTATTTTAGATTAGAGTAGGAGGAAACGCTGTTCAGAATAGGAATGGCCAAAATACAATGAATATAAAAGTTTCTGTGATTGTCCCTGTATACAATGTAGAAGAATATGTTTCTCACGCGATTAACTCATTATTAAACCAGACATTATCAGATATTGAAATTATTGCTGTAGATGATGGTTCAACAGATGGAAGCGGTAAAATTTTAGATCAATATGCCCAGAAATATCCAGAACAAGTCAGAGTGATTCATATCGAAAATTCCGGGGCTGGAAACGCAAGAAATGAGGGCTTGAAAGAAGCCCGTGGAAAATACATTGGCTTTCTGGATAGTGACGACTGGGCAAAAGAAAACATGTTTGAAGTCCTTTATAACAAAGCGGAGGAGGGCTATGACATAGTAATATGCAATTCAGCACGAGTCCGCTATGAAAATGATTCGCAAGAAATGGAAGTTAAAGCCTATCGAGGCGCAACTCCCATTTCTACGGATGAGTTTATAAAAAGAGCTTATTACACAGCCGCAGCTTGGAATAAGCTATTCTCTCACGAATTTTTAAAAAAGGCTAATGTATATTTTCCCACCATACCCTATGAAGATTTTGGATTCGCACCTACGCTTCTAACTTATGCATCAAAAATTGCATACATCGACTATAAATTATATTACTACCGAGTCCGAGAAAATTCTGTCACATGGAGCCGCTCCCATGACGACTTTGTATTATATCAAATTGATGCCTTCCAATACTGTTTAGATAATTGTAATCCAGAAAAACGGGATCTTATGCTATATGCAGTAATCATACAACTATGTGAAAATATAGCTGCTTTCCCTCAATATGAATGGTATTTCAGGCAATATTTAACATCTATGCAAAATGAAGTTAGTAAAAACTACTATTTACAGACTACACTAAAAAAAGATGTTCTGGAAAATATTTTTATTGCGCCGGAAATCCCTCCGATTATACACATTTTCTGTATCAGCCGCAATATGCCAAACGAGGAACTTAATTACATATATGAGACATTTCCTCAATTTTCTATAAAAATTTGGAATGAGGATAATTTCCATATTGACGATTATCCATTTTTACAGGTTGCATTAGAACATGGTGATTACGATTTTATAAATGATTATGCAAAATTAGAGGTTCTGTATCGCGAAGGTGGAATTGTCATTGATCCATATATACATTTAAAAAAACGCTTTACATGTTGCCTAAAACATAAACTCGTATTTGGTTCAATATGTAAGGATCAAATTCATACACATATAATTGCTGCATTTCCTAAGCAGGATTTTATTTTGAATTTAATAGCTACATATCATTATAACCCGTACAGAGATGAATTTTTATCCCTTGCATCACGTATCAGAGATTGCCTGTTCACATTGACCCAGTGGAGAGTTTCCGGCCAATCCCAATACATTCCACACTTGCAGTTAGCAATACTATCGCCGGCTCAGTTATTGTATCCGTTAGATATAAAAAGAAATCTAGCTGTGTACTGTGGCGAAGAAGACAAAAAGGCTTTTTATCAACAGTCTGCCTGCGATGAATATTGCGCCAAATGGAATGGCAATACCATATCTGATAAAACCGTGAAAGAATTGCAAAAGAGAATAACTTCTTATCAACAATCAACTTGTTGGAAGATAACTCGTCCTATCCGAATTATAGGAGATATTATTAAACAATTCAAAAAATAAAAGGAGTGAAAAACATTGAAGTTACTCAGTGTAATTATTCCAGTATATAACGTAGAACAGTATCTGGAACGCTGTGTGTTAAGTGTCGTATATCAAACGTATCATAATTTGGAGATCCTGTTAATTGATGATGGCTCCCAGGATCAGTCAGGAAAAATTTGCGACCAGCTTTCTCAGAAATACAAACGGATTCGAGTAATACATAAAAAAAATGAAGGTTTAAGTGATGCGCGCAATAAAGGACTGGATCTGGCAAAAGGTGAATATATTACCTTTCTTGACAGTGACGACTATATACATCCAGAAACCTATTCAATTTTAATCTCTCAGCTGGAAACTGCGAACGCAGACATCGTTGAAGGAAAAATATTAAAAGTCTATTCTAATCCTCCGCTGATACGAAAAATAGAAACTGCACAAATTATTCAAATGAATCGCGATGAAGCGATGCTATCAAGTTATGACTGGAAATATTTTACTGCCATTGTATGTAACAAAATTTATAAGCGAAACATAGTTGAAAATAAACAATTTCCAGTAGGCAAATACCATGAAGACGAGTTTTTCTGTCACGAAACATTATACCGCGCACAAAAACTTATCCATGTGAACGCAGAATTCTATTATTACCAGCAACGTCCCAACAGTATCATGTCATCAGAGTTTAATATTCGACATGTTGATGCGATTGAAGCCTTTAAAAACCGACTAGAATTTTTCAAAGGAAAAAATGATGTTCTTTATACAAGAGGCTGTTTAAGAATTGTAGAGTATACCTTAGAAAAAATGCAATATTTAACAACCACGAATCATGCAACGTGGAAACAAAGGAAACCTCTATATTATGCTTGCGGAAGAGCATTTCAATCTTTAGATAAAGAAATTGTACAGGTATACGAAGACACGCGGAAAAATTCGAAGCACAAACTTTTTGAAGTAAAATTGCTGCGATTTAGCCCTTTCTTATTCCACTATATTTATCTAATATACAAAAAATACGGTAAAAAATGATATAATCCTAAATACGTAAATGAATTTAATTTATCGAGCTCTTGAGATAAAAATTATAAACAGTTATGTTCAAAGAGGGAGCTCTCCAAAACATACGGTTTTGAAGTCTCCCTCCAGTTCTCTCGCTATACTACTCTTCTCTTATATAAATTCTTTCAAAAGTCTCTTACACAACTCCAGATTATCCAATTCCACATTCTCCCCCTCCGGACGTTTATAGAATAGATAATAAAATTTCTCTCTGTATCTTTCTTTCGACTCCAATGACGGCCAACTCCTTTCCCACCAATATCATTATATATTTTTATATAAATTTATCTCCCGATAATCTTAGGAAGCGGGGGCCCCTCCTCCCCCCGCTTCCTCTCCGTCCTCCCTATCCCAATGGAACCCGCTTCCACTGCTCAAACGCCTCCCGCATAATCGTTACCGCGCTCTGATATGTTTTCTGCGTATCCTCCGTATAACAGTCAAAATTAAAACAGAACATCGAAAGAGCGCATACCTTCCCCGTCGCGGTCACTGCGGCTACATTTCTGGCCACTGCGTCCAGTTCCTGGCCATAGGGAACATTTTTGCTGTAGGAAGGAATATACTCATGTTTCAGAATATCCGCATCCACCGATACATAGATCGCGTCCACCCGGTCTGCCAGCTCGTCGATCTTCTTCCTCCAGGTCTCTCCTGATGCAAATTCACTGGCATCCAGCTTTACAATTCCGGCAGAAATCAGATTGTGGCCTGTTTCCTCATCCAGAATGCGAATATCGCTGGCTATGATATCCTCTCCTCTGCACGGAATCTTAAGACCACAGACACGTTCCCGATACTCGCGGAGGGCATCATCCGCAATGCCGCTCAGCGTCGATAATGGCACCGAGACAAGTCTTGTCGACGAAACCGCCGACTTCCCGGGGATCCTGCAATCTGCGTGCGCATCAATCCAGACAACGCCGATTTTTTATCTTCCCCGATCGCCCTCTGCAGCCCTCCGGCTATCGCAGGGGCATAATTACAGTAGCCGCCTGCAAACAGCACTGCATTTCCCCGGCTCGCCGCAGAAAAAACTGCATCCGATGCATTTCTCGTCAGCCCCTCATACGGTGCATATTGCCTGTACTTCTGATAATCCAGATCCTCAATAAATACTGGCACTCCCATCGTCTGAAACACCCCGCTGTCCGTATACGCATCGATCTCCCGGTGTTTCAGCTGCTTTATCTTGGAATGAAACACCGGCACACCGTCTGCAGCCTCTACATCCCATGCATTATAGCAATACGGACACCCTATCACAGTCAATCCACTCACTGGTCTCATCACAGTCACCAATCCTTTTTCGTATAGAATTATGCCGCCTTTTTCCTTCTTGTAAAAATGTTGACAATAAACATCGCCGCAAAAATAACAAGAGATACAAGCGCACACCAGACAAATGCAGATGCCGTACCAACGGTAGCGGCACGGCCAATCGCAATCGCCAAGATTGGAGTAACAACCAGGGATCCCAGCGTATACCCCACACTGTAATCCGAGAGCGCATCCGATTTCAGATCCGGATCCGCCATCTTAATCAGCAACATACCGGTGACATAGACACCGAGATTTGCCCCGAGAATCCCCAGACTTTTTTCAAACCAGTTATTGCAGAGCATTTTTTTGCAAATAAACCAGTTAAGAACAGGTACAAGTATCAGTCCGGCAACAATAACAGCAACCAATACAACCCAGTACGTCAGCACTACGCTCAGCGAAATGCTCATAATCGCCGCTGTAATCATATAATCCGAAAGCAGTCCCGTCACTTTATTTTTCACTGCGTCGTCAAACAGATAGTCCAGTTTCAGAAAACTGATTGCACTCCATAAAATTAACATTACAATCATTCCATACAGCCAAGTCGGAATGGAGCTGAATAGAGAAATTCCCGTCATTTTGCAGAGTGTGCTGAATGGATAAGCCAAAAATGTGGCGATCAGCAACAGTCCCAGATGCAATGTAAGAGTCTCTATGCTGTTAGAAACAGTGGTCTGCGGCCCCATGGAAGGACGTTCCATTCCTTTTTCATAAAATCCGGTTCGCATTTCCAGCGGAGTTTCAGCAGCGGATTTGATCTGCGTGGTATAACCATGTCTGGCCGCATAATTGATGAGAGCCGTGCCAATGAGAATACCTCCGATCACACCAACAGTGGCAGTCGTCATTCCTCCCCCCAGAGCAGCTTCCCAGTTTGGATTACCCAGCTCCTCAAACGAACTTCCAATGGATGCAGCTGTCCCATGTCCGCCTGCAAATCCCGCCCCCATCTCAAGCCCCATACCATCAAATGTGTTTCTCCGAACGCCTTGCACACCAACGTTACGCCGCATCCAACCGCCAGCTGCAAAATGAGAAAGCCGGCAGTCAGAAAGGAAAGCACCAGCACATCATTGCTTTTACTCAAAGCATCCGAGCTTTTGGACTTCCCCTTAAAAAGCTTAAGCCCCATAGGCGTAGCGGCCAGCACAGGAATAATCAATAGGTTTGGCAAAGCTGATGCGACTGTCATCGTATCCTCACTGAATCTTAAAATATTTAATGCATTCGGTCCAAGAATCAATCCAATGAATCCGCCAATCACGCAGGATGGCAGATACAAATTCTGAAAAAACGGTATTTTCGCTCGAAGTAAGGCCCCCAGGATCAGCAAAATGCTGATAATACCCAATGATTGAAATGCAGCAGTCAACGCATTTGAAATTGTCATAATCAAACCTCCTCCATTGTTTTATAATATAAAATTCCATTTTCCAATTTGCAATTTTACATTAACAGAAAACGTGAACAAAGTCAATAATCGCTGTGTGAATTCTGTAAAAACCCAAAATAGTGCAGATCTTTCTTGCAATATCACGATTTCTACTGTATGATTTATCTAGCGCAAAAGGCATCATAAATTCTTCCGCGCCAGAAAGGACATTATGGCTAAATCTGTAAAAAAGACATCCGATAATCACGTAAAGACAATACAGTCTGTAGACCGGGCGCTTGACATTCTGGAATGCCTCTGCCTTAAAAACAGCTATAAACTGGGAGACCTGGCAGAAGCCTGCAGTTTAAATAAAACTACAGCATTCCACATTTTAAAAACATTTGAAGCCAGGGGATATGTAGAAAAAAGCTATGACACACAGGTTTATAAGCTGGGGTGGAAAGGTTTTGAGCTTTTTGCCGGTCTTTATCAGAACATTGATGTAAAACCAATCATAATTCCTTATATGGAACGGCTCAGGGACTTAACTGACGAGACAGTCACGCTGAACTACTTTGCCAAAATCGATAATTATTACACCAGTATAAATTTTATTCAGCTTGAATCTTCTCAATCGCTGAAATATTCGTCAAAAATCGGAGAACATTCCCCGATTCACTGCACGGCCGCAGGAAAGGTCCGTTTTCTCGGATATTCCAAATCGATGCTTGAAGAACAGCTCCAGAATACCCCTTTCGATCCGTATACCGAACACACTGTTACCGATCCGGAAGCATTCCTGGCTCAGCTTGATGAGGTTCGCCAAAACGGTTATTGCATTGAAAAGGAGGAATATCTCCCGGGAATCTGCTCCGTAGCCGTCCCTATGTTCAAATACACCGGTCGCGTAATATATGCCTTGTCAGTCAATGTTCCCTCTCTGCGGGCCAGCGATGACCGGCTGAAAGAGATCGCGGCAATCATGATGGAAGTTTTAAGCAGCGCCACGACCTGCCCGGATTTTCTCTTTAAAGGCGCTCCCATCCCCAAACCATATTAACAGGCATACCTTTCCCTGTTTGGATTTATTACAGACATTGTTCCAGACAGGGGATATTTATATCTTAAGTGTATTTTATAATATAAAATTATATTTCTTAATATAAAATTTTTATTGACAAACGGATCCCATTATGTTAAATAAAAATTAAACCTGTTTTCCAATTTGCATTTGAACTCAGACACTCGCACTGAACGAAAGGAGAACTTCCATGATCACTCCCGAACAAATCATTCAAACCGTTGAGGATCATAAAGAAGAAGCGATTTCCTGCTTACAGGAGATCGTCCAGACTCCCAGCCCCACTGGCAATGAGCTGGCTGTGAGCAGAGTTTTTAAAAAATGGATGGAGCGCTGCGGTCTTACCGTCAAAGAATATTCCGCCGAAAAAGGCCGCCCAAACCTTATTGCGGAATGGAACGGATCCCAGCCAGGAAAACGATTTATTTTTAATGGCCATATGGATGTGTTTCCACCCTCCGCCGGAAACGACGGCTGGTACGGCCCATGGTCTGGAAAAATAGTTGACGGGTATATCTACGGACGCGGAACGGTTGATATGAAAGGCGGAGACTGCGCTGCACTGATGGCAGTCCGCTCCTCAGAAAACTGAATTTCGATCCCAAAGGAAGCGTCGTTCTCAGCTACATGGTAGACGAAGAAAATGGCGGCTGGAAGGGGGTTAAATATTTAATCGAAAAGGGATTGTTAAATGGCGATTTCGGAATCTGCATGGAACCCACAAACGGCCGTATTTTGAACCGGCATCGCGGAATCCTGCGCATGCAGTTTACATACCGTGCAGACCCCCACCATGCCAGCACGCCACATCCCCGCAAGGATGCCCTTCAAAAAGCAATTACTGCAATCAACCAGCTATATCTTCTGAATGATCATTTGTGTGACCGGACAGATGAATACGGCGCCGCCACCCGCTGTCTGTCTGTCACTGTACTCCATGCCGGCAACACGCCCAACGTCCAGCCCGGATTAGCGGAATTCATCATAGATCGGCGTGTTGATATGGATGAAAGCTTTGATGCCGTAAAGCAGGAAATTCTGGATGTTTTCGAAACACTTAAGTTTCAGAATCCAGAATTTGAGTATGAGTATAAAATTCTTTCCGACCGGCCTTTGCTGGATATTCCGGACGACAATACATTTATCCAGACCGCCGCACGTTCCTACGAAAAATTATGAAAAACCGGCAAAACTCTATACACGCGCCGGCGGCTCTGATGCAGCCTCCCTGTTCCAGGCTTACGGCTTACCGATCCCCAACCTGGGAGCGGCTCCCGACTTTGATGAACATGGACAGGGCGATCCCTTCGGGAGCGGTACCCCGAATGAGCGCCTGTTTCTTCAGGATTACTTGGACTCTATCAAATATTATATGATGATTGTCGTAGATGCCTTGTCTTGATCTTTCAGACACCATATGGGTCTACTGCCATAGAACAATGTAAAAGTCAATCGGTATTCGATAATGAAGGGGCTGCCACAAAATGGCAGCCCCTCTCCTCCCCTACTCCTTAACCCCTTCCGTACTCTCCTTTAAGAACATCACCTTCGGAGTCATCAAGATAAGTTTCAAATCCAGAAAGATCGAATAATTCCTAATATAAGTCAAATCTAATTTTAATTTATCATATGCCGTGGTGTTATACTTGCCGTACACCTGCGCATAGCCGGTCAGACCGGCCTTTACTTTCAAACGGTAGACAAATTCCGGGATCTCCTCAACGATCTCGGCCATCAGCTCCGGCCGCTCGGGGCGGGGCCCCACCATGGACATATCACCTTTCAAAATATTCCACAGCTGCGGAAGCTCGTCCAGTCGCAGCCTGCGAAGAATCTTTCCGACCGGCAGAATCCGATCGTCCTCGTCTCTGGCCAGAACCGCTCTGCCTCCTTTTTCGGCATCCTGTATCATGGTTCGGAATTTGTAAATCTTAAATTCTTTTCCACCTTGTGTCAAACGTTTCTGCTTATAGAAAACAGGGCCGCGATCTGTGCATTTAATCGAAATCGCAATCAGCAGAAACAACGGGCTGGTTATCAAAAGTCCCACTGCTGAAATTGCGATATCCAGAAGCCGCTTCACAATCTTCTGCTCGATCTGCAGCCCGTCATTTTTCGAGAGAAGAAGCGGCGAATCAAACAGATTCATTTCGCCCGAACTTCTTATTAATATATCGGATATCTTCGGCGCAGAATACGTGCGGATGGAACGGTTGTAACATTCCTTTATCAGCCGATTCCGCTCATGGGACGGGATATCGTCAATAATCACCGCGTCATATTTATCGATTTCCTTAAAAAGCCGCTCCATCCCGCACCGGTAATCCAGATTTCTGCAGATCTGATACTTGTCCTCGCGGGAGTTGATCTTATCTCTGAGATAGCTGGTGGATCGGTTTCCATGCACATAGAGCATCGCCGCGGCGGGAAAATACGGCCGTAGATCCACTGAAAAACAAACGTCCACGCCACAATAACCACAACGTCCAGCAGCGTGACCACCAGGATCATCAGAACATTATGAAATTTTTTATCAATCAGGGCAATCTGAATATACGTGACGATATTGACAAATACTACGGACAATATCTGAGAATATATCAAATTTCCTTTTTTAAGAAAGCCGATCTTCAAACCGCCGTATGTTTTTAAGAAAAACAGAAGCAATACACCATACAGGACGATGATCAGCCAGTTTCCCCTGCGCCAGAACGGATTCTTAAGCAAGGGATTATAATATCCATACCACACGTATGCATAAATGGCGATCTCCAAAAACACGATCACCATGGCAAAACCGAATTTTATGATTCGCTTGTATTGTTCAAATTTTTTCACACTGTATCTTCCCTATCATAACGTCCAATTAAACTTTACTTAGTATAGCATTTTAGCACGTTTGCCGCAATGCTCTAGTAGACGAAAACATTTGGAATTTGTTTAATATTTTATAAATTTTAACAAAAAGTGGAGCTGCTGTTCCGGCAGATGGTTCATCCGCTTTTGCAGCAGCTCCGAAAGCTATGTTATAACGTCAACCCCTTGATATTCTCCTCGGTGAGTTTCGTGTAGTACGTGATCTTCTCCATCGGTTCATTGTTCAGAGCCATCAGCCGTGCAATCCGGCATCGCTCTCTCCACACCCCGATGGAAATGCCATCTTCACGCCCATTCTTCCTCTCCTGGCGACATTTCTCGAGTACCTCTGGATCGTAACATGGTGTCTTCGTGCAGTCATTGTTCATTCCTTTTCTGGAGCTCTCTTTTCTTGCGAAGATACTCACCCTCTTTCCTTTATTTTGTATGTATATTATACCACTTTTTTCCAGAAAATGACATTGCTTTTCTTTGGGATTTTTCACTTCCGAT
>BBZO01000008.1 GCA_001304875.1 Clostridia bacterium UC5.1-2E3
GTAGCTGAAGATACCGGAAAACGCCAGGATCATGGTCGTCACGGAAAGGTCCTTCACGCTGCTCACCAGGCATTCTTTAAAGCGCTCAAGGTTCAGCTCCTTATAGATGAACACACCAACAAACAGAGCGTAGAACACGGCGAATGCACCGGACTCGGACGGAGTCATGACGCCGAAACGGATGAACACGATCAGAAGGATCGGGAACATCAGCGCCCAGATACTCTCGATGCAGGCCTTTCCGATCTCCTTAGCGGATGATGGCTTCTCGTGATCCGGCTTGTAGCCGTAGTGGCGCGCCGACCAGGAGGTGGCCGCCATCATCAGAATACACATGATGATTCCAGGAACAAATCCCGCAATAAACAGTCGTCCGATGGACACCTCGCCCACGGTTCCGTAGAGGATCAGACCCATGGACGGCGGAATCGTCGCCACGATCAGTCCGGATAAGCAGTTTACAGCTGCCGCCCAGCCGGGCGCGTAGCCTCTCTTCGTCATCTCCGGCCCCAGGATACGGCACTCCATGGCCGCGTCCGCCACGGCGGAACCGGACACGCCTCCCATCAGCGTGGAAAGCACGACGGAAACCTGTCCGACGGAGCCGTACATGTGGCCCGTCAGAACATTGGCCAGCTTTACCAGCCGGGAAGTGATACCCGTGTTGTTCATCAGGTTACCCGCAAAGATAAACAGCGGAATCGCCAGCATGGTGAAGGACTGGGTCGTGGACAGCGAACGCTGTACCAGGATCGTCCACGGAATCTCCGGCCGCGTGAGGAAGAATGCGAAGCCCGAAATGGCGATGGCGAAGGCCACCGGCATTCCCAGGAACAAAATAACCAGGAAAAATCCTATTGCACTCAGCACGTCTCATCCCCCCATCCCGCCACCGGCGTTTTAATGTCTTTTATCATTTTGCCAATCATCGTAAAAATAAGCAGCATGGATCCCACCGGCACAGCCAGCGTGCACCACGCATAGCTCAGCTTCATCGTCTGGAATGTTCTGTACCAGCTCTGGGATACCAAAAGGAATCCATAGACAATGAGGATCAGCAGAAACAGGATCATGGCCACGTCAAATATCAGCGCCAGACCCTTACGGATCGTTTTGGGCAACCATTTTTCCAACATGTCAATGCGAATCAGATTTCCGGTTTTGGCCACGATATCCGCCCCGATGAACGTGAGCCAGGCAAACGCCAGAAGCGCGATATCCTGCGCCCAGTTGATCGGCATTCCCACGGTTCTGGCCAAGGCCGAGAAAAATACCAGCCCGGAAATCATGATCAGCATTCCTCCGGCCAGCACTTCCTCGACCCGCAAAATGAATGATGAAATCTTTTTCATATTTCCAAACCTTTCTCAACGGTACAAAACTTATTCTGTCTTTCCAATTTCCGCATAGATCTGGTCGCGAAGCTCTGATAACCCCATCTTCTCATACACCGGCTCCACTGCTTCCTTGAAAGGAGTAATGTCCGGCTCTATAATGGTCATGCCTGCAGCCTTCATCTGTTCCTCAGCCTCGTCGGCCTCTTTCATAACGTCGGCAGCCGTCTCCTTGCCGATTTCCTGTGCGGTTTCCACCAGCATGGTCTGAAGGTCTGCCGGAAGCGTGTCAAACCATGACTTTCCACAGATCAGCGCCTGCATCAGCTGGAAATGGCCCGTCTTGGACTGGGTATTGCATACTTCATAGATCTTGGACGGGAAAGTAGAGGTATTCTGGGCCTCACAGCCGTCGATGGCCTTGGACTGGATGCCGTTATACACCTCGCCCCAGACATGGAGATCGGGGTTGCACCCATGGCACTCAGAGACTCTGTGCAGACCTCCTGTCCGATGGTGCGGATCCGCTGTCCTTTCAAGTCTTCGGGCGCATGAATTTCTTTGTTGGTCATAAAATGTCTCGGCCCGTCGTAGAACGTGAATGAGAGCACCTTCACCCCATGCTTTTCCTCCAGCTCCTTCTCCCAGTTCTTAAACGTCTCCGTCTGTGTGACCGCATAGCCCTCGTCATAATCGTCCACGAAATAAGCCATCATAAAAATAGAGAAATCGCTCACATACTGGCCGAGACGGGCCGCGTCAGTGTTGACAGCCACGTTCACGCCTGGATCGCCTGCTCGATCACATCCTCGTCCGCTCCCAGCTGGCCGGCGGGAAATACCTGGAGATTAAGACGGCCTCCCGACTTTTCGTTGACCGCGTCTGCCAGCTTCTGGTAGTTCCTGGTGATCAGCGCCTGCTCGGTCTGGGACGTATGAATTTTCAGATCGTACACGGTGTCGTCTGTCCCAGATGCGCTGTCCCCGCCATCCTGGCTGTCAGCCGCCGCTGTGGTCTGGGTATTTCCCATCCCCGGCATACCGCTGCATCCCGCCGTCGCCAACATCACTGCCGCCATAAGTGTCGCCAAAAGTTTTTTTCTCATTGTTTGTTACCTCCCTGCTACATCATCTTTTTTACAGTTATCGGATGGCTGTACGCCTCATCCTTCACGGGGTAATCCCGCCTCTGGTGCGAACCCCGGCTCTCCTTTCTCAACCGTGCGCTGTCAGCCATAATTCCCACGGTTGTAAGCATGTGATAGACCGTGATGTTGTCCGCATTCAGTCCGCCTTCCGGAGCCGTCTCTATCTCCTTTTTAAGCTCCGCCGTCAGCGCAGAAAGCTCAAGAAGTCCTTCCTCCTCGCGATCCACCATCAGATGCTTCTGGCCGCAGCCCTCACCCTTTTTCTGATCTCCGCCAGGTCTGCTTTCTTGTAAAGCAGCTTCTCCATCTCCTCCTCTCCTCTGTTTTTTCCCGCTTTCCCTGCATGTATGAATGCATATTCCGCGGCCTTCGTACCGGCAATCCTGCCGTACACCTGGCATGTAACCATCATATTTCCGCCCAGACGGTCTGCACCATGGGGACCTCCGGCGCACTCGCCCGCCGCAAAAAGTCCCTCCACCGACGACATGGCATTCTCATCGATGTGAATGCCTCCGTTCACCGCATGGGCAAATAAAGCTACCTCCACCTTTTCCTTCAGAAGATCCACGTCCTTCTCCGCATGTATTCCCTGGCAATCGGCCACATATGATGGATTCCGCAGTCATCCTCCAGAGAACTTACGTACTCGTCCGTCATATGAGTGAGGTCAATCAGAACGCCTCCGTGCTCTGTCCCTTTTCCCTGATTGATCGCACGCTGTACGGCAATCTCCAGGTACTGGGAACAGTCGCTGCTGGAAAACGGAAAATGTTTTCTGTGCTCATGCATCACATCCTGTTCCGTCAGCCCGTCCGGAAGCACACCTTCAAAAATGTCATTTCCTTCCCTGTCTGTAAGTCTGGGCATTCCCTCCCATATGTATCCGTTAAAAATATTTTCTTCCGGCCAGGAGAATCCCATCCCGATCTGCATAAATTCCATGTTGACTAACTCCGCCCCTATATCATAGGCCATGGCGTAGCCGTCGCCCGTCACATCCGCCGGATTCATATTCCTTTTAAACGCCTGTCCGCTGCCACCTGTAGCCAGGACCACCGCTCCCGCCTGTATCTCCAGAAGCTCCCCCTTCTGACAGGCGACAGCTCCGCCTGCACGGCCGTCGGTTTTCAGCAGATAGAGCACGTTCAGATCATCCATCACCGTGATCCGGTCATTTCTCATTTCGATCTGCTTTTTCATGGCGGCAATAATCGGTTCCCCGTGCCCCTTGATCACATGCGTGCGGGGACTGTTGGAAAAACAGCTTTTAAAGATATAGTAATCATCTCCCTCATGATCAAACGACACGCCCCATTCTTCCAGCTGGCGGATGGTGTCCGGGGCATTGGCCGCCGTGATTGCCGCCAGTGCAGGATCCGCAGTTCCCTGGGCAGCTGCCATGATGTCATGAAAATGCTTTCTTATATCGCCCGGGATGCGTACATCTCCGCATTGTACCCCGCCATCTCGCGATGGGATACGCCGTCGCTCCTGCCGTTCCCAGCCGCAGCTTGCTGGCCAGAATCACTTCTGCCCCGCAGTCTGCCGCCGCAATCGCCGCGCGCATGCCGGCTCCGCCTCCGCCCACAACCAGAACGTCTGTGCGCACTACTTTCCTCATAATCTGCCGCCCTTTCCAAACTCTGGCGTTCTCTTATGAATGAACGCGTCTACTCCCTCGGCACAATCGGCGGTCTGGAATACACGCCTGCTAAACTCCAGATTCGGCCGGAAATTCTCAGCCGTCGTTTTCTGCCAGAGTTCTCTCACACCTTTTTTTATTAGCCGGATGGCCTCCACTGGTTTTTCGGCAATCACACCGGCCAGCTCCAGGGCTGCCTTTTTTGTCTCTCCGGCGGGAGCCAGATGATTCACCAGCCCGATCTCCAGCGCCTCCCCGGCATCCATGATTCTGCCGTATAGAGAAGCTCATATGCCCGGGAAATTCCCACATAGCGCGCCAGGCGGTACAGCCCGCCGCTTCCCGGGAACACGCCCAGATTGATCTCCGGGAGCCCGATTCTTCCGGTTTCGCTCATAATCCTTATATCTGCGGCCATGGCAATCTCACAGCCGCCTCCCAGCGTATTTCCCTCCATCGCTGCGATGACCGGCTTCTCCAGAAGCTCGATCGCATCAATAGCAAGATTTTCATTCAGAAGCTTTTTGCCGATCACGTCATCCCACACCTGCGGAAATTCCTTGATATCCGCGCCGACACAAAACGCTTTTTCCCCCGAGCCGCCAAGCACAATCACCCGGACGTCTTCATCCTCTTCCAGCTTGTGCAGTGTATCCCGCATCTCGGCGCTCAGTTCCAGCGTGAGAATATTTAAAGGGGGATTGTTCAGTGTGACGAGCGCCACATGGTTTTCTATCTCCACCAGGAGCAATTTATTGGTATAGTCCATTTTCCTTCTCCTTTAATTTTCCCAGTTGACGATTCCCTTTTCCTTATATTCCTTAAGTGTTTCATCCGAATAGCCGTATCTCCTTAAAATTTCGCAGGTACTCTCCCCCAGCTTCGGAGGGAGTTTCCGGATCCCTATATTTTTTCCGTCGTATTTATTGGCATGTCCTACCACACGCACATCGCCGGCCTCCGGGTGGTGCATGGTCAGGATATTGCGGTTGTATTTCACCTGCTCATCCTCCAGTACCGCATCGTACTCATTCACCGGCGCATACCAGATTCCCAGGCTCTCGAACAGCTCCATCCATTCCTCTGTCGTCCGCTTCTTCATCTCCTCCGACACAATCCGGTCAAATTCAATGCGCCGGTTCATCTGATCTTCCGCCGTATATCCGTCCATACATCTGGGTGTGAAAATCTCCTTAAGTTTTTCCACTGGCGTCATTCCCAGGGTAATATGCCCGTTCTGTGTCCTGTATATACCATAAGGGGACGAGTGCAGGCGGGTGCTCAATCCCGTGTGCGGGCGCTCCGTGAACCTTCCTCCGTTCATATAGTATCCCAGCGCTTCCTGCTGAAGATCCAGTGCTGCGCTCAACAAACTGGCTTCGATCTTATGGCCTTTTCCCGTCCGTTCCCGGTCATACAGCGACGCTATGATCCCCAGCGCCGCCAGAATAGCTCCATGCTGGTCCACCACCGGCGTCCCCACCGGCGACGGAATTTCCTCGGAAGCCCCGGTGAGCGCCGCCAGTCCGCTCATGCCCTGGATCAGAAGATCCTGTCCCGGCTTGTTGACATACGGTCCAGAAGATCCGTACCCAGAGCAGGAACAATAAATGATCCTGGGATTGATTTTCTTAAGCTCCTCGTACCCCAGTCCCAGCTTATCCATGACGCCGGCACGGAAATTCTCAATCACCACGTCGTATTCTTTCACCAGATCATATATGATCTGTTTCCCCTCCGCGCTCTTTAAATTCACGGAGATTGCCGTCTGGTTCCGGTTCGCCAGAAGAAAAAACATGCTGACGCCCCCCGGATATGTGTTGCACCCGGACCAGGAACGCTCATACGCTCCTTTTACAGACTCCACCTTCACCACCTCGGCCCCCAGATCCGCCAGAACCTGCGCGGCCGACGGTCCCTGCATATAATGGGTAAAGCTAAGTACCTTCGCTCCTTCTAACACTTGTAAACCTCCTCCCGTTTTTATGGATGTCAAAATATGTAAACGTTTATATATCGTATATTAAAAAGTATAAACGTTTACATATCCAAAATCAATCGAAAATATGACTAATTTTTTACTCATATTTGGTAAATCAATACAAATTTCAGTCATCTTTAAACAGCTCCTCATCCATGGTTTTAAGCGCGGGGGAAATCTCTGGGACAAACTCCATCTGATCGAAAATATCCTTTTTAAGCTCCACCCCCGGAGCAATCTCTGTCAGAACAATCTTTCCGTTCTCCAGCCGGAACACGGCACGCTCCGTCACAAAGACAACCTCCTGCCCGGCCTGCGAAGCATAGACTCCGCTGAAGCTGATCTGCTCCACCTGCTCCCGGAGCTTTTTATATGCGCCCTCCCGCAGGATCTCCAGCTTTCCGCCGCCGCAGCGCTCCACCAGTCCCGATGCGGTAAAGGTTCCGGTAAACACCAGCTTTCTGGCGTTCTGGGAGATATTGATAAACCCGCCCACACCGTTGATCTTCCCGTTGAATTTACTCACATTTACATTTCCCTGCCGGTCAAATTCCGCGAAAGATAAGACAGCGACATCCAGACCTCCTCCGTCGTACCAGTCAAACTGGTTGGTCTCGCAGAGGATCGCCTGCGGGTTAAACGCGATTCCAAAGTCCGTTCCCGTCGCGGGCACGCCGCCGATAATTCCCTGCTCCAGTGAGAGAATCACCTGTTCTTCCTTTCCGCACTCATACAGCACATTTCCCACTCCAGCGGGCACGCCAAATCCCAGGTTGACGACGTTGCCTTCTTTAAGCTCCGCTGCTGCTCTCCTGGCCATGACCTTCCGCGCATCCAGAGGCATGGGCGCACACTGCGTTCTCTCTCCCACCGCACGGCCGGACATGAAATCACTGTGCTCCGTCTTCACCGACATCCGCTGTCCGGGATCGACGACAATCCCATCGATCAGCACGCCGGGAACAATCACCTGGTACGGACGGATCTGTCCCCTTTCCACCAGCCGCTTCACCTGGCAGAGAACGATTCCCCCGTTATTTTTCACTGCCTGCGCCTGTGACAGAGCTTCCGTCACCAGCCCCTCATCCACGAAAGAAACATTTCCGTCCTCATCGGCTTCGGACGCTCTGAAGATAGCCACATCCGGCCTCACGCTTTTGTAGTGAATATATGTTTCACCGTCCACGCAGACCTTTTCCGAAAGTGCATCCGCCGACCTGCGGTTAAGTCTCCCTCCCTCAATCTCAGGATCCACAAAGGTTCCCAAACCAATCTTCGTGAAAAGTCCCGGACGTCTGGCTGCTGCTTCCCTGACAAGCTGGGTCATCACCCCCTGCGGAAGTACATAGGCCTCAATCTCCTCGTCCGCCGCCAGCTTCTGCATATTGACAGACCAGACCCAGTGACTACCGATCACACGGCGCACCATCCCCGGTGGGCAAAATGATCGGGGCCTCCCCCATCTTGTCTCCCATTCCGGCGCTGTGATACAGGACAAGCCCGGACGGCGCCCCCTCGCAAAGGAAACGTGCCTCGATACAGCCCAACAGGTAATCTGGATCGTTGATCCCGCCTCCTCCGCCGGACAGCCAGACCACAGCCCCGTTCCTTATGAGCCCTGCCGCCTCCTCGCCTGTCATGACTTTTCTTTGTACATGTGTCTTCCTGTTGTTCATTTTCTCGCCACTGATTCCCTAAACAGCATCTTTCCCTCCAGCACCGGCATATGAATCATTTCTCCCGTCCGGATGTACGTGTCGATGTACTCCACTGCCAGCTGTGCCAGCCGCTCGGTCGGCATCTCACAGGTGGTCAGATGAGGCGCGATGACATCCGCCATCAATGAGTTATCGAAGCCGACAATGGACAGCTGCTCCGGAATACTGAGCTTTAAATCGTACGCAACCTTATACATGCCGTAGGCAAGCATATCGTCGCTGGCGAAAAATGCCCCGGGTCTTTCCTCCTTTCTCAAATGTTTTTCTATGATCTGATACGATTTTTCTGAGTCCTCGATGTCAAACAGAACCAGGTTCTCGTCAAACTCCAGGCCGTGAGCGAAAATCGCATCCTTCATCCCCTCGTAGCGCTCCCTGTAAATCATGTTGTCGAAGCTTCTGAACAGCCCTCCGATCTTTTTATGCCCCATCTCAATCAGATAGCTGACTGCGGCGGCCGCCGCCGCCCGGTTATTGACGCGGAGGCATCTCTCCAGATCGTCCTCATAGGTTCTGTTCAGATAAATATAAGGAATATTATACGATTTAAGCTTCTTAATATGCGCGTTCTCGTTGGAGCATGTGGTGATCATCACGCCGCTGACCTTCTGGCTGCACAGCTTTTCTATCATTTTCTTTTCCTTTTCCAGACTGTAATCTGTGCTGCACAGGAGCATCATATACCTTTTCATCCGCGTAGCTCTGCACGCAGGTCGCCAGCTTGGGATAGTACACATTTCGGATGCCGGGCACCACCAGCGCAATAATGTTGGTTCTCCCGGTTTTTAAGCCCACCGCCGTTTTGTTCGGCGTGTACTGAAGCTCCTCCACCGCCTTCATCACACGATCATAGGTCTCCTGCCCTATGTACCCCTTTCCGGCAATGGCACGGGACACCGTGCACACGGAGACTCCCGCCATTTTTGCCACATCTTTGATTGTTGCCATGTTTTTTCCCTCTTTTATTCAAAATCCACTATATAAACGATTATATCATGGGATCTGGCGAATGAAAAGCTGCTGTTTCCCACTTTTTCTAACATATCTTGCCTCCCAATCATCTGGACAGAACCCATTTTTCATGGTACGATATGTTAGACGTCCCGCCGCATTTCCGACCAGTTTTCGGGCGCGGGCGCTTGAACGAAAGGATATATTTAGTGTATGGAACAGACAAATGATTTTTACGATTTTCCGCCCAAATCGAAAAAGGAACGGGGACCGAAGGAGCCAAACACCATGGCCACCGTCGCCATGCTTCTGGGACTTTTAGGCGTGATGCTCTCCTGCAGCTGTTCCCTGTTTCCGGGGGCCATCGGCTCCGGCGTAGCGGCCATCGCGACGGCGGTACTGTCGAAGAAGGGAAAGCCGTTCCGGGGAACTGCCATTCTGGGCATTCTTTTCGGCGTGATCGCCATTCTCGCGGGTGTCGTCGAGTTTGCTTATCTGGTGATGCTGACCACCGCCATGAAAAATCCGGACTATGCGCCGTTTTTCAACCAGGTGTTTGAGCAGATGGAACAGATGGGATATTTTGATATGCTTCCCGAGAGTGTCCGGCCGTAGAGCTGCCGGCGGGCGGCGCAGGTTCTGCACATGTATCGCAGAGGATGCCTTTTCATGATCATAACAGGCCGGCGTGCCGGACAGACATCGATTCTCTGAATCCTTGTCCATCCGGCACGCCGGCCCGTTTTTTATTCGCTTGTTATGTTTCTTACAACGTTTTGGTTCCTAACAATGCTTTGATTTCTACAAAAACATCTCCGGCTCCGCCCGGCGGGTGTAGTTCTGCTCCAGCATGGCCACGTGGGACAGGAATGCGGGGTCGTCGAAGTATTTGGCCTTCTTCGGACATTTCTTTATGCACGCCTGGCACTTGATGCAGATGCCGGTCACCTCGGCGCAGTTCTCCGGATTGATGGAGCCCATGGGACAGACCTGGGCGCAGATGCCGCAGCCATCGCAGAGCTCCATGTTGGTAAGGGGCTTGGCCTTTAAGAACACTGCCGGCTTTCCGTCGGTTCCCAGGGGCGTGTAGTAGGGGCCCACCGGGTCGTCGCCGCGCACGGCGATGGGGGCCGGAATCTCCGTCATCTCGCTCACCTTGCGGGCCGCTTTCTTCGCAAACTCCTCGATGAGCGCCATATCCTTCTCGTCCGGTCTTCCCGGAGCAATCACATCGGAGAACACGTGGGATGTGGCGATGCCTGCGCCGGCCACGGTGTGGAATCCGTTGTTCTCCAGTTCGTTTCTCAGCTCGATCAGTCCGTTGTCAAAATTTCTGTTTCCAAATACGACCACCGGCACTGCCAGCGCTCCCTCGCCCTTGAAATTTCCCTGGACGACGGGCAGCATCTTGTTGGGCACGCGGCCCGCGTACACCGGCGTTCCAAATACCACCAGATCCTCCGGCCCGTAGACCTGCACCTCGGTCCGGTTCTTCGGCAGCGTGAAATCATAGCTCTCCATCGGCACATCCAGCTCCTTCGCCATGGTGCCTGCGATGGCCTCCACCACCTTTTTCGCATTTCCGGTGGCGCTGTAGTAAACGGCTTTCACCTTTGTAATTTTCATCGGTATACCTCCCATTTTATAAACTGCAGTATTTCTCCGCACTTTCTTGTATTATAGCACACCTGACTGCACATTGGAACACCCTGGAGCTCAAATGGCCCTCAAATGACCCGTTGGGACATTGCATTTCCGGCCGGTCCGCGTTATGATAGACATATAAAAATGCAGAACTTTTATGCAGACTGGAAAGGAGCTTTCAATATGAAATGGGGAATTTTAGCCACCGGGGTCATCGCCCGGAAATTTGCGGACACCATCAATCAGATGCCGGGCGAGAGTCTGGCTGCCGTGGGTTCGCGCACACTGGAGCAGGCGAAGGCATTTGCCGACGAATATAAGGCGAAAGAATATTACGCCTCCTACGAGGAGCTGGCCGCGGATCCGGAGGTGGAGGCCATCTACGTCTCCACGCCCAACAGCATGCATTTCGAGAACTGCCGGATGTGCTTAAACGCCGGCAAACACGTGCTCTGCGAGAAGCCATTTACCACGGAAAGCTGGCAGGCGGAGGCGCTCTACAGGCTGGCGGAGGAAAAGGGGCTCTTTATCATGGAGGCCTTCTGGACCCGTCTCCTGCCGCTCTATGAAAAGCTTAGGGAGCTGCTGGACGAGGGCGTCATCGGCGACGTACAGCACGTGAAATGCGACTACGGCTTTATCGCGCAGGGCGCACGCCGGGAGAGAAAATTCAAATCTGCCTGGGCGGAGGCGCACTCCTGGACATCGGCATCTACAATCTGGGGTTCCTCCATCTGATCATGCAGGCGCCTCCGGAGAGCTTTTCCTCCGAGGTTCAGATGAATGAGTTCGGCACGGACGAGTACAGCTCGCTGCATCTGTGCTACCCCGGCGGACGCACCGCCGATTCCGTCCAGACCATCGGACAGGAGCTGGAGCGCAACGCCGTCATCACCGGGACGAAGGGGGAGATTTTCCTGCCGGACTTCCAGCACGCCCAGTCCATGACGGTGCGGCCGCAGACGGTGAGGCGTACACTGTGGAGATGCCCTTCGAGATCAATGGCTTCGAGTACGAGGTCCGCGAGGTCTCCCGCTGTGTGGCGCTCGGGAAATTCCACAGCGACCGGTTCACGCCCGCAGACAGCCTGACCGTGCTCCAGCTGATGGACGACATCCGCGCGTCGTGGGGGATGAAATTCGAGGGGGAGGAGTAGGCGCTTCGCGCTTCTGATCTCTGATTCTCTACATTTTTACAGGAAATGTTCACAGGCTCCGGAAGGATTTTTTCTTCCGGGGTCTTTTCTTTTTATCTATGTGATTCTCACTCCGTCCTCTGATGGCATCTGCTCCTTTTCGCGCTTTTGTCAACTCATCATCTTATACGGTTGACATTCTTTCAACTCCTTGCTATAGTAAACTTAATTGTTAATCATAGAACAAAACTGGTTTACAATCCATTTTCCATCTTAAAGGAGAATCCTATGCAGAACACCCACACCTCCGGCTCCATCCGCGCCTGGCACTGGACGGGATCTTTACGGCGGTTCTGGTCATTCTGGGAATGATCAAGCTGCCCTCGCTGATCCCCGGCGCAGAATTTCAGCTTTCAGCCCCCTATGCGGTCTGCCTGGCCGCCGCGGTGGGATTTAAACGCTACCTGGGAATCGGCATCTGTTCCAGCGCGATCCAGCTTCTCCTGGGGACGCACACCGTGTGGAACGTGCTGATCGCCATGGTGTTCCGCGTGGCGGCGGGCTCCATCGCAGCCTGCCGGCCCCTTGGAAAGCTCCGCCTCGTCATTTCCGGCCCCGTGGGAACTGCCTGCGCCAGGCTGGTGCTGGCGGCCACGCTGAATGTACCGGCACTGCCGCTTCTGGCCGCCGCCGTTCCGGGGATGATTTTCACGGCGGTCTGCGCGGTATTTCTCTACCCCATCTTCCGCCGCGTCGTCTCCCAGAGCGGGCATTCTCTGGACGGCAGGGCGGATGAGGACAAAAGCAAAGCAAACTATATCAGACAATCCTGCGAGGAACAATCATGAGTACCGATTTATACAGTGTAAAAATGCGTGCCAGCCGGAAGGAAAACGGCAGTGAGATGCACATTTCCGGGGCGGAAAAAATCGTGGAGTCAGACAGACTCCAGTCCATCTGCGCCCAGCTTCTGGAGCGGGCCATGCACCACTCCAAAGGGGAGGCGGATTTATCAATATTAAAGTGGAGCGGATCGCAGCGGAGGACGTGATCGTCTGCGACGCTCTCCCTGTGACCACCTGCGAGGTGGACACGGCCGGGGAAGGGCGGCAGAAATTAAAGGAGCTTCTCGACCGCTCCGGCATTCCACACGGCGAAATGATTCTGGAACAGATGAAAAACACCTGGGGAATGCGGGGCGCCATGCTCCTGGACGCAGACTCCTTAAAACGCCTGGAGCCGGATCATCAGCGGGGCGTGCGCGCCACCTACATGGATGTAGCGGACAGCGGCGACGACCGCTCCCAGAAAAACCATTTTAAGGAGGCTCTGGTGCTGGCGACCAAGGTATCCAGCCACAAAAATATCATCGGTGAAATCTGCATTTCCGACGATCCGGACTACGTGACCGGCTACTTCGCCTCGAAGGAGCTGGGGTACGTGCGGATCACAAAACTGAAGGAAATGGGCTGCCCCGACGGCGGACGGATTTTCCTGTTCCGCGGAAGCGAGGAGGAAGCAGACGACTGCATCCGCTACCTGGAGCATCAGAAGATGCTGGTCAGAATTTAAAATATTTGAATTAAGAAGGCGAGACGATTATGGATAAATGGGAACGGCTGAACAGGGAACTGGAACAGATCAGGGAAAAAATCTGCTCCGCAAGATGACGGTCTTCGACACCGCACAGTCCTCCGTGGTGGAGGTGGAGGGAAAACGGGAGCATCTGTTTTCCTCCAACAGCTATCTGGACATGTGCAATGAGCCCGCCGTGAAGGAGTACGCCCGCCGGATTCTGGACGAGTACGGCATCGGCTCCGGCGGCTCCCGCCTGACCACGGGAACCACCCGCATCCACATGCAGCTGGAAGAGACCATCGCCGCGTTCAAGAAACGCGAGGCGGCCCTGGTATTCAACACAGGCTATATGGCAAACGTGGGCATCCTCTCCGCACTGGCGGGGCGGGGCGACATCATTTACAGCGACGAGTTAAACCACGCCAGCATCATCGACGGGTGCCGCCTGTCAAGGGCCGATCTGGTCATCTACCGGCACAACGACATGGATGATCTGGAGGAAAAAATCAAGGCCCACCCCGGCCGAAGCGGCGTCATCGTCAGCGACGGGGTGTTCAGCATGGACGGGGATATCGTGAATCTGCCGCGGATGGTGGAGCTGGCCAACCGCTACGGCCTTTTCTCCATGATCGACGAGGCCCACGCCACCGGCGTCATCGGCGCCACCGGGCGCGGCACGGAGGAATACTATGATATGGAAGGCGCCGTGGATGTGCTGATGGGAACTCTGAGTAAGGCGGTCGGAGGCGAAGGCGGCTTCGTCTGCGGCTCCCGCACGCTCATCGACTATCTGGTCAACCGGGCGCGGAGCTTCATCTTCTCTACCTCTCTCTCCCGGTGTCCATGGCCGCGGCCACCCAGGCATCCGGCTGATCATGGAACAGCCGCAGCGGGTACAGAGATTACAGGAAAACATCCGCTATTGCTGCGGGGCGCTTTGCGCCCGCGGCATCGACGCCCACTCGGAGACGGCCATCATCCCCATCATCATCGGCGACGAGAGCCGCGCCATGCGGGTCATGGAGCTTTTGAAGGAGCGGGGGTACTACATCTCAGCCATCCGCTACCCCACCGTGGCGAAGGGAACCGCCCGTCTGCGCCTGGCACTCATGTCGTCCCATACCAGGGAGGAGCTGGAGGGGCTGGCGGATGCGCTTAAAGAGTGTATGGGGATGGAGTGAAAACTGCAAATTACGAAAAAGCACCGGAGCCAACCGCTCCGGTGCTTTCCTATATCATGGACCTGATCGGATTCGAACCGACGACCCCCACAATGCGAATGTGGTGCGCTCCCAACTGCGCTACAAGCCCATGACATTATTTTAGCACGTCCGCCGGGAAAATCAATACCCGGCGGGCAATTTTTTTATTTTTTTATCAAATACACACAATTAGATAAGTCCCATCAGCGACGGAATACCTAAGGACAGCGCCGGAATATAGGTCACTGCCAGCAGAATGAGAATCAGCACGCCAAAGTAGGGAAGCAGGGTCTTGGTCACCTGCTCGATGCTGATTTTGCTGATTCCGCAGCCGACGAACAGCACGGAGCCCACAGGCGGGGTGATGTTTCCGAGACACATGTTGAAGATCAGCATGACGCCGAACTGGATGTCAGTCATTCCCAGGCTCTGCGCGATCGGAAGGAAGATCGGCGTGAAGATCAGGATAGCCGGCGTGATATCCATGAACATGCCGACGATCAGAAGGATCACGTTCATCAGCAGAAGCACCACGTACTTGTTGGAAGAAACGGCCATGATCGCGGAGCTGATTGCCGCCGGGATTCCGGAGTACGCCATAACAAAGGACATGGCGGAGGAGGCGGAGATCAGGAACAGGATGATGCCGCTGGTGCAGGCGCTGTTTACCAGAATCTTCATAAACGAGTTCACGGTCAGGCTTCTGTAGCAGAGAGACAGGATCAGGCAGTAGAGCACACAGATACCCGCGCCCTCGGTGGCTGTGAAGATACCGCCGACGATACCTCCGATTACGATCACGATCAGCAGCAGGCTGGGAAGCGCCTCGAGAGTCACCTTCACTGCCTGTGCAGCCGGAACCATGCCGGACACCGGATATTTATGCTTCTTCGCGTAGACAAATGCCACCACCATGGAGCCGAGGCCCATGAGGATTCCGGGAATATATCCAGCCATGAACAGGGTGGAGATGGACACGCCGCCTGCCACGGTGGAGTACACGATGAATGCGCTGGTGGGCGGAATCAGAAGTCCCGTCGGCGCGGACGCGATGTTGGCCGCGGTGGCGAATGCCGGATCATAGCCCTCATCCTTCTGGATCGGGTAGATACAGCCGCCCATGGCGGACGCCGCCGCCACGGAAGAACCGGACAGAGCGCCGAACAGCATGTTTCCTACGATGTTGGCCTGCGCCAGGGAGCCGGGAATCCAGCCCACAAAAAGCTGCGCAAAGTTGACCAGACGTCTGGCGATACCGCCGTTGTTCATAATATTGCCTGCCAGAATGAAAAGCGGGATGGCTAAAAGAGAGAAGCTCTCAACGCCGCTGTTCATCTTCTGCATCGTGATAAACGTAATCTGATCCCAGGACAGGGAGGAGATCGCCGCCACGATAGAGGCGAGCACGATGCTGACGGAGATCGGGCAGCTTGCAAACAGGAGCAGCGCAAAGACTGCAAACAGAATAATTGTTGTAACCCCTATACTCATTCTTCATTCCCTCCTTCGATGACGGTGCCGGTGATATCTTCATACAGGTTGATGAGCTGCGCCACGATGATGAAAATACCGGAAATCGGAGCCATGGCGTACACCAGGCTTCTGGGGATTCCAAGCAGAGCGGAATACACCTTCTCCGCACTCATCACCAGCTTAAAGCCGCCCACCGTGATGACAAAAATGGCAAACAGAAGGATCAGAAGATCCACGAACGTCATAAGCGCCCGTTTTCCCGCCGGGTTCAGGCTGTCGCGCACCAGCACCAGGCACATGTGCTGTCTGGTGAAGAACGCGTAAGCCGCGCCGGTGAAGCCCGTCCAGATTAAGAAATAGCGCACCAGCTCCTCAGTAAACGCCGCCGGGCTGTTAAGCACGTATCTGGTAAATACCTGGTAAAGCACCAGGAAGGTCATGACAGACAGCAGAATGGTCGCGATGGCGGCGAGAAGCTTCGTCATGAATTTTTTACAACCGTTAAAATCTCTTTCATCAAACCTCTCCCCTTACTCTATAGAATTGATGATGTCAAGGAGACTCTGTACGCCCGGGTACTCCGCGCAGTACTCGTCCACCATTCCACTGGTCGCCTCGCGGAACGCCTCTTTATCCACATCGTTGACAAACTCCACGCCCATCTGTGTGGATGCCTCCTCGATGGCCTCGTCGATGGCCGCATCCCAGGCAATCTTGTGGCTCTCGGTGGACTCGTGAGCCGCCTCCAGGATGATCTCCTGGTCCTCCGGCTGATGGCCGCCCAGGTCTTGGCGCTCATAACCAGAACGTCCGGGATCATGGCGTGCTCGTCGGTGGAGAACACCTTGCAGATCTCGCCGTGCTTACCGGTGGTCAGCGCCGTCTCATTGTTCTCCGTGCCGTCGATGATGCCGGTCTGCAGGGAGGTGTAAACGTCGCCGTAGGCCATGGCCACCGGGATGCCTCCCAGGGCATTTAACATATCGGTCTGGGACTTCATGTCCTGCACGCGGATCTTTAAGCCCTTTAAGTCCGCAGGCGTGCGGATCGGCTTATTCACCGTGTAGAAGGAGCGCGCGCCGGAGGTGTAGTAGGTGATTGTCACGAACCGTCGTCCGCCGAGGAGAGAAAGAACTCCTGCATCGGCTCGGAATCCATCACGTGATAGAAATCCTGGGTGTCGTCAAAAATATAGGGAAGTCCGAAGGTGTGGTAGGACTCGTTGTAGGTCGCCAGTCCCGGCGCGGACACCTTGGTCATGGAGATAACGCCCGCCATGAGCTGCTCCATGTTCTCGTTCTCGGAGCCTAACTGTCCGTTGGGGAGGATGCGCACCTGGATGCGCCCGTCGGTTCTCTCCTCCACCTTGTCTGCAAACTCCGTCATGGCGATATGTACCGTGTGGGTCTCACTCAGGCCGTGGGCCAGCGTGAGCACCATCGGATTTTCGGCTGTGGCCTCGGCACTGCTCGATGCGCCGGCGTTTGCACAACCGCCGAGCATGGCAACCGTCAGACCCACAGCCAGCATTGATGCAATCTTTTTCATGCGAATACCCCTCTCTTACATTCCAATTAAATCAAACTGCTCGAAGGACACTAAAAGCTTGTGATCCTTCTTCGGATTTCTGTACCTGACCTGGACAGATTTCAGTCTCTGGCTGTAGTACCAGCCGCACTCCGCCTCCTCGAATTTCCTTCTGTGGAGGAAATGGGGCAGCTGCTCACCGTCGAGGCTCACCCAGTAAGGCGCCTTCTCTCGGTGGATCATATCGATGGCGATGGTCTCCACGGCGGTCTCGTACTCTCCCTCATTCTTAAACTCCAGGAACGTGCGCTCGCCGGCGGTCAGGGAAATCTTCGTCCGCAGGTATTTTCCATTCTCGTAGTCCATGGAAACACCGTCATCCTCGTAGAGATCGAACTGGGCGTCCCGGTCAGCCGCACAGAGGATGGTAAGCCCCGTGGCCTTCTGCGTCGCCAGATTGTCGATGGCGTTGGACGCCATGGGAATGATCGCCCCGCCTGTCACGAACAGCGGAATGCTGCTGATGGTGACGGGGATCTCGATGGTCTGTCCGCCCTCGTAGGCCTCTCTGGTGTAGAAATCGTAGAAGGTCTCACCCTCCGGCAGGTACACTTTGCGGGTCGCCGCGCCCTTCTCCACCACATTGGCCACCAGAAGGGAATCGCCGAACATGAAATCCACGCCCTCCTCGTAGCACTTCACATCGTTCTGGAAGGCGCTGCACATGGGCTCCATGATCGGAAGTCCCGTGCGGTGGGCGCGCTCCATCAGAGAGTAAAGATACGGGCTTAACTGGTATCTGAACTCGATGGCGCGGCGGATATCATCCTTTAAATCTCCGTACATCCAGGCTCCGTCACCGTGTTGTCCACGTTGGTGGAGTGGATGGAAAATCTGGGCTGGAAAATTCCGTTCTGGATCCAGCGGACGAACAGCTCGCCCTCCGGAGCCGGCCCGTAAAAGCCGCCGATATCGCAGCCCTGGTTGGCAACGCCGGAAAGGCTCATGCCCAGGATCGTGGCGATATTGTACTTTAAGGCCTCCCAGCAGGTCAGATTGTCCCCCGCCCATGTCTGGGCGTAGCGCTGGATTCCGCAGTGGCCGGAACGGCACACAATGTAGGGGCGGGTGTTTTCAAAGGTCTCATGGATGGCTTCGTCGGTGATGTGGCACATGATGTTGGACATCACAGATTTCAGCTGTCCGATGGTTCCTCCCTTGCCCTCGAAATCACAGCGGCAGTCCTTGTCCACCATGCTGTCGTACTCACAGTTGTCGTTCCACACGGAGGAGGTGCCGTACTCCAGCACATTTTCCTTTAACAGTGCCTTCCAGTCCTCGCGGGTGGATGCCTTCGTGAAGTCCACGAACATTCCGGGGCCTCCCCACCAGGTGCCCACGCCCGGCTCTTCGCTGTCGCTGGCCTTCACGAACATTCCCTTCGCCTTCATCTCCTCCAGCTTCGGATGGATCAGAAGGATGCCGGGCTTCACGTTGGGGCTCACGGTCACGCCGCGGTCGCGCATCTGTCTGAAGAAATCCTTCGGGTCTTTGAAACGCTTCTTGTTCCAGGTGAACACACAGCGCTTGATGCCCTTGTCGGTCTCCACGGTGCAGTAACCGGAGGAAAGCTGGAATCCGTCCACGGGAATCCTCTCCTCCTTCGTGGTGTCGATGAACTCCACAATGGCGTCGTCACAGTCGGCCTCCAGCTCCGGGTAGTACATGGAGGAGCCCAGGTAGCCCAGCGCCGTGCGAGGCAGCATGGCCGATTTCCCGGTCAGATCCGTGTAGCGCTCCACCACGCTTCTGACAGACGGTCCTGCAATCAAGAACAGATCGATGTCCCCGCCGTCCGCGCGGTAGCGGCTATGCATCTTCCAGTAGTTGCTCTTCTCGCGGCCCATGTCGAAATCGCACTCGTAGGTGTTGTGGTAGAAATAACCCACCGCCTTCTTCGTATCCCGGTTTAACTTGATGTAGAACGGGATGTGCTTGTAGAGCGAATCGGTCTCCTTCGGATTGTACCCCATGGCGTCCTTGGGGCTCATGCCCATGAACTTCTGCGCCTTGTTGAACTCCCCGCTCTTCTCGCCGAAGCCGTAGAAGCAGTCCTCCGGGGAGATCTCGCTGGTGTGGATGCGGCGGCGGTTGCTGTCCTCCTGGTAAGCCAGGTCCACGATGTCCGCGTGAAGCTGTGCCCCTTCCTTATCGTAGACACAGATGCGGAACGGCGATTTCTCCACCACCACCGTGAGCTCGCGGCCCTTGATTACGGCCTTCTCCTCTCCGTCCTCAAGCGCCGCTTCGGCAGTTTCCACACGCCTGCGGTACCCCTTCAGAAATCCGTCCATACGGTCCTCCCAGGCGGTCATCACCAGGCTGTAGGACTCCTCCGCGAACTCTCCGTCGAATCCCGCGCGGATTCTTAAGATGGAATCCGTCACAAACCAGAGACGGATCTCCACGCAGTTGGTGGCCACGGAAAAGTAATTTTCCCGCGCCGTCACGGCGTACGCTGTCGTACAAACTTCATAGCTGCACCCTCCTTTTTATTATGTATCTTTGGATTCCTTAATTTTTCCGAACATATTATAGGGGCTTTATCAGAGCAAAACCAGACACTTTTTGCGCTTAACAGGAGAATTTTATACATATCTTGCTTTCTTATTCCCCTTTTGTTATAATATTAAAAAGTCGCAAATTTTCAGAGGGGGCCTCCCTATGATCGACCAGGCCGGCATTATGATGGCCCAGGGCGCGGCGATTGCCAGCGAGCGGATCGCCGGGGTCAACGACAATATGACCCAGCCCCATTACCACAATTATTATGAGATTTACTACCTGGAGGAGGGCGAGCGCTACCAGCGGATCCAGGACGAATTATACATGCTGAAGGCCGGAGAGCTCATGCTCTTCTCTCCGTACATCATGCACTATTCCTACGGCGCGCAGGACGTTCCCTTCCGCCGCGTCATCCTGTATTTCCGCCGGGACGAGATCGACTCCCCGGAGATCATAAAGCTCCTCGACGAGGCCAACGGCATGTATAAGCCGGAGAAGAAGGAAAGCGCCACCATCCGCTGGATTCTCTCGGAGCTCCTGCGAGAGCAGGAGGACCAGGCTGACTTCCACCAGGAGTGCCGCCGCGCTCTCTTAAACCTCCTGCTCCACCACCTGGCCAGGCAGCGGCGCGTGGAGGAGCCTATCAAGGCGGAGCAGCGCGAACGCATCAGCCGCATCATCCACTACATCCATTATAATTACGCCGAGCCCATCACGCTGGAGAGCCTGGCGGAGCAGTTTTACATAAGCGCCTTTCACCTGTGCCGGGAATTTAAGGCCTACACCAACAGCACCGTCATCCGCTACGTCAATGTGACGCGGATCATGAACGCCCAGCGCATGTTCCTGGAGACCGACAAAAACATCACCGAGATCAGCCGGGAGACCGGTTTTTCCAATCTGACCCATTTCAACCGGGTGTTCAAGTCCGTCACCGGCATGACGCCCTCCGGCTACCGCAAGAGCCACCGGAATTTCGAGATTTACGTGGGCGGGAAGATATAGACGTTTGGGGGATTTCATCACATGAGTACAGAAAAGACCACAGATCTGACAAAGGGAAGACCGATCAGCCAGATCTTTTTATTCGCCGTGCCGCTGGTTTTGGGAACCCTGTTCCAGCAGCTCTACAGCTTTGCCGACACCGTGATCGTCGGCCGCTTTCTGGGCGTGGACGCCCTGGCCGCCGTCGGCACCACCTACTCCTTAAACTTTCTGATTCTGGGATTTGTCCAGGGGCTGACCGTAGGCTTCGGCATTCTCCTGGCCCAGAGCTTTGGAGCGAAGGACAGAAATGAATTAAACAGTTACTTTTTAAACGGCGCTTTTTTAAGCGCATGCATCAGTGTTCTCCTGGCCGTGGTGACCGCCATCGCCGCCCGGCCGCTTCTGATCCTAATCCGCACGCCGGAGAATATTCTCTCCATGGCGGTGGAGTACATACGGGTCATTTTCATCGGCATCCCCGCCGCCATGCTCTACAACTACTCCGCCGGCGCGCTTCGCGCCGTGGGCGACTCCAGGCACCCGTTTTACTTCCTGCTGTTTTCCAGCGCGTTAAACATCGTCCTGGACTATGTGTTCATCGTGCCGTTCGGGGCCGGCGTCGCAGGCGCCGCCTGGGCCACGGTGATCAGCCAGCTTGTCAGCGGCGTTTTGAATGCCTGGTGGCTGCTTGCGAGGACCGGTGTGATCTGCCTGTCCGGAAGGAGGGCATCCAGCGAGGACGCATCCAAGGAAGGCGCGGGAACGGCGGACGGCAGTTTCATGCCTGCTTCCACGCTCTCCGCGGAGAAAATGAAGAAGCTCTGCATCATCGGCCTCCCCATGGGCTTTGAGTATTCCGTCTCGGCCATCGGAGCCGTGGTCATGCAGGGCGCCATCAACAGCCTGGGCAGCGTGGCCGTGGCCGCCCAGACCGCCGGCGAGAAGATCCGCCAGATGTTCACGCTCCCCATGGAGAGCGTGGGCATGGCCATGGCCACCTACGTGGGGCAGAATTACGGCGCCGGACGCATCGACCGCATCCGCCAGGGCATAAAGAGCGGTCTCTGCATTCAGTACATTTACTGCGCCGTGATCTGGTGTGTCATTTTCGCCCTCAAGACGCCGTTAGTGGGCCTGGTCTTAGGCGAGACCACCAGCCAGATCGCCGGCGAGGCCGTACAGTACCTGTCCATCATGAGCGCCTCTTCTTCATCCACGGCTCCCTCATGATCATGCGCAACACCTTACAGGGCCTGGGCTACAGCTTACAGGCCATCGTCTCCGGCGTCGGCGAGCTGTTTGGCCGGAGCCTGGGCGGTTTCCTCTCCGTGGGCGGCCTGGGATTTGCGGGGCTGGGATTCACGGGAATCTGTATCTCCAATCCGCTGGCGTGGGCGCTGGCGCTGGGGTATTGTGTGGTGATGGTGTATCATTATCTGCCGGGTGGGAAAGAGTGAGGCTCTCTCCCTCTCTCCTCCAGCGCCATCCCGATCAGCCGGTCCGTGTGATCAGCCAGAAACAGCGGAATATTGAGCACGTCGCCATCCAGCTTCAGATTATCAAGTGAGAATCGTATGCGCAGCTTCACCTCATCCGGGAACAGCTCCTTAAACTTTTTAAGGCTCTTACTGGCTATATTCGTCTCAGACTTTACCTCGATCGGGAAAATATCGTTTTCCCGCTGGATGAGGAAATCCACCTCATAGGGAGGATTGTTCTGGCTCCAATAACGGGGCATAACTTCAAATTGCGTCATCAGGGTCTGCAGTACGAAATTCTCAGTCAGTGCTCCTTTAAACTCCGTAAACAGGCGGTTGCCTTCACCAAATGCGGTGGGCGCCAGCTGTGCAAGACGGCGCAGGAGTCCCACATCCACCAGATAAATCTTAAACGCAGACAGATCGTCATAAGCTGAAACCGGAAGTCCCGGGGCCGTGCTGCGATACACCTTGTGCACCAGCCGCGCATCCACCAGCCATTGCAGAGCGTCCTCATATTCGCGGGCCCTGGCTCCCTCCTTCACGACTTTATAGAGAAATTTTTTGTTCTCCCTTGCCAACTGTGAAGGGATCGATTTCCAGATCATGGATATTTTAGGAAATTCACTGATATGAGGGTGCTTTGCAAAATCGCGCTCATACGCACTGATGATACCAGATAAAGCCTCCTGCATAGCCCCTACATCTCGGGCCTCCGTCCACATCAGCACCGCTTCCGGCATTCCTCCCGTGACATAATACATCTTTAATTTTTCACAGAGCGGATTAAAAAACGCATCCGGCAGCTGCTCTATGGTATCTATACTGTCAAGATATCTGACAAGCTTCCCGTCTCCGTTGGCAAGCAGAAATTCCGTGAAGGTCATGGGATCAATCTGCATGAAATTTACTTTACCCACCGGAAACGAAGATGGCTTTGCCAGAGCGATTCCCAAAAGCGAACCTGCGCAGGCCACATGATATTGCCTCGCATTTTCACAGAAATATTTCATGGAGTTGATGACTTTAGGACAGTCCTGCACCTCGTCAAAAATAATGAGTGTCTTTTCCGGAACAATCCTCTGCCCGCTTGCCAGCATCAGATTTTGCAGAATGCGGTCCACATCCTTTGTCGTCTCAAAAACTGCCTGTATTCTTCATTCTCATCGAAGTTAAAATACGCTGTATTCATAATAAAGCCGTCCAAACTCTTTGAGAATCCATGTTTTTCCCACCTGCCTCACGCCTTTTAAAATGAGCGGCTTGCGGTAAGGCGAATTTTTCCACTCCAGCAGCTTTTCCAAAATCAGACGTTTCATGCGCGGCACACCCTTTCACATTTTTATATAGAATTATGTGTATATTTATCACATTTTTATTATATTCTGTTTTCAAGATAAATACAACACTATCACACAATTATCTATAATTTTGTGATATAAATCACATTTTTATATATATTCTACTCCTTCAAATACTTTTTATACACCGACGTTTTATGTTTCACCAGCTCCGCTGCCAGCCGTTCCAGCTTTTCATCCTTCATATTTTGAGGCGTTTCCTCAAAATTTTCATATGTTTCCACCACCTCCACCCCCGGATGATCCGCCCTCACGCACAATTTCGGCGACAGAAACAGAAGATTATCACAGAAGATGCAATTCGCGCTGACAATCTCCCCGGACTTCCCGCCAAACAGCGTTCCGAGAATCCTCGCTCTCGCATAACAGATCCCCCTCTCCCGCCGGGCCTGCTCCACCGTTATCTTGCCCTTATATATCCGGAACAAAAGCTCCAGATTGCAGCACTGGGCCGCGTAGCGGATCACTGAGCCATCATAAAACGCAGTGATCCTGCAGGACGCCGATGTATGATGCCTCTCCCTGGGTCTGATATCCCAATGATGTACCAGCCAGCGAAAGAACGCAACAGAATACCCAAACCCGTTCTGCCTGAGGTCCGCAGCCCGAATCCGCGATAAAGGCTTCAATCCCCGCTCATACGCCCGCCTTGCATTGACGCTCATGCTCCTGCCAATATAACCGCCGCCTCTGCCGTTCGCCCCTGCTTTCTTTGCCGTGCGTCTGGTCAGCACTT
The DNA here is from genome assembly GCA_001304875.1 of Clostridia bacterium UC5.1-2E3. Classification (GTDB taxonomy): domain Bacteria; phylum Bacillota; class Clostridia; order Lachnospirales; family Lachnospiraceae; genus Ventrisoma; species Ventrisoma faecale. The sequence goes on from BBZO01000008.1 coordinate 24,463, forward strand.
TATAGTCTTTTTCCTGCAATACAGCCTGTATGGATTTCTTTAATTCCAGCTCATCCGCCGGTATTCCATATTTTTCCTGTAATAATCCATCCGTTTACAATACCCGTGATCACGACTGATAATAAAAATCTGACCCCGGTCTTCTCTGTTTACTACATTTCCAAGGAATCCTTTAATTCTGTTGTCCACAGTCTCCTTCCCCCGACGAACCAGAATCACATTCACATTGGAGCGGATATACCCCTTTGCCTTCAATCGCTGTCTCATCTCTTCTGCGCCAACAAAAATCAAAACCTTGTCGCCTTCACCAAGCCGATGGATTCCGCTCAACGCTTTGTAAATAAAACTGTCCCCATCTACGAGAAACAACCGCCTGTAATTTTTCATAAACTACCTCGTATAAATTAAAAATATTATTTTCCAGCGCCGGAAAATACAAGCCTTTGGAAAATACAAACTCCTGGAAATCACAAATTCAGAAAAATACAAATTTTGAGAAAAGCTACAACCTCTATGCTGACAAAAATGATTTAAGAAAAATCGAAGTGATCAAAGACTATAAAAACCAGGCGCTCGGGAACTGCCCTGCAAACTGCCCCGCACCTAAACTCACCAGAATAAATTTCATGCCCGCCACCGGCCTGTTAAAGCCGATCGCGGGCATGTTATCAATCGTATCGATTAAAGAATAATCTTCACCGGACACTTCGCCGCGCACTTGCCGCAGTTCGTGCACTTCTCGTAGTCAATGACTGCTACGTTGTTGTCCATGGAGATCGCGCCGTCCTCACACTGCTTGGTGCAGAGCGTACAGCCGATACAGCCGACGTCACATTTCGCCTTGACGTCCTTGCCCTTGTCGTGGGAGTTACACTGAACAAGATGCTGTGCGCTGTAGGGAACCAGGTCGATTAAGTGGTTCGGGCAGGCAGCTACACACTTGCCGCAGGCCACACACTTCTCCTTGTCCACCACGGCCACGCCGTTCACCACGTGGATGGCGTCGAACTGACAGGCCTTCACACAGGAGCCGAAGCCCATACATCCATAGGCACATGCCTTCGGGCCGGCGCCGGGAACTACCATGGCCTTGCCGCAGTCCTCGATGCCGTAATACTCGTACTGGACTCTCGTCTTGTCGCAGGTTCCCTTACATTTCACGAAGGCAACCTTCTTCTCGGCGGTTCCAGCTCCACGCCCATGATGGCAGCGATCTTCTCGCCCACTGGCGCGCCGCCCACGGGGCAGGCATTGACCGGAGCTTTGCCCTCGGAGATAGCCTTTGCAAGGCCGTCACATCCGGGGTATCCGCATCCGCCGCAGTTATTTCCGGGCAGCTCCTCGCGGATCGCCGCCTCCTTCTCGTCTACTTCCACTTTAAACTTCGCGCCGAACAGGCCAAGGCCGATACCGACGACGATGCCGACCACGCCGATGACGGCGGCGGCAATAATAATTGAATTAATATCCATCTTCGTCTCCTCCTTCTACAGTAATCCGGAAAATCCGAAAAATGCGATTGCCATCAGACCGGAGGTTACCAGTACGATGGGAGATCCCTGAAAGTTAAAGGGAATGTCATTTCCCTCGATGTGCTCACGGATACCAGCCAGAAGCACGATGGCGATGGTGTAACCGACGGCGGTACCCACACCGTTTACCACGCTCTGAACAAAGCCATAGCCGGTCTGCACGTTGGTGATCGCCACACCGAGCACCGCACAGTTGGTGGTGATCAGCGGAAGGAACACGCCCAGCGCGTTGTAGAGGGATACCATACATTTCTTGAGGAACATCTCTACAATCTGCACCAGAGCCGCAATTACAAGGATGAACACGATCGTCTTTAAGTAGTCCATACCAAGCGGAGCCAGAACGAAATCGTAGATAAGGCTCGCAACGATGGATGCGATCGTGATAACGAAAATAACCGCGCCGCCCATGCCGGCCGCTGTCTCTACCTTTTTGGATACGCCAACGAAGGAACAGATACCGAGGAACTGGCTAAGTACAACGTTACTTACAAGCGCTGAGCTTATAGCAATAATAAGTAATTCTGTCATTATTTATCCTCCTGTTCCGTTTTATTTGCAACTGTGTCATGACCTGCACAGCTTAAGCAGTCGCCGTTGCAGCCTGTGCTCTCCTCTTTCTTCACGTTGGTCGCGCAGGGCATCTTTAAGCGGTTCTGGAGAGCCGTAAGGGCAGCCAGAACAAAGAATGCACCCGGTGCCAGGATGAAGATGGAGATCGGTGTAAAGGATGCCGGCATAACGTTCACGCCAAAGATGGAACCGGCGCCAAGAACCTCACGGAATGCACCGATGAGAACCAGGGCGATGGTAAATCCGAGACCCATTCCGATACCGTCGAATGCGGAGAGAACGGGGCCGTTCTTCATGGCGTACGCTCGGCACGTCCAAGATGATACAGTTAACAACGATCAGAGGAATGTAAAGTCCCAGGGATGCGTAAAGGGACGGTACAAAGCCTTCCATCAGCATGTCTACGATGGTTACGAAGGACGCAACCACTACGATCTCGGCCGGCAGACGCACGCCGTCCGGGATGATCTTTCTGAGTGCGGCGATCAGGATGTTTGCCGCAACTAATACTGCCGTCGTGGACAGGCCCATGCCAAGGCCGTTGATGGCCGAGGTGGTAACCGCCAGCGTCGGGCAGAGACCCAGCATCTGGACGAAAATCGGATTCTCTTTCCAGATACCGTTATAAACACGTTCCATATACTTATTCATGCTCGCCCACCTCCTACTGTGCCAGGCAGTTCTGTACGAAATAAACTGCCGCGTTTGTCGCATTGGTTACTGCGGTGGAAGTGATGGTGGCGCCGCTGATGGCCTGGATCTGGTTGTCAGCAGAAGCGCCTGTCTTTGTCACTTCAAAGGTCTGCGCTGCCTTGCCCACAAACTGATCCTTGAATGCCGGCTCCTTCGCGTTCATACCAAGACCGGGAGTCTCGCTGATGCTTAAGAAACCGATACCTGTCAGAGAACCCTCCGCAGTGATTCCAACCGCAATCTGAACGTTACCGCCGTAACCCTCAGGAGAGGTGGAGGTGATAAGGTAGCCGATCACATTGCCGCTGCCGTCCAGCGCCTGCTGGGCGTCGTCCACGGTAACGGAACCGTACTGGGCTGTGATCTCCTCAGCTGCCGCCGCCAGGGCTGCAGTCATCTCGTCGGTCCGCGCAAAGCTGGCCGCGTCAGGATAAACCTCCTGATAGGTAGCCGTAGCAGCAGCCTCCTGCGCCTGCGCGATGGCTCAAGCGTCACATCGTGGACAGCGCCCAGGCAGATACCTGCTATCAGCGTGATTGCAAAAAGGATAATGGTATTCTTTATGATCTGATTCATTTCTTCTGACCTTCCTTTCCAAATGCTGTCGGAAGCGTCACGCGCTCAATCAGCGGAACCATCAGGTTGCTCAGAATGATGGCATAGGAAACTCCCTCCGGGGAAGCGCCCCACAGACGGAAGGTACCGGTGAGGATACCGAGAATCAAACCGTATACAACCTGTCCTTCGGGGTGATCGGGCTGGTCACGTAGTCAGTCGCCATGAAGAACGCACCGAATACAAGGCCGCCTGCGCAGATCTCGCTGAGCATGTACTGCACGTCGAACCCGCCGAACACAAATACAAATACCGCAACTGTTCCTATGTAGATCAGCGGAATCCTGGGGCTTATCACCTTTCTGGCGATCATGTAGATGCCGCCGATCAGCAGAGCGATGACGGACACCTCACCGATGGTTCCCGGAATGCGTCCGATGATTAAATCCATCAGATTCACGGTCTCGCCTGCACGAAGCTGTGCCAGGGGAGTCGCTCCGGATAAGCTGTCAAATCCCAGCTTCGCGGAGGAGAAACTGTTCATGGAGCCCGCAAAGGAGATGAGAAGGAAACATCTCGCCGCCAGAGCCGGGTTCATGAAGTTCTGTCCAAGACCGCCGTAAAGCTGCTTCACTACGATAATTGCGAACACGCCGCCCAGCATGGGGATCCAGAACGGAATCTCCGGGGGCATGTTGAGTGCCAGAATCATACCTGTTACAACCGCGGAGCAGTCGTATACGGTGACCGGCTTCTTCATCGCCTTCTCCCAGACATACTCGGAAACCACACAGGAAACCACTGTCAGGATGACGATCAGAAGAGAATACAAACCAAACTGGTATACACCATACGCTGTTGCAGGGAGCATCGCAATGGCCACGTCGCGCATGATGCGCTGGGTCGTGTCATTGTTCCTTACATGAGGGGATGATGATACGTTAAATAATTTACTCATTTTTCGCTCCACCTCCTACCCTTTTCTCCGGTTGGCCATGACTGTCTTACGCATCTCCTTGAAGGCCTGTGTAAGAGGTCTCTTGGCCGGACATACGAACGTACAGCTGCCGCATTCGCAGCATTCCATACCGTTTAATTTCTCAAATGTCTCGCAGTCGTTTCTCTCGGCTGCCGCCATCATCTTCTGGGGCACGAGGAACTCGGGGCAGGCGCTGACGCACTTGCCGCAGCGGATGCACGGGGTCGGAGCTTCAGCCGCCACCTGGTCCTTGGTGAAGCAGGTAAGCGCGGAGGAAGTCTTAGCCACCGGAATGTCGAGGCTGTAAAGAGCCTGACCCATCATCGGGCCGCCGGAAATCATCTTCTCCGGCTCCGTCTTGAAGCCGCCGGCTGCCTCTAAAAGCTCACGGTAGTTGGTTCCCAGCTTCACATTGAAGTTCTGGGGCTCAGCCACGGCGTCGCCGGTCACGGTGACGATCTTGCGGATGAGCGGCGTGGACTCACAGACTGCATTATAAATAGAAATAACCGTATCCACGTTGTCCACGATGCATCCGGCATCTGCCGGCAGCATGGCGGAGTTGATCTGACGGCCGGTGATCGCGTAGATGAGCATACGCTCGCCGCCCTGCGGGTACTTGGTCTGAAGCGGACATACCTCAATTCTCGGCTCGTCCTTCACAAGCTCGGTGAGCTTCGCGATGGCTTCCGGCTTGTTGTTCTCCACACCGATGACGCCCTTGGCGTTATCGAACAGAGCAAGCATAACCTTTAAGCCGCCCACCAGTCTCTCCGGCTCCTCCATCATCATGCGGTAGTCGGAAGTCAGGTACGGCTCACACTCCGCGCCGTTGACGATCACGTAGTCGATGGCGTTCTCGTCCTTCGGAGTGAGCTTCACGTGCGTCGGGAAGCCCGCGCCGCCCAGGCCCACGATGCCTGCCTCCTTCACAATCTCTCTGATCTCTGCCTTTGAAAGCTTGGTGTAATCTCTCTTCTCACCAAAGCCTTCAATCGTCTTGTACTCGCCGTCGTTCTCTACGATAATGCACTGAACGATGGATCCGTTGGCAACCATCCTGGGCTCGATGCCCTTAACGGTACCGGATACGGAACAGAGTACATTTGCGGAAATAAATCCTCCGCACTCAGCGATCTTCTGTCCGGCCAAAACCTGATCGCCCTTAGCCACCAATGGTTTTGCCGGCGCGCCGATATGCTGAGACAATGGAAATACCAATTCACCCTGGGGCAGAAGAACCTTAACCGGTTTATTCTCGGAAAGTTCCTTGCCTTCGTAAGGATGAACGCCGTTTTTAAACGTAGCCAATCCCATTAAATAGACCCTCTTTCTGTAGTTTCTTTGCCAGTCTCCTATAAAAGGAGATTTATAGCTAACATTAACAGTATAGCATAATTCATATTTTAAGACAATTAGGAAATTGTGAAATGCTTGTCGTTTTTTATGTATAAAAAGAAGTACAAAGGGACGATCTTTGAAACATTTTACCAAGAAACGCTGGCAGAAGAAAAAATACAAGAAAAGAAAACACAGCAGGCGCAGTGTCTCCACGCCTGCTGCTGATTTCTACTGATAACTATTGCTGTCCGATTCCAACAGAGAATAAAATTCCCGGTAATGCTGATAGTTGGGGAACTTTTTCTGGAAATGATCCGCCATATAGTAGGCCGCCCGCTTTGGATCCCGATCCCGGATCGCCTTGAAAATCTTCATATGGCTCTCATAGAATCCCACCCCATCTGTCTGGAAAATCTGCTCCCCTATTAAATCCATAATGCCAGTGTAAATGGATTCGATCAGCCGGTTGCTGCAGAGTCTGACCACCTGGAAATGAAATGCATTGTTATAATGCTGACGAATCTTCAGCTCCGCCCGGTCGGGCACGTTCTCCCTTATCTCATCCATCAGTCTCTGAAACTCGGCAATCTGCTCCTCTGTAATTTTCATTGCGGCCAGAGAAGCATCTGTACTTCTATGATATATCTGAACTCCAGAATATCATCCATCTTGCCCTCATTCAGATAGAACTGGATGGCCAGCGGCGTGATAATATCCACCGACTCCGCCGTGATGTAATTGCCGTCCCCCTGACGGCTGCGGATAATCCCCATCACCTCCAGGGCGCTGATCGCCTGCTTGAGGGCCGGACGTCCCACTCCCAGAAGCTCCGCCAGCTGGCGCTCCGGCGGGAGACGGTCCCCGCGCTTCAGCTCTCCTTTCATGATCATATCCTGGATCTGCGCGACAATTTTTTTATAAATAGAAACATTTCCTTCGATCGGCTGAAACATCTTCCATGGCTCCCTTGTTTTTCTCCGGGGCTCCGTTAAACAGAACCGCACAATTAAGGGGACTGTGTACGCCACATCCCCTTCCCTTGGTGTTTATCATAATATAAACACCTGAAAAAAACAAGCAAAAATTGACAGATCTTGCAGCATACTCCGGACGTCTTCTTAAATAAACCGGAACAGGTTATAAACGCACACCGCCAGAATCAGACACATAACAGCGGCAAACAGACGGTCCACCGCAGCAGTTCCAGCCTCTTATTCAGCCTGCGCCCCGCAGCGCCCCCAGCCAATCCGCCAAATACCATCAGCACAATCAGTTCCAGATTCACCGGCGGCACATTTGCCGTCGCAATGGTCTGCAAAAGCGCCGCCGTCTGGGAAATCAGAATCACATACAGGGCGTTGGCAGCCGCCGTCTTCGTTTCCATGGAGAAGAAATAAAAGAGCACCACCAGATTGATGGGCCCTCCTCCGATCCCCAGGAAGGAAGAAAGCATTCCCAGAAAAATCCCGATAAAAATGCAGAAATCCTTTCGGCGGATCTGTTTTGTCACAATTTTCCCCCGGTTCAGCGTGTAAATCAGCGGCCCGAGTACAAACAGGAACAGACATGCCGACTGTACCGCACCTACCCGGTTGGAGTCCGCAAATATCCCGGAAAGTATCTGGAACATTTGTCGCCCGGCGACGCCTCCGATGGCCGCGCCGATTCCCAGAGGAGTGCTGACAGACAGGTCAACCGAGTTTTTCCTGTTTCCCACCGAGCTCACCACGCTGAAGCAGGACATGGCGAGAACCGTGCAGCTGGACAGAAAGCTGATCGAAGCCACATCCAGCACGCCGCAGGCATCCAGTATGGGCTTTATGAGGACGCCTCCTCCGATCCCGCAGATCGCGCCTATCACGGAGGCGCCGAAACTGACTGACAGAAAAATCAAGTATGTATACATGTTCCTTCCTCCCGTTTAAGAAAGGCGCAAAACAACAAGAATAAAATCCCCACAGTCACCGCCGGAGCCGCCATTTCCGTCCGAAGGAGATCTTCCTCCACTCCCAACAGGGAAGAGGCAGTCATGATATTGGAATGCCAGGGAATCAGAAAACTCATGTAAAGACATCCCACAAAGGAAGACCGAACCAGCACAGATCGCTCCCAGCCCTCTTCCTCATAAAGGGGCATCAGACAGGACAGGGTAAAGATAAAGGAGCACATGGCGGAAGCGCAGATCACATTCAGTCCAAAACCAAACAACACCGTAATCACAGCCGCCCGCCGCGGAGTTCTGGCCGCCGCCAGAAGATATCCTGTCACTGCGCGGATGGCTCCGCAGCCATCCAGGATTCCAAACAGACCGAAGGCCAGCAAAAACAAAACAGCCGTGCCGGACATCCCAGTCATTCCTCCCCCTCCAAAAAGATTTTGCAGCATCTCTCCCCGACCGCTAAAGTCCGGCCCCTGCCAGATTACTGCGATCGTTTCTCCCAGGCTATTCCCCTGATACAGACAGCTGACCAGACCCCCGGCTGCCGCTCCCGCCAGAAGAGACAACATGGCCGGTTTTCTCAGAAACAGCAGGCTGGCCGCCAAAACAGGAGGCAGTGCCGGCCAGATCCCTGGTCTGAAAGAGTCCCTGATTTCCTGTGTCAGAACCAGCTGGGATGCCTGCATCCCCATCTCCGGGAACAGGCTGCCTCTCCATGCAAACAGTACCGTCAGCGCAGCCAAAACCGGCAAGACAACTGGAATCTGGCATAAAACACAGGAAGACAAAGGTACTCTGGCCGAAGAAGCTGTCAGATTCGTACAATCCGCCAGAGGCGAAAGACCATAGCCAAAAAAAGCGCCGCAGGCTACAGCAGAAACGCTCCAGGATTCCGGGATATTCAGGCTCCTCCCTACTGCCAGGAACATAATTCCCACCGTCCCGCAGACGCCGAACACCGTTCCTGTCAGAAGTCCGAACAGCAGGCAGCCTGCAAAAGACAGTAGGAGAAACATACGGCTGTCCATATGGGAAACGCCCACCAGGGTCAGAAGTGGGATCGTTCCGCAGGCATTCCAGGCGCCGATCATGGCGCCTGCACAGAGGAGAAAAAGGATGGGAGAAAATGCCTTCTGGCAGGCCCGGGAGGACCACTCCATCAGATCATCCCACGAAAATCCCCATACCGTCAGCACAGCCGCTGCCGCCGACCAGGCAGCCAGAAACAGCGGCTGTACTTTACTTCCGAATACCAGCGATGGAATCATAATAATTGCCAGCACAATTCCCATCAAAAGCAACGAAGACCGAAGAGACATTTTCCTCACGCGCTCTCCTCGCCTCTTTCTTCCGCTTCTGCCGCCGCGATCTGCTCCGGCGTCATTTTAAGAATGCCGATTCCCAGATATCCCCAGATAACCGCGATCACAATACCGGCGTAACAGAAAATCGCCCAGGGCGCGTAGCTGAATGTTTCGACTCCCAGCGCACCGCTCATATAAGCCCCCGCCGCCGACCAGGGAATCAGCGGAATCACGCAGCAGCCCACCACACCAAGCACCTGGGAAAGATTTTTAGGATCCAGGTGCATATCCTGATATGCCTTTTTAAACAGCTCTCCTCCAATCAGAATTGGGACATAAGCATTTCCGGCAACAATGGCAACCATCAGCGTCGCCAGAATGCAGGCCAGCGTCAGACTCCCCACACCTTTCACAAACGTCTTCATCCAGGCCAGGATTCCATCCAGAAAGCCGCTCGCGTCATGGCTCCTGCAAACAGGAAAGCACAGAGAACCTTAAGCACGGTGGCCATCATGCTCATCATGCCGCCCCGCTCCAGCAGCGTGAGAATCGCCGGAGCAACATGTTCAGAACTCATTCCCAAAAGGGATACCTTAAAGCCGTTATAGGAAGCACTCATGACCGATGTCAGATTCGTTCCCTGAAAAACGATGGCCAGAGCGCCGGCCACTACACAGGATGCGAACATAACCGGGATGGTGGGTTTTCCCATGGCGGAACCCACCAGCACGACGACAAGAGGCAACAGCAGCAGGACATTAAAGTGATAGATTCCGGCCAGACCGTTCGTAATCTCGTTGACCGAATCCAAATTAACCTCAGAGACAATAGACGAATGCTGACCGGCAAAGAAATACACAACCAGACAGACGCCGGCGGCCGGAAGAGTCGTCCATAGCATATGATAAATATGCTTAAACAGATTGACGTCTGCCACAGCCGCCTCCAGATTGGAGGTGTCAGAAAGAGGAGACATCTTATCGCCTACATAAGCTCCAGAAATAATAGCACCAGCAGCGACCGCCAGATTCACGCCCAGGCCCTGGGCCACGCCGATCAGCGCCAGCCCCACGGTGCCGACAGAACCGAAGGAGGTCCCGGTACACAGAGATACAAGGGAGGTCAGCAGGAACGCGGATACCAGGAACATATTCGGATCCATCCATTTCAACCCATAGTAAAGCATCATGGGGATTGTTCCGGAAAGCATCCAGGTTCCGATAATCATACCCACAAAAACAAATATGAAAATCGCGATAAATGCCTTCTTTACCTTATCAGAAGCCGCTTCAGCACATTCCGCCCAGGTGGCGGTCCCGCAGACCCGCGCCAGGATAATTGTAAAGAATGCACAGATAATCAGCAGGTTTTCCGCGGCAAACCCAAGCACGCCAAATCCTACCGCCAGAACCACAGCCATCACGATCATCGGCAGGATAGAGATCCATATCGAAGGAACTTTCTTTTTAGCATCTGTCATATTCTACCACTCCTATTTCTGTCAAATCCGTAATGCGTTCAGGGCCGGGCACCTTCCACGGAATCCCCCAGCCCCGATCTGCAATATGTCCTATGTTGCTTTAATTATTATATTTTCACGTCAGTCGTCGATGGATACGCCCAGAGATTCCGTCAGCTTCTTATACTCTTCCGCAAACTGCTCCGTAACAGGGCCGGGCACCTGTTTTCCGATCTTTTTCCCGTCGATCATCTTGACCGGAACCACCTCGCCTACGGTGCCGCAGATAAACACTTCGTCTGCGTTGTAGTATTCAGAGACCGTCACGTTGCGCTCCTGTACCTCCATGCCCAGCTGCTTTGCGATCTGGATCATGGTCGCTCTGGTGATGCCGGGAAGCTGGGAATCAATGGTCGGAAGAATCAGTGCGCCGTCCTTGATCATCTGCAGATTGGTGGAGTTGGTCTCCGCCACAAAACCATTCTGATCCAGCATAATGGCCTCATCCGCGCCCTGGCGGATCGCCTCGCAGGCGGCCATAATCTGATTCAGCTGGTTGCAGCAGTGAATCTTCGGATCCATGTAGGAGGGGGAATATCTCTTAAGCCACGTGGTTACCAGGGTAATTCCATCCTTATTGAAGATCGGCGGCTTCTGATCCACACAGATCACAATGGATGACGAGGTGATATTCAGAGTCGGATGCATACCAGTCTGTACCTTAAAGCCTCTGGTCACCTGAAGACGCATGTGCAGGTCGTGAAAACCCGCATCGATATTCCGGCGGATCAGCTCTTTTACGATCTCGATCATCTCCTCTTTCGTCTTGCCCACCTCGATGCCCAGGGTATAGCAGGATTCATAGAGACGCTTTAAATGCTCCTCCAGGCGGTAAACCTTCCGGCCATATGTACGGATTCCCTCATAGACGCCGTCTCCGTGCTGGAATCCGCTGTCGTAGACAGAGATGACTGCCTCGGATTTTCTCACGTAATCGCCGTTTACATAAAGGATCGTGTCGGCCACCTCATTGCCATTGAACATGATCTTTCCGTCTTCCGCCAGCTGCGATAACTTATACATACTGCATCCTCCTTTAATAAATATTTTTTGCGACTTCCATTTTTTTGAAATTTTTGGTATTTTTGGACTTTTGGTAAATTGGTAAGTCCTTTTTTTGATGTAAGAAATATAACATGTTTTATTCCATCTGTCAATCCATTTTCTATATCTTATCTTTTAATTTTTTATTTTTTTGTTTCTTTCCTCTTTATTTTTCTTGTCATTTTCTTATATAACTACCTGCTGACAAAAAGCCCCGGCCCGCAGCCATACCTCCAGCTGCGGCCCGGGGCCTCCCACATATTGTCACTCGAACCTCACAATCTCCTTTTTGAGGCGCTTCATGATCTTCTTCTCCAGGCGGGATATGTAGGACTGGGAGATTCCCAGAAGATCCGCCACCTCCTTCTGCGTCATCTCGTCCCCGTCCTCGTTGGTGAGGCCGAAGCGCAGCTCCACGATCTTTCTCTCCCGCGGGCTCAGACGGCTGATGGCGGAATTTAAGAGCTCCTTCTCGATCTCATCCTCGATGTCCTTATAGATCACGTCCTCGTCGGTGCCCAGGATATCAGAGAGCAGAAGCTCATTTCCATCCCAGTCCACGTTCAATGGCTCGTCGATGGAGACCTCCATCTTGGTCTTGTTGTTGCGGCGCAGGTACATTAAGATTTCATTCTCGATGCAGCGGGACGCGTAGGTGGCCAGCTTGATGTTTTTCTCCAGATTGAAGGTATTTATAGCCTTTATGAGGCCGATGGTCCCGATGGAGATCAGATCCTCCACGCCCACGCTGGTGTTGTCAAACTTCTTGGCGATGTAGACCACCAGGCGCAGGTTGTGCTCGATGAGCAGGGATTTCGCCTCCTTATCCGTCTCCGTCCCCAGCTGGCTTAAAACCTCCGCCTCCCGGCGGCTGTCCAGGGGTGCCGGCAGGATGTCGGCCCCGCCGATGTAGTGCACCTCCCCCTGTTTCTGAAATAAAAGCGTGGTGAACGACGGCTGAGCCTTGAACTGAAAACGGCTCGGTACAGACACCTTAACGATCATACGAAATTCCTCCTCACTCAAATAATTTTTCGTTTAACAGAAGATCGAAGCTTCCGCCCGCGGACAGGCTCTCCTTTGAGAGTCCCACCAGAGGCGATTCCACCTTTAAATAGAAATCATCCCTCCGTATCTCCATAAAATCCATTCTGACTGCAGCTAAGAGCCCATGTGCCCGGCCCACGGAGCGGTAGGGAACGTAGATGACTCCCGCGACACGCGGACACAGCTCCCTCGCCGCCTCCCCGGAAAGCACGCTGACCGGTTTCCCGCTGACCGGCTCAGACAGGCGGTTTCCCGTGTCTAAGAGAGCGGTCACTTCTTTTTTATTTCCCCGGTAGCAGAGCGTCACCTGGTAGAACTTCCCCCGCTTCTCCTCCAGAAGGCTCAGGATGAACTTAAAGCCGAAGCCGCAGCCGGCCATGAGAAGAAGAAAGATAAACACCGGCAATGCTTCCCGCACATTTCCCCTGGAAAGCTGGGCGATCCAGTACCCCGCCGGCGTATGCAGGCAGAGAAACGCCCCCGCGCCGCCAAATAAAACCGCCAGCAGATACAGCCCCAGAATCTGTCTGACACGCTCCTTAACACCCCCGCGCGAAAATGCCGCCGCAGCCATCGCCGGGCCGGCGATGACGTAGGTTCCGGCAGCACGCGCCGCCGGCGGCATCCCCGGACACAGCCGCCGCGCAGGCCCAGAGCGCGCCCACAAGCCCGCCTGAGAATAATCTTAAAGGGGAGCCCCGGTATTTAAGAATCTTTCTCAGCGTCCACAGAAGCAGCGTATCCATCAGGAAATTCATCAGAAACAGGACATCTATGTACAGGTCATACGCCACCGTCTCCCCTCCTTGTCACAAGTCACATTATAAACAGGCCGCTTCACATTTTTTGTCAAACGGAGAGGGAGGATTCATGGTTTTCGTCGTCAAATTCCGACACTCAGGGAAATGGATTGAGAATCTGCTGAAAGGGGTTGAGAATTGGTCCGAGGGATGTGCCTGCATCCACGCAAAAAGGACGCAGGCAACTTGCGTTGTCTGCGTCCTAAAGCATGCGTCTCTTTATCTCTTATTCTTGAGGAAATCCGGGATGTTGATCTGGGTCTCCCTGTGGGCCGGGCGGTACACGGGCGGAGTCGTGTTGGCTGCGTTGGGTGCACCGAAGGCCGGAGCCTTATATGTAGGCTGGGCGCCTGTCTGTCCTGCCTGGGCTGCGGGGGCCGTGGCTGCCGCCTCCCTGCTGCCTGCCGGGATGGTCTGCTTAAATGCGGTGAAGCCCTTCATGGCCTTGTCCACCGGGGTGGCTGCCGCGCCGCTGTGATCGTCAAGGCCTGTGGCGATGACGGTGATGGTCACCTCATCCTGCGCAGTCTCGTCGTACATGGCGCCGAAGATGATGTTGGCATCGTCGCCGGCCAGCTCCTGCACGTAGCCTGCGGCCTCGTTGGCCTCGATGAGGCTGATGTCGCCGGATACATTGATAATGACATGGCTGGCTCCCTCGATGGTGGTCTCCAGAAGCGGGCTGGACACAGCCTGCTTGACAGCCTCCAGCGCCTTCTCGTCGCCCTTCGCCTTGCCGATGCCGATGTGGGCGATGCCCTTATCAGTCATGACGGTCTGCACGTCTGCGAAATCTAAATTGATAAGACCCGGTACGTTGATCAGGTCGGTGATTCCCTGTACGGCCTGCTGGAGCACCTCGTCCGCCTTCTTAAGGGCGTCCGGCATGGTGGTTCTTCTGTCCACGATCTCGAGGAGCTTGTCGTTGGGAATAACGATCAGCGTGTCCACGCTGCTCTTTAAGCGCTCGATGCCTGCCAAAGCATTGTTCATGCGGGTCTTGGCCTCGAAGCGGAAGGGCTTCGTCACGACGCCGACGGTCAGGATGCCCATGTCCTTGGCGATCTTCGCAATGACCGGAGCTGCGCCGGTACCCGTGCCGCCGCCCATACCGCAGGTGACGAACACCATGTCCGCACCCTTGATGGCCTGGGCCACTTCCTCCTGGCTCTCCTCGGCAGCCTTCTCGCCGATATCCGGCTTGGCTCCCGCACCCAGTCCCTTGGTCAGCTTCTCGCCGATCTGCATGGCGGTGGGCGCCTTGCAGAACTGGAGCGCCTGTTTATCTGTATTAATGCCGATGAACTCGACACCAGCTATATTCTCCTCTATCATGCGGTTCACCGCGTTGTTGCCGGCTCCGCCGACGCCGATCACGACGATCTTGGCGGCGTTCTCCGCTTCGTTTATCTTAATCTCTAACAAGACAGTCTCCTCCTTCATTTTCGTTCATCCCGATTTTTGCGCATAAATATTAGTCTAACTATTACTATATTTGATTTGCCCGAAAAATTCAACCACTAATTTGCGAAATTTTACTGGAAATTCACGTTTCGGGATTTTGCTGAAACCGGTACATGGGATTGGTATTATTCTCGTCGTAGGTGTCTAAAACAGTGTTCCGTTAAGATCCGGATAATCCCTCAAAATGTCAGAAAGCTCTGATATTTTGCCGTTCATGTCCGAATTGCCGCCCAGCTGTGCCACCAGGTTCCCGATGTACAGCTCCGCCTCCCGGTCGGCGTTATAGTGGATCTTGTCCACCTCGATCTCGTAGGTGGAGAGGATCTGGGTCAGGTTCAGGATCTCCTCGAAAACCGCCGGATCCGCCACGGGGAGCGGCTGGTAGAGCACGATCTGCCCGAAATCCAGCCCCGTGATCATCGGGACGTTCTCCAGCTTCTCGTTTGTGCTCTCCACGATGATTCCGTCCTTGTCGAAATACATGTTGCTGCTCATGTAGACCACGTAGCCCACAATGCTTTTCTCGTAGACGATGATCTCCGCCTCGAAGGGCGTCCGGTAGACCACCTTGTAATCCTCGACGAAGGGGATGGAGCGGTGGGCGCCGAAGCGGTTTTCACATAGCCAAGCACCGTGCTGTGCCCCCAGCGCCCCTCCATGACCATGCTCTCGATCTGCTGGGCCGTATACCACTTCGTGCCGGTCACCGTCACGGTCTTCACCTGGCAGGAAAGGGCGGCGGCCGCAAGCAGCACAAGCAGGAGAATCACCGCCGCCAGTATTTTCTTTTTGTGATCGCTCTCATATCTCGGTGTCATAAAAATCTATCCTTTTATCCGGGCCCCCAGCGTGCGCAGGTCCCTCACAATGTCCTCGTAGCCTCTGTCTATATACTCCCGTCTTCCTATGTAGGCCGTCCCCTGGGCCAGAAGTCCGGCGATCACCAGGCCGCGCCGCCGCGCAGGTCCGTGGCTCTCACATGTCCGCCCACCAGGCACTCCCGCCCCTCAATGCGGGCCGTGCGCCCGTCGATGCCGATGGCTGCGCCCAGGCGGGCCAGCTCCCCGGCAGTCTTAAACCGCCCCTCAAACACCGTCTCCTCGATCACGCTCTCCCCGCGGGCCACGCAGCAGAGCGCCAGGAGCGGCGACTGTAAATCGGTGGGAAATCCAGGGTAGGGGCCGGTGGCGACGCGCACGGCCTCCGGCCGCTCCTCCGCCTTTAAGGAGATCCGGTCCGCGCCGGACTCTACTTTCGCACCGGTCTTCGCGAGAATCCCGCAGACAGAAGACAGCTGCCCTGCATCCGCGCCGCGAAGGCTTATCTCTCCCCCGCAGGCAGCGGCCGCAATCAGATAAGTGCCGGCCACGATGCGGTCGCCTCCCACCCGCCAGGTACAGCCGTGGAGCCTCTTAACGCCCCGGATGCGGATGGTTCCGGTGCCTGCTCCTTCAATCTTTGCCCCGCAGGCGTTTAAAAAGCGGCAGAGTTCGCCGATCTCCGGCTCCCTGGCTGCCCCCTCAAGAACCGTCTCCCCCTCCGCCAGGACGGCGGCGGCCACCACGTTCTCCGTGGCGCCCACGCTGGGAAACGGCAGACCGATGACGGCCCCCTTAAGACGGGACACCTTCGCGGTGACCACTCCGTCCCGCTCCTCAAAACAGACTCCCATCTGCTCCAGCGCCTGCCGGTGCAGGTCGATGGGCCGCTCCCCGATGGAACAGCCGCCGGGGCTTGAGAACTCCACCTGCCCCACCCGCCCCAGCAATGGGCCCAGGAGCATGATGGAGGAGCGCATCTGGCTCATGGCATCGCGGTCGATCGTGTGGGACGAGACGCCCGACGCATCGATCGTGAGGCGGCCGCTCCCCGCGTCTCCCAGGCGGCAGCCAGAGAATCAAGTATCCCCATCATACAGGACACGTCCTGTATGCCGGGGACATTCTCAAGAACGACCGTCTCTCTATTCAGAATGGCGGCTGCCATCACCGGCAGCACGCCATTTTTGATCCCTGAACCGAAAGCTCCCCGAAAAGGGGCTCTCCGCCTCTGATCTCTATATCGGACAATCTCAAAACCTCCCACACTCTCTATACTGTTATCATATGTAGTGTGAAACGGTTCCGAACGCTGTCCGGCTCACTTATTTTTCCAGCTTGATCCGGTTGGAGACGCTTAGGACAATTCCCATCTCCATCATGAGGAATAAAACCGACGTGCCTCCGTAGCTGATGAACGGCAGCGTGACTCCGGTGTTGGGCATCACGTTGGTCACGACGGCGATATTTAAAATTACCTGGATGGCGATGTGGGCCATGACTCCTACCACCAGAAGCGCACCCAGAAGATCGGGGGCGTTTCCTGCGATCAGCATGAAGCGGTAGATCATAAACAGGAAGATCAGTATGACCGACACCGCGCCGAACAGTCCCAGCTCCTCGCAGATGATGGAGAATACCATGTCGTTGTGGGCCTCGGGGATGAAGCCCAGCTTCTGGATGCTCTCCCCCAGCCCCCGGCCGAACAGGCCGCCGGAGCCGATGGCGTAGAGTCCCTGCAGCGTCTGGAATCCGCCGTCCTGCGGGAACAGCTCCGGATTTCTCCAGACCATGATGCGCTCCACCTGGTAGGGCTTTAAGATATGAAGCATCTCCATGCCCTCCGCCAGCTGCGGCGCAAAGATCAGAAGCAGGAGCCCCGCCGCCACGCATGCGGCAAAGGGCCAGCGGATCTTGCAGGCCACGAACAGCATGATGAAGACGATGCCGCAGATGATGATGCCGGAGCTCAGGTTGTTGGCCGTCACCATCAGAGCCAGCGGAAGCGCCAGTGCGATGACGAAGCCCGCCGATTTTTTTCTGTTTATGCCCAGTCCCAGGCGGCTGATCACCACCGCCAGAACCATGATGAGCGATATCTTTACCAGCTCCGTCGGCTGGAAGCTGGCTCCGCCGATGCCCAGCCATCTCTTTTTTCCGTTGGCCTCGATGCCCAACGGCGTGAACATGGTGAGAAACATGGTCACGTAGGAGAGGACGTAGGCCAGCCCCGCAAATTTGCAGAACCAGTGGTAGTCAAGCTTCGATATGAACAGCATGAAGACAAAGCCCGCCGCCGCAATCTGCCCCTGCCTTATCAGAAAATAGGCTGAGTTCCCGTCCTGGGAAAGCTGGGCCGAATAGTAGCTGGAGCTGTAGATCATCACCAGACCGAAGGCGGTCAGAAAAATGATGGTAAACAGCAGGCTGTAGTCGTAAAACCGCCGCGGCTTATGCTTTTTCATCTTGCCCTCGTTCGCCATAAAACCACTCCTTAAAGACTTCTCACATACTCCTTGAACTTCTCGCCGCGCTCCTCAAAATTCTTGAACATGCCCCAGCTGGCGCAGGCGGGCGAGAGAAGCACGTTGTCGCCTATGTTGGCGTAGGACGCGCAGACCTGGACAGCCTCCAGAAGATCCTCCGCGTACATGATATCCGTAAATCCATGCTTTTGGCGCAGTCTGCAATCTTATCCCTGGTCTGCCCGATGAGCACCAGGTAGCGGACCTTGCCGTCGAAGCTCTCGATCCACTCATCAAACTCCGAGTGCTTGTCGTAGCCGCCGGCGATCAGAAGCGTCGGGCCCGGCATGGCCTTGATGGCCTGCATGGCGGCATCCGGGTTGGTTCCCTTGGAATCGTTGTAGTATTTGACGCCGAAGCGCTCGGTGACAAACTCGATGCGGTGCTCCACGGCCTTGAACTCCCGAAGCACCTTGCGGATGGTGTCCATGGGGACGCCCATCTTCGAGCTGATGGCCACGGCTGCCATGACGTTCTCATGGTTGTGGCGTCCTAACAGCTTAAGCTCATTGACATTGATAATCTCGGTGACTTTGGAGCCCTCCTTCCAGACGATGGTCTCGCCGTCCAGATAAAGCCCCTCATCCAGCGTATGCCGGCTGCTGAAGAAAATGACCTTCGGCTTCAGATCCTGGCCGAACTCCCGAAGCACCGCGTCGTCGTAGTTTAAGACACAGGTATCCTCCTCCGTCTGGTTCTTGGCGATGCCCTCCTTGACCTCGATGTAGCACTCCATGGTCTTGTGCCGGTCCAGATGGTCCGGGGTGATGTTTAAAATCGCGCTCACGTTGGGGTGGAAATCCATGATGGTCTCCAGCTGGAAGCTGGACACCTCCGCCACGGTCACGGAATCGTCCGTGGTCTCCAGCGCGTGCTCCGTGTAGGGCATTCCGATATTGCCCACGACGAACACACTCTCGTAGTGGGCCTTCATGATCTCCCGGTCAGTGCCGTGGTCGTGGTCTTGCCGTTGGTGCCGGTGATGGCCGCCAGCTTTCCCTTCGCGCAGTGGTACGCCAGCTGGATCTCGCTCCAGATCGGGATCTCCGCCTCGTCCAGCACCTGCACAAAAGGCGCCTCCAGGGAGATACCGGGGCTTATGATGGATAACTCCACGCCCAGCAGATCGGTGCGGGTCAGCTCCCCTAAAACCACCGTCACTTTAGCGTCCTCATCAAATTCTCTTTTAACTTTTCTCGTCCAGATTCACATTCCCGTCGTAGAGCACAACCTCGCCGCCCTTTTGAGCAGCAGCTTTGCGGCTGCGATCCCGCTGATGCCGGTTCCTGCCACCAAAACTTTTTGACTCATGTTCATTCCTCCTATAATCCTAAGTACGCGATCAGGCAAAGGATTGCCGTCACAGTTGAAAATACGGCCACGACTCTGGTCTCCGACCATCCGCAGAGCTCGAAATGGTGGTGAATCGGCGCCATTTTAAATATTCGCTTTCCTCCGGTCTTCTTAAAATAAGTGACCTGTATCATGACGGACAGAACCTCCGCCAGGTAGATGAAGCCCACGATGGCGATGAAAATGGGCATCCGCATCATAAACGCGCTGGCCGCCACGAAGCCGCCCAGTGCCAGGGAGCCGGTGTCCCCCATGAACACCTTGGCCGGGTAGACGTTAAAGAGAAGGAAACCCAGAAGGCTTCCGACCACCGCCCCCGTGATGGGGCTGATGCCGCTCCCCTCCCCCAGCGCCACAATCGTGAAGAAGGTGGCCACCAGGATCGTCACGCTGGTGCACAGGCCGTCCAGGCCGTCGGTGAAGTTGACGCCGTTGTCCGTACCCAGGACGATGAAAAACACCGCCGGCACAAAAAGCCACCCTAAATCCAGCATCATCCCGCCGTCAAAGCCGCCGGTGAACGGAATCAGCATCTCCGTCCCCACGCCGTCGGCGCTGATCAGATAGTAGGTGAAAATGGCGGTAATCACAATCTGTCCCAGGAGCTTCTGCTTCGGGTTAAGCCCCTCGGAGCGCTTCATCACGATCTTGATGTAATCGTCCAGGAATCCGATGATGCCGAACCCCACGGTCACGAACAGCACCGGGATCACCTTCGGATAGTCCCTGATATAGAACAGGGATGTGATGATGATACTGCTTAAGATAATCAGTCCGCCCATGGTGGGGGTCCCCTGCTTTTTCAGATGCGCCTGCGGCCCGTCGTCCCTGACCTGCTGCCCGAACTTCAGCTTGTGAAGGAACGGGATGACGATGGGACAGAGCACCGCGCTTATGGCAAATGAAATAATGATTGCAAGAATGGTCTCATTGATCATGTTACACCTCAGATTCTTATGTATTAACGTGATTAGTATACGTCTTTTTACGGGAATAATCAACTGTTTTCCTCGGATGGCATGATTCCCATATAAGGCAAAATATTCTTAAAAATATCGGCGATCACCGGCGCCGCGATGGTGCCGCCGTAATAGACGCCCTCGGGCTCGTCGATGGTGATGAGGGCGATGACCTGCGGGTCGTCCGCCGGGGCGAAGCGATAAAAGAAGAAATGTATTTTTTCAGGCTTCTGGGAAGCTTTTCCGAGGTGGCCGTCTTGCCGCCGATGCGGTAGCCCCCGATGGCCGCCTTCTTACCGCTCCCCTCCGCCACCACCTGCTCTAAAATGTAGCGCATCCTGGCGCTGGTCTCCTCCGAGACGACGCCCTCTCTCACCGGATACTCGAACACCTTCACCGACTGGCCGTCGGCGCTCTCGGCCCGGATGCCGAAATGTGGCGTCACCCGGTTTCCTCCGTTGATGATGGAGGCGGCCGTGGTGACGAGCTGCACCGGCGTGATCTGGAACGACTGCCCGAAGGACACGGTGGCCAGCTCCACCAGCTTCATATTTTCCTTTTTATGCATGATGGTGGCCGCCTCGCCGGGCAGGTCGATGCCGGTCTTTCCCATGAGGCCGAACTGGACGAAATATTTGTAGTAATTGTCCACGCCCAGCCGCTGTCCCACGTCGATGAACACCGGGTTGCAGGAGTTCATGGCCCCCTGCAGAAAGGTTTCAGAGCCGTGGCCTCCCACCTTATGGCAGCGGATTTTCCGGTCCTCCACGATGCGAAATCCCGGGCAGTTAAAGCGGTCCTCCAGCGTCACCACGCCCTCCTCCAGCCCGGCGGCGGCTGTGACGATCTTGAACGTGGAGCCGGGCTCGTAGGTGTCGTTGATGCTGCGGTTCCTCCACATCTGGTTTAACAGATCCTGCTTTTCCTTCGCGTCCAGGGCTTCCGCCCCCTCCACATTCAGCGTGAACGGATCGTTTAAATTAAATTCGGGGACGTTCACCATGGCCAGGATCTCGCCGTTTCCCGGATCCATAATGATGACGGAGACCGCGTTCGCGCCCTTCTTCTCCATCACCTGGTACGCGGCCTGCTCGGCGTACTTCTGGATGTTCACGTCCAGGCTGACCGTCAGATTGTACCCCGGAACCGGCTCCACCCGGTCCTCCGCGTAGCCCGAAAGCTCCACGCCGGCGGCGTCCGACATGGTTAGGATTTTTCCGTCCAGGCCCTTTAAATATTTCTCATACACCACTTCCAGGCCGATGATTCCCTGATTGTCCCCGCCGGTAAAGCCCAGCACCTTGGAGGCCAGGGAATCATACGGATAGTAGCGCTTGTAATCTTCGTCCACCTTGACCCCGTCCAGGCGGAAGGCGCGGATCCTGTCCCCCTTCTCCTTGTCCACGTTGGTCTTTATAATCTCCCTGGAAGAATATTTTTCCACCTTCTCCCTCACACTCTCCGCCGGAAGCCCCAGCTCCGCGGACAGAACCTCCACCACCCGCTCCGTCGGTGAGCTGGTTGTGAACCACGGAGACGGTGCAGACGGTGCGGTTGGCTGCGATGACTGCCCCGTTCCGGTCCAGGATCTCCCTCTGGCGGCCTTGATGGTTCTCTCCCGCTGGTGGAGATCCTCCGCCATGGCGTAGTAGTAGTCGGAGCGGAATATCATAAGAAAGAACAGCCTCCCCACCAGAATCGCCATGCAGATGCATACGCCAAAGCAGACAAGGGCTGTTCTTCCTCTGTGATGTGTCTTATTGGAATCCATAATATACTCCACAGCTCAGCCATTGTTACAGTATATTAGAATCTTGTCACATTTATGTGTGCCAGGCTACCGGGCGCTGCTCTCAGCAGCGGCCTCAGAGGCCGGCGTGCTCTCTCCGGATGATATGTCGTCCGCCGCAGAACTCTCCAGGTCTTCGGTGGACATCTCGGGCGTGACCTCCTGGCCGTCCGGTCCCGACATCAGCCCCGGCGAACCGTAGCCGTCCCCGTCCTCACCGTCTCCGCCAACGATAAATTCATCGGTGTAGCTGACGGTGGTCTCCTCCGGCTCCTGGGTCTCTTCCGTGCTCTCCTCCGTGGGCTCAGCCACGTTGATGCCCTCCTCCTGGCTTGCCAGGTTCTCGTCGATCTCCTCCGGAATATCCGTGGTCGGGAACACATTCATATAAGGGAGAATCTCTCCCACAATCTGGCTGAAAATGCTGCTTGCAAAAGAACTGTGCGCCTGCTCCGTTCCCGGAAGATTGGGAGTGTCGATAACCACGTACACCACCACCTCCGGATTTCCACCGGCGCGTAGCCCGCGAAGGAAACCACGTAGTTCCGGGCGGAACGGGGCAGCTTCTCCGCCGTTCCCGTCTTTCCTCCCACCTGGTAACCCGTCACGGCCGCGGCGCTTCCGGTACCGGAATCTACCGTCTTAAACAGAGCATTTTTCAGATAGTCGCTGGTGCTTTTGGAGACGGTCTCCCTCACCAGCTTCGGCTCAATCTTCCGCACGACGGCGCCCTGCTCGTTGACGATCTGCCTCACCACGTGGGGCTCGTAGTAGGAGCCGCCGTTGACAATGGAGCAGTAGGCCGACGCCATCTGGATCATCGTGCAGTTATAGTTCTGGCCGAAGGAGTTGGTGGCCAGCTCCGTGGGGCCCATGCGGTCCACGCTGTAGACCAGATTCTTCGTGTCGGCCTCTCCCGGCAGGTCGATGCCGGTGCGGCTGCCGAAGCCAAACAGCTCCTGGTAGTGGGAAAACCGGTCTCTGCCCATCTGGGCCGCCAGGTCCATCATGACGATGTTGCAGGATTTCATGATTCCCTCTTCCACCGTCAGCGGGCCGTGTCCGTTTCTCGCCACACAGCGGATGCGCCAGCCGCCCACCTCCTTGAAGCCGCCGCAGTCGTGGTACTCAAATCCGTTGCTTAAGCCTTCCTCCAGAGCCGCCGCCACGGTGAAAACCTTCTGGGTGGAACCCGGCTCGTAGGTATCGCTGACGCAGAAATTGCGCCACATCTTATTCCACGCCTCCATCTGGGCCTCGGTGTCCATGGAGGCGATTTCTTCCTCCGTATAGTAAGCGCTTAAATCTCTCGGATTGTTCAGATCATAGCGGTTGGTGGCGGCCATGGCCAGCACCTCGCCATTGTCCGGGTCCATGACGATGACGGCCGCCTGCTGGCTCCCCGGTGCCCGCCTGCCACTGGTCGATGTATTTCTCCACCACGTTCTGGATATTCAGATCGAGTGTGGACACCACGGTGTTTCCATTGGCGGCCGGCTTGATGACCCTCTCCAGGTTGGAATCGTCGTTTAAATAGCCGTACTCGCGGCCGTTGTTCCCGATCAGATCTTCATTGTAGTACTGCTCGATGCCCCCGGTTCCGGTGCTGCCGTCCTTCTGGGCAAAGCCCAGGACCGTGCTGGCCGTGCTTCCGTAGGGGTAGGTTCTCTTGTACTCGTCCTCGAACCAGACACCCTTGACGCGGGATTTCGACCCTTCTTTGCTGTACTGGCTGTTGGCCTCTGACTTGATGGTCTCAAAATTTTCCTTCTGGTCGTTGGTCAGCTGTCTCTCGTAGCGGATGTACGGGGACTCGGGATTTTCGGTGATGAGCCTTCTGAGCTCCGCGCCGTCGTAGCCGAACGCGCTCACCAGAGCCGCGATGGTGGGCTCTAAGGTGTCCTCGGGCTTGGCCATGATCTGGGTGCAGTCGATGATCAGATTGTAAACCTTGTCGCTGGTGGCCAGATAGGTCCCGTTGCGGTCCACAATATCCCCGCGCCGGTAGGGAATCACGCGGCTGTCGTAATCCTGCTGTCCCAGTATGGTCTGTGTATAGTCCGCCTGCCTGTCCCTCACAATCGTATACAGGACGTACACCAATGCGAATAAAGCCAGCGTAATCACCAGAACGGTGATCGCCAGCTTCTCCTGCATATATCTTGTGAAGACCCTGCGGTTATTTGTATCTCGGGATGTCTTCATACTGTCTTACATACTCGCTTTCTGACTTATTATAAAGAAGAACCTGGTCCTTGTTGGCATAGACCATGCCCAGCTCCTCCGTGGCGACTTTGTAAATGTAATCCAGATCCACATACGTATTAATGCGGATCTCCAGCGCGTCGTTTTCTGCCTTCAGATTCTCCAGCTTCGTCTCCTGTGCCTCGATATTCTGTATCCTGGCGTTGATGGAGGACTGGAGCCTCAGATAATTGACGCAGAGATACAGCGTGCATATGGCCGCAACTGTCAGCAATATGACATAGGGAAGATCCATGTAAAGAGCCTTCTCCTGGTTTCTCCGGATGGTATGGTTGATGCCGCGGGACTGCCTGGGCTCACGGGATGGCCTTGGCTCGCGGGATGGCCTCGGTCGTTCCGGCTGTGTATTCAGTTTTCTCGCTGCGCTGCCCTGCACGTACGCCTGATTGTAGCTGTGCGCCGGGCGCCCCGGTTTTCTTGAAGCCATACTCTCCCTCCTTAACTTTTTTCAAATACCCGAAGTTTGGAACTCTTTGATCGTTTGTTCTCCTCAATCTCCTGACCGGTGGGCACGATGGGTTTTCGTGTCACCACCCTTCCCCGGCTCTTTCTGCCGCACATGCACACCGGAAAATCCGGCGGGCAGACGCAGGGATTCTCATTTTCCTTAAATTTATTTTTGACGATGCGGTCCTCCAGCGAGTGGAAGGTGATGATGGAAAGTCTTCCGCCCGGATTTAAAAGCCCGATCATCTTGTCGATGGAGTGCTCCAGCACCTCCAGTTCCTTGTTGAGCTCGATGCGGATGGCCTGGAAGGTGCGCTTGGCCGGGTGTCCCCCAGTGGCCCGGATCTTCGCCGGTATGGCCGCCTTAATGACCTCGATCAGCTCCCCCGTGGTTTCCAGGGGCTTCTCCTGTCTGGCTCTCACGATGTGCTTTGCAATATTTTTCGCGAAACGGTCCTCCCCGTAGTCACGGATGATCCGGTAGAGCTCCATCTCGCTGTATCCGTTGACGATGTCCGCCGCGGTCTCGGCGTTTCTCTGGTCCATGCGCATGTCTAAGGGCGCATCCTCCCGGTAGGTAAAACCCCGTTCCGCCGTATCCAGCTGATAGGAGGACACCCCCAGATCCAGGTAAATGCCGTCCACGCCGGGAATCCCCAGCTCTGCAAGTACCGTGTCGATATTTTCGTAATTGTTTCTCACAATGGTCACTCTGCCGCCGTAGGCTTAAGCCGCTCCGTGGCCGCCGCGATGGCATCCGCGTCCTGGTCGATCCCGATGAGACGCCCGTTCTCCCCGAGACGGCTGCAGACCAGTGAAGCATGTCCCCCGCCGCCCAGCGTCCCGTCCACATAAATCCCGTCGGGACGGATGTTTAAGCTGTCCACGGTCTCATGGAGCAGGACGGATTTGTGTTCAAATGTCATATTCCCAGTCCTTCCATGCTCTCGGCAATCGCTTCCATGTCGTTATCATTTAAGTCGTTCTTCTCGTCCCATGCGGCGCGGTTCCATATCTCGATACGGCTTCCCACTCCGACAAGCACCACTTCCTTCTCCAGATGGGCGAAGGTGCGAAGAGGCGCCGGGAGAAGAATCCTTCCCTGTTTGTCCACCTCACAGGCGGAGGCTCCGCCTAACATGAAGCGGGTGAAGTTTCGGACGTTGGCGTTGGTGATGGGGAGGGCGCGCAGCTTCTCCTCGAACTTTGTCCACTCGGTCTGGTCATACACAAATAAACAGCCGTCGAGTCCTTTCGTAACAACGAACTCGTCTCCAAGCTGTTCCCTGAATCTGGACGGCACGATGAGCCGGCCTTTGGCGTCGATTGTATGGCTGTATTCACCCATGAACATATGCGTCACCTGTCATGATATGCCGCCACCGGCATACCATTTTCATCCACTTTCTACCACTTTCCTCCACTTGTAGTTTAATTCTAGTACATTTGGGGGAAATAGCAATATGTAAATTTTAGAAAAATATGGATTTTGGAACGATTGGGGAAAAATGGATTCGCACGAGGCGGGGGCAGAGGAAGTCCCGGGGAGGCTGTCAGCGACGGGAGATTCGATGGGTATGACTAAGACGGACGATGCGGATTGCACTCGGGGACCGGGAACATTCGATCAAAATTTCTGATGAAATTTTGCTCTCCGTAGTTCCCTTTGCGTTTGGCGTTGTGCGCCAACGCAACCCCGGCGCAATCCGCATCGTCCGTCTAAGTCATACCGTATCTTATCTCTAGTCGCTGTCAGCCTCCCCGGGACTTCCTCTGCTTCGCGGGCTGTGTTATAATTGGGGTATATTGGTTTTGTAGTGTAGTTTCGGATTTTTTGACATGCAAAATGGAGGTGGATGGGATGCTGTTTTTGTGGTGTATGTTGTTGTGATTGGGATTCTGGTTCTGGCGGCTTATATGGGGGCCAGGAGTGGGGTGATTCAGCGTTTTCTGGGGATGTATCCGTGGGTGCCGAAGCTGTTGGTGATGGGGTATGTCGTTTTTGCCGGATGCGTTGTGTTTCCGATCAGCAGTGAGCCGTTTCCTCTGGATTTCCAGAAGGGGTATCTGCTGGTGTGCAGCTACGGGGTGATCGCGCTGGCCTGGGCCGGGGTCTGGGGACCGGGACGGGGGCGTCTGGTTTACGGGGCGGTGTTCGGGCTCACTGCGGCCGGGATGGGCTGCCGGTACCTGCTGGAGTATGGCGAGGTGTCGAATGTCTATAATTTTACGCCGTTTAATGTGGTCTGCTATCTTGCGGTTGTTCCAACGGGGACATTGATCGCTTATTGCTGGATTGTGAGGAAACTGCGGCGAAGGTAGGCGGTGTACAGCCTATGATTTTCCCCCTTCTCTCCTCCCCCTCGTTCGCAGGGACATCCGTTTCCGCAAGCTAAGGAGAAGGCTGTGCAAAAAAGCCGGCCAGAATCAGAAATCCGCCGGAAAGGGCCATGAGGAGCGGAAGGGGGAGAAGGTCGGCCAGGGGGCCGAACACGGCCATTCCCAGGGGGAGGAAGCCGGCGTACATGGTGCTCATGAGGCCGAAAATGCGGCCCTGCATGGACGGGGCCGTTTTTTCCTGCAGCATGGTGGTGACGGAGGTCTGAACCATGGTCAGGGCGATGCCGTAGAACGCCATGACCGCCAGATATGCGGGGAAATGTTTCGCGGCTGCCAGGGCGATGGACAGGGCTCCGAAGGAAATGAGACCTGCCGCCAGGGTTTTCTCCCGGCGTCTAAAGCCGCCCCACGTGCTCATGAGGAGGCCGCCGGCCATCATGCCGGCAAATCCGGCCAGCTCTGCGGCGGTGAGGTACCAGTAGGTTTCGCCGAAGGTCCGGCGGACGAAAAGGCCCGCCAGATAACCGCCCGGGACGCAGAAGAAGGTGAGCAGGCCGTAGATAAGCAGCAGCCGGCCAGTCACACGGTCGGAGAGCGCGTAGTTTATGCCGGTTTTCATGTCGGAGAGGAGCGCGGATATCCCGGAATGTGCTGCCGCACCGGGAGGAACGGCAGATGACTCGGACAGAGGCGTGGGCGAGGATTGAGATAGGGATTGAGACGCAGCCGGGAGGGACAGGCAGGCCAGGAGGCCGCTTCCCGCCAGGCTGTCACAATGTCGATCATGAGCGTGGTGCGCAGGGTGCTGACGGCGAAGACCGCGCCGGCCGCCGTCGGAGCCGCGAAATTGACCAGGGACTGCATGGCGGCGTTGATGCCGTTGTAGCGCATGAGCTGATCCCCGGGGACCAGCTGGGGGATGACAGCGTTGACGGCGGGCGTCTGCACGCCGGCTCCCAGAGACCGTACGACCGACATGATAAGCAGGCCGCCGAGCAGCGCCGGCTCCGAGGAAATATGAGGGATTGCGAGCACCATCAAGGGTGGCGAGCGCGATGGCCGCGTCGGCGCCTATGATGAGCATTTTCCGATGAAACCGGTCCGCCCACACGCCGCCCGGAAATGAGACGAGGAACTGGGGCAGATAGGAGCAGACCGTAAATGCGGCAACCCAGGCGCCGCTGGCGGTCTCCATGGCCGCATACCAGACGAGCGCCATCTGGACCAGCGTCGAACCGAACAGCGTGATGCACTGGCTGGTCAGAAAAAGAAGGATAGTTCTCCGCCAGCCGGGGATATTGCCGGTTGCTGTCTCTGTCATTTTCGTTCCTCCTGTCTTTCTCCCTTCGCCGGGCGCACAAAACGCTGCGTGGGATAGCCAAATTCCGTCAGAAGCTCCCGCCTCTCAAAGCCCAGCTCTAAAAGCCGTTCCCTGTATCCCGTGTCTGCCCGATCCCGCTCCCGGTAGGTCGTCATGCTGATCTCCCGCCCGGGGAGACATTTCTCCATCAGCACTTCCAGAAACAGCTCCCAGATTCCCCGGTTCCGGTACTGCGGATGCACGCCCAGGAACTCGATGTTCCCCGGCTCCGGGGAGAAAATCAGTGCGCCCACGAGAACGCCCTGGTTTTCCAGCACCAGCGCCCGCTTTTCCGCCACGCTTTCCTCCAGCTTCTCAAGATACTCCGCCTCGTCCATCGCCGGATAGCCGTCGATGGCCAGGCGCATCAGCTCCATCCAGGCCGGTATATCCCCCGGCCCCGCCAGGCGGACTGCCTCCTTTGTAAATTCCGCTTTTCCCAGCTCCCGGTGCAGAGAGAAGCGCAGCTGCAGCGGATAAAAATTTCCTCTCTCCCGATACTGCGCCGGCGGCAGCTTGTACATTTCCTTAAACGCCAGGGAGAACGCCTGCCGGCTCTCATACCCGCAGGCCAGGGCGATCTCCGCCACCGGCCTGTCCGAGAAAACCAGAAGCCTGGCGGCCTCCGTCATCTGCCGTCTCTGCACATAATCGTGCACTGTCATCCCCACCGTCTCCAGAAATACCCGGTGCAGATGGTATTTTGAATAGTGCACGCCCTCCGCCACTGTCTCCAGCTCCAGTTTTCCGTCCAGATGCTCCTCGATAAAATCGATCACCCGCTTCACGCGGATCACCGCCCCGTCTCCCATATGCGCCTCCTGTTTCTGTCTGATTTTTACTCCATCCCGGAAATATAAACATATGATAACAGATTCGCCATAAACTGGTTTAATAATTCTTGCTTAAATTTTTATTAAATGTCCGTCAAACGTCTGGACAAACAAACGTTTGCATAGTACTATATATGGCAAATGTATTTGATACCGCAAAATATATTTTAAACAAAATGGGAAGCATGAGCACCTGGAAACTCCAGAAACTCTGCTATTATTCCCAGGCATGGCATCTGTCCTAAACCGACGCCCCTCTTTTCCACGAACAATTTCAAGCGTGGGCCAATGGTCCTGTCTGCCCAGCATTATTTCATGAACATCAATTACATTTCTTCATCGGCGAGAACGATATTTCCAAAGGTAATAAAGACAATTTAACGAGTGCTGAAAAAGATTCTATCGACGTTGTCCTTAAAGACTATGGAGATATGGAACCATATGATTTGAGAGAACTCACCCATAGTGAAGACCCATGGAAAAAATGGCCGAATATATACCAAAAAAGGGAACCATAAAAGACTATCAGATGTCAAAATGTTTACGCAGGCTGGTAAAATTATAAACCGCATAGATGAAAGGATTTTATAATGGGAAAATTAAATGTTGAAGGAACGGAAATACAGGTCTTACAGATTGAAGAAGATGATTATATCTCATTAACCGATATGGTAAGGAAAATTGATAACGGACCTTCCCTAATAGAAAAATGGTTACGCAATAAAAACACCATAGAATTTCTTGGCATATGGGAAGAAATGTATAATGCGGACTTCAATACCTCCGCCTATGAAGAAATCATGCTGGAAGCAGGATTAAACCGTTTTATTATGTCTGTTAAGCAATGGGTGTCCCGCACAAATTCAAAGGGAATTATAGCAAAAGCGGGACGGTATGGCGGAACATACGCCTATAAAGATATTGCGTTTGAGTTTGCAAGCTGGGTATCTCCACAGTTCAAATTATATCTTATCAAAGAATTTGAACGGTTAAAGAAAGAAGAACAGGCTTTACTTGGATGGAGTGCCAAGAGAGAATTAGCAAAAATTAATTACCGAATACATACCGATGCAATCAAGGTTAATCTTATTCCGCCAGAACTTACGCCGCAACAGACTTCTATCATTTATGCGTCTGAGGCAGATGTTCTTAATATGGCATTATTTGGAATGACAGCGAAACGATGGAGAGATAAGAATCCTAATAAAAATGGTAATATCCGAGATTATGCAAGTATAAATGAACTGATATGCCTGTCAAATATGGAAAATATCAATGCAGTGCTGATTGAAGATGGCTTGAGCCAAAAAGAACGCTTGATAAAACTTAATAAAATCGCCATACATCAGATGTCCATTTTGGAAGAACAGACTACAAAGGTTTTGAAATAATTTTAATTCCCCCGAATTCGGGGGAATTAAAATTACCACAGTTCAAGACTATCCTCTGCATCTAGCCTATTTCAGAGCGGGGGCCAGGACGGCAGCAAGCCATTCTCATATTCAGCTATCTCTCTTCCCGGTAATAATTCACGCCCAGATGCGCCGGGATCTGATTTCCCTTTTTCTTCCTCATGGAGGAGATCACCAGCACCAGTGCCGTAAATAAAAACGGGAGCATGTCGAAAAATGCGATCGGGATGTTGTAGGTCGTCTTCGGCACGTAATACTTGAGCACGCGCAGCGCGCCGAAGATCATCGAGCCGTAGATCGCGTTCACCGGTTTCCAGGACGCGAAGATAACAAGCGCCACGGCGATCCATCCCAGGCCGCCCACGTTGTTGCTGATCCACACACCGCCGTTGATGATCATGGAGCAGTAGGCTCCGCCGATGCCGCAGATTCCGCCGGCCAGCAGAATATTTAAGTACCTAAGCTTCGTCACCGGGATGCCGGCCGCGTCGGCGGCCGCCGGGTTCTCGCCGATGGCCTGGACATTTAAGCCCACCTTCGTCTTATGAAGATAGTAGCCTAAAATCAGTGCAATCGCCACGCCCAGATACACGAACAGGTTGTAGGAAAACAGAAGCTCTCCCACCACCGGGATGTCGCTGAGTCCCGGAATATTGATGTTGCGCATCTGCGCCGTGATGTTTTCCGGAAGCTTTAAGGTTCCGCTCTCCGACTTGGCCAGCTCCAGAACACCGATGAAGTTGGAAAGGCCGATGCCGAAGATGGTCAGCGTCAGTCCCGTCACGTTCTGGTTGGCCATGAAGGTGATCGTGAGCACCGCGTAGATCATGGCGCTTAAAAGCCCGGCCACGAAGGAGGCCGCCAGAGCGAAAAAGAAATTATCCGTGTAGTAGCCCGCCATGAATCCGGCGCAGGCGCCGATGGACATCATGCCCTCGACACCCAGGTTTAAATGCCCCGTCTTCTCGCTGATGATCTCTCCCAGCGTGCCGTACAGAAGGGGCGTTCCCGCCAGGACGGCGGCCACCAGAAACTTAATAAACATATCCATCTATCTGCCACCTCCCTGCTTTCTGAACACGAATTTATAGCGGACGAACAGCTCGCAGCCCAGGATGAAGAACAGGATGATTCCCTGCAGCACATCCGCGCAGTCCACGGACAGACCGTAGTTGGACTGCACCACGCTGCTGCCCTTCTCCAGCACGCTGAAGAGGAAGGACACCACCAGGATCATCACCGGGTTTAACTGGGACAGCCAGGCCACGATGATGGCCGTGAAGCCCACGCCGCCGGCCACCGCCGTGGTCAGCGTGATGTCAGAGCCCGTCGCCTGCACCATTCCCGCGATTCCGCAGACGGCGCCGCTTAAGAACATGGTTCTGAGCACGATCCGCCGCACGTTCATTCCCGCGTAGCGGGCGGTCTCCTGGCTCTCGCCCACGACGCTGATCTCATACCCCTGCTTGGAGTATTTCAGATAGACGAACACGGCCGCCACCAGAACCAGCGCGATGATCCACCCGAACTGCACGCCGAACACCTTGTCCAGGGAGGCGTTTTTGTCGAAGCGGGCGATCTTCGCGAAGCCCTGGGCCTCCAGATCTCTCCAGGGGCCCTCCTGCAGGTAGCTGATGATATGGAGGGCGATGTAGTTTAACATCAAGGTAAACAGCGTCTCATTGGTGCCGAACCTGGTCTTGAAAAACGCAGGGATCAGCCCCCAGATGCCGCCGCCGATGATTCCGGCCGCGAACATCACCGCGATGAGCACCCAGTGGTTCCAGTCGGAGTGCCACAGCGCAAAATAGGACGCGCAGATGCTCCCGCGATGATCTGTCCCTCGCGCCGATGTTCCAGAACTTCATCTTGAACGCCAGCGTCACGCCCAGGGAGGAAATGAGGAGCGGTATCATGATCTTCACCGTGGCCTGCAGAGCCATGGCGCTGCGGAACGCGCCCTCGATAATGGTTTTATAAATCACAAAGGGATTCTGTCCGATGCAGAGGATAAAGAGGCCGCCGGCCACGATAGCCAGAGCGATGGCCTCCAGGCGCAGGATCACAGTCTCCGTGCGGCCCAACTCCGCCTTCTTTACCACCCGGATCAACGGCTCGTTCACGCGACCACCTCCTTCTCCACACTGCGGCCCGTCATCATCAGGCCGATCTCTTCCTTCGTTGTTTTCTTTGCATCCACGATGCCCGTAATCTGGCCGTGGCAGAGCACCATGATCCGGTCGGAGAGCTCTAAGAGCACGTCCAGGTCCTCGCCGATGAAAATGACGGCCACGCCCTTTTTCTTCTGTTCATTTAACAGATCGTAGACGGTGTAGGATGAATTGATATCCAGTCCGCGCACCGGGTAGGCGGTGATGAGAACCTGCGGGCTGGCCTCGATCTCCCGGCCCAAAAGCACCTTCTGCACATTTCCGCCGGACATCAGGCGCACCGGCGTGTCCACGCCCGGCGTCACGATTCCCAGCCGCTCCACCAGTCGCTCCGCCTGCTCCCTGGCCCCGTTTCTCTCGACGAACGGGCCCTTGCCGGAGCTGTAAGTCTTTAACAGCATGTTGTCCACCATGCCCATGGAGGCCACCAGCCCCATGCCGAGACGGTCCTCCGGCACGAAGCTCATGCTGATTCCCAGCTTTATGATCTCCGCCGGCGTCTTGCCGACGATGTTTTCCTTGTGGTAAAGGATGGCCCCCTGCTTTGCGGCCATCAGCCCGGTGATGGTCTCGCAGAGCTCCTTCTGCCCGCTGCCCGCCACACCGGCCACGCCCAGAATCTCCCCGGTCTTTATGTCGAAGGAAATGTCATCCAGGGCCATGGTGCCGTCGGTCTTCATGACGGTTAAATCCACCACCTTAAGGATGGTGTTCTTCTCCGCCACCTCCGGCCGCTCGATCTCCAGGCTGACGGGACGGCCCACCATCAGATCGGTCAGCTTCTTCTCATCGCAGCCTGCAGTCATCACAGTCTCGATGCTCTGGCCCTTGCGCAGAATGGTCACGCGGTCGCTGATGTCCAGCACCTCGTGGAGCTTGTGGGTGATGATGATGATGGCGCAGCCCTGCTCCTTCATCTTTCTGAGAATCGCGAACAGCTTCTCCGTCTCCTGGGGCGTGAGCACCGCGGTGGGCTCGTCCAGAATCAGAATCTGCGCGCCTCGGTAGAGAACCTTTAAGATCTCCACGGTCTGCTTCTCGCTGACGGACATGTCGTAAATCTTCTTCTCCGGGTCGATCTCCAGCCCGACGGAGCTGCAGATGTCGAGAATCTTCTGTTTTAAAACCTTCGGCTTTAAGCGCTTCTCCTTCGTCCCCAGCACCACGTTGTCCATGGCGCTGAACACGTCCACCAGCTTGAAATGCTGGTGAATCATGCCGATGCCCAGCCCCATGGCGTCCATGGGAGAATTGATCACCACTTCCTTCCCGCCGACGGAGATGGTGCCCCCGTCGGGGTGGTAGATGCCGGACAGCATGTTCATCAGGGTGGTCTTTCCGGAGCCGTTTTCCCCGAGAAGAGCCATGATCTCGCCGTACTTCACCTGCAGGTTGATGCGGTCGTTGGCCAGGACGCTCCCGAACCGTTTTGTGATTTCCTTGCACTCAATGGCAAATTGCTCTGTCATTTAGTCACCTCAGCCTTTCCTCGAAACGAAAAGGGCGGTCATCACTCGGTGCGCCGCCCTTTTTGCAGGTCAAAATGTATTATTTCTCAACCACGTTCTTGAAGTACCAGTTCATGTTGCCGGTGATGTCTGCGTCGGACATGTGCTC
The DNA here is from genome assembly GCA_001304875.1 of Clostridia bacterium UC5.1-2E3. Taxonomy (GTDB): domain Bacteria; phylum Bacillota; class Clostridia; order Lachnospirales; family Lachnospiraceae; genus Ventrisoma; species Ventrisoma faecale. The sequence goes on from BBZO01000008.1 coordinate 59,142, forward strand.
GCCCTCGACGCCGACGGTGCTTCCGTCGTTGGTCTCGATCACGCCGTCAAATACGTCCCAGCCGGACTCCATCTCTGCCTTTGCAGCGTCGATGGCCTCCTCGGTTCCCTCAGCGATGAGTCCTCAGCCAGCGGAGCGATGCCTACAAGGCCGTCAGCCATGCCGCCGAAGTAGTTCTCGCCGGTCCATGTGCCGTTGATGATGTTCTCAACTGCCCAGGTGTAGTATGCGGACCAGTCCCATACGGTGGAGGTCAGCACGGCCTTCGGAGCGTCCTTGGACATATCGGAGTTGTAGCCTACGCCGAACACGCCTGCTGCCTCAGCGGCCAGCTGCGGGTTCGGGGTGTCGCAGTGCTGTCCGATCACGTCGCAGCCTTCTGCGATCAGAGCGTCAGCAGCCTGCTTCTCGCCCTCCGGATCAAACCAGCTGTTGGTCACCTTCACGTAAACCTCGCAGTCCGGGTTCACGGAGTATGCGCCCATGGCGAACGCGTTGCATCCGCCGGTAACCTCGGAGTTGTCCTTGCCCATGGCTGCCACGTAGCCGATCTTGTTGGTCTCGGTCTTTAAGCCGGCCGCGATACCGGTTAAGTATCTGGCCTGGTAGATTCTGCCGAAATAGTTGTTGAAGTTCACGCCGTTGGACTTGTAGCCGGTACCGTGGGAGAAGATCACATCCGGGTACTCGTCGGCAAGGGCCTCACAGATATCCATGTAGCCCCAGCTGGTGGCGAAAATCACCTGGCAGCCTTCCTCGATACACTCTCTCATGGCGTTCTCAATGGCGGTGGCATCGGTGTCGGACACGTTGTTCTTGCGGATGATCTGGCTGTCGTCCAGACCTAAGTTCTGCTGCATGCCCACGATACCTTGATCATGTGTATATGTATATCCGGAGCCTCAGCCGGGTCAGTGATATGGATGACGCCGATCTTTAAGTCCTCCTTGGCGATGGCCGGCATCACGCCCTCAGCGTCTGCCGCCTCTGTGCCTCAGCTGCCTCAGTGTCCGCCTCAGCGGCGTCTCCCGCCTCCGCAGCTGCCGCCGCGGTGGTGTCTGCGGTGTTCGCGCTGTCAGAAGAACTGCTGCATCCGGTGGCCAGAGCCATCACCATGGCTGCGGATAAAACAATGCTTGCAAATTTTCTCATTTTTTCGTTTCCTCCCTGTTGTGATGATTTTGATGATATTTGTATCATTTTATCATTTACTATCAAATTATCCCATCTGCTGACAATTTTTTCAAGAGGAAATCTGGTAATATTTTCTCATCACAATCTATAACCCCGGCTTATAAAGCTACTGGGCCGCCGCCTCGATGGCCGCCTCCAGGCGGACCGCCATCTCGTCCACGTCCGCGCGCTGATAACCAGCGGAGGCACAAAGCGGATGATGTTGGCGCCGGCGCCGATCAGAACCAGCTTCTGGTTTAAGAGCGCGTCCCGGATGACCGGGCCCGCCGGGCAGTGAAACTCCAGGCCGCGAATGAGACCCATGCCCCTGTGCTCCTTCACGCAGTCATACTTCGCGGTGATCCGGTCAAGGGTCTCCTCCAGATAGGGAGCGATCTCGTTCACCTTCCCAAGGATGTCCTCCTTCTCGAAGATATCGAGCACCGCGTCGGCCGCCGCGCCCGCAAACGGGTTGCCGCCGTAGGTGGTGCCGTGGTCGCCGGGAACCATGGCTGTGGACGCCTTTCCGCAGGCTAAGAACGCTCCCACCGGGAAGCCGTTTCCCAGGGCCTTCGCCACGGTCATCACATCCGGCTTCACGCCGTAGTGCTGCCATGCGAACATGGAACCCGAGCGGGCCATGCCGCACTGGATCTCGTCGAGAATCATAATCAGATCGTGCTCGTCGCAGAGCTTCCGGACGCCGGCGATAAACTCCGGGTCCGCCGGGTAGATGCCGCCCTCGCCCTGCACCGTCTCCATGATGATGGCGCAGGTCTTGTCGTTCACCAGCGCCTTCACGCTGTCCAGATCGTTGAACTTCGCAAACTTCACGCCGGGGAGCAGCGGGTTAAAGGGCTCGCGGTAGTGGTCGTTGCCCGTCACCGCCAGCGCGCCGGTGCTGCGCCCGTGGAAGGAGTGCTCCATGGCGATGATCTCGTAAGCTCCCTGCTTCTTGTCGTAGGCGTAGCGGCGGGCGATCTTCAACGCGCCCTCGATGGCCTCGGTGCCGCTGTTGGTGAAGAACACCTTATCCATGCCGGAAACCTTTAAAAGCTTCTCCGCCGCCGTGATGGAGGGCACGTTGTAGAACAGGTTGGAGGTGTGCATCAGCTTTCCCGCCTGCTCCACCATGGCCTTCGTGTACGCCGGGTGATTGTAGCCCAGGCCCATGACCGCGATGCCCGCGCCGAAGTCCAGGTACTCGTTTCCGTCCGTGTCGTATAAGTGAATCCCCTCGCCCCGCTCAAACACCACGGGGAAACGGTTGTAGGTTTTGTAAAATGTCTTCTCCGCCGACTCTATGTACTGTTCCTTATTCATGAATCACTTTCTCCTTTCCATTTCCCAGAATGGCCGTCCCGATTCCTTTCTTCGTAAAGATCTCAAGAAGCAGGCAGTGGGGAATCCGCCCGTCCAGGATGTGAACCCTGGAGACGCCGTGCTCGATGGCGTCGATGCAGTTCTGAAGCTTCGGAAGCATGCCGCCGCCCAGCATACCGCTGGAAACCATCTCCTGGGCTGCCTCGGCGGTGATCTCGGAAATCAGGCTGGATTTATCCTCGAAATCTCTGTAAAGTCCCTCCACGTCAGTTAAGAACGCCAGCTTCTCCGCCTTCACGGCCCTGGCGACGGCGCAGGCCGCGTCGTCGGCGTTGATATTGTAGCTCTGGAAGCTGTCGTCGAAGCCGATGGGACAGATGATCGGAAGATAATCCTTCTCCAGCAGGTCGTAGATCACCTGCGGATTTACCTCCTTTACGTCGCCCACGAAGCCGATGTCCTGGCCTCCCGCGTACTTGCGCTCGCATTTGAGGAGCTGTCCGTCCTTGCCGCTGATGCCCACAGCCTTGACGCCCAGCTCATTCACCAGCTGCACCAGGCTCTTGTTCACGCGGTTTAAAACCATCTCCGCGATCTCCATGGTGGCCTCGTCGGTCACCCGCAGGCCGCCCACGAATTTCGGCGTCATGCCGGCTTTGCTGATCCAGCTGCTGATCTCCTTGCCGCCGCCGTGGACGATGATGGGCTTAAAGCCCACCAGCTTTAAGAGCACCACGTCCTGAATCACGTGTTTTTTCAGTTCCTCGTCAACCATGGCGCTGCCGCCGTATTTTACCACAATGATCTTGCGGTTGAAACGCTGTATGTACGGGAGGGCTTCGATAAGCACCTCCGCCTTCTGCATGATGGATGGATCCAGATTCATCTCAGTTTATCCCCTTTCTTATGAGCGGTAATCGCCGTTGATCCGCACGTAGTCGTAGGTTAAGTCGCAGCCCCAGGCCGTGGCCTCACACTCTCCCATCTTCACGTCGGCGATGGCCGTCACCACCGGCTCGGAGAGGATCTTCGTGGCCTCCTCCTCGCTGTAGTCCGTGGCCACGCCGTTCTTCACGATCTGAAGCTTTCCGGCCTTGCTCTCAAAGAACAGGTCCACGGTCTCCGGGTCGAACTCGCCGCCGGAGTAGCCCATGGCGCAGATGATGCGCCCCCAGTTGGCGTCGTGGCCGAAGATGGCCGCCTTGGTGAGGCTGGAGGTGATGATGGACTTGCTTAAGATTCTGGCGTCCTCAAGAGTTTTCGCACCCACCACCTTCACCTCGAACAGGGCGGTGCAGCCCTCGCCGTCTCCGGCGATGGCCTTGGAAAATGTCTCGTTGACCATGTTTAATGCCTTGCAGAACAGGGCGTAGCCCTCATCCGCCTCGTCGGTGATCTCCGCGTTGCCCGCCTGGCCGTTGGCCAGAAGAAGAACGGAGTCGTTGGTGGAGGTGTCGCCGTCCACGGAAATCATATTGTAGGTTCCTTTGATATCCTCGCTCAGCGCGCGCTGTAAGAGCTCTTTGCTGATACAGATGTCGGTGGTGATGAAGCTTAGCATCGTGCACATGTTGGGGTGGATCATGCCGGAGCCCTTGCACATGCCGCCGATGGTCACGGTGGTTCCATCCAGCTCAAACTGCACGGCCACCTCCTTCTTCGTCGTGTCGGTGGTCATGATGGCCGTGGCCGCCGACGCGCCGTCCTCCCGCGTGCCGCCCAGCTTCGGGGCCATCATCTCAATGCCCCCGGTGATCTTATCCATGGGGAGCTGACGGCCGATGACTCCGGTGGAAGCCACCAGAACAGACGCCGCCGGGATGCCCAGAATCTTCGCCGCCGCCTCAACGGTGTCGGCGCAGTAGCCCATGCCCTCCTCGCCGGTACAGGCATTGGCAACGCCGGAGTTGATGACGATGGCCTGGGCCGGATCGCCGCTGTAGACCTGGTTCCTGTCCCATTTCACCGGAGCGGCCTGCACGCGGTTGGTGGTAAACGTGCCGGCGCTGCGGCACGGGGTCTCACTGTAAACCAGCGCCATGTCCAGCTTGCCGCTCTTCTTGATGCCCGCCGCCGCGGACGCCGCCTTGAATCCCTTTGCGGCGGTGACGCCGCCCTCTATAAACTGAATGCTCATATTTATGTATGCCTCCTCGATTCTCTTTGTCTGTTTTTTGCGGTTCTGTTACAGCTCTATTTTAAGGGAACATTGGGGCCAGTTTCAAGCCTTTATTTTCGGGAAGTCCAAACATAAGGTTCATGTTCTGGATGGCCTGCCCCGCGGCTCCCTTCACCATGTTGTCGATGGCTCCCATCATCACGACGCGCTTCGTCCTGGGGTCGATCTTGAAATTCACGTCCACGAAGTTGCTGCCCTTCACCCAGCGGGTCTGGGGCGTCACGTCCTTTTCGAGGACGCGGACGAAATACTCGTCTTTGTAGCAGGCTTCATAGGCGGCCCGCACCTCCTCGTCGCCCACGTCCCTCGTGAGGGAGGCGTAGGCAGTCACCAGGATGCCCCGGTCCATGGGCACCAGGTGGGGGGTGAAGCTGATAGTCACCGGGCGGCCCGCCACGTAGGAGAGCTGCTCCTCGATCTCCGGCGTGTGCCGGTGGCTGGCGACGCCGTAGGCTTTGATGCTCTCGTTGACCTCGCAGTAGAGGTTATCGGTCTTGGCGCCTCTCCCCGCCCCGGAGGTTCCGGACTTGGCATCAATGATGATGGTATCCGGATCGATGAGCCCCGCCTTCAAGAGGGGGTAAATGCTAAGGAAAGAGCAGGTGGGATAACAGCCCGGGTTGGCGATCAGCCGCGCGCCTTCACCGCCTCGCGGTTGATCTCGGGAAGTCCATAGACCGCCTCGGGGATAAACTGGGGCGTCGGGTGGCCGATCTTGTACCACTGCTCATAAATGTTTACGTCCTTGATGCGGAAATCCGCGCTTAAGTCGATGATCTTCGTCTTCGACAGAATCTCCTCGTTTACCAGGGATGCGCAGAGCCCCTGGGGCGTGGCCGTGAAAATGACGTCGGCCTCCTCGGCCAGCTCGTCGATGTTGTCGTCCTTGCATACATTTTCCACCAGCCTGAACATGTTCTGGTAGACGGAGGCGTAGGGCTTGTCGATGTAGCTTCTGGAGCCGTACCAGACGATCTCCACATCCTCGCGCTGTAAAAGTAAACGGGTGAGTTCCCCTCCGGCGTAGCCGGTGGAGCCTATGATTCCTGCTCGTATCATGGTGATGGTTTCCTTTCTTTTCTATTAAATAATGTCTGTTATTGGTTCAAGCATAGCTGCAAGAGCATGTGCGGTTGCACTGCGCTCTTGATAAGGTGTTTATAATTATACATTTATGTTGTATAATATGCAAGTAGTTTTTGGAATTTATGGGGAATATGTGAATTGCGAAGTGAGAAAAAGCAGTTTTTAAGGGACAGCGCGGCAGCACAGGTGATTTTTTATGCATTGCCATACCGGATACAGCCCCGGCTCTATCGGCTTTTAATTATTGAAGCGGCAAGCGTTTTTCGCCCCCGATATATTTATGCGCCGCAGGCTTGCATGGGGAGGGATATTGGCGTATAATGCAGGGGAACTGGTATGTGATGCAGGTCCGGTTCACTGAAGGGAACCGGGATTTAAGAATAGGAAAATTCAGAAAGGGAAGCGATACATCGTGGGGTTGGGTATGAGAAATCAAAAACGTTTTAAGAGACAGAACGATATACAGCGGGGCGGCTCTCTGGTCACCACAGTCATACTGATTCTCCTGATCGTAGCCGTTTCCTTCTGGGCGACCAGAACCATCAGCCGCATGGAGGAAGAACGAAGTCTTGAGCGGCTTTACGAGGAAACCGGCAGTCTGGCGGACAATATTGAGATGTATATGAACAATGACCGGGAGGAGCTGGAAATGCTTTCTGCCGTCATCACACATTATGAAGATCCGTCCTCTCCGGAACTGTGGAACCTTCTGGACTCCCACACCAACGTCGGCCTGATGTCCCGGATCGAGCTTCTGCTGCCCGGAGATATCGTACTCACAAGCGGAGGGAAACCGGTGGACGCCAGCGGCCTGATCTCCTTCGAGGAAGAGGCGGCAAAGGGCATCCACATCTCTGACCGGGAGCTGGATATCCTCCATCAGGATACATATATCGTCAGACACTATGTGCCTGTAAACCGGGACGGCAAAACCATCGCCATGCTGTACGGCGTGGTCGTGCTGGGCGAGCTCCCGGAGACGGCCAACCTGGCCCCCTATGGCGGGAACGGCGCGCTGTATATTATTGACGGAAACACCGGTGATTTTCTCGCTGACACATGGCATAACGGGGAACTTGGAAATACCCAGTTTCTGGGCGACCGGAAAAGTGCTCCGGGCTCCCTCTCCCCCGATCAGATCAAACAGATGCTCAGCAGCGGAGAGAGCCGGTATGTCGTTTACGCCTCGGAGACAGCCGGCGAGTATCTCTATTTCTACTACGAGCCCATGGCAATCAATGACTGGCGGATCGCCATGTCCGTGCCGGAGAGCGTCGTATTTGAGAGCGCCAATGCCATCAAACGGGTGCTGAAGCAGTTCCTGGCGTTCGAGCTGGCGTGTTTTATCGTATATTTCCTGTGGATGATGGGCTACGTCCGCCGCATGACAGCCGAGAAGCAGAGGCGTCTCGACACGATCAATCACATCTACGACGTGGAGCGGCTGCTGTTCAACGCGCACGAGAAGAAAGAGAATGTCTACGCGGCGCTGGAAAAGCTGGGCAGCATCCTTTCCGCCGGAATGGTCAGCTTCTGGATTCTGGATGCGGACGGCGGGAACGAATGGTTTTTCTGGGAAAAGGGCAGGCCGGCAGAGGAACGCAGAGAAAACAGCGGACTGGAATCCGCCGGGAAGCTGCTGGAGTTTTTTCTGACGGCAATGAAATGTACGGGGCGGACAGCGAGCGGGAGTTTCGCAACATTTTCCCGGAAAAGGAGTTTCCAGACCTTTATAATGTCACCGCAGTGCCCGTGGAGGACATGAGCGGACACATCTGCGGGATTCTGGCGGTCTGCAACGCCAAAAGAAGCCATGAACAGGCGGCCCTGCTCAAAAACATGCAGTTCAGCTTCGGCATGTTCTGCAAGAATTTAAAAAGCTACATGGAAATCCAGGAGCAGGGAGACCGGGACGCCCTCACCGGGCTGTATAACCGGAACCGCTACGAGAGAGACCTCCCCACAATTTATGCGCAGCACCATGCCTCCCTGGCCTGCGTCTATATCGATGTCAACGGCCTCCACGAGAAAAACAACACGGAAGGGCACGACACCGGAGACAGAATGCTCTGTGCGGTGGCATCCGGAATCCAGGAGCATTTCCGCACAGAGTACCTCTACCGCACCGGCGGCGACGAGTTCATTCTGTTTCTCCCGGACGCCGACGAGGCGGATATAGAGGCGCAGAGCGAAGACCTGATCTCCGTCCTGGCAGAATCCGATTACCACATCTCAGTGGGCTTCCAGTGCGAGACGGATATCTCCTCCATCTCTCTTCTGATAAAAAGGGCGGAGCAGAAAATGTACGCCGAGAAAAAGAAATATTACGAGAAGCACGACCGGAGATCGTCGAGGAGCTGATGCTGGGGACGGATGTTTAATTCTTTTTCCAGTGTTTCAGCTGGGAGAGATATGAGTCGAACTGACGGCGCCGCTCCCCGGCGTCCGTCTGTTCCGGGTCCGGCATGTGCTCCACCAGAAAATCCAGCAGTGAGTCTCTGGATGTATACACAAATTCCCCGTTGGCATAGCACCATCTGCAGTAATCCTCGTTGAAGCTCCCATCCGTCTCCCGGCTGATGACGCTGTCCTCGTTCATAGGCATTCCGCAGCACTGGCAGACCAGCTGGCGGGGCTCCCCCAACAGCGTGTTGACCGACACGTTGAACTCACGGGATAGCAGTTTCAGCGTTTCCGTGTTCGGCTGCGTCTCCCCATTCTCCCAGCGGCTGACCGCCTGCCTGGTGACCATCAGGCGCTCGGCCATCTGCTCCTGCGTGAGGTTGTTCTTTTCGCGAAGGAGCTTTAATATCGCCTGCATTTCCATGTTGTTTCCTCCTTGATCCATTGTTTCTTACATTATATGTCTGACGTTTTGCCGTTTCAAGCAACGGGCTGTTGCTTTTATGTTCCCCCGCACGCCAAAGGCGGGGACAGCCAGTTTCCCGCTTTCCCCGCCTTTATTTTACGCGCATTTCAATCGATCTAATTCCAGAAATCCGTCTTCTCCCGGATTCCCGCAGCCGCAGCCTTGAACTCGGGATTCTTCCCCTCCTTCTTCTGCCGCGTGTAATCATCCAGACACTTGAGCGCCGGCTTTAAGAGCAGCAGAATCACCGGGATATTGATGATGGCCATCAGTCCCTGCAGCACATCGGAGGTGTCCCACACCAGATTCAGCTGTGCGATCGCTCCCACAAACACCACGGCCACCGCCACAAATCTCTGAATCCAGCGGACGGTCTTCGATGGGATTCCGCCCAGCAGGTAGGACATGCCCGTCTCCGCATAGTAGTAATTTCCTAAAAGCGTGGTGAACGCAAACAGCACCAGGGACACGGTAATGAAAATCACGCCCGCCTCACCCATCATGTTGGACATGGCCCTCTGCACGTAGGGCATTCCCGCCAGGCCCGCCTCGGGGGCGACGCCGGAGCAGAGAAGCAGCATCGCCGTCGCACTGCAGACCACGATGGTGTCGATGAACACGGAGAGCACCTGCACGAGGCCCTGCTTCGCCGGATGGGAAACGCCCGCGGAACCTGCCGCACAGGCCGCCGCACCGATACCGGCCTCGTTGGAGAACAGGCCTCTCTTGATTCCGTGCATGATCGCGGAGCCCGCGAAGCCGCCGAAGATCGCGCGGAAATTAAATGCATTTCTGAAAATGTCCGCAAATATGGACGGAATCATCGTTATGTGCGTCACAACCACAAACAGGGACACGCTCAGATAAACCACGCCCATCACCGGAACCAGCACCGCCGTCACGCTGGCGATCTGCTTTCCGCCGCCGCTGATACACAGAAGGAACACGGCCGCCACCAGGCCGCCCACGATCATCGGCGTCAGTGTCGGATCGTAAAATCCGTAGACCTTAAAGGAGTCTGCAATATTAAAGGAAGCCACCAGATTGAAGCCCACCATGTACGTGAGAATCATGACCACCGCAAACAGTACGCCCAGCCATCTCTGCTTCAGCACCGCCTCGATGTAGTAGGAGGGGCCGCCGTAGCAGCTTCCGTCCTCAGCCCTTTTCTTATAAATCTGCGCCAGCGTGCCCTCGACAAAGGCGGTGGCGCTCCCTAAAAATGCCGTCAGCCACATCCAGAAAATGGCTCCGGTGCCGCCCATGCATACCGCCGTCGAGATGCCGGCGATATTTCCCGTGCCCACGCGGGACGCGGTGGAGACCATCAGCGTCTTGAAGGCCGAGACCGCATTTTCATCCTCGCTGGGCTGCAGCACGATGCGCAGCGACTCCGCCAGATAGCGGAACTGCACGAACTTCGTCCGCACCGTGAACCAGACTCCCGCGGCCACCAGAAGCACAATCAGAATGTAGGTGTATAAATAGTTGCTCAGCGTGCTGATCAGACTGCTGTATAATTCGCTCATTGTATCAAATACCTCCTGTGTTTTTTGCGTGTTATGCCTCAAACATGTGAAGCTTCAGTTTCTCTGACAGGTACTGGAGCATCCGCTCGCCGGCGATGCTGTTGCCCTTCTCGTCCAGGGACGGGCCGAAAATGCCTATGCCCATCTTTTTATCCGCCACGGCCAGAATGCCTCCGCCGACACCGCTCTTGGACGGAATGCCGACGCGGATGGCAAACTCGCCGGAGCCGTCGTACATGCCGCAGGTCAGCATGATGGTCTTTACCACCTTGACCGTTTTTTTCTTAAGGAGCCGCACTCCCGTCTCCGGGCTCACCCCGCCGTTTGCCAGCAGAAGACCCAGCCCCGCCAGACTCTCGGCAGTCACGCTCAGAGAGCACATTTTCACATAGAAATCCAGCGTGCGCTCCACATCGTTTCGCAGAACTCCCTTGTTCTCCAGCAGGTACGCGATGGCCCTGTTTCTGGAAATATGGGACATCTCCGACTCGTAGACTCTACTGTCCAGCCCGATGCCCGGATCCATGCACAGGCGTCTCGTGAACGTGAGCATCTGATCAAACGGAATCTTCGGTTCGATGTAGCCCGACACCGCGATGGCCCCTGAATTGATCATGGGATTGCTGGGATGGCTGTCGGAAATTTCCAGCTTCACCAGCGAATTGAACGCGTCGCCGGAGGGCTCCATCCCCACCTGGTCAAACACGGTCTCAAATCCGCACAGCTCCAGGGCCACGGCCAGACTGATCACCTTGGAAATACTCTGGATGCTGAACCGCACCTTCGTATCCCCCACGGAATACCGCTCTCCCTCCATCGTAAAAATGCTGAGTCCCAGCTGGTTTTTATCTGCCTTTTTGAGCTCCGGAATGTAGCTTGCCACCTCGCCCTGTGCAACTGCCGGGCGCGCGTTTTCCAGAGTTTCCCGCATAATTTCCTGTATCAACTCTCCACCTCCTCTCATAATCTCTGCCTGCCTCTAATTCAGGCGGTCTTTTACATTTTTGATAAATTCTTTTGTAATATCAGACAGCACGGTTCCCTCCGTCATGATATAGCCAAACTCAAACATGAAATCGCACTGCGGAATGGGGATGGAAACCGAGCCGTACCCCGGATCCTGGTTCTGGAAGCTGCGGATCCCCACGCCATAAAAATCGCTGACCGAGATGAGCCGCAGAAGCGTCTCCCGGTCCGAGACGTAGATGACCTTCGGGCTGCTTACCTTTCCCCTGCGAAGCTCCGCGTCGAACAGGCTGTAGATGAGGTCGTCGCATTGCCCCAGGTAACGGACAAACCCGTAATCGGAGAGCTCCTGCAGGTCGATGGCTCCTTTTTCAGCGCCAGGGGATGGTTTTTCGCCACCACCAGATGGGGCTCCATGTGTGCCAGGCGCGTGTAGGAAATCCCCTGCGTCAGAAGCGTCTCCTCGATCTCCCGCCGTCTCCTGCTGTCAAAATGGATGATTCCCACGGTGGCCCGCCCGGACAGCACGTCCTCGATCACGTCCTCCGGGTTCCCTCCGTACAGCCGGTGCGTAAACTCCGGCTGATCCCGGTGATTCATAATCACCTCGATGAAGCTCTCCATCACGTGGGAAAACTTCGTCATGGAGACCGACAGATGCGAGAAGTCCCCGCTTCCCTTGGCCGACCTCTGCCAGAGCTGCGCCACCTCCGCCAGCACGTTGGCGGCCCGGCGCTCGAACTCCTCTCCCTCCGGCGTCAGCGTCACCCCGTGATTGCTCCGGTTTAAGAGCAGGCATCCCGCCTCATACTCCAGGTCATTGATAATCTTTCCCAGATAAGGCTGCGAGATAAACAACGCCTGCGCCGCCTTGTTGATCGATCCCAGCTGCGCGACTTTGATGAAATACTCCAGATGCTTCAAATTGATATCGCTGTTCATTCATCCACCCTCTCCCCAGCCATATCCATTCGTTTTTTAACGTTTTTATTAACGTCTCTCTGACCTTCGACATAATTATAGCATTTTCGCACAATAAAAGCCATTATTTTGCTATTCCTATTGTAAATAATGGCTATCGCTTAGCTAATACTGTTATAACAAACATTTTTTAACCGCACGGGGCGGGATAATGCCGGGTTGCGATCGGCGCACAACGCCGAATCGCAAAGGACATCTGAGAGCAAAATTTATAAAAAATTTTGATCGAATATGTCCGATCCCGGTATTATCCCGCCCCGTGCGGTTTAGTATTTCCCATCGAGTCTCCCGAAACGGTCAGCTTCGCCTGTCATTTCCCGGCCCCCGCCCCGTGCGACTTCTTAATTCCCATCCCCCAGAATCCCCATAAACTCCTCCCCGGTGATGGTTTCCCGTTCCAGCAGATACTCCGCAATTTCCGTCAATTTCCCCGCATGTTCCTTAAGGATTCCCATGGCCTTCTCATAAGCCTCCTTCACCATGCGTATGACTTCCTCGTCGATCTTTCTCGCCGTCTCCTCCGAGCAGGCCAGGGACGCGTCGCCGCCCAGGTACTGGTTCGTGACCGTCTCCAGCGCCACCATGCCGAACTGCTCGCTCATGCCGTACCGGGTCACCATGGATCTGGCGATCCTGGTGGCCTGCTCGATATCGTTGGAGGCGCCGGTGGTGATGGAGCCGAACATGAACTCCTCCGCGGCCCGTCCGCCGGTCAGCGTGGCGATCTTGTTGAACGCCTCCTCCTTGCTCATGAGGAACCGCTGGTCCTCGTCCACCTGCATCGTGTATCCCAACGCGCCGGAGGTTCTGGGGACAATGGTGATCTTATGCACTGGCGCGGAATGGCTCTGGCAGGCCGCCACCAGCGCGTGCCCCACCTCGTGGTAGGCGATGATGCGCCGCTCGTTTAAGGAAATCACCGCGTCTTTCTTCTGATAGCCCGCGATGACCACCTCCACGCTCTCCTCTAAATCCGCCTGGGTCACGGTGCCGCGTCCGCTTCTGACCGCCCGCAGGCCGCCTCGTTGACGATGTTGGCCAGCTCCGCGCCGCTGGCTCCCGCTGTGGCCCGTCCGATGGCATTGAAATCCACCGACGAATCCAGCTTTACTTTCTTTCCGTGCACCGCCAGAATGGCCTCGCGCCCTTTCAGATCCGGCAGCTCCACCGGGATTCTGCGGTCGAACCGGCCCGGTCTCAACAGCGCCTTGTCAAGGGACTCCGGCCGGTTGGTGGCCGCCAGAATCACCACGCCCTTCTGCCCGTCGAAGCCGTCCATCTCCGTGAGAAGCTGGTTCAAGGTCTGCTCCCGCTCGGAGTCGCCGCCGATGCCGGTGCCGTCCCGCTTCTTTCCGATGGTATCGATCTCGTCGATGAACACGATGCAGGGCGCTTTCTCGTTGGCCTGCTTAAATAAGTCTCTCACCTTGGCCGCGCCCACGCCGGCGAACATCTCCACAAATTCCGAACCGGAAATGGAGAAGAACGGCACGTGCGCCTCGCCGGCCACGGCCTTCGCCAGCAGCGTTTTACCCGTTCCGGGCGGCCCACTAAGAGTGCGCCCTTGGGGAGCGTCGCGCCGATTTCTGCGTATTTCGACGGGTTGTGCAGGAAATCCACGATCTCGCCCAGAGCCTCCTTGGCCTCCTCCTGTCCGGCCACATCGGCGAAGGTCTTGCCTGTCTCTGACTCGGCGTAGATCTTGGCGTTGGATTTTCCGAAGGTCATGGCATTGCCGCCGCCCATCCGCTTCGTCAGCATCCGCCCCATCAGCTGTCCGATGACCACGAAGAACAGAAGCGGCAGAATCCAGGTAGTGAAAAGATTCATCAGCGGGGAGGCCTTCTGCGGGACCTCTTCGGTGTAGCGAACCCCCGCCTCATAGAGCCGTTCATTCAGCGTATCGTCGGGGAACAGCCCCGTCTTGCAGGTGACGCTCTTTCCCTCGCTGTCCTGCGTCACAAACAGAAGATAACGCTCCGCCTCGTTGCGGTATACCACGGACACATTTCCCTCGTCCAGCTGCTCCATGAACACGTCATAGCTCACCTGCTGGATGGAGCGCTCCGCGATAGCCGGGAACACCAGCATATTGAGAAGCAGGATGACCAGCATGACAATCACATAATAGTATATGAACGGCTTCTTCCCACTTCCGGATTTCACATCTTTTTCATTTCCATAGAGTAACCCTTCCTTTCGTGGATACTTTAAATCTTTTATTTACCTTTGTCAATAGATTATTGTAAATATTTATTTACTTTTAATAATTATTGACTTTTTCCTTTTAATATGATACCCTCAATTCAAGCATTATCTTGACACAAAGGGGGCTGTCTGATCCATGGAAATGAAGGAGATCCGGGAGATCTGCAGAGAATTTCTGGAGTTTTCCGTCAACTTTCACCAGATTTTTAAGAGTAAATTTGAAAAGACCTGCGGCATCAAGGCCAACTCGCTGGCCTTTCACGCGCTGATGATGCTGCAGAGTCTGAATGAGCAGTCTCTCACCATGTCGGCATTGGCCGAGAAACTGGATATCACCAAGCAGCAGCTGACGAAGCTGATCAATATGCTGGAGGAAAAGGATCTGGTAGAGCGTTTCCACGACCAGAAAAACCGGCGCCAGGTGTATATCCAGATCACCGGGGAGGGACGGCAGGTCATCGGAGCGCTCTGCGGAGAGCTTCTGCAGGCTGTGGCGGAGAACTTCACCGCGCTCGACGACGGGGAGCTTATGGAGCTTAAGGAGGCGCTGCGGACGATGAAAAAGCTGATGGGAAAGCTGGAGCAGAGGGAGATACTGTAATGATTTCCCCCTGCTCTCTGGCTTTGCGGATATCGGGAATATAATATAATCGAAATTATCATAAAATAACATAAAATAACTTATAATGCAGAAGTGCCGCCTCCCCAGGACAGCAGACCGGGGAGGCGGCAGTTTCTTTATCACAGCCCCTGTTTTCCAGCTGACACCCAGCCGCTCAGCCAACTGCGATAGCGTAACTTGTTCCTTATCAGTCACCCTATCAGTCACCCGGATCGTCCTATCCTCCGGCGCGGTCAGAATTTGCCTTGTATTGCCGCTGCGGTAATAATAAAAGGTTGACACCAACAATAATTCCCGTCGCAGCCTATATAAATTTTTCCTCCCTGCGCGTTGGTATATCCACAAATCCATTCCAGATATTTGTCCTTCCACTTGCTTTTCCACTATTCGTTCTAACTTTCATGCCTTTTTTCACCATCTTGTTTTTTGCTTTTCCCCAGCATATTCTCTGCCCATTGCAGACATTTTTTATTTTTCTTTTTCACGTTTACTGTAATTTTATGATATAATATAATATATAAGTAACTTTCTGAATACCGCAGCAGAATGGAGAAAGGATACAACCATGACAATAAAACAGAAAAAGTAAGCAGCATTGAATCCAGTTTTAGAATGGAAAATATGCCTTTTGATAAAGAATGCCGGAACAGAGTCTCTGGAATACTTTCCGGTAAAATTTCATGCGCAGAAGCAATCGCAGAATTAAATAAAAAATACGGTGTATCCAAAGCAAATCATGAAAGATCTGGATTATAATTATTTTTATGACGATAACTATGATATAAAATATTGTTATCCTGGTACAAATGTTTTAAAAAATAAGTTAAATATCCGGGACATCAATACACTGCATGACGCTGAAAGAGATTATTCCGCAGTTCGTCAGGCAGAGCTTGACAAAAAAGGAGTTACCGGTGATTTCTCAATAAAACATCTCTGTTCTATCCACAAGTACCTTTTTCAAGACATTTATTCGTGGGCCGGAAAAATAAGAACTGTTGATATATCGAAGGGAACAATATTTTGTTTAATACAATTTATAGAAATACAGTTTAACGGCCTGTATAAAAAATTAAAAGAAAGAAAAATATCTGGCTGATATATCTGATAAAAAAGAGATGTCGATTCGCCTGGCATATTATTTGGGCGAGTTAAATATGATTCATCCATTTCGCGAAGGAAATGGACGAACTCAAAGAATTTATATTGAACAGCTATGCAAAAATAATGGCAGATTTGAAATTGATTTCTCGGAAATAACCATGGAAGAAATGCTTCATGCAAGCATTCAGTCGGCAAAGTTAAATAATGATTTATTGGAAGAAATTATTTTCAAGTGCCTGATAGAAATATAAAGCTACGAACAGAGTCTGTTAACTCATAATTTTAAAAGGAGACTGCAGTACCGAAGCACTGTCAGTCTCCCTTACCGGCTGATTTTATCATTACCCGCCAATATTCAAAACTCTCTTATCTCTTTTGCCAGAGAAAACGGAATAATGTCACCGGGTTTCGTCTCAACATATGCCTTCTCCTCATGCATATATTCAATTATATCTTTTGCCTTGTAATTTTTAAATTTATTAATCACCTTATCAATGATTTCCTTTTCATCGTCATTCAAGATGGAATAATCCATTCCTTTTGTCGGATAAATATGCAACATTGAATCATAATTATAACTTTCTTCCTCGTGCACATTCAGATTTTCCAGATTCATAAGACTATAATGTCCCATGGGGAGAGCTCCCATCGTATTATGCCTGTAAACCAGCCCTGTCATGGCGCGCCCTCTCATTTTACAGGAGACAGCATCCACATACCAGAGCATTTTCATCAGCTTTACTTTAAACAGGTTAGGTACTTTTTCAGCAATATATGAAATTAAAACTTCAATTTTATCGACATCCAGTATAGTAAAACCATTGGCATCCGATGGCTCTTCAAAATCAGCGTATTCTCCCTCAAACGCCTGCCGTGTCAAATACTCTTTTCCATAAGAACCCAGTTTCTCTACAATTTTTGTCCGTATCTCCGCCCTTTTCTGATCCGAAAATTTGACAGCATTCTTCTTTAGGAAATCCAACGCTATCAATGGATTGTCCTTAACAAGACGAAGCATTGTATCATACGCCTCATCCTGAATCGCTTTGCTCTCGTATCTTGATATCGTAGCCTCTCCCCATCCGAGCAGCCTTGCAAGATCAACCTGTGACAGGCCGTAATTTTCTCTTATTGCAACTATCTCCTCCGAAGTAAGCAGGCCATGTTTTACCCGGTAAGCATTGCGTGCATTCAGAAGGTTGGCATTTGTCATGGAACCGGTTTCAAATTCGTTTTCATCCGCATCCGCATTTGCACATAAATAAAACTTCTCCTCGTAGGATATCTCCTCGCCTTTCAGTATAATTGTTGCAACGCGTTTTCTCTCCTCCACTTCATGTTTCCTGTCACACAGCGGACAATCCATATGAACTTTTCTAATCAAAGTACCCGTCGCCATTGTCCTTCCTCCTTTTCAATTCCAATGATGCATAAGGAAATTTCATCCTGTCTTTCGCGTAATGAAACGACACACATAAACGTGTCTCTTCTGATCTCCTTTAATCTTTAACTTTATATATATTAGTTTTCCATTTATATTTTTTCCAAATACAAAAAGCAGCGGCGGATTTACATCATCTTTATCAATCTTAGTTTCAGAATATTCCTTGACAGTCAGCTCTTTTATTTTTTCGTATTAAAACAAAATCCGTATCTAAATTGAAATCACATTTTTCTAAAAATATTTTCAGTTCATCCAGAAAAGCAATGACTTCGCTTTTTTTCGATTGTATACTAAGAAAGATGTTGATCACCTCCGGCAAAGATATATACTATCAATTGATAGTATATATTCAAATTTATCATTTGTCAAGAACGGAGCAGAGAGAACTGGCAGTTTGCAAAAAACTTTTTATCTTCTCAGAATTTTTGATTTCCATTTTTTTACCCCTCTGCCCCCTGGCAGAGCTAATATGCAGTTTCTCTCAATCAAATAAACACCACACACAAAACTGCCGCACCCCCGGAGCAGCAGACCGGGGAGGCGGCAGTTTTATTTTTCCACATTTACATTTAAAAGATCGAGTATCCCAGAAGTTTTGGAACAAACAGTACGACCTCCGCGAAATAAGTGACGATAAACAGCACCACGATACAGGAAGCCGTAAACGGCAGCGAGCGCTTCACCACTTCCTTGAGCTCGCATCCGCTGACGCTGGTAGCTGCATAGAGCGCCACGCCGAAGGGCGGCGTGATCATTCCGATCATAACATTGACGATCATAACGATTCCAAAATGCAGCGGACTCACCCCCAGCGCCGTGAACAGCGGGGTAAATATGGGCGCAAACAGTACCAGCTGCGCCGAGTCCGAGATCCACATGCCGTTAAACAGGAAGAATATATTCACGATGAACAGCAGCAGATACGGGGACAGGTTGGAACTGATCACGAAATTATTGATCATAAGCGGCACATTTTCCATGGCGAAGATCCAGCTGATGATGGAGGAAAATCCGATAATCAGGAAAATGGACACCGCTCCCGAAACCGTAGTTTTCAAAGAATCCCACAGATCGGCCAGTTTCAGCCGGCGCGCTCCCAGAAGATCCAGCAAAATCACGTACACGACCGCGATACCGGATGCCTCCGTTGCCGTGAAGATTCCGGAGAGGATGCCTCCGAGAATCAGAACCACCATGAAAATGGCGCCCAGGGATTTCAATGTGATCTGCACAATTTCCTTCTTCGTGTAGGATACATCACTCTTGGGGAACCCATATTTTCTGGCCATGTACGCGATAATGCACATCTGGCCGACGCCCAGCATAATACCGGGAACGAAGAGTCCCACAAAGAGAGCTCCTACAGACACTGACGTAAGGCCTGCAAACATGACTGCGGGAATGGAGGGCGGGATGACCGGGCCCTGGATGGCCGCCGTGGCGGTCAGAGCCGTCGCAAAGTTTCTGTCATAGCCTTCCTTCTCCATCATGGATATCTCGATGGGCCCCAGCGCCGCGATACACGCCAGTCCCGATCCGGAAATACATCCGAACATCATACTGGCAAGAACGGACACGTAGGCGATACCGCCTCTTAAGCGTCCCACGAAAATGCGGCAGAAATCCATGATCTTGTCCATCAGGCCTGTCCGTCCCATCAATTCACCCGAGAGCATGAACAGCGGAATACAGATGTAGATGAAGCTGTCCATTCCGCTGAAAAGACGGTGGGCATATATCATCAGGCTCCCCATCATGTCCGGCTTTATAATGAAGTAACTCATGGCTGCGGTACCGATGGCCAGCACAACGGGCGCGCCGACGACCAGAAGCACCAGCAGAATCACGATTACCATTATCAGTGCAAAACTCATCCGGCGTTTTCCCCCTTTCCAAAGAACATGCGAATCAGATTCAGCGCATATTGAACCAGCATCAGAAACGCGCCCACCGGAATGCTCAAATATATCCAGAATTTGTCAACGGGAAGTCCCGTGACAGGCACGCCCCAATAGCTGATAGCCTGTACCCAGCCCTGCCAGAACAGGACGAACAGAATCACAACAAAGATAACGGTGTACGCCGCATCCCGCACCTTCATAAACGTTTTCGGCCAGATGTGGTCCAGGAAATCCACCCTCACCAGGGCATTCTTGTAGATCAGTACATTTGCCGAGAGAAATACCATCCAGATGGTCATATACCTGGTGTACTGCTCGACCACATGGTGCTGATCTTGAACACATAGCGGCAAAGAACGGATGCGAAAACAGAGAGAACCACCGAGGCCAGGCCGAGCGCCGACAGTGCCAGGGAGCACCTGGCGATCAGCTCCTGAAATTTCTTTATATTTTCCATGTTTTTTCCTCCGGTTTCAATCGTTCTCCACTACTGAGCTCTTCCTAGCATCTCTTTCGCTGACGCGTAGGCATCAGTAAATCTCTGATAGAAACCGGCATCCACCATGCTCAGCACGCTCTCCTTCGACTGATCAAAGCAGGCATCCTTGAACGCGGCCCTCTCCTCGTCGGTCAGGGAAATAATCTCCACGCCGTTGGACTGAAGAGTGTCGATCACGTTGATATTGTTGGCAGTAACAACGCCGATGGTCGCGCGCCTCGCATCGTCGGCGGCCCGGTCGATGACATCCTGCTGCTCGGGCGTCAGGCTGGAGTATGTCTCGTTGCTGATCAGAGCCACGACCACATTGGCCAGATGCTGTGTCTCCGTCACATATTTTACAGTTTCATATAAGCTGTTTAAAAGAAGAATATGGTTGCAGTTGTCAAAGCCGTCGATCACGCCGGTGGATGCCGCGGAGTAGAGCTCCGAGAAGGCGACCGTCGTCGGCACTGCCTTCCACGCCTCCGCCATGGCGATCTGCGCGTCGATCTCCTGGAGACGCAGCTTGAGGCCGGCCAGGTCTTCCACGGTTGTGACTTTCTTTGACATGGTGTCCAGATTTCTGAAACCCGTCTGCATCATGGACATGATATGCAGATTTCCCTTCTGCTCCAGATCGCTGTTAAGCTCTTCAAGAATCGGCCCCTCGCAGAGCAGATTCGCTGCATCTATATCGTCCACAATGTAGGGGATATCGAACACACTGATGTTGGGAATCCATCCCGCAAGGCTTCCGGTGGACAGGGACATACACACGTCCAGAGTTCCCTGTGCACACTGTTCCATACAGGAGGTGGCGTCGCCCAGCTGGTTGTTAGGGAAAATCTCACAGGTCATTTCTCCGCCGGAGTAAAGCTCCACCGAGCTCTTGAATGTGCGGGCATAGCAGTTCCAGGACTGCTCAAGGATACTGGTATCATTGTCGGGATGCGCCACCCGCAGCACAATCGAAGCCCCTTCCAGTGGGGTTGCCGGATTGCTGGCGATGGCTGCCACGGCGGCAGCCTCCACATTTCCCGCTCCCGCCGTGGCAGCAGGTTCCTGCTGAACCACGCCGCAGCCGCTAAGCAGCAGACTTGCCGCCAGAAACGATGCAAACAAAGATGTATGTAAAGATCTCTTCATTAGATAACAACTCCTTTTCTATGGTATTTTTGAAAGGGAACGCGTCAATGGGCGGAAGGCTTGGGAATATCCCCCGCCGTACGCACCATAATCGGCTTCAGCACCTCCGGCCAGGCCTCGAACGCCCCGGCCTTTCCCAGAAGCTCCAGCGCCTGCATATTGATGCCGCCGGGGGTACTCACCGTGGCCATATAGTGCACCTCCCCGCGGTTCTTCCCGCAGGCCTC
Source organism: Clostridia bacterium UC5.1-2E3 (assembly GCA_001304875.1). Taxonomy (GTDB): domain Bacteria; phylum Bacillota; class Clostridia; order Lachnospirales; family Lachnospiraceae; genus Ventrisoma; species Ventrisoma faecale. The sequence continues at coordinate 80,381 of BBZO01000008.1, forward strand.
CTGGCACACCGCCGCAAACATGCTGGTCACGTAGGCGGTTGCCGTCTCCTCCGGCACGCCCTCCGACGCCGCCCAGTCGATCACGTGATCCATCACGGAAAAGAGGGGGGCAAACAGGCTGGTGACCGTTCCGAACACCGCGGCCTGGTAGCGGCTCTCCACGTTGACGATTTTTCCGATGCGTCCGAAGATCTCGGCCGCCTCCGGGCAGGACGGGCACATCACGATGGGGCCGGGATAGAACGTCAGATACGTTCCGGGAATCATATGGATAATGGTGTCCGGCGTGCAGTTCATCCAGGAGGCAACCTGCTCCGCCGTCTTGTCAAACATGACGTTGATGATCTTCTGCTCCGGGCGGAATGTAAGAGATCTGACGACCTCCTCGCCGGCCTGCGGCCACACGGCGATCACGATCCAGTCCGACTGATCCACACACTCCTGCAGCGTGGCCGCCGCCGTGACCGGCCGGGGAATTTCGCCCGCAGCTTCTCACAGGCCTCGGCCTTCGTGTCGGAGACGACGAGGGGATAGGGAGCGCCGGCAGCGCGCTCGCAGAGCCCCGTCACCATGGCGGTGGTTATGGCGCCGCTCCCCAGGAATCCTATGGTAGGCAATTTATTTTCCATGATTACTGACTTCCTTTCCTCTTTTTACCGGGCCAGCATCCCGTGTCTTTCCAGCTCTGTTCTCAGAAGCTCCTTTGTGGCTTCGTCGGGCTCGCGCACCGGGGTGAGCCACTCGCCGATCTCCTGTCCCATCAGGCTCATGGCGTATTTCAAGGGCGACGGATGCATTCCGTTTCCGAACAGTCCCTTCACCAGGGCGAAATACTTGAAAATCAGCTCATGGGCCGCCTTGGTGTCTCCCGCCTTGGCCAGACGGTAAATTTCCGCATACTGGCTGGGAAGTACGCAGGAGGCCGCGATCACGCCGCCCTTCGCGCCGGCCAGCACCTGATCCGCAAACGCCAGGTCCGAGCCGCTGAACACTGCGCCGTCGTCCCCGATCAGTCGGACTGCATTTAAGAACTGTGAATAGTCGGAGCACTCCTTCACGCCGATGATGGAGGGGATCTCACGCATCATGCGGGCCAGCGTCTCCGGCTGCACGTTGGTCAGAATCCGTCCCGGATAGTTGTAGACGATGATCGGAATGCTGACCGCCTGTGAAAGCTCCGCGTAATAATCATAGATTCCTTCCTGGGTGACGGTCACGTAGTACGGCGGAAGCACCACCAACGCCTCGGCTCCCGCGGCCTCGGCGCGCTTTGCGTTCTCCAGCGCCTGTCCCAGTCCGGGATCCAGAATGCCCGCCAGAACCGGCACACGCCCCGCAGCTCCCGCGACAACGGCCTTGATCGTATCCTCTCTCTGCTTCGCGGTCATGTTGACGTACTGGCCGCTGCCTGCGGAGGCCAGAACCGTGCTGACGCCGCCCTCCACGCAGAAGTTGGTATGCGCCTTTACCATGTCGGCATTCACGCTGCCGTCCCGGTTATACATTGTGCATAAGGCAGTCATAACCCCATCAAATTTTTCATTTCTCATAAATTTTTTCCTCCTTCTCCTGGCAAATTCATGATAAATAATTTCTTTTATTTTCAATATAAATTATAGGCTTTACCCCAATGGCAAGGTCAATTCCCAAAAATCTCACCTGTTTTTTGTCTATTTTGCACAATTTCACAACATTTCTTTCTGATATTTTCGTTGGTGGAAATCTGCGGGACCTTTCCCTTCCTATACCCTTACGTCAAGGTTTGCGTTCTTCCGATACCGCCCGCTCTGTTTTGTTTCCGGCGCCGTCTGTCTTTATTTCCAGCGCCGCCCCGTTTGACAAAAAACAGAAGCCTGTTTATCATATAGATGGATGATTTGATTACGTGAATCATTTGATTGCGTGAATCATCTGACTGCACTGATCATTTGATCCGGAACAATTTACATCGAGGTGATACACGTATGTCCGAGTATTACGGTCACAGCAATGACCAGATCAGCATCGGGGAGATGGCTGAGAAGTTTCACATCTCGCCGCGCACCCTCCGCCTGTATCACGATATGGGCCTGCTGATCCCCCAGAGCGTGGGAAACAGCAACAACTACCGGTACTATTCTGTCAGCCAGTTTCAGCGGCTGGAGATGATTCTGCAGATGAAGTCCGTGGGGCTGTCATTAAAACAGATAAAGACCATCCTGGACACGAGAAACCTTTCCGTGTTCGAGGCGCTTTTAAGCGAACAGATTGACAAGCTCAGCGAGCAGATTTCGACCATCTCCTCCACCCGCGACACGCTGATCAAACAGTTAAACAGCTGCGCGCACCTTCGCCACCTGCCGGCGCTCAACGCCCCGTTCATCGAGTTCATCCCCAAGCGGCTCGCCTTCGCCTTTGACATCGAGCCCTACGATCTGCGGGTTCCGCAGGAGGGGATCTCCCCCTGGGCACAGGCGCTGGACAACATCAAGGACACTCTGCTGGAGCACGACATGCCGATTTTCCTGCTCAACCAGGCCTGCTGCGCCATCACCCGGGAGGACCTGATGAACCGCCGGTACCGGTGCAGCTCCGCGCTTCTTTTAACCGACGACTCGCTGACCGCCGCCATTCCCCGCCAGGTGATCCAGTCCGGCACCTACGCGTGTCTGTACTGCAACTACATCGCCATGGACAGCCGCTCCGAGAGCGAAGGCCTCGACAAGCTGCTCCAGTTCATCGACGAGAACCATTACCAGATCATCGGGCCTTACCTGGCGAGATCGCCGCCAAGATGTCAGTATTTGATTTTAACAATAATACGATTCTGGTGAAGCTGCAGATACCGGTCAGGATTTCGGAATGATTTTTTAACTTAACGATTTTTGACTTTGAGTTAAAATTAGAGTTTTTGAATTTGGGGATTGATGCAGATCTGGTGGAAACTAACGGTTTTATTGGTATGTAGGATGATTTGTTTTTCTTTTTTATTTTGACTTTTCTTTAATTCATATCAATTTTATTTTCCTTTGGTAATTGAAGAATCTGCTTTAGATACATGTATTTCTCCGGAAACTCAAATTGGTCCCATTCAATTTTTTTAGCAACATATGCAATTTCAGAATATGTACGGGTGATTTTTCTTTTTCGAAGTGTGACAAGAACTCTCTGCTGATTTTTTATATATTTTCTGATATCCAGATTTAAAACTGTGTTTGGCACATAATATCCGGTGCCCTCATCGCGGACAAATCCCATACAGCCTTTTATTCCTCCGGCCAGCTTTTCCGTGACCAGCAGTGATGTTCTGGCCGAAAAATCTCCGATCATGCTGGCTGACAGATTTTTTGAAAAAGCATCGGCAATATCTTAAGCTTCAGCTCCGTCGTCCCATCCAAAGCCAGGTCAAATTCAGCCAGACTCAAACGCCTGTTGATACATTTATCAAAAAAAGCTCTGGCCGGGATCTTTTTTCCCGGGAACTTTACTCCGGTCAAATGCAGGAAACCTGTAGTAGAAAACTGCATTTCCAGAGCATTCATTTTTCTGTTCTTACCTGCGCATAAAAACAACAGATTATAATCAATCAAATTATTTTTGTATAATTCGACGCACTCAAACAAGACTTTTTGTGCCTCGCTTTTATTCATCCGCTTCCCTTCCTTCTGTAAATTTTAAAAGGAGACTGCAGTACCGAAGCACTGTCAGTCTCCCTTACCGACTGATTTTATCGTTGTCCGCCAACCTCAGGCCCATTCGTCCTGCATTGCTTTCGGATTTTATCGTTGTCCGCCAACCTCAGATCCACTTGCTCTGCTCTACTCTCGGATTTTAGGTGTCAGCCACACCGGCGGAATGACGTCCGCTCTCCTGTATTTATTATATGCCGGATGACGATTAACAGCAATACTTTTTACGATATTTTTAACCTTCTATCCTCTATTCAAAAGCCACTCGCCGCTCTCACGCCTCATCAATCGCCTTCCCGATATCCGACCGCATATACTTATTCCCAAATTCCACCCACTCCGTCGCCTTGTATGCATTGGCGCGGGCTTCTTTTAAGTCTTTTCCGGTGGCTGTCACGCCCAGCACGCGGCCGCCGTTGGTCACGATATTTCCGTCGGCGTCGAATTTGCTGCCCGCGTGGAACACGTAGTAGCCGTCGGCGTCCTTAAACTTCTCCAGGCCGGAAATCTTATATCCCTTCTCGTACTTCTCGGGGTATCCGTCCGAGGCCAGAACCACGCAGACCGCGGCGTTGTCCTCGAACTCCAGCTCCACGTTCTCAAGCGTCCCGTCGATGCAGGCCTCGAAAAGCTCCACCAGATCATTCTTCATCCGCGGCAGCACCACCTGGGTCTCCGGATCGCCGAACCGGGCGTTGTACTCCAGCACCTTCGGGCCTTTCTCCGTGAGCATCAGTCCAAAGAAAATGATTCCCTTGAACTCTCTGCCCTCCGCCCGCATGGCGTCCACGGTCTTCTGGTAAATGTGCTCCTTACAGTAGGCGTCCACCTCGTCCGTGTAGAACGGGCTGGGAGAAAATGTGCCCATGCCGCCGGTGTTTAAGCCCTGGTCTCCGTCCTTGGCGCGCTTGTGGTCCTGGGCGGAGGTCATAATCTTAATGGTCTTGCCGTCCACAAAGGAGAGCACGGAGACCTCCCGGCCCGTCATGAACTCCTCCACCACAATGCGGTCCCCGGCGGAGCCGAACTGCTTGTCCAGCATCAGCGTCTTGACACCGGCTTTGGCCTCCTCCCGGTCTTTGCAGATGAGAACGCCCTTTCCCAGCGCCAGACCGTCGGCCTTTAAGACGATGGGCATGGGGGCCGTCTCCAGGTACCGGAGAGCCGCCTCCGGCGTGTTAAAGGTCTCGTAGGCCGCCGTCGGGATCCCGTACTTTTTCATCAGATCCTTGGAAAATGCCTTCGATCCCTCGAGAATGGCCGCGTTGGCTCTGGGGCCGAACGCACGCAGGCCGGCGGCCTCGAACGCGTCCACCGCGCCGGCGGCCAGCGGGTCGTCGGGAGCAACCACGGTGAGATCGATCTCCTTCTCCTTCGCAAACGCCACCAGCTTATCAAACTCCATGACGCCGATGTCCACGCACTCCGCCACCTCAGCGATGCCGGCGTTTCCCGGCGCGCAGTATAATTTATCTACCCTGGGGCTCTGGGCCACCTTCCACGCAATCGCGTGCTCGCGGCCGCCGCCTCCCACTATCAGCACCTTCATTAAAGTCCCTCCTGAATTTTCACATCCGGCCACACAGCCAGACCTCGCGCTCAGAGCTGCCGCTTCCATCGCGCACTCAAATCTCTTTATTCGCGATCATATCGATCGCCTTCGGCAGAATCACCCACTCCGCCTGCTCCATCACACGGCGCTGCAGAACCTCCGGCGTGTCGCCGGGAAGTACCTCCACCGCCTTCTGGAGAATGATCGGGCCGGTGTCCATGCCGCCGTCCACGAAGTGAACCGTGGCTCCGGTCACTTTTACGCCCCGCGCAAGCGCCGCCTCGTGCACCTTTAAGCCGTAATATCCCACGCCGCAGAAGGACGGGATCAGGGACGGGTGCACATTGATGATGCGGTGCTCGTATTTTTCCACCATAGCCTCCGGGATCTTCACCAGGAATCCGGCCAGCACGATCAGATCCAGATCATACTCGTCCACTTTGGCGAGAAACGCCTCGTTGAACGCCTCGCGGCTCTCAAAGTCCTTCGGGGACAGGCAGACCGCCGGGATTCCGTGGTTTTTCGCCCGCTCCAGCGCGTAGGCGCCGGGATTGTTGCTTACGACCACCTCGATGGAAGCATTTCTTATCTTCCCTGCATCGACGGCGTCCAGAATCGCCTGTAAATTTGTCCCGCCGCCGGAAACCATCACACCGACCTTTAACATAAGGTAACTCCTTTTCTCCCTCCTCGATGGAACCGATGACATAGGGAGTATCGCCGGCCGCGCGGATGGCCTCCATGGCCTTGTCGGCATCCGCCGGATCCACAGCCACGATCATGCCGAGGCCCATGTTGAAGGTGTTATACATCATCTCCTCGGCCACATCGCCCTTCTTCGCCAGCATTCCGAAGATGGCCGGGATCTCATAGCTGTCTTTCTTAATAACCGCGCGGGTGCCTTCCTTAAGCATCCGGGGCACGTTCTCGTAGAAGCCGCCGCCGGTAATGTGGCTGCAGGCCTTCACGGTCACGCCGGCCTTCTTGATGCTCTTTAACGCCTTCACGTAGATTCTCGTGGGGGCTAAAAGCGCCTCGCCCAGGGTCTTTCCAAGCTCGTCATAGTATGTATTCAGGCCCTCGCGCGTCATTTCCTTCTCAAATACCTTTCTCACCAGGGAGAAGCCGTTGCTGTGCACTCCGGTGGAGGCCATGCCGATGAGAACGTCGCCGGCCTTTAACTGCTCGCCGGTGATCATCTCCTTCTTATCGCACACGCCCACCGCAAATCCGGCCAGGTCGTAGTCCTCCTCCGGCATCAGCCCGGATGCTCCGCGGTCTCGCCGCCGATGAGTGCCGCCTCGGACTGTAAGCAGCCCTCAGCCACACCCTTCACGATGTCGGCGATCTTCTCGGGATAGTTCTTTCCGCAGGCGATGTAGTCTAAGAAGAACAGGGCTCGCCGCCGGCGCAGGCGATGTCGTTGACGCACATGGCCACGCGTCGATGCCGATGGTGTCATGCTTATCCATGATGATGGCTAACTTCACCTTGGTTCCGCAGCCGTCGGTTCCGGACAGAAGCACAGGCTCCTCCATCTCCTTGATCTTTGCCAGGGAAAATGCGCCCGAAAATCCGCCGAGGCCGCCTAAAACCTCCTCGCGCATGGTCTTTTTTACGTGTTCCTTCATCAGCTCCACTGACTTGTATCCGGCCTCAATATCCACTCCGGCGTTCTTGTAATCCATGATCGCTCCTCCTACTTTTTCATCTGGGACAGATATTCTTTGTATCCGATGGAATCCAGCTTCTCAGCCTTCTTCACCACGTCGTTCTTAAGGCCCTCGCTGTAGGCCTTCACTCTCTCTAAAAGCTCCGGATCGGATGCGGCCAGGATCTTTGCGGCCAGAATGCCTGCGTTGGTTCCGCCGTTGATGGCGACGGTGGCCACCGGGATGCCGGAGGGCATCTGAACGATGGAGTAGAGGGAATCCACGCCGCCTAAATCAGAGGTCTTCATCGGGATACCGATGACCGGCATGGGGAACAGCGCCGCGCACATGCCCGGAAGATGGGCCGCCTTGCCTGCGCCTGCGATGATCACCTTGTATCCGCGGGCCTCCGCGCTCCTGGCATACTCGAAAATACGTCCGGCTCTCTGTGAGCGGAGATAATGGTCATCTCAAACTCCACGCCTAATTTCTCCAGGATATCCGCGGCCTGCGCCATAACCGGCATATCGGAGTCACTGCCCATAACAATTCCTACTTTTGCCATTGTTCATTCTCCTTTTCTCTTTTTGATGGTTGATAAAAAATAGCTGCATTTTTTATTAGTTTAACTTATAAGTAGCTTTTTATAAATTCGCTGCTGCTTATAATTTATAATACTAGGTTTTATTTCTCACGTCAATGGTTTATTTAATTCTTCCGTGCCGGGAACCAGAAATTTTCCGTCGCCGATCACCGGAATCTCAGAACCGTCCTCTAAAACCGCCCAGATGCCGCCCAGCTCGCTGTAGGGAATAGTGATGTCCGTGTGGCAGCCGAAATAGGCCTTCGACACGTCCTCCCTGCGGAGAACGGAAATCTCGTTGTCCCTCGCCACGATCTCCTTGCCGTCGGGGTTGTAGACGGCGGTGTCCTCCGCCCAGCTGTAGCAGGTGTCGCCCACCGCGAAATGGGGGCCCATTTTCTCCACGATCAGGATGGGCAGGCGGTCGATGATGCCGTATTTCTGCGCCATGGCGTAGGCCGTGGTGTTGGTTCCCACCGCAAACTCTCCCATGGGAAGGGTCGGGTGATTCTTTAAGATCACCTGGGAAATGAGCGTCCGCCCCTCCTCAGGATCCTCGAAATTTTTGCAGGAATAGTCCTTCACCATGCCGTCCTCAAATGTGAGCACAAGGTCCTTAAACTGGATGCTGCCGATGTAGACGTTTGACACGTGCAGGCTGCCGTTCGTGCCTTTTAACTGCGGGGAGGTGAAAACCTCGCCCAGCGGGATGTTCACGTCGGCGACGCAGTTCTCAAAGTTGGTCTCCCTCGCCGGGTCTGCAAGCGGCTTAAGGCACACGGTCAGATCGGTGCGGTTTCCGCCGGAGCCCTTGATGCGCACGCACCGGGCCTTGTCCAGGACATCGATGAGCTTCTGCTGGATGTCCCTGTAAACCTCGTAGTCCAGCGTATTGATGCGGATGGTCTCCGCGAAAATCTCCGGGAAGTTCCCGCCGATCTCCGGAACCGGGAACGCGATGATCGTGAAGCTCACCTCCTCGCCGGGAATGTACCGGTTCTGGAGCTCCATGGCCTCATTGGCGTAGGCGATGGAGAGCTTTTCCTGCTTCTGGGTGAGACCAAACGCCTCCGGCTTGTTCTGCGGTTCAAAGCCGGCCTCGCCGAAGGTCTCCACCACCGCCGGCCCCGCGTAGACGGCGGCCTCCTTTTTCCACTGCTCGTAGGCCACCTTTAAAACCGCCAGCTTCCGATCCCGGAACGCCTTGTCCAGGTAGATGGCCTGGTCATACCGGTGGTCGTAATCGTACTGCGGATTGGGCGTGGAGCCGTGGTAGCCCGTGCGCCTTCCCGGCGTCCGGTTCACACAGTTGACGGCGGCCCGGCAGAAAATGGGGGCAAGGCCCATGGCCTCAAAATCCAGAACCGCCTGCCGGATCATCCGCTCGAAACCCAGCTCGTAGCGGATGGTGACCGTTTTCTTCTTCGCCAGATCCCGCCCCGTCACCTCGAAGCCCTTGCGGTAGCCCTCGGTGAAGGTGTGGGCCATTTTCCCGATGGTTTCCTCATCCAGGCTGTTCAAATACTCCGCCACCCTCAGCTCCCGCTCCCCCACGTACTCGCCGAAAAAGTAGAGATACCGGGTGTCAGAAAGGTCGCTGTTCATAATAATATCGGCGGCAAAGTCCAGGGCCGGATCCACGCTCTCGCGGATGCGGTAAGGCACCGTCACGTCGCAGTAATCGCTGACGAACCAGTAGAGGGCGCTCTGCACCTCCTTGACCGCGGGCGCGCCGTCCTCCGTCCCCGCCCCTTCCTCGAACAGGTTGTAGACCTCGATGAACAGCTCGTTCAAAATCGTGATGTCAGTGAGCCGGCTCTCGAAGGCGTAGACGATGCCGCCGCGAATCTCCGTGTAGAGGAACGAAAGCAGCGGGCCCAGCTCCGCCCCCATGCGCTGCGCCGCATAGGCAGGATTGGCAAAGCTCTCGCCGTAATGCGCCGGAAGCACGTCCTCGTAGAGGCTGTGATTTAACTCCGCCAGCTCCCCGGCGCTCATTTTCCGCACGTTTCCGCTCTCGCAGAGCCCGTACACGCGGTCGATGAAAAGCAAAAAAGAAGCCACTTTTTCAAAATAGCTTCTAAATCGTGGATCCACCGTGTTCTCCCCGGGGATCCGGCCAAGGCGGTCTATGGTAAGGCGGTATCTCTCCGCCACGTGTTCATTTTCTTCTCTGAATAACTCTCCGTATCTCATCCGTCATCCTCGCAATCCTATTAAAATCAAGACGAACCAGAGAATCACGATCAATCCGCTGACTCCGATGCCCGCCTTGGCAAGTATGTAATTCTTCTCCTGCTCCAGAAACGAGATGCATCCGTACCAGAGCCCCACCAGGGAAAAAAGGAGACTTGAAAATCCCACCGCGGCGGCATTTAGCGGCGCCTGCCCCTGGTATCTCACGCCCATCCAGATCCCTGCGGCGAACAGGACAAGGCCCGCCGCCGCCAGGCCCACAGACATGAAACTGCGGCGCGCCAGCGGCTTTCTGACGTATGATATTTTGTTGTTATTTGTTGTTTCCATCGATGATCCTCCTTATAAAACACCAGAGATAAATAAGAAGAAATCCCAGGCGCCGCCCACCGTGTTGAGGAACAGATCGTCCACATCGAAGCTCCCCACCTTGCATATGAGCTGCGTGAGCTCGATGCACAGGCTGAACAGAAAGCTCATGAGCACGGTGACGTACCACTTTTTCCCCCCGCGGCTGATCACGGGAAGGATGAAGCCGAAGGGGACAAAGCCGATGACATTTCCCGCTGTATTTAAGAAAAATGCCTCCATACCCAGCTGATCGCGGTACGTGTAGAATCGTTTGATCTCCTTAAATAACTCCAGATTGTAGGAGTAGCTCTCGTGGGCCGTCCGTCCCAGCTCCTCTGAAAAAACATCAGATAGATCACCAGGAGGAGGTACACGATAAACAGAAACCAGCCCAGCCGCTTGTGTTTGCTGTCATGTTTAAGCATAAAAAACTCCAATTATCAGAATGTTATCTCCGACTTCCGCTTCAGGAGAACCGCGCCGGAGACGATGGCCAGAATGCCCACCGCAAGCCCGGCCGTCACGATGACGGAACCGATCACAATATTTAAAATGCCCGTGCCACGCATGGTCTTGTAGATTTTCTCCATAAACAACACTCCTTATTTCGCACCGTACTGCTCATAGTATGCGTCGATGGCGGCCTTCAATTCATCGTTAATGATGACTTTTCCCTTGTACTCGTGATTGTAGAGGTGCTCCACCACGTCGGCCATGGATACGATAGCCGCGGTCGGGAAGCCGTACTGCTCCTTCACTTCCTCCAGCGCGCTCTTGTCGCCCTTTCCCTTCTCCATGCGGTTTAAGGAGACGATGAGCCCCTTGATCTTTACGTCGGCCTGGGCCTTTAAGATCGGGTAGGTCTCCTCGATGGATTTTCCGGAGGTGGTCACGTCCTCGATCATCACCACGCGGTCGCCGTCCTTTAACTGGCTGCCCAAAAGGATTCCGGTCTCGCCGTGATCCTTGGCCTCCTTGCGGTTGGAGCAGTAGCGCACGTCCTTGCCGTAGAGCTCGCTGATGGCCATGGCCGTGGCGACGCTTAAAGGAATGCCCTTGTAGGCCGGCCCAAACAGCACGTCAAAATCCAGACCGTAGTTGTCGTGGATGGCCTTCGCGTAATACTCGCCCAGCTTCTTAAGCTGCGTGCCGGTCACATAGCCGCCGGCGTTCATGAAAAACGGGGATTTCCTGCCGCTCTTTAACGTGAACTCGCCGAATTTTAATACCTGGCTGTCCACCATAAATTCGATAAATTCTCTCTTGTAGCTTTCCATATTCTTAAAACCTCCATATCTGCAAAGCTTTTTAAGCCGCTTTCTTATTGACAAGATCAATCATTGTGATTCTATCACAGATTTACATTTATTTCAATCGAGAACCCGAAAGCTGTTTATCAGTACAAAAGGAGAGCCAGGTGCCTCTCCTCTTGTAATTATCTTTCAATTCGCGCAAGCAGTTCAAACGGAGTGACTGCCATCACTTTACTTTCTGCAAATCCCTGACATTCCTTGTGATGATATAATCCGCACGTATCCGCTCCGCTGTAACGCTTTGTATCGCATCCTCAAAATCATCCCATCGAAGTTCCGCCGCCCGAACCAGATCAGACGCGTTCAATTCTGTAAATTCAAAAATAAAAGACAGTTTCTGCAAAATGTCCTCTATTTTTTCGGGCTCCAGTTCTTTCCGCATAACATAAACCAGATTCGCAAATGTTAATGCCGAGACATATCCCTTCGCCTTTTTCGTCTCGCAAAGTTTCCAGACCAACGCCGAGGCATCGACAAAGGCTTTTCGGTTCTGCAGAACATCTAACAATATATTTGCATCAATCAGCAGTTTCATATTTTTCCCTCAGCCTTTCTTCCTTCGCCGGTTTCACATCCTCCTCTCCCTTTAAAATCCCTGTCAGAGAATCCGTCAAATAGGAAATTGCCTGGCTTTGGGGAATAAATCGTCCGACCTCTTTTCCATTTTTTGTCACGATTATTTCCTGCCCGGACATCACGAAATTCAGATATTTTCCAAAATTATTCTGCATTTCTGTCGCTGTTGCGGTAATCATAAAAGCACCTCCTTTAGCTATTTTTATTGTATAATAAATTAGCTATTTTTGCAAGTGTTCTCATTCGCAATTCCGCAGCTCCACAAGCCGCTCCACCATGGAATCCACAGTGGCCTCCCTGGAAATCCAGACGCTCATGCCGAGAGCCCGCGCCGCCGCCCCGGTCTGCTCCCCAATACAGAGGGCGCGAAGCCCGGAAAAATCCAGATCCGGGAACCGGGCGGCAAACCCTCGCACCGTGGAGGCACTGGTAAAGGTGAGCCAGGTGATTTCACCGGAGATGATCTGGGATTTTATGGTTTCTAAAACAGACGCGGGGACAGCGGATGACTGTTCCGGCTGCCAGATTGTCTCGTAAACCGGGAGATCGGTCACGGCGAAGCGGTCGTTCGCGGCTGCGGACAGGGCTTCTGTGAGATCTTTGGAGCCCTCTCTGGCGCGGGGGATTAAGATTTTTACTGCCGCCCCGGTTTTCTGCGTCCGATTTAGCTCCGGCTGCCGCTCCATCGCATTCTCCGCCCATGCCGCAACCGCCTTCCCCAGCGACCTTCCGTCGTAGCGTTCCGGCACGAGATCCACCCTAAGCCCCCGCTCCTCAAGCGCCTGCGCCGTCGCCGGCCCGATGGCCGCCAGCTTCGCTCCCGCCAGCTCCCGGATATCCCTGCCGCACTCTCTCAATAGCTCAAAAAACCGTTTCACCCATACGGGGACGTGAATGCCAGAAGATCGTACTCTCCCAGCCGCTCCATGGCCTCGCCGATCTTCGCTTTCGTCTCATCATCGGAAACCGGGACGGTCTCGATGGACGGCAGGGACACGGTCTCCGCGCCAAGCTCCCGCAGCTTTTCCGACAGCCTGGAGGCCCGATCCCTGGGCCTGGTGACCAGGATTTTCTCCCCGAACAGCGGGAGCTGCTCGTACCAGCCGAAGGTTTCGGCCAGCTTACAGACCTCCCCCACCACGATAATGGCGGGCGTGCCGATGCCCTGCCTTCCGGCCTCGTCCTCCAGCTCCCCGAGCGCAGCCACCACCCGGCGCTGCCCGGCGGAGGTTCCCCGCTCCAGCACAGCCGCCGGCGTATCCGCCGGCATCCCCGCAGCCAGAAGTCCCCTCACAATCTCCGGCAGACTGCGGACACCCATGAGGAACACCAGCGTGCCGCCGCCCTTTGCCAGAGACTGGAAATCAATGTCCAGAGCCTCCCCCGCCTTCCTGTGCCCGGTGATGATGTGAACCGAGGAGGCAAACTCCCTGTGGGTCACAGGAATCCCGTTGTATGCCGGAACCGCCAGCGCCGAGGTCACCCCGGGGACGATCTCGAAGGGGACGCCGTGGGCCCGCAGAAGCTCCAGCTCCTCGCCGCCGCGCCCGAAGAGGAACGGATCGCCGCCCTTTAACCGCACCACGCGCTTTCCCTCCAGCGCCTTCTCCAGGAGAATCCGGTTGATCTCCTCCTGGGTCTTTTTATGGTTTCCCGCCTGCTTTCCCACGTCGATGGCCTCCGCCCCGGCGGGAATCCTTAAGAGTATTTCCAGCCCCACCAGCTGATCGTAGACCACCGCCTGCGCCTGCTCCAGCACGCGCAGGCCCTTCAGGGTAAGCAGGCCTATATCCGAGGGCCCGGCTCCCACGAGCCAGACCTTTCCCATTTTTTCCGCCATATTACTGCCCCTCCGATTCCGCATTTTCTGCTGCCTGCTTCACGGCTGTCTGAGGCTGTGGCTCCGCTCCTGCTTTCACAGCCGACCGGCTCTGCAGCTCCGCCTCTATTCCCGGCTTCACAGCTATCTCAGACCGCGGCTCCGGCCCTGGCTTCAAACCCGCACCCGCGCAACCTCCTCCGCCGCGATGTCTTTCCCGCAGTTCAAACGCCAGCTGACTCCCCAGCCAGACGGCACGGCTTCGCGGCCCGGAGAGCACTCCGGTCTCCACGCCCCCGTCTGCCTCGTCGAAATACAGCCCGCGCACCGTCAGTACGTCCCCGTCTGCCACGGCATAGGCCGCCACCGGGGACGAACAGCCGCCGTCCAGAGCCGCCACGAAGGCGCGCTCCGCCGCCGCGCAGTCCCTGGAATCCGCCGCGTCAAAGCCCGTCAGATAAGAGTAGTCCTCCCCCGCGCGTCCCTGCACGCAGAGAATGCCCTGTCCGGCGGCGGGAATCATTTCCTCCGGGGAAAAGTACCGGCTGACGCGGTCCTCAAGTCCCAGCCGTTTCAGCCCGGCCGCCGCCAGAATCAGCGCCCCGTACTCCCCGGCGTCCAGTTTTTCCAGCCGGGTCAGCACATTTCCCCGGATGCTTTTCATCTGCGCCTGGGGATAGAGTTTCTTCATCTGGATGCTCCTGCGCCGGCTGGAGCATCCCACCGGTTTTGAGAAATCCGGCTCCGACGCCCCCCTTGGAAGCACCAGCACGTCCCTGGCGTCCTCCCGCCGGGAGTAGCAGAGCACCGGCAGCTCCTCCGGGATCTCCATGGGCATGTCCTTTAAGCTGTGTACAGAGAAATCCGTCCGCCCGTCCCGCAGCGCCTGGTCCAACTCCTTCACAAACAGGCCCTTGCCGCCCACCTGGTCCAGGGTCCGGTTCAGAATCCGGTCGCCGGTGGTGGTCATGGTGAGGATTTCCGCCTGGAAATCCGGGAAATGCTCCCCGATATATCCGGTCACCAGCTCCGTCTGTATCACCGCCAGACGGCTGGCCCTGCTTCCGGCAATTACTTTCTTCATTGTCTCATCCTCCATCACAGATTTTCTTCTTATAAAGGAACCGGAACGCCGCCAGGGTAAACACGCCAAGGTACCCGGAAAGCACTGCGATTCCCGCCAGGGAAACGCCCGCCCCGCCCGCGATCTGCCGGAGCATGATGCTGGTCTGGGAGAGCGGCAGAAACCCGATCACCTGCCTAAGTCCTCCGGGCAGCGTCTCCGTGGAAAAAACGTATTGCAGAGAAAGGACATCGGCATGATCACGTAGTTGGAAAACCGCGGCACGTCCGAGTGCTTCTTCGCGTAGAAGGAAACCACCACGCCGATGGCCGAGAACACCGCCCCGTTTAAAAACATCACAAGAAACGACCACCCGTTAAAGCGTAGCCCGTCCACAAACGGAAGCGTCAGAAGCAGAATCAGACAGCCCGCATACATGCCCCGCAGCTCCCGCCGATCATCTGCCCCGCCACGAACTGCCACAGCGGCGTCGGCGAGATCATCACCTGATCGAAGGCACGCTCATAGAGCCGCTGGACGTTCAGATTCTGCGCGATGGCGCTGAAGCTGCCGTTCATGGTCGTCAGAGCCACCACGCCAGGGACGAGGAAATTAAGATACGGCTGTCCGCCGGACAGTTCCCCGATTCCCCGCCCGAACACCACGACATAGAGAAGCGGCGCGATCATGGCCGCCAGCGTGATTTTCACAAAATCCCGCTTAAATTCAATCCATTTTTCCCAAAGTACCGTTACAATGCCCATACTCACCTGCTTTCCAGCCGCCGCCGACCCGCTCCAAAAATACGTCCTCCAGCGTGGTATGTCTTAAAGCCGTCTCCCCGGAGAGGCCGGCCAGATACCCGATGGCCGCCTCCTTCTCCTTAAAATACCGGCTGACGGTTCCGTCCTCCGTAGTCTGATCCACGGCAAAGGCTCCCAGCTCCCGGATCATGTTTCCAGGCGTGTCCACCGCCTCCAGCCGTCCCCCGCACATGAGCCCCACCCGCCGGCAGAGGCTCTCGGCCTCCTCCATGTAGTGGGTCGTGAGGAGAATGGTCAGCCGGCGGCTATTTAGCTTCTTTAAAAGATTCCACATCTGCCTGCGGGCAATGGCATCCATGCCCGCCGTGGGCTCGTCCAGGAGAAGGATCTCCGGCTCCGTCAGAAGCGCGCGGCAGACCATCAGTTTCCGCTTCATGCCCCCGGAAAGTTTCCGCACCGCACGCCTGCGGTGCTCGATGAGGCCGGCAAACTCCAGAAGCTCGTCCGTCCTCTCCCGTATCTTCTTAAGCGGCATGAAATAGAGGCGCCCCTGGTACTCCATGATCTCGTCCATGTTCATGTCCTGGCGCATGGAGTATTCCTGGGTGACCACGCTGATTTTTCTCTTTGAGCTCTGCAGCGCTCCGCGTCAGCGGCTCGCCGTCGATGAGCACCTGCCCCTCCGTGGGCAGAAGCAGCGTCGAGAGCATCCCGATGGTCGTGGTCTTCCCCGCCCCGTTGGGGCCCAGAAGGCCGAAAAATTCGCCGGTCTCAATGGTCAGACCGACGTGGTCCACCGCCAGGAAATCGCCGTATTTCTTTGTCAGCTCCCTGAACTCAATCATGGTTTCCGTCCTTTACCACCACCAGCGAATAGTAGCTGGCCTCCTCCGGTATCTCCTCCGCGTCCGTATAGATTTTCTGGTTCTCCATGCCGCAGTTTTCCACCATAGCCGCCCGCAGCCCCTTACGCCTCAGCGCCTCCTTCACGGCGGGCATCCTGGACGCGGCCTTCATCAGCACTTTGGTGCCGGAAAGCTCCAGCGCCTCCTCGATCTCATAGGTGGAGGGGATGATGTGAAGCTGTTCGGAGCGGTCCGCCAGGCTGTCCCCCAGCTCGCCGCTGGCCGCACAGAAGGAGGGGACGCCGTTTACAATCTTCACGTCGTATCCCAGCTCCCGCACACGCCGGTGAATGTATATGTACGTGCTGTAAATGGTCGGGTCGCCCAGCGTCAGATAGGCCACATCCTTTCCCGCCTCCAGCTCAGCGGCAATCTTCTCCGCCGCCGCCCCATAGGCCTCGCCAAGCACCTGTCTGTCCTTGGTCATGGGCGTGGAGAGCTCGAGGCATTTCTTCTCGTCCAGCCCCTTCACAATGCCTGCGGCGATCCGGTAGCTGACCGCTCCTTCTCTGCCGGAGGACGGCACGGCGATCACCGGGCATTTTATGATCGTCTCCACCGCAAGATAGGTCATCAGCCTCGGGTCGCCGGGACCCACGCCGACGCCGTATAAAGTTCCCTTCATTCTGTCATTCCGCCTTTCTGTGTGCGGCCGCTCTGCGGGCGGCCGGATGAATAAATTATGCAAATCCAAAGTCTCATTTTGGATCTGCATAAAAAGTATATATCTTAAAAACGGGCATGTCTCCCGATTCGGGAAACACGCCCGCAAATTTGTCCATCTATCTGCCGTCTGACTACCGCACCGCGCCGATCAGATCGTTTATGTCCTCCACGCCGTACCTTCTCATGTAGCCTCGATTCCTTTCGCGACCTCCACGGTGGCATAGGGGTTCGCAAAGTTGGCCGTGCCCACGGACACCGCGGTGGCGCCCGCCAGAATAAACTCCAGGCGTCCTCGGCGTTCATGATGCCGCCCATGCCGATGATCGGCACCTTCACCGCCTGGGCCACCTGGTAGACCATGCGCACCGCCACCGGCTTCACCGCCGGGCCGGACATGCCGCCGGTCTTATTTGCCAGGGCGAACGTCCGCCTGTGAATGTCGATCTTCATGCCCGTCAGCGTGTTGATGAGGGATAAAACGTCGGCGCCTCCGGCCTCTGCGGCCTTCGCCATCACCGTGATATCCGTCACGTTGGGGCTTAATTTCATGATCACCGGCTGCTTTGCCACCCTCTTCACGGCCTTTGTGATGGCCTCCACCGCCTTCGGGTCCTGTCCGAATGCGATGCCGCCCTCCTTCACGTTGGGGCAGGAAATGTTGATCTCCAGCATGTCCACCGGCTCGTCCGCCAGGCGCTCCACCACATCCACGTAATCCTCAGTGGTCTTGCCGCAGACATTGACGATGATCTTCGTGTCAAACTGCTTAAGAAACGGGATATCCCGCTTCACAAACACGTCGATGCCGGGATTCTGCAGGCCGATGGCGTTTAACATGCCGCCGTAGGTCTCTGCGATCCTGGGGGTGGGGTTGCCGGGCCACGGCACGTTGGCCACGCCCTTGGTCACCACGGCTCCCAGCTGATTCAGATCCACAAGCTCACCGTACTCCGCGCCGGAGCCGAAGGTTCCGGACGCTGTCATCACAGGATTTTTGAGCTCCACGCCCGCCAGATTCACTCTCGTGTTCATCAAAGCTCCACCTCCTCGGCTAAAAATACGGGGCCGTCCTTGCAGATTCTCTTATTGTGCACGTGGGAGTGCTCATCCACGTCCTTCGACTGACAGACGCAGGCCAGACACGCGCCGATGCCGCAGGCCATACGCTCCTCCAGAGAAATATAGCAGGTGATGCCGTTCTCCGCCGCGTAGGCCTTGATGGCCCGGAGCATGGGCGTGGGGCCGCAGGCGAAAATCACGTCCGCCGTAAGGCCGTTGGCCCTGACGGCATCCAGCACATTTCCCTTCGTACCCACAGAGCCGTCCTCGGTGGCCACGTACACCGCACCGTATTTCTCCATCTCATCCTTCAAAAAGGTCTGTCCGTCCCGGTAGCCCAGCACAAACTGCGCCTCGCCGCCAAGCTGCTTTCCCAGCTCCAGCATGGGCGGGATACCGATGCCGCCGCCGATCAGGAACGCCTTCTTTCCAGTGAGCGGGAACCCGTTTCCTAAAGGCCCCATGATCTCCACCGGGTCGCCGGCCTTATAAGCGGAAAATTCCGCCGTGCCCGCCCCGGCAATGCGGTAGACGATGCGCAGGCGTCCGTTTTCCTTATCGATCTCGCAGATGCTGATGGGGCGCGGGAGAAGCCTTGCGCCGTCGCGGGAGTACACCGAAATAAACTGTCCCGGCTTCGCCTCCTTCGCGATCTCCTCCGCCTCCATCCACATGCTGTATATATCTGCGGCCAGGGCCTCCTGGGAGACCACTGCCGCCGTCATTTTTCTGTGTGCCATCTGTCCCTCCTACAGTACGCGGTTAATATCGGCCACCATGTCCTTCACGGCCTGTCTGGACGCCTCGCCGAAGCGCTCCGGTCCGAACTCTCTGTACTTCTCCTGCTTATAGGCGGCGATGATGCCTCTGGAGGAGTTGACCACCGCTCCCAGTCCGTCCTCGTTAAAGCAGTGTCTTAAGTCC
The DNA here is from genome assembly GCA_001304875.1 of Clostridia bacterium UC5.1-2E3. Classification (GTDB taxonomy): domain Bacteria; phylum Bacillota; class Clostridia; order Lachnospirales; family Lachnospiraceae; genus Ventrisoma; species Ventrisoma faecale. Next base: position 99,472 of record BBZO01000008.1, read on the forward strand.
TCGGCGGTACCTCCCTGCGCGCCGTAGCCGGGCACCAGGAAATATGTATGGGGCATGAGCTTTCTCAGCACCTTGCTCATCTCCGGGTAAGTGGCTCCCACCACGGCGCCCACGTTGCTGTAGGCTCCGTCCATGCTGGCACTTCCCCACTCCACGACCTTCTCCGCCACCAGCTCATAGAGCGGACGGCCGTCGATCAGACGATCCTGGAACTCGCCGCTGGACGGGTTGGAGGTCTTGACCAGAACGAAAAGGCCCTTGTCAAACTCGTTGCAGGCGTCCACAAACGGCTTGATGCCGTCGGTTCCCAGGTAAGGATTCACGGTGATGAACTCGGTGTCGAAGCCGGAGCACACGTTGTTTCCAACCTTCACGCGCCCGATATGCCCCGTGGCGTAGGCCGCGGAGGTGGAGCCGATGTCGCCGCGCTTCACGTCGCCGATGACGATGAGGCCCTTCTCCTGGCAGTAGTCCACGGTTTTCTTGTATGCCTTAAGGCCCTCGATGCCGAACTGCTCGTACATGGCGATCTGGGGCTTCACGGAAGGGATCAGATCCAGGTGTGGTCGATGATCTCCTTATTGTACTGCCAGATGGCCTCGGCGGCGCCTTCAAGCGTCTCGCCGCAGGTCCCGTAGGCGGCCTCTAAAATGTGCTCCGGAATGTAGTTTAACATCGGATCGAGGCCGACGCAGATGGGCGCCTTGGTCTCCTGTATCTTCTGTATCAGACGGTTTATCATAGCATCCTCCTTGAATGTTCTTCGTTTTTCTTATATTACCACAGGGGCGATTGGTTGACAAGACAAACTAATGCAGCGTCACCGTCGCCACATACTCGCCGCTCTTATAATTCTTCCCCTCGTACTGCTCGTCAGTGGAGGTGATAAGCTCCAGCCACAGCTCCTCCGCCGCCAGCATGATGTGGGACATCATGATGCCCATGCTGATCTCCCGCATGCCGTCCAGCATCTTCACGGACAGCGCCGGTTTTCTGGAGAAAATGTAGATGCGGTTGGAGTAGACGATGAACCGCCAGGGCTGTGTGTTCATGGCCGACGGAGCCAGGCGGGCGGCCTTCAGGACGGTCTTTATCTGCTCCCCGGCCTCCTCCTTGAACACGCACAGCTCGCTTAAGGGCAGACGCTTGGCCAATGGGCTGTCCCGGTAGAGCTTTCCCTCCGGATAGCCGAAGGCCACCACCATCACGCGGCGCATGCCGTCCATCAACGGCACGCCCATGCGGCTCCCGCCCAGGTAACAGCTGCCGATGCCCTTCGCCGCCATGTAGAGCACAATCTGTTCCAGCATGTACCCGGCATTTCTCTCGTAACCCTTCCCCTGCTCCGAGTAAAACAGCAGATAGTAGGGGGCCTCCACCTTCCAGAGCCCCTTTAAATCCGGTTTCTTTCTGGTGCAGTCGATGATCTGCACTTCCACTCTCAGCTGGTCATTTAACGCCGCCGCCTTGCCGGCAAACGCCTTTATCTTCTCCAGAACCGCCTCCGGAATCCTCTCGCTGGTGTATTTTCTCACCGATTTTCTGTTGTATATCGCCTCATATAAATTCATACCCGCCACATCCTCACTGCTTATCTGCTCTTTAACAAATGTTCAAACTCATCCAGTATCTCCCCGAAGAAGCGAAGCGCCTCCTCCACCGGCTGGGGCTTCTCCATGTCCACGCCCGCCAGCTTCAGAAGCTCGATGCGTCCGGGAACAGCCGCCCTTCAGAAATTCAAAATAGCCGTCCAGCGCCATTTTCCCTTCCTTCAGAATCCGGCTCGAAATGGCGATGGCCGCCGAAATCCCGTCGCGTACTGATAGACGTAAAACGGCGTGTAAAAATGGGGAATCCGCTCCCACTCGTAATCGATATCCTCGTCGATAACCATATCCGGCCCGAAATACTCCTCATTCAGTTTCCGGTAAATCCCGCAGAGCGCCTCCGCTGTCAGCGCCTCTCTGGCCTGCGCCTTCCGGTGTACGATGTCCTCAAACTCCGCAAACATGGTCTGCCGAAACAGCGTCCCGCGAAAACTCTCCATAAAATGGTTTAAAAGATAGAGCTTCTCCTCCCTGGACTCCGCCTTTTTAAGCAGGTGCCGGATCAGAAGCGCCTCGTTGCAGGTGGACGCCACCTCCGCCACGAAAATCCGGTAGCCCGCGTAGGTGTAGGGCTGGCTGTGGTTGGAGTACCAGGAGTGAAGGGAATGCCCCATCTCGTGGGCCAGCGTGAACACGTGATCCAGCGTGCCGTTGTAGTTTAAGAGCACGTAGGGGTGACTTCCGTAGGTGCCCCAGGAGTAGGCCCCGCTGCGCTTTCCCTCGTTTTCATAAATGTCGATCCACCGGCTGTCAAAGCCCTCCTTGAGAAGGGCCAGGTACTCGCCGCCCAGAGGCGCCAGCCCCTCCAGCACCATCTCCTTGGCCCGCTCGAAGGAAATGGCCTCCTCCGGCATCTCCGTCAGCGGCACGTAGGCGTCGTACATGTGAAGCTCAGATACACCCAGCGCCTCCTTCCGCAGACGGCAGTATCGGTGCATCAGCGGCAGGAACCGGTGTACCGTCTCAATCAGATTGTCGTAAACCTCCTCCGGGATCTCATTTCCGTGCAGGTACATGGCCCGGCTGGAGGGGTATTTTCTGGTCTCCGCGTAGAATACCGCCTGCTTTAAGTTGGCGGCAAAACAGGAGGCCAACGTATTCTTATACTGGCGGTAGCTCTTATACATGGAATGAAACGCCGACTCTCTCAGCACCCGGTCACGGCTCTGCATCAGAGCGATGTAGCGCCGTGTGTCACCGTCACCTGGTTTCCCTTCCCATCGATGGCCGGATCAAACTGGATGTCCGCATTGTTGAACATCCCAAAAATCTGCGCCGGATTCTGGGTCGCCTCCATGGACCGGGCCAGAATCTCCTCGATGGCCGGGTCAAGGGTGTGCTCCCGCCTCTTACCTATCTGCTCCAACAGGCGTTCGTAGCGCAGAAGCTCCGGCGTCTGGCGGATAAATTCTTTCATCGTCCCGTCCGGAATCTCCAGAATCTCCGGCACGATAAATGCGGAGAGCCCCGCGGCCTGGCAGCTGAGCGCGTCCGCCCGGTCGGTGTACTCCTGATATTTCTGATTCCCCGTATCCTGGTCCAGAGACTGCTTCGCGTACACGTAGAGCGTCTCGATATCCTGGGATATCCCGTCGTCAAATGCCAGACAGTCGCAGAGCGCCTGCCCGTCTTCTTTTATTTTCCCCTGGAAACTTCTGTATGTCTCCAGTCTGTCCTTCGTCCCCTTAAAAGCTCCTCCCAGACCTGGTCGGAGGGCATCATAGCCCCCAGATCCCAGGTGTCCTCCGGGCGGATTTCGTCACGTTTTTTAAGGCTCTCTCCCATATTTTACCTCCTAAATCAGTCCCGAGACAAGCGGCACAACCACCACGGTCATAATCCCGGCCACCGCAATGGCCAGACTGCTCATGGCTCCCTCGATCTCTCCCAGAGACAGGGCCTTGGCCGTCCCGATGGCGTGGGCCGCAGTCCCCAGAGCCAGCCCCTTAGCGATGGGCTCCTCCAGCTTCGCCAGACGGAAAATGAACTCCGCGGCGATATTTCCCAGAATCCCGGTCACGATGATGCTGGCCACCGTCAGCGTCACGATGCCGCCGGCCTCCTCACTGACGCCCATGCCGATGGCCGTGGTGATGGATTTGGGGAGCAGCGTCACGTAGTGGACGTGGCTCATCTTAAACAGCGCGCACATGGCAAAAATGCTGGCCGCACTGCCCGCAACTCCCGCAGTGATAGCCGCAAAAACCGCCAGCGCCTCCCTCTTTAAGAGCTCCAGCTGCTTATAGAGCGGGATCGCCAGACAGACCGTGGCCGGCGTCAGCAGAAAGCTCACGAAGCTCCCTCCCACATTATAGTCATCATAGTCGATGTGAAAGAACGACAAAATGGCGATCACCGCCACAATGGCCACCAGCAGCGGGTTAAAGACCGCAAATCCCGTCTTTTCCCGGAGCCAGATCCCGAACAGGTACGCGCCCAGACTTACGAGCACGCCGAAGTACAGGGACTGGCAGATTGTATCCTTAATCATTATGTTTACCCTTTTTTCCTTTTCTAATTATGACCTGCGCAGTTTTTCCGGTGACGATCATCACGAACACCGTGGACACGGCGGTCACCGTCACAAACGGCACCAGCAGCGGCCGCAGCGCCTCCGCCTCCTTCATGAGCGCCGCACCCGCCGGGATGAACATGACCGGCATGGTGTCCAGAAGGAAATTTCCCGTGCGCTCCACATCCTCCAGCCGTACCACGCCTGCACAGAGCAGGGCAAGCAGAATAAAAAGCCCGTAGACGCCCGCCGGGACGGGGAACGGCAGGCTGACATTTAACAGCTCCCCCACAAGTGTGATGCCGAATATAATCACGCATTCTTTTATGAGTTTCATCGTTTACAGATCTCCTATCGTGTGAACGCAGTTTCCTGCTACATAATAATAGCGCCGGTTCCGGTACCGACGCTACTATTCTAACACTGCCTATTTAATGAAACAATATGTTATTTCATATTTTTATTCCAAAACTTCGTCGATGCCGTCCATGGCCAGATACATGGCCCGGATGGCGTTCACGGTGTTCTCCATCCCTAGGAGAGACACGTTGAAAATGACCTGGTGGGCACTGCGGTCGCCCCATTTCCGGTCGGTGTACTTCTCGTAATACTGGCGGCGGCTCTTGTCCATCTCGCGGATGGCCTCCTTCGCCGAGCGCTCGCCCAGCTCGTACCGCTCCATGATCCGCTTCACCCGGTCCTCCATGGAGGCGCAGATGAAAATGTTAAGACACGCCGGATGCCCGCGCAGCACGTAGTCGGCGCACCGCCCCACGATGACGCAGGGCCTGTCTTTCACCAGGGACTTGATGATCGCGGACTGGACGATGAACATGCCGTCGTTTAAGGCCATGCCGTAGCCGGCCACCGAGTTGGGCCGTTTGGGCACCCAGTAGCTCTCAAGGAAACGGCTCAGCGCCTTCTCATCCACCTGCTCTAAGTGAAACGAATCCACGCCCATTTTTCCGAGGCCATCTCCACCAGCTGGCGGTCAAAGCATGGAATGTCAAGGAGCTTCGCCACGCGCTCTCCGATCTCGCGGCCGCCGCTGCCGAACTCGCGGCCAATGGTTATCACTTTATTGTTCGCCATATGTAGTCCCCCTTTCCTGTTATGTTTATTATAGCTTATTTGTCGGACAAATGGAAGGGGGTAACGCGCTCTTG
>BBZO01000009.1 GCA_001304875.1 Clostridia bacterium UC5.1-2E3
AAACTTTGGTTTTACGTATCTTTTTTTTATACATTCGGTTGCTATAATGAGTCTCAGGACAAAGCAAGGGAAGAGAAAGGAGAACGGTATGTTAAAACTGGAGAATTTAAAAAAGACATATGACGGACGCACGGTTCTGGAGAATATAAGCCTGGAGATCGGCGATGGGGAGATCGTCTCCATCCTGGGACCCTCCGGCTGCGGAAAGACGACGCTTTTAAATCTGATCCTGGGGCTTGTGGAGGCCGACGCAGGAACGATCGAGTACAACGGGGAGGACATCACGGCGCTTCCCATGGAGAAGAGGGGCTTCAACATCGTGTTCCAGGACTACGCGCTGTTCCCGCACCTTAACGTTTACAAAAATATCACCTACGGGCTGAGAAACAAGCCGTACATTTCCACGGAGCAGGAGGTGGAGGAGCTCATCGACCTGCTGGGGCTTAAACCTCATTTAAACAAAAAGATCGAGCAGCTCTCCGGCGGACAGAAGCAGCGGGTGGCCCTGGCGCGCACGCTGGTGATGAAGCCGGGCATCCTGCTTCTCGACGAGCCCTTAAGCGCCCTGGACGGGGTGATCAAGGAGTCCATCAAGGACAGGATCAAGACCATCGCCAAGGAGTATCATCTGACCACCATCATCGTCACCCACGACCCTGAGGAGGCGCTGACGCTCTCCGACCGGGTGTTGATCATCAACGAGGGAAAGATCTCCCAGTTCGGTACGCCGGAGCAGATCATCGGGCGGCCCGGAAGCCATTTTGTGAGAGAGTTTATCTTAAACCAGCTGGAGATCAAGAGAAATAATATCCTGACGCTGTTTTCCGGCCCGGAGAAGGCCGTACAGGGTATGGCGGGGTGAGAAATCCGATGAAAAAGAACAGAGAAGCAAAAATCATCTTCGCGGTCATTGCGGTTTTATTTGCGGTATTTCTGGCAGGGCCGGTTTTAAGGCTTTTAGGCAAATCAGTGGTCGGTCCCGCGGGGCTGACCACGGGATTCTACGCCGAAGTCCTGGGGGGCCGGGGATTTCTGCGGGCGCTGGGGAACAGCTTCCTCGTCGCCTCGGTGAGCGCGGCGGTGACGACCGCGGCCGCGTTCGTGATCGCCTACACCATCAATTACACCAACGTGCCGGGGCCGGCCAAGAAAATCATGCGCCAGATCGCGCTGCTGCCGATGCTCCTGCCCACCATCACCTACGGATTTGCCATCATCTATTCTTTTGGGAAGCAGGGGCTTCTGACCAGGCTTTTCGGGCGGCAGTTCGTGGAAATCTACGGATTCGGCGGCCTGCTCACGGGCTACGTGATCTACACGCTGCCGATCTCCTTCATGCTCATATATAACACCATGTGCTACATCGACAAGAAGTATATGGTGGTCTCCCGCATCATGGGGGACAGCCCGTTCACCACGTTCACAGCCACGGTCCTGCGGCCGCTTTCCGGGACGTTTGCAGCCTCGTTTATCCAGGCGTTTTTCTTAAGCTTCACGGACTTCGGAATCCCGGCCGCGGTGGGCGGCGAGTTTGAGGTGGTGGCCAGCGTGCTCTACAGCCAGATGCTGGGAAGCGTCCCCAACTTCAACAACGGGGCCGTGGTGGCCATGGTCATGCTGGTTCCGTCGGTGGTGAGCATCGCGGTGCTCCAGTACCTGGAGCGCTACAACGTGCGCTACAATAAGATTTCCACGGTGGAGATCCGGCGGGGCCGGCGCGGGACTTATGTTTCGGGCTGGCGAGCCTTGTGATCTGCGTCTGCGTGCTGTCCATCTTCGCGGTGATCTTCGTGATCCCCTTTGTGGAGGCCTGGCCCTACAACCTGAAGCCCAGCCTGGATAATTTCAGAAGCGTTCTGGGCGATTCCAGCCTGGCGGCGGTCTACAAAAATTCCCTGCTGACGGCGGTGCTGACGGCGGCCCTGGGGACTCTGATCGCCTACGGCGCGGCGTTAATCACGGCCAGGAGCACGGTGCGTCAGGGAATCAAAAACGGCATCGAGGCCATCGCCTCATCACCAACACGATCCCCGGAATGGTGCTGGGCCTGGCGTTCCTGTTCAGCTTTTCGGGCACGCCGCTCCAGAATACATTTTTCCTTATCATCATCTGCAACGTGGTGCATTTCTTCTCCACGCCGTATCTGATGATGAAAAACTCCCTGGCCAAGATGAACGCGTCCTGGGAGAACACGGCCATGCTCATGGGGGACAGCTGGTTAAAGACCATCGTCCGCGTGGTGACGCCCAACGCCATGTCCACGGTAATGGAAGTGTTCAGCTACTATTTTGTCAACGCCATGGTGACCATCAGCGCCGTCATCTTCATCGCGGGAGCGCGCACCATGGTCATCACGACGAAAATCAAGGAACTGCAGTATTACAACAAATACAACGAGATATTTGTGCTGTCGCTCTTCATCCTGCTCACCAACTGCGCGGCGAAGTACGCGTTTGGCCGGCTGGCGGAGCGAAGCAGAGAAAAAATAAACGGAGGAAATAAGAAAATGAGAGTATCAAAGAGAATGAGAGCCGCGGGCCTTGCAGGTCTTCTGGCGGCGGTATGTGTGATGGCGTCCGGCTGCTCCGGCGGGGAGAAACAGGTGGTGATCTACTCCAACGCCGACGACGAGGCGGTGACCGCCATGAAAAACGCGCTGGACAATAACGGCTATAAGGACAAATACATTTTCCAGAATTTCGGCACGTCCGAGCTGGGCGGAAAGCTCTTAGCCGAGGGCACGGATATCGAGGCGGATCTGGTGACCATGAGTACCTTCTACGTGGAGAGCGCCCAGGAGCAGAACGACATGTTCCTGGATCTGACCTTCGATCCCCACGCCCTGGCGGAGTATCCGTCCTACTGCACCCCCATCACGGCCCAGGAGGGGGCAATCATCTTAAACACCCAGATGATGGCCGACAACAATCTCCCGACGCCCGCGTCCATCAAGGATCTGGCGGACCCGGTGTATGCGGGAATGGTTTCCGTGACGGATGTGATCTCCTCCTCCACCGCCTGGCTTCTGATCCAGGCGCTGATCTCCGAGTACGGAGAGGACGGAGCGAAGGAAGTGCTCTCCGGTATCTATGAGAACGCAGGCCCCCACATCGAGGAATCCGGTACCGGCCCCTTAAAGAAATGCCGCGCCGGCGAGGTGGCCGTGGCTTCGGACTGCGCCACCAGGCGGTGGCCGACAAGGCCGAGGGGCTGCCCATCGACTACGTGGATCCTGCGGAGGGAAATTTCACCTTGACCGAGTCCGTGGCCGTCATCGATAAGGGAGACAGGACCAATCCCCTGGCCATGGAGATGGCCCAGTGCATCATTGAGAACGGCAGGAGCGAGCTTTTAGAGTCCTACCCGGTTCCGCTCTACGAGGGCGAGGCCGCGGATGAGGCCAACCGTTCCGGCAACCCGAAGACCTTTGCGGAGAAGCTGACCGTGGAGCTTCTTGAGAAGCACCAGGAGCTCTCCGAGTCCTGCAAGCCGCAGTAGTCTGCCATAAAAAGGAGAAAAATCATGCAGAATCATTACAAATTACTGACCCCCGGGCCTCTTACCACCACGGACACCGTGAAAAAGAAAATGCTGTTCGATCACTGCACCTGGGACGACGACTATAAAAAGATTACCCTGAAAATCCGGCGGGGCCTCCTGGAGCTGGCCCACGTGTCGGAGGCGGAGTACACCGCGGTGCTGATGCAGGGGAGCGGAACCTTCGGCGTGGAGTCGGTGCTCACCAGCTCGGTGGGAGAGGATGAGAAGCTTCTGATCGCCGCCAACGGCGCCTACGGCGAGCGCATGGCCGACATCGCACAGCACGCGGGCCTTAACTATGTGCTCTACCGCGAGGCCTATGACCAGATGCCCTCCCCGGAGAGAATCGCTGAGATTCTGGACGGGGATCCGGCCATCACCCACGTGGCCATGGTGCACAGCGAGACCACCTCCGGCATCTTAAACGATGTCCAGGCCGTGTCTGAGGAGGTCAGAAAGAGAAAATGCACCTTTATCGTGGACGCCATGAGCAGCTTCGGCGGCGTGGACATCCCGGTGAAGGACTGGGGCATCGATTTCCTCATCAGCAGCGCCAACAAGTGCATCCAGGCGTTCCGGGATTCTCTTTCATCATCGCAGACAAACAGAAGCTGAAAGCCTGCGCCGGCAAGGCCAGAAGTCTGTCCCTGGACCTCTATGACCAGTGGAAGACCATGGACAAGGACGGAAAATGGCGCTTCACCTCCCCGACCCATGTGGTTCTCGCCTTCGAGCAGGCCATGCGGGAGCTCAAGGAGGAGGGCGGAATCCCCGCCAGAAGCCGCCGCTACGCGGAGAACGGGAAGCTTCTGCGCCGGGAGATGGAAAAGCTGGGCTTTAAGGCCTATATCCCCGAGGAGATGCAGGGGCCCATCATCACCACATTTTTCTACCCGGAGAACTGTAAATATACCTTTGCCCAGATGTACGCCTACATAAAGAGCCAGGGCTACGCGATTTACCCGGGCAAGGTGACGGAGGCGGAGACCTTCCGCATCGGAAATATCGGCGAGATCTACGAGGAGGACATTGTGGATCTGATCGGAATTATAAGAGAATTTCTGGAGGCGAGAGCGGCATGAGAAAGATCGAGGCAGTGATATTTGACTGGGCGGGCACCACCGTGGATTACGGGTGCTTCGCACCGGTGCAGGCGTTTGTGGAGGTGTTTAAGCACTTTGGCGTGGAGCCGACCATGGAGGAGGTGCGCGCCCCCATGGGAATGCTGAAAAAGGATCACATCCGCACCATGCTGGGAATGGAGCGGATCGCAGAATGCTGGCGCGGGTCTATGGGAAGGGAGCCCGGCGAGGAGGACGTGGAGCGGCTCTACGGGCTGTTCGAGGGGAAGCTCATGGGAATCCTTGACAGGCATTCTGAGGTCAAGCCGCGGGTGCTGGAGACTGTAGAGGCCTGCGCGGGCGGGGGATAAAGATCGGCTCCACCACCGGATACACTGACAGCATGATGGAGATTGTCACGCGCTGCGCCGCCGGGCAGGGCTACGTCCCCGACGCGTGGTTCAGCCCCGATTCCACCGGCGGAAAAGGACGGCCGTACCCGTATATGATTTATAAAAACATGGAGGCGCTGGGCGTCATGTCCGCCGATTCCGTGATCAAGGTGGGCGATACGGTTTCCGATATCCGCGAGGGGAAGAATGCCGGCGTCATGACCGTGGGCGTCATCGAGGGAAGCTCCGAGATGGGGCTGACGGAGGAAGAGTATAAGGCGCTTTCCCCTGAGGAGTGGGAGCGGCGCGTGAAGGCGGTGGCGGAGAGGTACACGGCCGCAGGCGCGGATCATGTGATCATGGATCTGGAGGGACTTCTGGGGCTTATTGAGAAATAGAGATGAAATAAGAGATCAAACGAAAAAAGGTCAGGCGAGGAGAGATGGAACGCCTGACCTTTTTGATGGGAAAATTTCTAAGTCATTAATTTTCCGAATCACGGCTGCAGATCTGCAGCCGGTGCTGGTACTTCTCCTTCGTGGCCATGCCGCCCCGGATGTGCCGCTCCGACTTGTTGATGTCCAGGACGATTCTCGCTTTGGCGGCTAAGGAGGGGTTGATGTGCTCCAGGCGGTCGGTCACGTCCTTGTGCACGGTGGACTTTGAGATCCCGAATTTCTTCGCCGTCTGGCGGACTGTCGCATTGCAGTCTATGATGTAGTTGCGATGGCCACCGCCCGTTCCTCGATATATTCTTTCATGGGTGTTCCCCTAAGAACGTTTTTTACAATGTATGAGAATGAGCCTTAAGTTATGACAGACCGGCGTCCCCGGTGTGAAAGAGGACAGAATGTCTATGGTATCTGCTGTCCAGCCATCTTTATGAGGTGCCATTGGACGAACAGAAAAAACAGTGAGAAAAGCTATTCATCCAGAACTGTTATATATAAGCTGCAGTGCGGGGGAATAAAGGAACCCCGCTTTACAATCATTTTACATTTTCTATACCAAACCTTGGTTTCACATCACATTTTTCCCTTATACTCCAACTGTAAAACAAAAAGCAAACAAAAAGACAAAAATAAAAATCAAAAAAGGAAAAGAGGAAAAAAATTATGAAAAGACAGTTAAACAAAGTGATGGCTCTCGCAGGCGCGGCCATTTTGACATTCAGCCTGGCAGGCTGCTCCAGCAGCGCAAATGAGACAACGGCGGCGACGACCGCAGCGGCAGCGGACACTGAGGCTGCGGCGGCGGATACCACGGCGGAGGCTGGCAGCGAGGAGGCTTCTGAGGAGGCTGCTCCGGCTGATTTAAGCGGTTCCATCACGATGGCGGGTTCCACCTCCATGGAGAAGCTGGCGAACGCACTCTCTGAGGTATTCATGGAGAAGTACCCGAACGTGAGCATGCAGGCTGAGTTCACCGGTTCTTCCGCAGGTATCGAGGCTCTCTTAGCCGGCCAGGCGGACATCGGAAATGTTTCCCGTGAGCTCAAGGCAGAGGAGCTTGAGAAGGGCGTTGTGAGCAACGTGGTTGCCATCGACGGAATCGCGGTAATCAAGGACAATGCAAACGCCGTTGCAGATCTGACCAAGCAGCAGCTCACCGACATTTACACCGGAACCATCACCAACTGGTCCGAGCTTGGCGGCGAGAATCAGCATCGTGGTGATCGGCCGTGAGGCAGGTTCTGGTACAAGAGGCGCATTCGAGGAGATCCTTGGCGTTGAGGACGCATGCGCATACAGCAACGAGTTAGATTCCACCGGCGCCGTTGTGGCGAAGGTTGCATCCACTCCGGGCGCCATCGGCTACGTTTCCCTGGACGTTCTCGATGATACGGTAACTCCCTTCTCCCTTGAGGGCGTGGAGCCCACCGCTGAGAACATCAAAGCCGGCGATTACTTCTTAAGCCGTCCGTTCGTAATGGCGACCTTAGGCGAGATTTCCGAGCAGAACGAGCTGGTGCAGGCGACCTTCGATCTCATCTACTCCGAGGAGGGTTCCGCCCTGGTTGAGGCTGTAGGCCTTATCACTGTAGACTAAATTGAAAGAACGTTAGGCGGGGCTTGACTTATGCATGAAAAAGGTTTTTCCATCATAGGAAATCATAAAAACAAGTCCGCGATAGAAAAGGCAGCCCAGGTGATTTTCACGGGCTGCGCTTTCTTTGCGGTGCTGGCGGTATTTTCCATAACTGCATATATGATTATCAGCGGAACACCGGCGCTTTTCAAGGTGGGCATTCTGGAGATCCTGTTCGGCACGGTGTGGAAACCGACGGCGGATCCGGCGTCCTTTGGAATCCTGTTCGTCATTCTGACCTCCATCGTGGGTACGTTCATGGCCATTCTGATCGGCGTGCCCATCGGGCTTTTCACCTCCATTTTCCTGGCGGAGGTGGCGCCGGAGAAGGTGGCAAATGTGGTCCGTCCCTGCGTGGAGCTTCTGGCGGGCATTCCGTCGGTCATCTACGGACTTCTGGGCATTCTGATTTTAAATCCGCTGATGTATAAGCTGGAGATGATTATTTTTGCGAACTCTGAGAATCATCAGTTTACCGGCGGCGCGAACCTGATTTCCGCGGTGCTGGTGCTGGCTCTCATGATTCTTCCGACGGTCATCAACATCAGCGAGTCCGCCCTGCGTTCTGTGCCGAAGCATTTAAAGAGCGCCTCCCTGGCGCTGGGCGCCACCCATGTGCAGACGATTTTCAAGGTTATCGTCCCGGCGGCGAAGTCCGGCATCATCACGGCGGTGGTGCTGGGGACGGGGCGCGCCATCGGCGAGGCCATGGCCATCAGCCTGGTGTCCGGAAGCTCGGTCAACTTCCCGCTTCCGTTCAACTCCGTGCGTTTCCTCACCACGGCCATCGTGTCGGAGATGTCCTACTCCCAGGGACTTCACCGCGAGGTGCTGTTTACCATCGGACTGGTGCTCTTCGTGTTTATCATGATTATAAACATATCCCTCACAAGGATTCTCAAGAAGGGGGACAGGGAAAATGAATAACAGTATCTACAACAAAAGCGTCCGTCCGACGGACAATGTTTTGCTGGCCCTCATCTACATGGCGGCGGGATTTTCCATCCTTCTGCTGATCGGAATTATGGGATACGTGTTCGTCCGCGGCATCCCACAGATCAGCTGGGAGTTCTTAAGCACGGTTCCCAGCACGCTCAAGGGAACCAACGGCATTGTGGGAAATATCGTGAACACGCTGTATATCATCGTGATCACGCTGGTGATCGCCACGCCCATCGGCGTCGGCGCAGCCATTTACTTAAATGAGTATGCCCGGCCGGGACGTCTGGTGCGGCTGATTGAGTTCACGACGGAGACGCTCTCCGGCATTCCGTCCATTATCTTCGGATTGTTCGGCATGGTGTTCTTCGGAATCAGTCTGAAGCTGGGGTATTCGATTCTTACTGGCTCCTTCACGCTGACGCTGATGGTCCTGCCGCTGATTACCAGGACCACGCAGGAGGCATTAAAGACGGTGCCCGACAGCTACCGCTCCGGCGCTCTCGGAATCGGTGCGACGAAATGGTACATGATCCGGACGATTCTCCTGCCCAGCGCGGCGCCGGGAATCCTGACCGGAATCATCCTCTCCATCGGCCGCATCGTGGGCGAGTCGGCGGCCCTATTATTCACCGCGGGCAGCGGATTTCTGCTCCCGAAAAATCTGTTTACCAAAGTGTTTGAATCCAGCGGAACGCTGACCATTCAGCTCTATCTCTCCATGCAGAAGGCGAAGTACGACGACGCGTTTGGCATTGCGGTGGTGCTGCTTGTCATTGTGCTGGGGATCAATTTCCTTGCAAAGTATCTGACGAGGAAATTTGACGTGACCAAACTGAAATAATTCCGGAGGAGACGAAGTGGAAACGAAGATAACAACAAAAAATGTCAACCTGTATTACGGCGCCAATCACGCGCTCAAGGATGTTACGCTGGACATTTATGAAAATAAGATAACTGCGTTCATCGGGCCTTCCGGATGCGGAAAGTCTACCTTTCTGAAGATCTTAAACCGCATGAACGATCTGGTCCCGAACGTGAAGATAGAGGGAGAGATCCTGCTGGACGGGGAAAATATCTACGATCCGAAGGTGGACACCACGCTTCTTCGCAAGAAGATCGGAATGGTGTTCCAGCAGCCGAACCCGTTCCCCATGAGCATCTACGACAATATCGCCTACGGGCCCAGAATCCACGGAATCCGCTCCAAGGCGCAGCTGGATGAGATCGTGGAGCGCAGCCTCCGCGGGGCGGCGCTCTGGGACGAGGTGAGCGACCGCTTGAAGAAATCGGCGTTGGGACTTTCCGGCGGCCAGCAGCAGAGGCTCTGCATCGCCAGGGCGCTGGCAGTGGAGCCGGAGGTGCTTCTGATGGATGAGCCCACCTCGGCGCTGGATCCCATTTCCACGCTGAAGATCGAGGATCTGATGGATGAGCTTAAGAAGAAGTACACGGTGGCCATCGTGACCCACAACATGCAGCAGGCGACGCGAATCGCTGATTACACTGCGTTTTTCCTCGTGGGCGAGGTGGTGGAGTTTGCGCCCACCTCCGTGCTGTTCTCCCACCCGGAGGACAAGAGAACCGAGGACTACATCACGGGACGTTTCGGTTGATGAATATTGGAAAGGAATCAGAACAATGACTGCCAGAATCAGTTATGAGCATGAGCTCAAGGAATTGCATGAGAATCTCATCGAGATGGGGCGGCTGATTGAGACCGCCATAAAGAAAACCTTTGAGGCGTTCGAGGACAAGGACTACGCGCTGGCCGAGGAGATCATCAAGGACGACCGGAATATTAACGACATGGAGAAGGTCATCGAGTCCAGGTGCCTTTCTCTGATCCTGCGCCAGCAGCCGGTGGCCGGCGATCTGCGCATGGTGTCCACCGCGCTCAAGGTGGTTACGGACATGGAGCGGATCGGCGATCACGCCTCGGATATTGCGGAGCTTATTTTGAGAATCCACGGCGAGCATGATTTTCACTCAGTGCGTCACCTCCCCGAGATGGCGGAGGAGGCGGTGGCCATGGTGCACGACGCGATCCAGGCCTTTGTGGCCCAGGACGAGAAGGAGGCCCAGGAGATCATAAAGAGGGACGACCGGGTGGATGAGCTGTTTAACCGGGTGAAGAACGAGGTCATCGAGCTCCTTAAGCAGACCGGCGATATTTCCGACCAGAGCATCGATTTTCTGATGATCGCCAAGTACGTGGAGCGGATCGGCGATCACGCGGTGAATATCTGCGAGTGGACGGAGTTTGGGAAGACGGGGAAGATTAAGGACGTGAGGATTCTTTAATTGATAATAAAAAAGCCGTGAAGACTCTTTTGATTTCCTGTTCGGGCTGTTATAATATAAGCGGAGAACATGATAGGAGAGAGGAGAGTTTGTCTATGAGCAAGAATCAAATTACAATTACCTGGAACGGTCATTCTTGTTTTACTGTATCTGCCGATGGTTATTCCATTGTTTTTGATCCTTATTCACCTGGATCTGTACCGGGACTTGAACCGCTTTCTCTGACTGCGGACCAGATTCTCTGCAGCCATGAACATGGCGACCACGGATATCGGGAGGCTGTGAGATTGAATGCCAATCCAGTTCAGAGTCCATTTGAGATTTTGAAAATAGATACATTTCATGATGAGCAGAAGGGCCGGCTTCGCGGGCCTAATTGCATCCATATCTTAAAGGCAAATGGGATGAAAGTGGCCCATCTGGGGGATCTGGGATGTTCTCTCAGTGCAGAACAGATGGAGCTGTTAAAGAAAACGGATGCGCTTCTGCTGCCCGTCGGCGGTTATTATACCATTGATGCCGTCCAGGCAAGGGAACTGGTACGTCAACTGACGCCCCGCGTTGTGATCCCGATGCATTATCGTTCTGATACGTTCGGCTATTCAGTCATTGGAAGACTGGAAGAGTATTTGGAATTATGCGGGGACGTGGTGAGGTATGATACCAATTTTCTTGTGTTGGATGAGAAGGTTGGGCCGCAGACGGCTGTGCTGACACTTCAATAGAATAAAGAAGGAGACCATCCTGACGAGATCGCAGGATGGTCTCCTTTTTAATTCACCTTCGAGTACAGCGCCTTAGAGCTGACGCCCGGCAGTCTCCCCAGTTTCCCCGACAGAGCGCTGATGATGTCTGCAGGTGCGTCCACGGCGATACTTATGATGCTGATGCCGCGCTTCTGGTAGGGAAGGCCCATGCGGCCGATGATGTAGGCGCCATACTCGTGGAGAATCCGGTTGAGCGCCTCCACGGAGTCGGCCTGCTCCACGATGATGCTGATGAGAGCGACTCTGGAATCCATAGATATATCCTCCTTTTGGCTGGGATGTTGTCTTAGCAGATTATACTATATTTCAGATTCCAGGGCAACTTGCGGGGAGCTATGGAAATTTTTGAGGAAGTTGTGCTATACTTGCGTTAAGAGAACGAGAAAATCGATGCATTAAAAAATAATAAGGAGAGGTATACAAGATGGAACAGATTTTAAAGGAAATCCCAATCACCGACATCGAGAACATAAAAATTGGTCATGCGCAGGACTATGAAAATGCCACCGGCTGCACGGTGATTCTCTGCGAGAAGGGCGCGCCACCGGCGTGGACGTGCGCGGCGGCGGGCCGGCTTCGCGGGAGACGGAGCTTTTAAACCCGGTGGCCGACTGCCAGGGGATTCACGGCCTGCTTTTAAGCGGCGGCAGCGCCTTCGGCCTGGATGCTGCGGGCGGCGTGATGCGCTATCTGGAGGAGCGGGGAATCGGTTTCCAGGTGGGCGTCACCGTGGTGCCGCTGGTCTGCGCGTCCTGCCTGTTTGACCTGGCGCTGGTCAATCACCGCGTGCGCCCGGATGCGGCCATGGCGTATAGGGCCTGCGAGGACGCGTACAGAAAGAGCCGTGGGGACTCCGGCTGCATCGGCGCGGGAACCGGGGCTACGGTGGGGAAATTCCACGGCCAGGAATATTTGATGAAATCCGGTCTCGGCTGCTATGCGCTCCAGGTGGGAGAGCTGAAGGTGGGGGCCATCGTGGCCGTCAATGCCCTGGGTGACGTGTTTGACTGTGACACGGGTAAAAAGCTGGCCGGAATGTTAAATGAGGAGAAAACCGGATTCTCCGACACGGAGACGGAATTTTACAAGCTCTATGCGGGAATGAACAATCTTTTCACAGGCAACACCACCATCGGAGCCATCGTGACGAACGGGAAATTTAACAAAATTCAGATGAAGAAAATCGCAGCCATGGCCCACAACGGTTATGCCCGCTCCATCCGCCCGGTGCACACCACGGCGGACGGGGACAGCATTTATGCCATGTCCGTGGGGGAAGTCGAGGCGGATCTGAATGTGGTGGGCACGCTCAGCTCGCTGGTGATGGCCCGCGCGGTGCGCGCGGCGGTGCTGGCGGCGGAGTCCATGTACGGGCATCCGGCGGCGAAGGATTTTTTATAAATTGAATTTTAGTCGGGCTTGGAAATTGGCACGAAAGTTGCTTGTTGTATAAGGTAAAAGCCAAGAAGTGTGCTGGAACAAAATGGCAAAACAGGACGTAGATTGCTCTGGTACAAAGCTTTGCGAAAATGATGGACAGGAAGGGAGGAAACGGCAATGCTGCACAGCGTGACGGGACATCATTCAAAGAGTATTGACATGACCCAGGGCGTCATCTGGAAACAGATCGTGCTGTTTGCCGTTCCGCTGATTCTGGGAAATGTCTTTCAGCAGCTTTACAACACCGTGGACAGCATCGTCGTGGGGAATTTCCTCGGGGCGACGGCGCTGGCAGCGGTGGGCGCGACGACGGCCATCTGCAACACGCTGGTGAATTTTTCAACGGGATTTCCGTGGGAGCGGGCGTGGTGATAAGCTCGTATTTCGGCTCGAAGGACGACCGGAATCTGCATGAGGCCGTGGAGACGACGGTGATGCTGGCGGTTCTGACGGGGGCCTGTGTGGCGGTGCTGTCGTTCGGGATCGTGCCGGTGATGCTGGATCTCATGTCCACGCCGGACGATGTGATTGTGCCGGCAAGCCAGTATCTGCGCATCTTTTTTATGGGGGTGCCGGCGCTGTTTCTGTATAATATGAGCAGCGGGATTCTGCGGGCTGTGGGCGATTCGCAGAGACCGTTGGTGTTTCTGATTATCAGCAGTATTTTGAATATCGTTCTTGATGTGCTGTTTGTGGCGTCTTTCGGCTGGGGTATCAGCGGCGTGGCCATCGCCACGGTGATTTCGGAGACGGTGTCGGCGGTTCTGGCCTGCGCGGTTCTGATGCGGTCAAGGGAGAATTACCGGCTGACGCTTAGGGATCTGCATATCAATGTGAAATGTCTGAAACAGATTTTCTGCATCGGCCTTCCGGCGGGAATCCAGCAGGGGCTGACGGCGTTCTCCAACGCGTTGGTGCAGGCCTACGTGAACGGGCTGGGCTCCTCGGTCATCATGGCCGGGTGGAGCTGTCATGCGAAAATCGACCAGTTTGCGATTCTGCCGGCCCAGAGCATGGGGCAGGCGGCCACCACGTTTGTGGGGCAGAACCTGGGCGCGGGAAACGTGAAGCGGGCCAGGGACGGCGTGAAACAGACCAATCGCATTGGTGTGGGAGTCCTTATTGCCATCAGCGCACTGATGGGAGTCTCCGCGTCCTGGCTGGTGTCTCTGTTCAGCAAAGACCCGGGCGTGCTGTATTACGGGACGCTGTTTGTGTGGATCGCGGTGCCGTTCCGCTTCTGCAGCGCGTGGAATCAGATCTATGCCGGCGCGCTGCGCGGCGCCGGTGATGCCAGAGGGCCCATGCTGATTATGCTGTTCAGCTTCGTATTCTGCCGGCAGGCGTATCTGTTTATCGTGACAAGATTTGCGTTTAATGTGTATACGGTCGGGCTGGGGGTACCCGGTGGGATGGATTGTGTGTTCGACGCTGTCGGCGATTTATTATCGGAGGAGCAGGTGGGAGAAAGCCCAGGGATTATAAGAGCCTAGGGCTTTCATTTTTCTCCAGAGAGTTGCCGTACTGATTCCCAGCATACCGGCTGCTTTTGTGCGGTTGCCATTACATTGGGAAAGTGCAGAGATAATGGAGTCTTTCTCTGAGAGGAGTCGATTCATTTTCAGAGAAAAAGAGTCCGAATGTAAGGGATGTTTGTGGACTTCCTGGCTTTGAGGTAACGCGTTTTGAATATCAAGACGCTGCAGGATACCATCGGAAGCAAGGACCATGGCCCGTTCCAGGATATTATTGAGTTCCCGGACGTTTCCTGTAAATTCCATGGAGGATAGAAGTTCCAAAGCGTCAGGTGAAATGCCTGAAATAGGGAGATTTAACTCAGAAGCACGCCTGTAGATGAAAAACTGTGCAAGCAGCGGGATATCCTCGCGACGCTGGGAGAGAGGGGGAATCTCCAGGAGCAGAGTGCTGATTCTATGGTAAAGGTCTTCTCGGAAGCGTCCGTCGGCAATCAATTCTGGCATATTGCGGTTGGTTGCGGCCAGTACGCGAATATCAATGGGAATTGAACGGTTTCCGCCGATACGTACAACCTCACGCTCCTGCAGTACTCTTAGAAAGCGGGATTGTATGTTCAACGGCATTTCACTGACCTCATCTAAAAAACAGTTCCTCCGTGGGCCAGTTCAAATAATCCGGCTTTTCCTTCTTTTTTCCCTCCGGTGAAAGTATCTGGTTCGTAGCCGAACAACAGGCTTTCCAGTACACTTTCCGGCAGGGCGGCACAGTTGATTACTACAAAAGGTCCCTTTGCGCGGGGGCTGGCATTATGTATGCTTTGTGCAAACAGTTCTTTTCCGCAGCCTGATGGAGCTGTAATAAGAACGGTAGAGTTTACGGATGCATATTTTTTGGCCCGCTTTACAGCCTGTGTGATTGCAGTGCTGCCTCCAATGATAGAGGTGAAAGTGGCTGCGGCAACGGAACCTTTTTTCATTTCTTTTAAACGGATGGAGCGCTCTGTTTCTTTGATCTGTTGGGCGCTGTTAAAAGTGATCAGATGAGCTTTCAGACTTTCATCGATCATCACAGCGCGAATATCGTAAACCAGCATCTGATCATGAAGGGTGAGTATACTGCGCTGAACTTCATCGTGTCTGGATAATTCTCCATGGCGATCAAAGACGACGAGAACAGTCTGGGAATAGTGTTTTTCTAATAGATCATTTCTGTGAACGCCCAGTAAGCTGCAGGCATAGTCGTTAACATCTAAAATATTTCCATTTTCATCGATGGCGGCAATTCCTTCGGAGGAAAGATTCAAAACATTTGAGATTAGGTTTTCGCTGAGAGCCTGCCGCTGGTTGACACGAAGCTGAAATTCTGCATGCTGAATAGCTTCCAGGATGTCTGGTTCTGGAAGGAGTATATAGGCATATTTCATACCGTAATCAGAGACAAGGGGACCAACCATGAGGGACAGATGACGATTTAAATCCGGATGCCTTGAGCCGTTTTAAAATTCTCGGTACTTCGTTCTCATTTGAATATTCATAGGTGTATACCTGCTCTGGATTGACGAGGCGCGCCTCTTCTGCGGCTATTCCAAATGAGTAGCCGCCGATTCTGCTTAGAATGGCAATTTTGTCTGTTGTTTTTAATTCCTCTGCAACTCGCGAGACAAAAGAATATCCGCTGCGCCGGATACTGATGACAGATACGTTTAATTCCTGCATGAAAATTTTGCATAGGTAGTCCGTGGAAATTAAAACTTTGGATCCTTTTTCTACTAATTCCCGTGCAATTTCCAAACAGGATTCACTATCTTTTCCGTAATAAACAGGATAATTTAATGCGTGTTTTTGCAGAACGTCTCTGATGGTTTCATAGTGATGATATGCTTTGGTTATAAATATAATCGGTTCTTTCATGATATTCCTTTCGGTGTGTAGTCTATATGATTGTATCTTAACACATACACCTTAATATTGCAATTTATTGAATTTCAAAAATGAAATAAAAATGGATAATTGTGGAAAAATAAGATTTAAATTTGTGGAAAAATAAATATTTTTGCTGAATGAAAAAGTTGGCACAAGAATTGCTACAGTATATAAGTAAAAATAATCGGAAGGGAGAGGATACAATGGAATATGCTATTGCCTTTATCGGCTATGGGGAGGCAGCGTATCATATTTCGCGCGGTCTGCAGTCTGAAAAAAGGGTACGCATGATTGCATACGATGAGATGGCGGAGGATGCCGCGCGGGGAGCGAAGATATGCTCCCACATGGAAGAAGTGGGTGTTGTCAGAGCGGCGAGTGCCGAGGAGGCTTTACGAATGCAAAGTACATTGTCTCTTTAACAAGCGCGGCATCCGCAATACCGGTGGCACAGGGGATTATTGGAAAGCTGAAGGCTGGACAGGTTTATGTAGATATGAACTCGGCGGCGCCTATTTCTATGACGCAGATCGACAAAATGCCGAGAGAAGAGGGGGTGTTATTTTGTGATGTTAGCCTTTTGGGGAATGTGCCAAAGACGGAACATCGGACTAAAATGATGCTTTCAGGCGACGGAGCAGAGCAGTTTTATAATTTTATCAAGGAGTTTAATGCAACAGCCACATTATTGGAGACCCCAGCAGGCAGCGCCAGCGCGATTAAGATGTTCAAGAGTGTGTTCAGCAAAGGCTTTCCTCAGCTATTGCTGGAGTGTTTGATTCCTGCGGCAGAGTATGGAGTCATGGATATTGTGTTTGACAGCTTTAAGCATACGTTTGACAATCGGACAATCGAGGAGTTTGCGGACGAAACAGTATATCGCACATTGATTCATGCTGAACGCCGCAGGGCAGAAATGAGCGATGTGGCGGATACAGTTGAAGCGATGGGATTTGGAGCGGAGATTTCCCGGGCGGTCAGCAAGAGACTGGAGCGGCTGGCAGTATGTGGATATGCAGAGCGGATTGGAGAAAGTACCCCGACGCTTGCAGAAGTTGTGGAGATGGTGCGTAAGGATGAGCATAAATAAAATACGAGGAGGAAATAAGATGAAGAAGGTATTGGTATTAGTTTTGACAGCGGTATTGATGGGATCGTTAACGGCGTGTAATAATTCTGACGGTGTAACGGGATCGGGTGGCACTTCACCTGCAGAACAGACGGATGTTGGATATCCGAAAGCTGGTACTGTGGGAACATTTTTTATTGGAGGCTCTGTCGGCGCGGGCGGTGATTTAAATATGAGAACTTTGATCCGCTATCTGGAGCCGGAAATGGGAATAACGCTTGTACCGCAGAATGTGACTGGATCCAGAACCATATATAATGCAGTGAAAAATATGTTGAAGGAACCTGCTGATGGATATACGTTTGCTTATCAGCTTTATCCGTCCTGTGTCAGTGAGCTATATAATCCGGATACCAAAGAGAACGCATATGGCTTCGATGACTACTATACGCTTTGTAATCTGGTAACAGACAGTGCTTTGATAGCGGTTCGGGCGGATGATGAGCGGTTTAAGGATGTCAACGATCTGGCCGGGTTTGTTGATTATCTAAAGGAGAGCGGGGACAATATTTTGATAAGCGCCTGCTCTGTGGCGGGAGATGACGATATCACCGTGCATAAGATCATGCTGGAAATTCCGGAAATTGCCGGACAGATGACAATTATAAATGGTGAAGGTGTATCGGATGGAATTACCAGCCTCCTGGGAGGAACGCTGGATGTCTTTACTGGGAACGTCGGGGATGTAGGGACGCTTTTAGAGGACGGAGAAATCAAAGTGATCAGTGTGTTTGCGGAAGAACGATCCCAATTTTTGCCGGATGTGCCGACTGCAAAGGAATCGGGATTTGATATCATCAGCAGTACAAGCCGAGGCGTTGTTGTGCACAAGGATACTGCTCCGGAGATACTTGAGAAGATACAGGAATATATTGAAATTGTGGTTGAAGATTCGGAATTTCTTGAAGATATGGAGTCTCAAGGCTTTGAAGTGAATTATATGAATCCGGTAGAATATCGTGAGTGGCTTCAGAGCGAGTATGAAATTTTTGGGGAGATCGCAAAAGAATATGGTTGGCTGTAATATTTGGCAGGAGGGAAGAAAATGAGTCGATCGAAAAAATATTTTCATCAGGATTTTGTACTGGCTGTGATCTTGCTTTTGGTAGGAATTGCCTTTTTTGCGGGCAGTTTCATGATACCAAGGTCGGATAATCCGGTTAATAATATTCATACATTTCCCCAGCTTGCTTCGGAGCATTAATTGTCTTTTCACTGTTTAATGTAAAAGACGGCTGGGAAAAGAGTAAAAAGCTGACGGAAGAGATTGCGGCAGGAAAGGATATCGTGCCGGAAATTTCGATCAAAAAATTGAAATTTCCTCTTCTGGGAGCGGGAATAATTCTTGTTTACGCAGTGGGCATTGCAATTTTGGGCTTTTTTGTTTCTACCGCTGTTTTCATGGTGGGGATGATTTATTGGCTTGGATATCGGAAAGTATGGGTGATATTGGTGACGACGGTGGGATTGGAATTGTTTATCTATGTACTATTTGTAAGAGTATTGTATACAAGAATGCCGCCAGGATTACTGTTTTAAAGGAGGAAGTGTATGGAACAGTTGTTGGAAATTTACCAGGCGATGATGGGGGCGTTTCCTGCATTCTTCGGCGAACTATTTTCTGTTGAAATGGTGGTTGCTCTTCTTGTGGGAGTGGTTGGAGGGCTGATTATTGGTGCTCTTCCCGGCCTTAATGCGACGACAGGAATTGTGCTTCTGATGCCGATAACTTATACGATGTCGCCAGTTCCGGCGCTTACCATGTTGATGGCTATTTATACGGCGGGAATTATGGGAGGCTCGTATTCATCGATTCTAATAAACACACCAGGAACATCCTCGTCAGTGGCGACGTTGTTCGATGGTTATCTGATGACACGGAAAGGGCAGGCGCTCAAGGCGTTAAATACCAGTATATTTTCGTCGGTGTTTGGTGGTGTAGTCAGCGCGCTGGCATTGCTTCTTATTTCGCCGCTTTTGGCCAGGGTTGCCCTGTTTTTGATTCGTCGGAATATTTTTTACTTGGCGTATTTGGATTGAGTTTGGTGGCCAGTCTATCAGAAAATGGTCTTTGTAAGGGCTTTGGAATTGGTTGCCTTGGCCTTTTGGTGGGGTGCGTAGGGCTGGCTCCGTTGTCCAGTGCGGCCAGATATCATTTTGGAACGGATCTTTTGTATGATGGTTTTAATTCTACAGTTGTGATTATTGGATGTTTTTCTATCGCCCAGGTTATGGTGATGATTTATGAAGCGAAGATGAAGGACAAGCCAGTTGAGGCTGATTATGCGGAACTGAAGGGAAGAAAATTTCTTTCCTGGCAGGAGATTAAGAAGATTATGCCAACATGTATCAGTTCCAGTATTATTGGAATTGGAGTCGGGATATTGCCAGGGGCGGGAGCAGCTACAGGGTCTTATATTGCGTACAGTAATGCAAAAAATTCTTCAAAGCACCCAGAGGAATTTGGTATGGGGTGTATTGAGGGAGTTGCAGCCCCGGAGGCTGCTAACAATGCGGTTACAGGTTCGGCGCTGATTCCGTTGCTTACTCTTAGCATTCCTGGAAGCACGGCCGCCTCCGTTTTGCTGGGAGCGCTGATGATTCAGGGGTTACAGCCTGGATTTAGCTTGTTCACGAAGTAGGCCGATATTATTTTCCCAATTATTTTGGGCTTTTTAGTGGCGAATATAATTATGCTTCCTATAGGCTTTTGTTTGCCAGAGTTGCTGGAAATATAATTAAAATACCAAATGCAATTTTAGCGCCTGTGATTGCTGTGTTGGCGGTACTGGGCAGCTACTGCATTCGGATCCGGATTTTCGATATTTTTGTAGTAGTTGCATTCGGATTGATTGGATATTTTATGAAAAAGGCAAAATATGCGCCCGGAGCGTTTACACTGGGACTTATTCTGGGGTCTATGTGTGAAACAGGACTGCGCAGATCTTTTGCGTTGGCAGCTAATTTTAATGGTAGTTTGCTGCATTATTACTTTAGCAGGCCGCAGTGCGTTATACTGATGCTTTTAATTATTTTTAATATGACAGCTCCGTTGAGAAAAAATTAAAAAGAAAAAAGAGAAGGAAGGAAATAAGATGGCCGTGAATGTAGGATTTCGTATTTTTGATAGAATAAACCGTCCGCCGAGAGAATTGGTGGAGAGGTTTAAGGGAATACCGTCAAGTAATATCAATGATGAGATGCACAGGCTTTATTGTATGAGCGCTGCGATTTCGCCGTTAAATGAAGTGGATTCTATGGTGGGAACTGCCTTTACTGTGAAAGCTCCTATTGGAGATAATTTGATGTTTCATCGCGCATTGGATATGGCTGAGTCGGGGGATATTATCGTAGTGGACGGAGCCGGAGCGTTAGATCGTTCGCTGGCCGGGGAAATTATGATTACTTTTGCAGAAAAAAAGGGGATAGCCGGAATTGTAGTGGACGGTGCACTTCGAGATTTGGACGGTATACATAGAAGTAAAATGCCGGTGTATGCGAAGGGAATTACACCACAGGGGCCTTTCAAAAATGGGCCAGGAGAGATTGGCGTACCGGTGTGCTGTGGGGGAATTGTGGTGTTTCCAGGAGATATTCTGGTGGGAGATCAGGATGGAATAGTGGTAATCCGTCCTAAAGATGCAGAGGAGGTACTGAAGGCAGCGCAAAAAAGCTGGCATCTGAAACGGCAAAACTTTCCAAATATGCAGCAGAGGGGCCGGATTATGAAAGTCATGCAGAGAGAATATGGGCAAGTTTGGAGAAGAAAGGGGTTACAATAGGCGGGAATTAGGATAAGATGATAGAAAGCTGTTGCAAAACAGACGAGAATTTGTCTGCGGAGCAACAGCTTTTTGCATTGGTAAAAGATATAGTTAGGGCGTTGGACAAATGTGAAAGGGGTATGTAGAAGACACAAAGACGCGAGAGGTGAGTCGATGCGAGGTCTGTTTGTTAAAAAATTTACGAATAATACTAAAAAAATGACCGAAAAATGATAAAAATTTGCACTATATTGCGAAGAATAAGAAACTTGTCAAATTATACTTGACATCTGCTGTATCGAGGCTTATGATACGGACATAAGATATTTAATAAAGTCATTGGACTAATAAAAAATTAAAGACACACGCATACGCAAAAAACCTTAGAATTATATGGAAAATTTTGGTAAAATAAGCTTACGATTATTATAATTCTGAGGGATAACGGAGGCACGTATGAACAGTGATGTAGGAAATCAGGAGTTTATTAAAAAGATTAACAGACGGCTTGTGCTTAAAAAGATCAAGGAAAGCGATGGAATCAGCAGGGCTCAGATCGCGAAAGAGCTGATGCTTAGCAAAACGACGGTCAGTGCGATCGCAGATGAGTTCATTGCGAAGAAGATGATCATAGAGTCTGGGAAAAATGCGGTTAAGAAAGGGAGCGGCCGTCCGGCAAAGCTTCTGATCTACAATCCCAGGTCGGCTTATGGAATTGGCGTCGATATCGGCGGGACAAAAATCCTCGTGATTATTACTGATCTTTCCGGCGAGACGGTGCTTGTAAAAAAGGTGCCGACAACAAATTCTGTAGAGCAGATAACTACGCTTGTCGAAGAATGTATTAGCGAGGCGGGGCTTAAAAGCTCTGACATCTTTGGGATGGGTGTCGGCGTTCCTGGAACTGTAAGTCCGGAAGGTGTGGTGATCCGGGCCAAAAGTCTCCGGTGGTTTAATTTGAATCTGAAAGAACAACTGGCGAAACATTTTGATTTTCCTATCTTTATCGGAAATGACGTGAATTATGCGGCTATTGGAGAACAGTGGAAGGGTTCGGGAGACAGGGCGTCCAATATGTATTTTATTTCTATTGGAACGGGAATCGGCAGTGCAATTATTTCTGATGACAGGATTGTCCGTGGGTATCAGTACAGGGCCGGTGAGCTGGGCTATTTTATTGACATTGAAGATGTCAGACAGAAAAATTTTAATGTGTTGGGAGAATTGGGAACATTTGAAAAGAAAGTATCCGGGACGGCACTGGGAAGCCACGGATTTGCCACGGAGGAGCTGTTTCAGAAATTTTCCTCCGGTGATCCGAAGGCCGCGGATATTATCCGGGAATTTGTGATCCGGCTGTCCATTGTGATTGCAAATGCCATCTGTATTCTGAATCCGGAGAAGGTGGTGCTGGGCGGCGGGGTTTCGGAATCCCTGCAGCCAATGATTTACGAGATTGCAGAGACCGTGGGACAGCTGATTCCTATGAAGGCGGATATTTGTCTGGCTACACTGGGGAGCCGTGCGGGAGCACTGGGAGCGATTGCGGATGCTATCGTTCAGGTGGAGGAGAGTTAGGAGGACAGGCCATGGGGAAACCGATAAAAGAGTATATGATGGAGCAGCCGGAGATGATGCGCAGACTTTCCATTGAAATTGGAGAGAATATCAGAGAGGTTATCCAGTGTGTGGGAAAAGAGTTTGAGCGGATATTCCTGGTAGGCTCCGGCACATCTTTGAACGCTGCACTTGCAGCCAGGTACGTGTTTGAGGCGTATATTCAGGCGGAGGTTCAGGTGTTTGCACCATTTGATTTTCTTCATTATTTTCCAGACAAACGCCTGGATGGAAGAACTCTTTTGCTCGGAATATCCCAGACGGCGCGCAGTACAGGACGATTGACTGTGTGGAGAAGGCCAGAGCTGCGGGCGCGAAAACCGTGTTTGTCACCGCAGAACCGGAGAATGACGGCGTGCGTTCGGCGCATACGGTTCTCGATACATGTACAGGAGAAGAACTGGTAGGAGCCAAAACGAAAGGATTTACTTCTACAATGGCGGCGCTGTATGCGCTGGCTGGGGGCCTTGCAGGTAAAAACGTGGATTTGTCCGGCGTGTCCGTGCTCCAGGAAGCAGCGCTTCGGGAGACGGGGCTGCAGATCGATGAACTTGTGAAGGAGTTTGCACAGGCATCGTCCATTACCCTGGTAGGCTGTGGACCGGTGATGGCGGCTGTGAAGGAAGGCGGGCTTAAGCTGTTGGAAACGGTGCGGATTCCGGTGGAAACTTATGATGTGGAGGAGTACATGCATGGGCCGTATCATTGTCTGGAGAACGATTCTTACATGATATTTCTTGCCCCGCCGGGAGCGGGACAGGAGCGGATGGAGAAGCTTCTGCAGTTTGTGGAGGAAATCACGCCTCATACGCTGGTATTGGGAAATGCGGGTTTGTGTGGAAGAACGCAAAAAATTATTCTCTGGCTCTTCCAGAAGCGGATGAGATTCTGGCACCGCTTTACTATGTGATCCCAATTCAATGGCTGGCAGTGGAGACGACTGTGGCGAAAGGAAGGAGACCGGAGGTTTCCAGATATCCGGAATTTCATAAAGCATTGGGCAGTAAGTTCATGCCTAAGGTCAATTATTATACGGGGATTTAGCAGACAGATGTATACGAGGAGGAGCGGACATGCAAAGAGTCAAGATTGGTGTAGACGTGGGAGGAACATTTACAGATGTGGTTGCGGTCAGTGAGAAAGGGGAAGTGTATTTTGAAAAGCTGCCTTCCACGCCCTCGGATCAGAGCGTGGGAGTAGTGGAAGGAATCAGAAAAATGCTTCAGAAGCTTCTTCTTTCCCCTGATTGTGTGACAGCTGTGGCGCATGGAACCACGGTGGCGACAAATACTCTGCTGGAGAGGACGGGGGCGGTCACTGCTCTGATCACGACAGACGGGTTTCGCGATGTTCTTCAGATCGGAAGGCAGAACAGGAATCAGCTCTATGATCTGCATGCGAAAAAGACAGAAGCATTGATTCCGAGGTACCTGAGGCGTGAGGCGAAGGAGAGAACCCTGTATACAGGAGAAATACTTCTTGCGCTGGATGAAGAGGCACTCCGGACGACGGTTCGAGAGTTGAAATGTGACGGCGTGGAGTCCATCGCAATCTGTTTTCTCCATTCCTATATCAATGACACGAATGAGCGGCGGGCGTTGGAGGTTATAAAGGAGGAGGCGCCAGATCTTCCGGTATCAGTCTCAAGTGATATCCTTCCGGAATTTAGAGAATTTGAGAGGATGAATACCACGGTTTTAAATGCATACGTTCAGCCGGGGATGAAGAAATATATCGGAAGGTTGAAAAATAGTATTTCGGATGCCGGAGTGGAAGCACCGCTGACAATTATGCAGTCCTCGGGAGGTATGATGACCGACGCGGCGGCTGCTGGAAAGAGCGTAAACACGCTGCTCTCCGGCCCGGCGGGAGGCGTACTGGCGGCGGAATTTCTGGCTGGTATTACGGACTATAAAAATATTATCACAGGAGATTTGGGTGGAACGTCCTTTGATGTGTCGGTGATTACAGAGGGAAAAGCAGCGATCACCGGAGAGGGAGTGATCGAGGGCTTTCCTGTCAAATTCCCCCATATCGATATCACGACCATTGGAGCCGGAGGCGGTTCCATTGCCTGGATCGATGCAGGCGGAGCGCTGAGAGTGGGGCCAAGAAGCGCCGGGGCGGTTCCTGGTCCGGTCTGTTATAAAAAAGGAGGTCTGGAACCGGCGGTGACGGATGCGCATGCGGTGCTGGGCCGTGTGGGAACAGAGCTTTTGGGCGGTGAGATGTCGCTGGATATTGAGGGAGCGAGAGCCGCTATAAAGGAGCGTCTGGCTGACCGGCTGGGCATGGGAATCGAAGAGGTGGCGGAAGGGATTCTGCGTGTCGCCAATGCGAACATGGTTCGTGCGATCCGTGTGATGACGGTGGAACGGGGAATCGATCCCAGAAAATATGTGCTGCTTCCCTATGGGGGTGCAGGGGCTATGCACGCGGTGGAGCTCGCAAGAGCTCTGGAGATTGAGAGAGTGGTTGTACCCATTGCACCTGGCAATTTTTCGGCGTTTGGTCTGTTGGCCGCACCGCTGCGCTACGATCAGGCACTTACTTATCACGTACATCAGAAGGATGTAGATTTGAAAACGATAGAGGAATTGTACGGCCGGCTTATGGAGCAGGCTGGAAAGGAAATGGAGCGCGACGGCGTTCCGGCTTCGAAGGTGACGTTTGAGAGAAAAGCAGATATCCGCTATTTTGGCCAGGCCTATGAGCTCCAGGTCCCCGTGGAAGATGGGAAGATGAATGAAGGAGTGTGGGCGAGAACGCTGGAGCGTTTTCACAGGCTCCATGAAAAATCCTACGGCTTTAAGAATGAGTCGAATCCGATCGAGATTGTAACACTGAGATTGTCGGCGGTCGGCAGAGAGGACAACGGAAATCTTTATGGCAGGGGAGAAAGACGGGCCGCAGAGCCGAATCCAATCGCAAAGCGTCAGGTGTATTTTAACGGACACTGGACAGAGACCGCGGTTTATGACAGAAGCACACTCTCCTGCGGACAGAGTTTCCCAGGACCGGCGATCGTGGAGGAGCAGGGAGCGACGACGGTTATGGCTCCGGGAGACCATGCGGTCATCGACGACAGGAACAATATCGTGATATTTGTGGCAGGTAACAGGGCGAAAGAGGCATAAGGAGGGACGGCTATGGATGCGATCACACTGGAGGTTATGCGGAACCGATTTTTTGCAATCACAGAGGAGATGGGAGCCGCTCTCATAAGAACAGCGTATTCCACGAATATTAAGGACAGAAGGGACTGCTCCTGCGCTCTTTTCGATCTGAACGGAAATACCATTGCACAGGCGGAGCACATTCCCGTACATTCGGGGGTGCTGCCCTGGGGAGTGAAAGGCGCGTTGAAGACGATCGATGTGGAATCCTTAAAGCCGGGAGATGTGATCATGCACAATGATCCTTTCATCGGGGGCACTCATTTGCCGGATATTATCATATTTGCACCGATTTTCTATGACGGGCAGCTGGTGGCGTTTGTGGGAAATCTGGCTCATCATGTGGATGTAGGCGGTAAGGTGCCGGGTTCTCTGACACCGGATGCGACGGAAATTTTTCACGAAGGAATAAGATTTTCTCCTGTGAAGATCAGAAAAGAAGGTGTCCTTGACCAGGAGCTTTTGAGACTGCACCGGATGAATGTGCGTACGCCCTATGAGAGCAGCGGAGACCTGATGGCACAGATTGCCGCTAATAATGTTGGCGAAAAAAGATTCATGGAGCTCTGTGACGAGATGGGCGCGGACGAGGTTCTGGAGGCTGTCCGGGAGCTGGAAAAATACTGTCAGAGACGTATGGCGGCGGAGCTCGCCAAATTGCCGGCCGGAGAATATGAATTTACAGATTATCTGGAAGGCGATGGGGTGACAACAGAGGAGCCTTTGAAGATACAGGTGAAAATACAGGCGGGAGGACCTCAGCTTAAAGTAGATTTTACGGGAACCTGCCCGCAGGTGAAAGGACCGCTAAACTGTGTGCGCCCGATGGCGCTGGCCTGTATCTATTATGTCATCCGCGCAGTGACGGACCCGTCCATTCCTCCGAATGAAGGGACGTTTAAGGACATAGAGGTGGTTACGCCGGAAGGTTCCCTGGTCAATGCGGTTTATCCGGCAGCTACGGGATCGGGCAATTCCATCACATGCCAGCGCCTGGTGGATGTGCTTCTGGGTGCAATGGCGCAGGCAATTCCCGAAAAAGTCTGCGCGGCTGCTGCCGGTTCCATGAACGGTGTGCAGATCGGAGGCTTTGACCCGGTGAGACACGAGTATTTTGCCAACGGCGAGACTGTAGGCGGCGGATATGGAGGAATCTCTGACCAGGATGGAACCAGCGGCGTCAATACGCATATGACGAATACAAGAAATACGCCGGTGGAGGTTCTGGAAAAGATCATGCCGATCCGGGTCTTGAGATATGGACTTTTACCGGATTCAGAGGGGCCGGGAATGTATCGCGGAGGCTTCGGAATCGAGAGAGTGCTGGAGTTTCAGACCGATGAGGTGGACTGCTTTATCGCTTCGGACCGTGTGAAGACAGGGCCATGGGGGCTGGAGGGAGGAAAGCCGGCACCTCCGGCCAGTTTCAAGGTGATCCGGGCCGACGGCACCGTGTATATGCTTCCAAGTAAAGCGCGTGTTCGTTTTAACACGAAAGACCAGCTTCACATACACACGGCGGGAGGAGGAGGCTGGGGAGCGCCTGAGAAGCGTGACCGCAATCTGATCGAAATTGATTTGAGAGACGGAATGATAGATGCGGAACGTGCAGAAATGGAGTACGGATACAGCCAGTAAACTAAAGACAGAAAGGAGAGGTATTATGAAGAAAATGTGGACGGCATCGTTTATTATGGCAGCTGTCATGGCCGGAGTGCTGCTTGGCGGATGCTCTGGAGGGAATGAGGCTCCGACGGAGGCAGAGACGGACGCAAAGGAGACTGTGACGGAAACGGCCGGAGAAGACGGAGAAATTTCCGGTACTCTGGAGATACAGTATTTTGTGGGCGGTTATGGGGATGCCTGGTGGAAATGGGTGATTGAAGATTTTAAAAAGGCGTATCCCAATGTGGAGATTGTGGAATATGCGGGCAGTGACGTGAATGAGACGATGAAGCCCAACTGGATCTCGGGCAATCCGCCGGATGTAGTCTATATCGACGGCGCGGGCTTAAGCGAGACGGAGATGGTTGAGGATGATCTTCTTATGGATCTGACAGACTGGTATCAAAGCCTGGTGCTGGAGGACGGAAAGAGCCTGGCTGAGCATTTTCTCGTGGATCCAAGCAATTTTGACGGAAAAGTATATACGCTTCCATTGGTGTTTGATACGCGCGGCGTTTGGTACGATGCAAAATGGTTCCGGGATAAAGGATTTGAGGTTCCGACAGATTATGACAGCTGGATGGCATCCATGAAAATGATCCAGGAGTCGGAGGGGATTGCGCCTTTGGGGGCAACGGGAGTCTATCCGTCTGTGTTCTTAAAAGGTGTTATGTACCCTGCGTTTGTATCTGAGGGAGGCACGGAGCTTCTGGAGCGTCTGATTGACGGAGAGGAAGGGGCATGGTCTTCACCTGAGACTCTGGCAGTTATGAAGAAGGTGGAGGAGATGCAGAAGGCCGGATTCATTGATCCCGGATTTGCGGCTCTTACGCATACGGAATCCCAGATGATCTTTCTCTCCCATGGGAATGCCTATGTGACGACGGGACTTTGGCTGCCGAAGGAGATGGATGGATCGATTCCCGGGGATTTCGAGTTTGGAATGACGCCTACCCCGATGAATGATCCTGGTGAGATTATGCCGGTCATTCCCGATATTCATCCGGTGGCGATTGCTAAAGGTGCTAAGAATCCGGCCGCTGCAAAGGCATTTGTGGAGCACATTTTTACACTGAATGCGGCGGAGAAAATGGCAGAGGTATCCGGAAGTATGATGAATATTCAGGGAATTGATCTGGCGTCCAATGAAAAAGTTCCGGAGTATCTTGTGACAGCGAGTGAGATGATTGCAGATGAGACGAAGGTTGAGCTCATTTCCCTGACGCACGCCATGTCTAATGACCTGATGACTCCGATCGGAAATGAGCTGGTATCTCTGATGCTGGGAGATATCACCGCCGAAGAGTTCTGTGAAAATGCGGAGAACGCGGCTGCTTTCTACAGGAGCAGTAAATAAAAGACAAGGGGTGATACTATGAAGCGCTACAAACTGAAGAAAAAAATATTCCTGGCTTTCTGTCTGGTGCCCTCAATCATTACATTTTTGATCTTCACAGTGTATCCGCTGCTTAATGGACTTTATATGTCGTTTTTTAAGTGGTCTGGTATCAGTGGAAATAAGGAGTTTGTAGCGCTAAAAAATTATAAGCTGCTGCTTAACGATTCAGTCATACCCAAGACGATCATCAACGATTATTTCCTTGTGATTGTGAAAGTTGTGTTCATCATGATGCTGGCTTTGATCTTTGCGGTAGTACTGACGCAGTTTAAGCTTAAGGAGGCCCCGTTTTATCGCTTTGTGTATTTTTTCCAAATGTCATGCCAGTTGTGACGACAGCAATTCTGTGGGTGTTCATCTACAGTTCACAGATGGGACTGGTTAATTCATTGCTGGAATTTATAGGAAAAGAGGAGTGGGCCAGATCGTGGCTTGGAACAAAAACGACGGCGCTCCCGGCGCTGGCTGTGCCATTAATATGGGCAGGAATCGGATTGTTCATGCTTATGTTAATGGGGGCAATCGGCAATATACCGGCCTCGCTTTATGAGGCGGCCAGCTGGATGGGGCGGGGAAATGGAAACAGTTTAAGACAATTACGGTTCCGCTCATATGGCCGCAGATAAAGACATCCATAATTTATATCATTATCACTACTTTGAATGGCTCCTACGTACTGGTGCAGCTTACAACGCAGGGGGGACCCAACAACGCCACCCAGGTAATGGGATCTTATTTATATCAGCAGGCATTTGATAATTTTAATTTTGGATACGGAGCGGCCATAGGTGTGATGATTCTGGTTCTAAATCTGGCGACAGTCCTGATCTGCCAGGTGGTTCTTAAGAAGGAAAAGGTGGAGTTTTAAAAACCTGTACGGCGTGGATTCAGAAGGAGGCGTTTTATGAAAATACTGGGAAAAGCAGGACTCAGAGTGTTTCTTCTGGCCTGGGCGCTGATTGTAATTTATCCTCTGGTATGGATGGTGATCAGTTCGTTTAAAACCACCAACGAGATATTCCTGTCTACCTGGTCTCTGCCGGAGGCCCTGCGATTTGACAATTATGCACTGGCCTGGAATGATTACGAAATTGGGCGCAGTTTTTTCAATACGCTTTTAGTCACTGTGCTGGCGACAGTTTTTAATCTTCTTCTGGCGGTTCCCAGCGCTTATGCCATCGAGAGAGTGCAGTTTCGCGGAAGTCAGGTTCTTCTCAATACGTACCTGGCGGCAATGATGATACCAGCCTGTATGGGATGGATTCCTCTGTTTTTCTTTTGAATCATACAGGACTTACAAACAGCCTTGTTATACTGGCATTGATCTACGCGGTGGGAAAATTGCCGTTCAGTATATTTATTTTGGGAAGTTTCATGTCCAGCGTGCCGAGAGATTTGGAGGAAGCTGCGGCGATTGATGGAATGAGCCAATATGGAATTTTGTTTAAAATCGTCACACCTTTGATCCGTTCGGGGATTATCACGGTCTGCGTAATGAATGTGATTACATTCTGGAGTGAATATTTTATGGCACTTCTTTTTGTGCCGGACAAGGCGAAAACAACGCTCGGAGTTATTATGAGGCAGCTGAGCAAGAATGCCCAGTACCAGAATCAGTGGGGAGCGTTGTTTGCGGGGCTGGTGATATCAACCATACCGGTAATTGTTATTTATGCAGTGTTGAACAAGCATGTGGTGAAGGGAATGGTTGAAGGGGCTCTTAAAGGATAATGGAGATGTGCCTGTCCATTATGCCAGCAGCCCCTTCACCACCTCCGCCAGCGCGTCACCCAGCGCCCGATGTCCCTGTGAATCCATATGCAGCTGATCGCGGCCCGGCCCGGCGACGGTGGCCGCATCAAAGAAGGCACAGCCATATTTAGCGGCGGAGACCGCATAAAGAGGCGCCAGTTTCTTCACTTTCTCACCGGCCTCGTCATCAAAAGCCGGGAAGTCACTCCTGGCGATGTCCTCCCCCATATGTATGGGCGAGATCAGCAGAATCTTAGGGACGGAGACGCGTTCCGGTAAGGAAACCCCTGTACCGTCTCAATCAGCCTCTCCGCGCCGCGCGCGATCACCTGCGGCGAGGCGTGGAGAAAACTCTTGCAGTCGTTGGTTCCCAGAGACAGAATCACCAGATCCAGAGGCTGGTGGCTCTGCAGAGCCACCGGCAGAAACGTCAGCCCATTTCTCAGCGGCTCCAGCGGATCGTCCCAGACCGTTGTCCGCCCGCCCATTCCCTCCTCAATTATCCGGTACTCCTCCCCCAATAACATCTGAAGCCTCCCCGTCCACCGCACAGATTCCGGATGCCGCGCCACCCTCCTGTCCGGATCCGACCCAAACGTATTCGAGTCCCCGTAACAAAGAACCCTTTTCAATTTCAGTTCCTTCCATTCTCTGTCACCTATATCATGCACACCGCACATAAACGATCGTCTCCTCTTTCGATTTATTTTCTCTATAATTATTCAAAGTCATTTTTAATTTTCCAGTTTATACCTTATCATAATTTATTTCATTATCTCAAGCTCAACGTTTTTGTATTTCTCAGAACTTAGCTGTTTCATATCTCCCCTTATCGAAGTCCCCCCATAATCCCAGGCCAGCGAAGAACACCCGAGGGGGCGGGAGGATGTGGGCGACATGCAGAGTGATACGGTACATCTTAGCCTCCGGGGACGAAAAAGGCCAGGTTTCGGCCGTGCGCACCACG
This sequence comes from Clostridia bacterium UC5.1-2E3, assembly GCA_001304875.1. GTDB lineage: Bacteria > Bacillota > Clostridia > Lachnospirales > Lachnospiraceae > Ventrisoma > Ventrisoma faecale. The sequence goes on from BBZO01000009.1 coordinate 31,402, forward strand.
CCGGCCGAAAAGGGCATCTGAGAGCGAAATTTTTTCAAGATTTCGGTCGAATTTGCCCGATCCTGGCCTTTTTCGTCCCCGGAGGCTTAGATGTACCCATCACGGAGCCAGGAGCCCACGTCCTCCCGCCCCCTCGGGCGTTCCCCCGCCGTCCGCGACTCCCCCCTCATGGCGTCACTCCGACTTAATCTCCTTCCAAAGCCTGCTATAAAGATCATCCGCCTCCGTCCCCAGATACTGATACACCTCCGCATTGGCAATTTCATCTGTATCCGGGAACACCGCCTTATTGTTCTGCGTCTCCTCGTCCAGAAGCTCAAACGCTCCCTGGTTCGGCGTTGCGTAGGTAATGTACTCGAAATTCATTTTCGCAATATCCGGCCGGCACAGGAAGTCGATCCATTTTTCCGCGTTTTCCTTATTTCTCGCATTGGCCGGAATCACCCACGAATCGATCCAGATATTGGTTCCTTCCTCGGGAATCACGTATTCCAGATCGTAGTCCAGATTGAGGCTCTCCGCCTCCTCCTGTAAGTATAAAAGTTCCCCGGAGTAGATGACCCCGATGGCCGCCTCCCCGCTCAGCATCTTGTCGCGCACCTGGTCCACCACGTAGGCCTGCACCAGCGGCTTTTGCGCAATGAGAAGATCCCTCGCCTGCGAAAGCTCCTTTTCGTCGGCAGAGTTCATGGAATAGCCCAGAATCTTGAGCGCCACCATGAACGCGTCGCGCACGCTGTCCTGCATGAGAATCTCGCCGGCGTAGCGCTCGTCCCAGAGGTCGGCCCATTTCGTGGGGGCGGGAACGCCCAGCTCTTCGATGCGCTCCGTGTTGTAGAGGATGCCCACGGTTCCCCAGGTGTAGGGCACCGAGTATTTGTTCTCCGGGTCGAAGCCGCGGGATTTCTCCATGTACTCCGGTGCGATGTAGGAAATGTTGGGGATGTTATCAAAATCCAGCTCCGCTAACAGGCCGTTCTCCGCCATCTTCTGGATCATATAGTCCGAGGGACAGACCGCGTCATACTGTACGCCGCCCGCCTCGATCACCGGGTACATCTCCTCGTTGGTCTCAAACAGGTCGTAGGTGACATGGATCCCCGTCTCCTCCTCGAACAGGTCGATGACGCTCTCGTCGATGTACTCGCCCCAGTTGTAGACGTAGAGCTCGCGGCTGCCTCCGCCGGCGTACCGGCTGTAGGTGGTGAAGGAAACTGCTGCCACTATGAGAAACGACGCCGCAGCCAGAATAAATTTCCGGGCTCCGGTATTTTTCGGGGCGACATATCCGTTTCCGGTCTTGGCTTTTGCGCCGGAGCCGCCGTTTTCCTGCGCGCCTGCCGGGGCAAAGTTGGTGATGATGAGAAGCGCCAGGACCGTCACGAAAATAATGGTGGACAGCGCGTACATGGACGGCTTGATGCCGCGGCGCACCTCACTGTAAATCAGGGTGGACAGCGTGTTGATGCCCGCGCCCTTGGTAAAATGGGTGATGATAAAATCGTCCAGCGACATGGTGAACGCCATCAGGAATCCCGACAGCACCCCGGGCATGATGTCCGGGAACACCACCCTGAAAAATGCCTGCATCGGCCCCGCGCCCAAGTCCATGGCTGCCTCGTAGGTGTAGCGGTTGGTCTGCTTGAGCCTGGGCATGACGCTCAGAATCACGTAGGGAATGTTGAACGTGATGTGGGCCAGCAGAATCGTCTTAAACCCAAGGGACACCCCGAAGGCAATGAACATGAGCATCAGGGAGATGCCCGTCACGATGTCCGAATTTAAGACCGGCAGGTTGTTGATGCCCATAAAAATGGCCCGCGGAACCTTGTTTAAGCTGTTGATTCCGATGGCCGCCGCCGTGCCGATGACCGTGGCGATGAGGGCCGACAAAAATGCAATCAAAAGCGTATTGTAGAGCGCGTCCATGATCGAAGCGCTCTCGAACATCTGCCTGTACCAGTCGAGGGTGAAGCCGCCCCACTGGGAGCGGGATTTGGAGCTGTTGAAGGACAGCACCATCATGACGGCGATGGGGGCGTAGAGAAAAATCAGCACAAGCACCAGGTAAAAATCGGCAGTCAGGCGCTTTAACTTCGCGTATAAACTGTTCATCAGAATGCGGTTCCCTCCCCGTTTTTGTCATATTTTGCGATCAGCGACATGCTGATGAGGATAAATACCATGAGAACCATGGAAAGCCCCGCCCCCAGATTCCAGTTGCTTCCCTTCGTAAACTCCTGCTCGATGACGTTTCCGATGAGGAGAATTTTGCTTCCCCCCAGAAGGTTGGAGATCACGAAGGTGGTGAGCGCCGGGATGAACACCATGGTGATGCCGCTGATGATTCCCGGCACGCTTAAGGGCAGGATGATTTTAAATAAGGTCTGGGCGCTGTTTGCCCCCAGGTCCCTGGCCGCATTGATGATGCTGTCGTCGATCTTTGCCATCACGTTGTAGATGGGCAGAACCATGAAGGGCAGGAAGTTGTAGACCATGCCCAGCACAATGGCTGCCGGCGTGTTGATGATGGCGAGCGCCGGCAGGTGCAGAGCCGACAGGAGCGCGTTGATGACCCCGTTTTTTCCAGCAGCGTCTGCCATGCCAGCGTGCGCAGAAGGAAATTCATCCACATGGGAAGGATGAAGATAAACACCACAAAGCTCCCCCGCCCGATGTGCCGGTTGCGCAGAATGAGCGCCAGCGGGTAGGCGATGAGAAGACAGACGGCGGTGCTGATGCCCGCCAGCACCAGAGACAGAACCAGCGCCTTCAAGTGCTCCGGCGTGCCGATGGAGGCAATGTTTTCAAATGTAAACGCCCCGTCCCGGCTGGTCAGGCCATAGTAGAAGATCATGAGCAGCGGGATGATGATGAAGCCGGTCATCCAGATGAGGTAGGGGCCCGCCAGATATTTGTTTTTCGTACTATTCATTGATTCCCACGGCCTCCTCGTCCTCCGAAGCCGGCTTGTTCATGATCTGGATGTCGAAGGGATCCACGCGGATGCCCACCTCTTTCCCCACCGGGAACATGTCGGTGCTGTGAACCAGCCACTCGTAGCCGTCCGGCGTCGTCACCTCCATCTCGTAGTGGACGCCCTTGAAAATCAGGTGGGTGACCACGCCCTTAAGCGTTCCGGCCTCCGGCTCCACCAGGTCGATGTCCTCCGGGCGGATGACCACGTCCACGGGTTTATTGACGCCGAAGCCCTTGTCCACGCAGGCAAATTTCGCGCCGGAGATTTCTACCAGCTCGTCGCGGAGCATGAGCCCGTCCGCGATGTTGCTCTCACCGATGAAATCGGCCACGAAGGCGTTCTCCGGTTCGTTATAGATCTGCTCCGGCGTGCCCATCTGCTGGATGTAGCCTGGTTCATGACCACGATGGTGTCCGACATGGTGAGCGCCTCCTCCTGGTCGTGGGTGACGTAGATAAATGTGATGCCCAGCTCATTCTTAAGCCGGATGAGCTCGTACTGCATGTCCTGCCTGAGCTTTAAATCCAGCGCGCCTAAAGGCTCGTCCAGAAGGAGCACCCGGGGCTCGTTGACGATGGCCCGGGCGATGGCGATCCGTTGTTGCTGGCCGCCGCTTAAGGAGTCCACGCTCCGGTTTTCATAGCCGGCCAGGTTGACGAGCTTTAAGGCGTATTTTATTTTGTCATTTATATAGTCCTTCGATTTCCCCTTGATTTTCAGGCCAAACGCGATGTTCTCGGCGATGGACATGTGGGTGAAGAGGGCGTATTTCTGGAAAACGGTGTTGAGCTGGCGCCGGTTCGGCGGGAGCTTCGTGATGTCCTCGCCCCCGAAGATGACTTTTCCCGAATCCGGGGAGGTAAAGCCGCCGATGATCCGCAGTGTGGTGGTCTTTCCGCAGCCGCTGGGGCCTAAGAGCGTGACGAAGGAATTTTCCTTCACGGACAGGTTGAGATCGTCGAGAACCAGCTCGCCGCCGAAGCTTTTGCTGATGCCGACCAGATCGATTAAAGGCTGTTTCATACTGTTATCCTCCGGTAAAAAAAATCAGAAATTGGGCGGGGCGCTGACCCAGATGAGGGTTGCCCCGGCTTTCGAGGTCAGAAAGTGCTGCCTGTCGCAGGCGTAGCAGAAGGACTCGCCCTTCTTCGCCCTGTGGACCCTGCCGCCCAGATGGATGGAGACGGAGCCCGATAAAATATATCCGAACTCTTCCCCCTCGTGGGGCGTGTCCGGGCAGGTGGAGCCGCCCGGCTCCAGCGTCAGTAAAATGGGCTCCATGCGGTTTTTCTGCGCGTTGGGGATGATCCAGGTGACGCTGCAGCCGGATTCCGCATCCACCTTCTCAAAGTAATCGCTTTTTCCAAAAACGACCTGCTCCTCCGGCTCCTCGTTGAAAAATTCCCCGATGCTGGTGCCCAGGCACTGCAGAATATCCATGAGCGTGGCGATGGACGGGGAGGTTAAATCCCTCTCCAGCTGGGAAATATACCCTTTGGAGAGCTCCGCCCGGTCCGCCAGCTCCTCCTGCGTGAGCCCCTTCAGAATGCGGAGCTGCTTTAATTTGTTTCCTATATCCATCATAGAGCCCTTTCTAAGAAAAAAGTTTAGTATAAATAAACTCAGACTACTGAACATTATACAGCTGTGGCCCCTTATGTCAATAGATTTTTGTGGGATTATGTGTTAACAAAAATAAAAAATTATGGTATGATATCTCTAACCAGTAAGGAGGGGTATCAGATGAGCGGTAAATACATGGCCTACGTAGGTTCCTATTCCTACAGCGGCACGGCAAAAGGGATTACGGTATATGATGTGGATGTGGAGAACGGCAGGTTTATTTACCGCTGTGAGATGGAGGTCAACAACTCCTCCTATTTAACCGTATCCCATGACAGAAAGACGCTTTATTCCATCGCGGACGAGGGCGTGGTGTCCTTCCGCATCCTTGAGAACGGCAGCATCACCAGGTTAAACAGCGCCAACATAAAGGGCATGAGAGGCTGCCATATATCCACCGATGAGGAGGACAGATATCTGTTCGTGTCCGGCTACCACGACGGCAAGGCCACGGTCATGCGCTTAAAGCCCGACGGCTCCGTGGGACGCATCGCCGACGGCGTGTTCCACAAGGGACTGGGCAGCGTGGCGGAGCGGAATTTCAGACCCCACGTGAGCTGCACCAGGAGGACGCCGGACGGGAAGTTCATCATGGTGGCGGACCTGGGAATCGACCAGATCAAGATTTATAAATTTGACGATGAGCACGGAGGGCTTACGCTGGTGGATGCCCTGCGCTGCGAGCTGGAGAGCGCGCCCAGGCATTTCTTTTTCAGCAAAGACGGCCGCTTCATCTATCTGATGTACGAGCTTAAGAATGTCATCGACGTATTCACCTACGAGACCGGCGAGCGGTCGCCGAAGATCGAGAAGATCCAGACCGTCTCCACCACCGGCGAGGAGTGTCTGACACAGCTCACCTCCGCCTGCGCCATGAGGATGTCGCCGGACGAGAAGTTCCTGTTCTGCAGCAACGCGGGGGACAACACCCTGAGCATGTACGAGCGGGATCCGGATACCGGGCTTCTGACGCAGCAGTTCTGTCTGCCGGTCAGCGGCGACTATCCGAAGGACATTGCGATTTTCCCGGATCAGAAGCATGTGGCGTCCATCAACCATGAGAGCGGCAGCATCTCGTTCTTCAAGATCGACTACGAGCAGGGGCTTCTGATCATGAGCAGCCGCAGCATCCGCGTCAACGAGCCCAACTGCTGCGCGATTGTGGAGATCTGACGGGGCAGATTATTTAAGGAGATAGAATTATATGGCAGGATCATCATTGGGAACCATTTTCCGGATGACCACCTGGGGGGAGTCCCACGGCAAGGGCGTAGGCGTCGTACTGGACGGCTGTCCTGCGGGGCTTCCTCTTTGCGAGAGGGACATCCAGAGCTTTTTGGACAGGCGGAAACCGGGGCAGAGCCGGTTTACCACGCAGAGAAGCGAGGGGGACGAGGTGGAGATTCTTTCCGGCGTGTTTGAGGGCAGAACCACGGGCACGCCGATTTCCATGCTTGTGAGAAATACGGACCAGAGGTCCAGGGATTACGGCGAGATCGCGTACAGCTACCGGCCCGGACACGCTGATTTCACCTTCGATGAGAAATACGGGTTCCGGGATTACCGCGGCGGCGGGCGTTCCTCCGGCCGTGAGACCATCGGACGGGTGGCGGCGGGAGCCGTGGCCGTGAAGATACTGGAGAGTCTGGGCGTGCGTGTGGCCGCCTACGCGAAGGAGATCGGCGGCATCGCGGTGGACCCGGAGCGGTTCGATCTGCGCGAGCGGGACAACAACCGGCTCTACATGCCGGATAAGGAGGCTGCGGTCCGGGCTGAGGCGCTTCTGGATGAGCAGATGGCGCGAAAGGACTCCGTGGGAGGCGTCGTGGAGTGCATCGTGGACGGGCTTCCGGCGGGCATCGGGGAGCCGGTGTTTGAAAAGCTGAGCGCCAACCTGGCGAAGGCGGTCTGCTCCATCGGAGCCGTGAAGGGCTTTGAGATCGGGGGACGGCTTCGCGGCGGCCCGGGCATCCGGCAGCACCAACAACGACCCGTTCCGCGCGGTGGATGGAAGAGTCGTCAAGACCTCCAACCATGCGGGCGGCATTCTGGGCGGCATCAGCGACGGGAGCAGGATCGTCCTGCGGGCGGCGTTTAAGCCCACCCCGTCCATCGCGTCGGTGCAGCAGACGGTCAACAGCGGGAGCGCGGAGAACATGGACTTAAGCATCCGGGGCCGTCACGACCCCATCATTGTGCCACGCGCCGTGGTTGTGGTGGAATCCATGGTTGCATTTGAAGCCGTGGATATGTTATTTATAAATATGACATCCCAGCTGGAGCGGATTCAGAAATTTTACAGAGAATAGGAGAGAGAATATGAAGATTGCAATGGGAAACGATCATTCGGCCATCGAGCTTAAGAATATTATCAAGGAATTTGTGGAAAGTAAGGGATATGAAGTCATCGATTTCGGCACCAACACCCCGGAGAGCTGCGATTACCCGGTGTTCGGCGAGAAGGTGGGCCGTGCGGTGGCGTCCGGCGAGGCGGATCTGGCATCGTGATCTGCGGCACCGGCGTGGGCATCTCCCTGGCGGCCAACAAAGTGAAGGGCATCCGCGCCTGCGTGTGCAGCGAGCCCTACACTGCGAAGCTTTCCAAAATGCACAACAATTCCAACGTGCTGGCCTTCGGCGCCCGCGTGGTCGGCAGCGAGATGGCGAAGATGATCACAGAAGAGTGGCTGGATGCGAAGTACGAGGGCGGAAGGCACCAGCGCCGTGTGGACATGCTGATGGAGATCGAGAACAGATAACGGAAAAGACGGACAGAAAGGATTTTTATGGATTTGGAATTTAAACCGCTGGAGGCGGAGGATATCGGCAGACTGACAAAGTTTTTCGGACTGAGGCCCAACCGGACCTGCGACAGCGTAGTGCTCGACAGCTTCCTGTGGAGAGAATATTACAATGTGCGTTTTGCCATTGTGGACGATAAGGCGGCCCTGTTCCGGCTGACGGACGACGCGGTGGAGTACGCGGCCATGCCCATGTGCCGGGAGGAGGACCTTCCGTATTATGTAAATCTGCTGAAAGAGTATTTCAATAAAAAGCTGGGGCGGCCGCTGCAGTTTTTCCTGGCGGACGAGGAGGCGGTGAAGTTCCTCAATCTCCCGCCGGAGGAGTTCGTGGTGGAGGAGCTGCCGGACGCGAAGGATTATCTATACAGCGCGGAGTCCCTGCGGACGCTGGCGGGAAAGAAGCTTCACAAAAAGAAGAATCATCTCAACAATTTCTGCAGAAACTATGAGGGACGATACGAGTACAGGAGGCTCTGCTGCTCCGACCGCCACGACGTGTGGAATTTCCTGGTGGACTGGCGGGAGAAGAAGGGCGAGGATGTGGAGCAGCATCTGGACTACGAGGTGCGCGGCATCCACGAGATTTTAAAGAACTGCTCGGAGCTCTATGTGAAGATGGGTGGCATCTACATTGACGGAAAGATGGAGGCATTCAGCATTGGCACCTACAATGAGCTGGAGAAAATGGCCATCATCCACATCGAGAAGGCCAACCCGGACATCCAGGGACTCTACCAGGCCATCAACCAGATGTTCCTTGTCAATGAGTTTCCGGAGGCAGAGCTGGTAAACCGCGAGGACGATCTGGGGCTGGAGGGCCTGCGCCACGCGAAGATGTCCTACTACCCCATTGATTTTGCCAGAAAGTACAGAATCAGACAGAGGTTTTAAATATGAATACGAATGCATGTGTGCGTTACCTGCCGGACGGGGAGAAGAACCGGACCAGAGAGCTCTGGACGGAGGCGTTTCCGGAGGACTCCCGGCAGTTTCTTGACTACTATTACAGCGAGAAGATGAGGGACAACCGGGTGCTGGTGAAGGAGGAGGACGGGCGGATCGTCTCCATGCTCCACCGTAACCCCTACCGCATGGCGGTCGGGGACCGGGAGGAGGACATCGACTACATTGTGGCGGTGGCCACTGCCGCCGACAGCAGGCACCGCGGGCACATGCGGGATCTTTTGGGGCGGATGCTCCGCGACATGTACGCGGAGCAGATGCCCTTTACTTTTCTGATGCCTGCGGATGAGGCGATTTATCGTCCGTTCCAGTTCGCCTTTATCTGCGACCAGGAGAGCTGGGAGGAAAGTGAGGAGCTGTCCGTGTGCGCTGCGGATGGGAAAGCCGGTGAGGCCGGACGGATCCGGGAGCAGGCGGGCACGCGGACGGCGGATTCTGCGGGCGGTGTGCCCCAGACAGGGCTTTCGCAGATGGGGGATTCGCAGATTGTACGTGTGAAGGTGCGCGGGGATAACGATGTGCGGGAGGCTGCGCGGTACATGAATGAGTGGCTGCGCGGGCGCTATCAGGTGTATTGTCTCCGGGATCGGGAGTATGTGGAGCGGCTGGTGAAGGAGCTGGAGAGTGAAAACGGATTCCTGGAAATGCTGGTGGAGACTGCCGCGCAGACCGGCTCCGCGCACCTGGCCGGCCTTAAGGCGGTCTGGGGCCTGGAAAAGCAGGAGCAGCGTCTTCTGATGACCGATGAAAGCTTAAGCCGCAGACGGGAACCGGAGAAGCTGAAGCCGTCCATCATGGCGCGCATCGCGTATCTTCCGGGATTTCTGGCGCCGGTGAGGCTCGACCCCGCCTGCGGGGAGGCAGAGCTGCAGATCTATCTTAAAGTGGAGGATCCCATGATCCCGGAGAATAACGGGAGCTTTCTGTGGACCGTGGGAGCGGACGGCTCGCGGCTGGAACTGCTGGAATCGGAGATCGGGCCGGGTGAGGGACCGGAAATTCTGGCGGCGGCAGACGTATCTGCCGGGGCGGCTCGGAAACGGCTATCGGACCGCGGTGTGCGTCTCACAGACGATTCGCATGGGGTTCTCGAGATTTCTATTCAGAACCTGGCCCAGTGGATCTTCGGCTACGGCCCTGCCGCGGCAAAATACCGCGCGCAGTTCCCGCAGATCAGAACCTGGGAGGGCGTTTTCATCGACGAGGTGGTTTAGTCTGATAATTTAGCGACAATTAATTGATTTTTCTTGCATCGAGACCTCCTGCCATAGTATAATAAGAAAAAGTACGTTTTTCGCTCACCCGGAAAATGTAAGGAGGAGGTTCTATGGATAACAGGATCATCAAAATCAGAGCAAAAGGCAGCAGCATTCCGCTGAAAGTTATTCCCGGTCACTTTGCAACCAACCACTCCCATATCAACTACTACATTGATATGACTACTTTGAAAACGAGACTGAGCGAGGCCCAGGAGGTGGCGCGTTCCCTGGTGGGCCTCTACGTGAACAATACCATTGTGGACACCATCGTGTGCCTGGAGGGCACGGAGATCATCGGCGCATTCTTCGCCGAGGAGCTGACGAGAGCCGGCTTCATGTCCAGAAACGCGCACCAGACGATCTACATCGTCACCCCGGAATTTAACAGCAACAGCCAGATGATTTTCCGGGAGAACATACAGCCCATGGTCACGGGCAAGAACGTGATTCTTCTGATGGCGTCCATCACCACGGGACTGACCATCAACAAGGGGCTGGAGTGCATCCAGTATTACGGCGGCATTCTGCAGGGCGTGTCCGCGATTTTCAGCGCGGTGAAGGAGGTAAACGGCATCCCGATCAACTCCGTCTACACGAAGGAGGATCTGCCGGATTACGAGAGCTTCGACTACAGAAACTGCCCGTACTGCAGGCAGAGCATGAAGCTGGATGCGCTGGTGAACAGCTACGGCTACATGCAGCTTTGACAGACAGATGAAAGGGGGAGCTAACTCCCATGGACGCATTGGAACAGCTGAAACAGTGGATTGACGGGTGCAGCCGGATCGTATTTTTCGGAGGCGCCGGCGTCTCCACGGAGAGCAATATCCCGGATTTCCGCAGCACGGACGGGCTTTACAATCAGCAGTACGACTACCCGCCGGAGACGATTTTAAGCCACACGTTCTATGTGAGAAAGACGGAGGAATTTTACCGGTTCTACCGCAATAAGATGCTCTTTCCCGACGCGAAGCCGAACAAGGCCCATCTGGCCCTGGCGAAGCTGGAGGCGCAGGGGAAATTAAAGGCGGTCATCACCCAGAACATCGACGGCCTCCACCAGGCGGCCGGGAGCCGGGAGGTGCTGGAGCTTCACGGCAGCGTGCACCGCAACTACTGCACGAGGTGCGGGAAGTTCTACAGCCTGGAGGACATTTTAAAGACGGAGGGCGTTCCCCGGTGTTCGTGCGGCGGCGTCATCAAGCCGGACGTGGTGCTATACGAGGAGGGGCTGGACCAGAGCATTTTAAGCCGGTCGGTCCGCCATATTTCCGAGGCGGACATGCTCATCATCGGCGGCACGTCGCTGACCGTTTACCCGGCGGCGGGGCTCATCGATTACTACCGCGGCGATAAGCTGGTGCTCATCAACAAGGCGGTGACGCCCAGGGACGGGCAGGCCAGCCTGGTGATCAGCGGCAGCATCGGAGAGGTGCTGGACGCCGTGACGGCGTAAGGCGCGCGGTGACGGAGCGTGCGGAAGATGCAGCGTGCGAAAAAACGGGCACATGGATCAGAATATCCGGAGAAAAAATAAGAAATAAAAATCATAAAACAAAAAGGTGCTTCGCATTCCGCGTGCGGGCACCTTTTTCCGGGGAAAACGCCGGAGATGGGAGAGAAAAATGGTATATGAGCTGGGAGATATCGTGAAGCTGAAAAAGCCGCACCCCTGCGGGAGCTACGAGTGGGAGGTGCTGCGGGTGGGGGCGGATTTCCGCCTGAAGTGCACAGGCTGCGGCCACCAGGTGATGATGGCCCGGACGCTGGTGGAGAAAAACACCAGAGGCATCCGAAAACCTTCATAATTTTGGGAAAAAGGACTTGCTTTTGCTGGCTCGATCTGATAGAATGAGTATTCGTGATATATTATTATTCCTTACTCCCCGGACTGAAACGGGGGGTCAGAGACCACAAGGAGGTAAAAGAGAGCATGAACAAGTACGAGTTAGCAGTTGTTCTCAGCATGAAGCTCGAAGATGAGGAGAGAGCAGATGCCATCGAAAAAGTAAAAGGATACATTACTCGTTTCGGCGGCACTGTAACCAACGTTGATGAATGGGGTAAGAAGAGATTAGCTTACGAGATTCAGAAAATGAAAGAGGGATTCTACTACTTCATCCAGTTCGAGTCTGATTCCGTATGCCCGAACGAAGTGGAAGCACATGTTCGCATCATGGAGCCGGTTATCAGATATTTATGCGTGAAACAGGAAGCATAAGAACTATCGCAAGTATAGAGAAAGAGTGATCGTATGAATAGAGTTATTCTGATGGGCAGACTGACCAGAGACCCCGAAGTGAGATATTCCCAGGCGAGCGCGCCATGGCCATTGCGAGGTACACCCTCGCGGTTGACCGCAGAGGCCGCAGAAGCCAGAGCCAGGACGGAAGCGAGCAGACCGCAGATTTCATTCCCTGCGTTGCATTTGACAGGGCGGGAGAGTTCGCGGAGCGGTATTTCCGCCAGGGCATGAGAGTGCTCATTTCCGGAAGGATTCAGACGGGCAGCTACACCAACAAAGACGGTCAGAGAGTCTACACGACAGAGGTCATCGTGGACGATCAGGAATTTGCGGACAGCAAGGGGGCCAGTGACGGCGGCTACAACAATGGCGGCGGTTACCAGCCGGCACCGCAGAGACCCGCTCCGACCAGTGCGATCGGCGACGGATTTATGAACATTCCCGATGGAGTCGAGGACGAGGGACTTCCATTTAACTAAGTTTAGAAAAGGAGGCAGCACCAATGGCATTCAATAAAGGTGATAAGGCTGACGCTTCTAAGGTAAGGAGAGGCGGCATCCGCAGAAGAAAAAAAGTATGTGTGTTCTGTGGAGAGAAGAACGGAACGATCGATTATAAAGACACGAACAAGTTAAAGAGATACGTATCTGAGAGAGGAAAAATCCTTCCCAGAAGAATCACCGGCAACTGCGCAAAGCACCAGAGAGCTCTGACTGTTGCGATCAAGAGAGCCCGTCACGTGGCACTCATGCCGTATACGATGGATTAATGAATCAAGGTACCCCGGCCGAATTGGCCGGGGTATTTTTGTGGGACAGGAAAGATCACTGAAATGCAAAAAAGCTGGAAAAATAAAAGTTTCTGCATTTGAGTGCATAAACCTGCATAAAAACAGAGCTTATGCTATTAAAAAGGAGGAGTGGAAAATGATCGATTCCCATAAACTCAAAAAAGAAATCTTTATCTGGATAAACTGATTGCTTTTTAGGATACGGAACCTGTGAAAATTGTTACCGGTATCCGCTGGTGCCGCATTGGGAGGATGCGGTTAATTCCTTCCGCGTAGATTTTAACTGTGACATCTATATTACAGGCTCTAATGCGTATTTACTTTCATCCGAATATTCCACATATCTGTCCGGCAGATCTGTGGAGATAAAAATGCTCCCGCTTTCGTTTCGTGAGTTCCTGCCATTTTACGATTTTGAAATCAGGGAAACGAAGAGCGCGCTGGGCGGAGTGCGCGGGATTGCCGACGTGGGACTTGACCAGGAAAAGGCCATGGTTCTGCTGGATGGAATCTTATTTCTTTTGTGATATCAAATGATTTGATGTCAAGGGGAAAGAGTATCTGAGAGCACTCGGAAAATATTATATTGTGGATATTGGTCTGAGAAACTTTCTCCTGGGATTTCGCAATCGTGACAGCGGTCATGCCATAGAAAATGTGGTTTACTTTGAACTTCTGCGCCGGGGATATGATGTTGCCATCGGTAAGGCAGACAACAGAGAGGTCGATTTGTCGCAACAAAATGGATGACAGGCTGTATGTGCAGGTCACAGAATCTATGGTCAGTGAGGATACACGCCGCAGGGAACTGGCTCCGCTGCAGAAAATCAGCGACAACTATGAGAAAATTGTACTGTCTCTGGAACCGGGGCTGGACTCTTCCTATGAAGGAATTAAGTCCATCAGCCTTATTAGCTGGCTTGTTGGGGGAAGAGATCAGAAGCACCTAAAAAAGAAAAAGTATTTGCATTTGTGAGAAATCTGTATATAATTAGAGTATACATAATAAACACTCTATTCTGAGTTCTTTACAAATCCCCCAAGACAAAAGCAATAAAGAGATTGGACAAAATTATAAGGAGAGTAATACATGCGTGAAAAATTAGCGACTCTGCCTCTGGCAGAATTAAGAGAACTTGCGAAGGCCCAGGGAATCAAAGGGGTGGCAGGTTTAAGGAAGAGTGAACTGATTGACAGGCTGTGCGAGATTGCGCAGGAGAAGCCCGAGGAGACGGGGCGCAGTGCGGCCGCTGAGGGCGGACAGGCAGCGGAGACCCGAAGCGCGGTGGAGCCCCGTGTGGGAGCGGAGAGCCGGGCTGGGGCAGAATCCCGCGGAGGAGCAGAGGCCCGTGGCAGAGCAGATTTCCGCAGAAACGGCGAGAGCCGTGACGCGTCGTCGGAGAATGGCGCGGGCGAAACCCGCAGAACCTACGATTCCCACGACGGTGAGCACAGCCAGTCCGATCCCAAGTCGGATTTAAAGGAACTGGACAGCGGCATCGAGGCCAACGGTATTCTGGAGGTTATGCCCGACGGGTTCGGTTTTATCCGCTGTGAGAATTTCCTTCCCGGCGAGAACGACGTTTACGTGGCGCCCTCCCAGATCCGGCGTTTTAATATGAAGACCGGCGATATCGTCCGGGGAAGCCGGAGAGTGAAGACCGCCACGGAGAAATTTGCGGCCCTTCTGTACGTGAGCTCCATCAACGGCCTCCCGGTCAACGTGGCTGAGCGGAGACCGAATTTCGAGAACCTGACGCCCATTTTCCCCAACCAGAGACTTCACATGGAGACGCCTGGACGGAAGAACAGCGTGGCCATGCGTGTCCTGGACCTCTTAGCCCCCATCGGTAAGGGACAGCGAGGCATGATCGTGTCCCCGCCCAAGACAGGTAAGACAACCCTCTTAAAGCAGGTGGCCCAGGCCATCACCACGAACCACCCGGAGATGCACCTCATCATCCTTCTGATCGACGAGCGTCCCGAGGAGGTGACGGACATGAAGGAGGCCATCGTCGGCGAGAATGTGGAGATCATCTACTCCACCTTCGACGAGCTGCCGGAGCGCCACAAGAGAGTGTCCGAGATGGTGGTGGAGAGAGCCAAGAGACTGGTGGAGCACGGCCGCGACGTGATCATTCTCCTGGACAGCATCACCCGTCTGGCGAGAGCCTACAACCTGGTGGTGCCGCCCAGCGGACGAACTCTCTCCGGTGGTCTCGATCCGGCGGCCCTGCACATGCCGAAGCGCTTCTTCGGCGCGGCGAGAAACATGCGCGAGGGCGGAAGCCTGACCATCCTGGCCACGGCGTTAGTGGACACCGGAAGCCGTATGGACGATGTGATCTACGAGGAGTTCAAGGGAACCGGCAACATGGAGCTGGTGCTTGACCGCAAGCTCTCCGAGAAGCGCATCTTCCCGGCCATCGATATTTTGAAATCCGGCACCAGAAGGGACGACCTTTTACTCACCCCCAGGGAGGCCGAGGCGGTGGATATCGTGCGCAAGGCGACCAACAACTTAAAGCCCGAGGAGTCCGTGGAGAAGATCCTCGATCTGTTCGCCCGCACCAGGAACAATATGGAGTTCGTGGAAATGGTGAAAAAGATACGATTGTAAGCGGTTTTTAAGAAAATTACGCTTGCACTTCATTTTATTCTATGTTATACTGACTAAGCTGTTTAAATTGCAGCTTAACTTGTAAATAAATGCCGATTGGCAATTTATAGTGGTCGGAAACCACACAATATGAACAGAGAGGTGAAATAAAATGAGAGAAGGAATCCATCCAAACTATTACCAGGCAAAGGTTGTATGCCACTGCGGCAACGAGTTCGTGACTGGCTCCACAAAGCCGGAGATTCACGTTGAGGTCTGCTCCAAGTGCCATTCATTCTACACCGGACAGCAGAAGGCTGCGGCCGCTCGCGGACGTATCGATAAGTTCAACCGTAAGTACGGTGTCAACGCAGGCAAATAGTGAGAGATTAAGCAAGGTTGAGGTTTTGGTGGAAACATTGAAAACTCAACCTTTTTATCTTAATAAGGGTGACAGATTATGAAGTATTCAGGTATTGGTGGCCAGGCAGTGATTGAGGGCATCATGATGAAGAACGGCGACCGGTACGCGACCGCCGTGAGAAAGCCGGACGGGGACATCGAGGTTCAGACCGACAGCTACGTCAGCATGACGGAGAAGGTGAAGCTGTTCGCACTCCCGTTTGTGCGCGGCGTGTTCAGCTTTGCGGACTCCATGATTCTCGGCATGAAGACTCTGACATTTTCTGCCAGCTTTTTCGAGGACGACGAGGACTCGGAGCCGTCGAAATTAGAAAAGTTCCTTGACCGGGTGTTCGGTGAGAAGGTGGAGGCGTTTCTGATGACCGTGGTGATGATCTTTTCCGTGATCATGGCCATCGCGATTTTTATGATTCTGCCGCTTCTCATCGCGGGCGTGTTTAAGAATTTTATTCAGTCGGAGACGGTGATGGCATTTTTAGAGGGCGTCATCCGGATTCTGATTTTTATTGCCTACATCAAACTCATTTCCCGGATGGAGGACATCAGGAGGACATTTATGTACCACGGGGCGGAGCACAAGTGCATCAACTGCATCGAACACGGCCTGCCCTTAAACGTGGAAAATGTGAGAAAGAGCTCCAAGGAGCACAAGCGCTGCGGCACCAGTTTTCTGCTGATTGTCATGGTGATCAGCATTCTGTTTTTCATGGTGATCCGTGTGGACGACGTGTGGCTGCGGATTCTAAGCCGTGTGATTCTGATTCCCGTCATCGCGGGCGTGTCCTACGAGATCCTGCGCCTGGCGGGGCGGAGCAATTCCAAAATTATGGATATGGTGAGCCGTCCCGGCATGTGGATGCAGGGGCTTACCACCACGGAGCCGGACGACGACATGATTGAGGTGGCCATCGCGGCGGTGGAGGCCGTATTTGACTGGAAGGGCTATCTGGCCGAGAATTTTCCGGAGGCCGCGGCATGAGCGAGCGCTGGAAAGAGATTTTAGACCGGGGCGCGGAGAAGCTTAAGGAGGCCGGCATCGAGGAGGCCGGGCTGGACGCCTGGTATCTCTTCGAGCGGGCGTTTCACATGGACCGGGTGCATTTCCTCATGGAGCAGATGCGCGAGGCCGGCGGGGGGATTTTGCCGCCCGCAGACAGTATTTTGAGGAGCTTCTGGCGCAGCGAGGGAGGCGGATTCCGCTTCAGCACCTGCTGGAGAGCCAGGAGTTCATGGGACTTACCTTTTACGTCAATGAAGATGTGCTGATACCGAGACAGGACACGGAGACTTTGGTGGAGCAGGTGCTGGCGCATCACAGGGATAAAAAAATTAAGATTCTCGATATGTGCACCGGATCGGGCTGCATCGCCGTGAGCTTAAAAAAGCTGGGCGGCTACGCGGACGTGACGGGGGCGGATCTCTCGCCGGAAGCCCTGGCCGTGGCCAGGAGAAACGGGGAAGCGATCTGCGGGGCGGACGGCCCTGTGTTCGTGCAGTCGGATCTTTTCGCGGCGGTGGATGGGGTCTATGACGTGATCGCGTCGAACCCGCCCTACATTCCCAGCCAGGTGATCGAGGGGCTGGAGCCGGAGGTGCGGGATTATGAGCCCAGGGGCGCGCTGGACGGCGGAGCGGACGGGCTTACGTTTTACCGCAGGCTGGCCGCGGAGTGCCGGGAGCATCTGACGGACGGCGGCAGCGTATATTTCGAGATTGGCTGTGAACAGGCGGCGGATGTGACGGGATTTCTCGCGGACGCCGGTTATTCTGAGATAGAAGTCATAAAGGACGAGCCGGGCCTTGACCGTGTGGTGAGGGCGGTGTACCGATATGCAGGAGGTTTAAATGTTTGACAGGTTAGACGATATACTGATTCATTACGAGGAATTGATGGAGGAGCTCAACAATCCCTACGTCGTGGAAGACCAGGCCAAATTCCGCAGGCTGATGAAGGAGCAGGCGGACTTAGCCCCCATCGTGGAGGCGTATAAGGCTTACAAGCAGGCGAAGCAGGACGTGGAGGACAGTCTGGCGCTTCTGGACGAGGAGAGCGACGAGGAGATGAGGGAGCTTGCCAAGGAGGAGCTCTCCGACGCGAAAAAGCGCATCGAGGAGCTGGAGCAGGAGCTCAAGATCCTGCTGCTTCCCAAGGACCCCAACGATGACAAAAACATCATTCTGGAGATCCGCGCCGGGGCCGGCGGCGACGAGGCCGCACTGTTTGCCTCGGAGCTTTACCGCATGTATGTGAACTACGCGGAGAGCAACCACTGGAAGGTGGAGCTCATAAGCGTGAATGAAAATGGAATCGGCGGCTTCAAGGAGGTTGTCGCTATGGTGACCGGCAAGGGCGCCTACTCCAAGCTCAAGTATGAGAGCGGCGTGCACCGGGTACAGCGCGTCCCGGAGACCGAGTCCGGCGGCCGCATCCATACCTCTACGGCCACGGTGGCCGTGATGCCCGAGGCGGAGGAGGTGGACGTTCAGATCGACATGAACGACTGCCGCATCGACGTGATGCGCGCCTCCGGAAACGGCGGCCAGTGCGTCAACACCACGGATTCCGCGGTGCGTCTGACCCACATTCCCACGGGCATCGTGATCTACAGCCAGACGGAGAAATCCCAGCTCCAGAACAAGGAGAAGGCTTTCCGCCTGCTGCGCTCCAAGCTTTACGATTTGGAGATGGAGAAGCGCCAGAACGCGGAGGCCGACGAGCGCCGCAGCCAGATCGGAACCGGCGACCGCTCCGAGAAGATCCGCACCTACAACTTCCCCCAGGGGCGCGTGACAGATCACCGGATCAAGCTGACTTTGTATAAGATCGATTCGATCATGAACGGGGATATCCAGGAGCTTCTGGACAGCCTGATTGCCGCGGACCAGGCGGCGAAGCTGAGCCAGATGAATGAGGCGGGGTAAGAGAATTTACGGCACAGTCGTTTGCGGCTGTGCCGTTTGATTTATACTCTTACATACTTCTGGTTCCGGCTGTTGGGTTTGTCGGGGAGGGTCATTTTCAGTTTGCCGGAAGCTAACAGCGGATTTAAGTAAGCTTCTCTGAAATGTTTTCTGTCACTCAATCCCAAATGGTCAAGCATCTCCTGGCGGCTTTTAGGTTCTGAGCAAAATTCGAGTAATCTGACTTGGAGGGTATCTTGGGGGGTGATTATGGTGACTGGCCCTACAGTCGCCGTTGCTGCTTCGCTGAGCGGAATAACAGTGCGGAAAATGTCGCCCTCCACAAACTGGTGACATATGCATTGGAAAATCTTAAGTTGGCGTGGAGGGACGGAAGACGGGATTGAGTTCAGCCAGAAAGAGAACAGCATAGCGAAAAATACGGCGCTTCCTTTTTAAAATGTGGTAAAATTAAATATATAAAAGTTTTTTGTATATGAAGGGAGGAATGTAAAATGACGCAAAAAGAGACTCTCCCATATACAGTTACCGCCCTGCGCACCCGCCCGGCTCTCTCCGGCCGGGCCGCGGCGTGGTTTGCGGACAAGTGGGGGATTCCGGCGGAGGAATACCGCTCAAGCATGGAGCTCTGTACCGCGCAGGCGGGGACGAAGAAAGCCGTCCCCCAGTGGTATCTCATTCTGGACGATGATGAGAATATTCTGGCCGGCGCGGGGATCATCGAGAACGATTTCCATGACCGGAGAGATTTATCGCCCAATCTGTGTGCGCTCTATGTGGAGGAGGAGCACCGTGGCCGCGGCATGGCCCGGGCGCTTCTGGATTTCGCGAGGCGGGATATGGGGAAGATGGGCGTTGAGAGGCTCTATCTTGTAACCGATCACAACGAATTTTATGAAAAATGCGGCTGGCGTTTTCTCACCATGGTTCATGATGAGGGCGGCGAGCCGGAGAGAATGTACGAGGTGGAAACCCTATGACGAGTGAAGAACTGTTATTTTTTAACGAAATGCCGGACGCCCTTCCGATTTACGAGGCGTTCAGAAACCGTGTGACGGAGGAAATCCCGGACGTGAGGATCGATGTCAAAAAGACGCAGATCTCATTTTCAAACAAGCGTATGTTCGCCTGTGTCTCCTTTATAAAGGCGCGCAGGGCCAAGAACCGCCCCAGTCCCTATCTGGTCGTGACCTTCGGGCTGGTGCACCAGGCGCAGTCGCCGCGCATCGATGTGGCCACGGAAGCCTACCCCAACCGCTGGACCCACCATGTGACGGTGGGAACGCCGGGGGAGATTGACGATGAGCTGATGGCCTGGGTGCGGGAGGCGGCGGAGTTTTCGGCGTTGAAGCGGTGAGACGAGGGAGAGGAGAGAGAACTGCCTTTTAAAGGGGAGGAAATTGTATTGAAGCTGACAGATTTAAAAAACAGGAAAGGTATAATTTATTTGTTGTATCTGGAGAAGATGCATGGGAAAGCGATTCTTATATAATGATGCGCGCAAGGTGTTTAGGTGCTCCCACATCCCAGGAAATTAAAACAGAATTTGCTTTTTTGGATGAAGAGGCGATCAGTAAAATTAAAAGTTATCCATGCATTTTCGCTTACGAAGATCCGAGTGGCAAGGACGCTTATTTAGGATACATAACGGATATGGTGGTGCGCGACAAGGGAATCAAATTTTCATTTGAAAAGATAGGAAAGGTATCAAAGGAAGATATCCATCGCAGCACATTTGAACTGGATATTCTCATGCCTGAGGGGATAACAGAATTGATGCGGACCCATTGGACGATTAAAGAAGTAAATTTATTTCGGGAATTAGAAAAGAACAGGATTTTGGATAATTTTCAGCCCAAGGTGTTTATTTCTTACTGCTGGAAGCCACAGGAAAATAAGGAGCGGGTTTTGCAATTGGCAGACAGATTAAAAGATGATGGCGTCGATGTGGTGATGGATAAAACAGATTTACATCCGGGGCAGGATATGAATGTGTTTATGGAGCGGCTCTCAACAGATCCGGATATTAAAAAAGTCCTTGTAATATGTACGGCTGAATATGTAAAAAAAGCAAATGCAAGAGAGGGAGGAGTCGGGACGGAATCTGAGATTATCATACCGCAGGTATATGGCCGCCCGATGCAGCAGAAGATTATTCCGTTATTTTTCGAGAAAGATGAGAACGGAGATCTGTATTGTCCCATATATCTCTCAAGTCGTTGCGGAATAGATTTCTCGG
This sequence comes from Clostridia bacterium UC5.1-2E3, assembly GCA_001304875.1. Lineage (GTDB taxonomy): Bacteria > Bacillota > Clostridia > Lachnospirales > Lachnospiraceae > Ventrisoma > Ventrisoma faecale. The sequence goes on from BBZO01000009.1 coordinate 52,249, forward strand.
ATGAAGAGGAAGGGTATCGGGAGCTGATTGAGAATATTTTCGGATAGGAAAGAAGATGGCGGAATATAGGCTTTTCTCAAAGAATAAAAACGCTGCTTTAGTATATCACCACCAAAGCAATCATTTTCTGGTACTCAACCTCAAATAGTCAAGCGTCAATATATCTTGATATCACACTATGCATGTGCTACATTATATAGTAAGCAGCAATTGGAATGTTTCTTATCTAATACTAAACAAGGGGCAGGTTACAATTTTGAAATTTGGATTTCTATTTGGAGCAGGAGCAGAGATTGATTATAATATGCCATCTGGAGGATCATTTGCACTGGAAATATTTCGCCGGGATGCATCTGGATCGAAGATAAAGTTTAAGACAATGCGCGATGCTGTGAATTCTCGCTCGAGATATGCCGCTTCATGGCTGCCGGTTGACTATAAGACAAAAAACATCAGCTGCTATGGGAAATCGGTGTTTGAGGCTATTATCAAAGATACAATAGAGCACAATCGAAATAAGATTATAGAAAATCTGAACAGTTTTGATACTGCGGCCACTTCTATTGTGAGGAAAATACAGGATTCAAGCGGAAAATTAGTTGATGACGCTTTTAAGAACATAATCGGCACCGAAGTTCGCAATATCAGTATGCGGCAGGATATTTCCTTTATTGATGTATTTCAAGAAGGGGATAAACTTTTTGCAAACAATTATTTTTCGGCGCTTCTTCAGGTTTATTCCTTAAGTGATAAAGTATCGGGTGAAACAAGAACGGAGCTTCGTAAAATTTTGATTGCAATTTTACAACTTCAAATTGGCGCATTGGGAGAAAATTTGTCACGGCGAATCAGTGATAATTTATTTTCGAAGAAAATTGATGAGGTAGATATTTTTGATGACCTTGGTGAGTTGGTTCAACTGAATTATCGTTCTACTGGCGTATCGGGACTGGAATATCTGCTCGACTGCAAGCGGACGAGCCCTCGGACAGATGAGGAAGTTGTTCTCTGTTTTGCTCAAGAGCTTTTGGAAAATATTTTTGCTTCTGTTTTGGATTATAAGTCATTGATTGACAGCAACTGGCATTATTTGTACTGCCCGAATGCAGAGTGGGCAAAGTTCTGTAAAATCAGTATTTTCCTTTTGACAGTGCAGGAGTACATTGAAGAACAATGTTCGGCCGCAGATAGAACTGGAATTGGATATTATGATGAGCTTGCGGATGCATTGGCTGCAGGAAAGCTTGATGTGACTGCTATTGCAACGACGAATTATACTGGCTTGATTTCGGACATTATGCAAACAGACATTATATATCTCAACGGCTCTACCAATCTTTGGTATGATCCTTATGTAAATAAAATAGGAACTAGGGATGAGCTAAATAGAAAAGAACCACATATTACCGTGCCGTTAATGTTTACACAAAGCGGAACAAAGCCTATGACTTCGATTGGAATGTCTGTTCAATATGTAGATATGTATCAGAGATTTAAAGAGTCGGATTATATTTGTTGTATTGGTTTTGGATTCAATCCGGATGATGAGCATATAAATGGTGTTATCCGTACTCTTGTGGACGAAGGGAAAAAACTTATAGTGATTCGTCCAGATAAAGGGAAAACGGCTTATGATGTGCAGGTTGAAATTTCTGATGCTTTAAAGGTATCTGAAAGTGACAATATTCAGGTCATACTGGTTGATAGAGACCGGAAGAAAGACGGGGAATGTTGGGCTGAACATATTTCAAGTTTACCATAAGATTTGGGATGTATTATGTGGAAGGCGGGGAGCGTCTCTATTGGAATATAAGTTATGAATATTAGAAGAGAAAAATATATAAATGAAATAGCGGATCATTTGGCATGGTTGAAAAGCAGGATTTCTCTAAGCAGCGAGCTCCGGTTGACAGATCTTGCTCTTTTTTCAGAAGATCTGATGTGCGGACTGCTGAATTTGCTGTATGGCTGGGAGCTTGTGAATTTCAATCATCTGCAGAGCGGGTATCCGGGTATTGATTTAGGGGATGAAAAAATCGGGTAGCCGTTCAGGTTACGTCTGCCAGCAAAAGGGAGAAGATAGAGGAGACAATAAGCAAGTTTCTCAAGTTCCGGTATGCCGAAAATATGACAGACTGATTATACTGGTATTGGGCGACAGGAAGAAATTTCAAAAAGAAGTTGATACGGGCGGTGTTTTCACATTTTCCATAAAAGATGATGTGATTGATATTGGCAGGATTCTGCGGGACATCAGAAACTGTGACGATGAAACGCTTAAGAATATATATGATTATATTGAATATCAGTTTATCGAAAGAAATAAGAAAGAGCAATCGTTTTCGTCAGTTGAATACGTCACGGATCCGCCGACGAATCAGTGCAGATTTTACAGGGGCAGAAACACGGATGAGAATGATATCTTATCGTGGTTAAACAGTGGTAAGAATTCCTACATCATACAGGGAACAGGCGGGATAGGGAAGACGGAGCTTGCAAAGGCGATCTGGGAAAAGGTCAGAAAGGACGGGGCAAAGTACGGTGTTTCGCATCTTGCATGGGTTCCTTATCAAAATTCAGAGCTGAAGCTTTCTATTTGCCGGTCATTTTTGAAGGTAAAATCGATAAAAAATACGGATGTTGCCTGGGCGGATATTACAGAATTTTTTATAAAAACGCAGCAAGGGCTGCTGATGTTCATTGACAACATTGAAAAAACGGAAGCTCAGGATCCAATCCTCAGAAGTTTAAATCAGTATCCTTTTAGGACAATTATTACAACACGCCAGAAATTAGGGATCAAGGCTGAAGAGACGGAATTAAAAGTTCTGTCTGATGATGAGTGTAAAAGCCTGTTTTATGAATTTTATACTTTGGAGAAAGATGATGAAAAATTGTCGCAGATTCTTGAAAAAGCAGGCTGTCTTACGGTTGCCATAGAGCTTTTGGCAAAAACGGCAATGGTCGAAGAAATGAGTCTGCGGGAATTGAATGAAGCTTTGACTGATTTAGAGTTCGATATCAGTGAAGAAGCGATTGTCGGTGAGCATGATCTGCTTACGAAGGAGGATAAAATTGCAGAACAGCTAAAAAAACTGTTTTCTATTTCCGCCTGTAATGATCAGCAGATTCGCCTTCTGGTTAACATTTCTATGTTTCCGGCAAAGGAGTTTTCTTTTGAAGATGCAAAACGCTGGTTTGGAGAAAAGAGGAGAACGCCGTTAAACGAGCTTGTGGACAGAGGCTGGCTGAGAAGCCAGAAAAACAGCCAGGGAAAATTACTTTATTGGATGCATCCGGTACTGGCCGGAAGTATCCGGCTGCAGACAGAACCGATTCTGTATCAGTCATGCCGGCAACTCATTTATAATTTTACAGAAATGCTGTCTCAGGAAGAACGAGAGAATCCTTTCGAAAGATTTTCTGTCATTTCCTTTGCTGGGACACTTGAGACGTATCAGAGAAAGTACTTTTGCGACCTGGATGATCTGGAATTTCTAAAAGCAATGGGGGATGTCTACGTTGAAATGGCAGAATACGGCAGGGCGATCGAAGTATACCAGGATGCGTGCTGTATTGCCCGTGACAGGATTCGAGATGAAGAAAAAGAAACGGAATTAAACAGACTGCTCGGCAGTGCGTATAAGCAGTGCGGAAATTTTGAGGAAGCGATGGTGTATTATAAGAAAGTCATGGATGGAATAGAGAATGGATCCGTTCATGGTGCGGATAATGTGATTTGTGCTTATCGCGATATGGGACATATGTATAAAAGTATGGGCGACTACGTTCAGGCGCTTTCGTTTTATAATACTGCTGAAAAAAGATATTTTGAAGAAAAAGAAAAGGATTCTGATCTGTCACCCAAATATCTGGCTGTAACCTACTATGGCAAAGGAAATTTGTACCGCTGTGCAGAAAATTACAAATTATCCAAAAGCTTTTATGAAAAAGCGAAGGATATCTATGAGGATATTGTAAGCGATACAAATTTTGAGTGGATGCTCATTCATGATAATATTGGTGTCTGCTATCTGGAACAGGGTGATTGCAGGAAGGCGAGGGCGTTTCACGAAGAGGCTTTGAAGCTTCAGAAACATGCTTATAAAGAAACGAACCAGCCTTTTATGGGCTTAACCTACATGTATCGTGGCGATGTATACAAAAAGACAGGCGAGTATGGGTTGGCATATGATGATTATAAAAAGGCGGCTGAAATAATACAAAATTCGGTCGGAGATAATCATCCGTATATGATTCGCGTCAAGAATCACACTGCAAAATGCCTGATGGAGATAGGACAGTACCAGGAGGCAGAAGCCCTGGAAATGGAGGCGCTGCCGTTTGAATGCACGCAGCTTGGGAAATTGCATCCTGATACAGCTGAACTCTATAACAATCTGACAGAGCTGTATTGCGCTGCTGGTGATCTGGAAAAGGCAGAATTTTATCATCAGAAGGTAAAAAATATACAGATACTGTACTTAGCAGTCATCCGGAGACTTTAAAAGTGTGGATGCGCGAAGCAAGATACTATCTGAATAATGGCGATAATGAGATGGCAAAAGAGAAACTAGAAACGCTTATACGGGAAGCATCAGAGATTACAAAGGAAGCTCCTATTGTTGAGGAGGCGAAAAAAATGCTGGAAGAGATCATCCCTCAAAACCCACCCCCAACCCAGTTTACAAAACCGCCAATCTCTGATATAGTCTAAATAGCTATGCAATCCGACAAATCATACGAAAACACATACATTCCAGGAGGCCAAGATGAAAGGAATTATCCTCGCGGGAGGCAGCGGGACCAGGCTGTACCCCCTGACAAAAGTAACTTCCAAGCAGCTTTTGCCGATCTATGACAAACCGATGATATACTATCCGCTGTCCGTGCTGATGAATGCAGGGATACGCGACATTCTGATTATCTCCACGCCGGACGACACGCCCCGGTTCGAGTCCCTGTTAGGCGACGGGCATCAGTTCGGCCTGCATTTAAGCTATGCGGTGCAGCCCAGCCCCGACGGGCTGGCCCAGGCATTCATCATCGGCGAGGAGTTTATCGGAGACGACTCCGTGGCCATGGTGCTGGGCGACAACATTTTCCACGGGCAGGGCCTTAAGAAACGGCTCCGCGCCGCGGCGTCCAGGGAGAAGGGCGCGACGGTGTTCGGCTACTACGTGGACGATCCGGAGCGCTTCGGCATCGTGGAGTTTGACGACGAGGGGAAGGCCGTCTCCATCGAGGAGAAACCGGCGGTTCCCAAATCCAACTACTGCGTGACCGGGCTCTATTTCTACGACAACCGCGTGGTGGAGTATGCGAAGAACTTAAAGCCCTCCGCCAGAGGCGAGCTGGAGATCACCGACTTGAACCGCATCTATCTGGAGAACGGGGAGCTGGACGTGACGCTTCTCGGACAGGGATTTACCTGGCTGGACACGGGAACCCACGAATCCCTGGTGGAGGCCACCAACTTCGTGAAGACCGTGGAGACCCACCAGCACAGAAAGATCGCATGCCTGGAGGAGATCGCTTACCTTAACGGCTGGATCACGAAGGAGGAGGTCCTGGAGGCCTACGAGGTTCTGAAGAAAAACCAGTACGGCAAGTATTTAAAGGACGTTCTCGACGGAAAATATATTGAAAATATCGAAAAGAGGAAAGTACAATGAAAATTATCGTGACAGGCGGCGCCGGATTTATCGGCGGCAACTTTGTGCATCACATGGTGAATAAATACCCGGACTATGAGATCATCAATCTGGATCTTCTGACCTACGCCGGCAATCTGGAGACCTTAAAGCCGGTGGAGGACAAGCCCAATTACCGGTTTGTGAAGGGCGATATCGCGGACCGCGCATTTATTTTCGGGCTGTTTGAGAAGGAGAAGCCGGACATGGTGGTGAACTTCGCGGCAGAGAGCCACGTGGACCGCTCCATCACGGATCCGGAGATTTTCGTGCGCACTAACGTCATGGGAACCACCACACTTTTAGACGCCTGCCGCACCTACGGCATCAAGCGGTATCACCAGGTGTCCACCGATGAGGTGTACGGCGATCTGCCGTTAGACCGGCCGGATCTCTTTTTCACCGAGGAGACGCCGCTCCACACCTCCAGTCCCTATTCGTCCGCGAAGGCCAGCGCTGACCTGTTTGTGCTGGCGTACCACAGGACCTTCGGTCTGCCGGTGACCATTTCCCGGTGCTCCAATAACTACGGACCTTATCATTTCCCGGAGAAGCTGATTCCTCTGATGATCAGCCGCGCGCTGGCCGACGAGGAGCTTCCGGTGTACGGAAAAGGCGAGAATGTCCGCGACTGGCTCCACGTATCCGATCACTGCGAGGCCATCGATCTGCTCATCCACAACGGCCGGGTGGGCGAGGTCTACAACATCGGCGGCCACAACGAGAGAACCAATCTCGAGGTGGTGAAGACCATTTTAAAGGCGCTTAACAAGCCGGAGAGCCTGATCCGTTACGTCAAGGACCGCCCGGGCCACGACATGCGCTACGCCATCGACCCGACGAAGATCGAGACGGAGCTGGGCTGGAAGCCGAAGTACAACTTCGACACCGGCATCGCGCAGACGATTCAGTGGTATCTGGACAACGAGGACTGGTGGAAGCACATTTTAAGCGGCGAGTACAGCAGCTATTTTGAAAAAATGTATGGAGACAGATTATAATGAGAGTATTGGTGACGGGAGCGAAAGGACAGCTGGGCCACGATGTGGTAAATGAGCTGGAAAAGAGAGGCATCACCGGCATCGGCGTGGATATCGACGAGATGGATATCACCGACCCGGCGGCCTGCCGCAGAGTGATCACGGACGCAGATGTGGACGCGGTCATCCACTGCGCCGCCTACACGGCTGTGGACGCCGCGGAGGACAATGCGGAGCTCTGCAATAAGATCAACGGCGAAGGCACGGCCAACATTGCCGACGTGTGCCGCGATCTGGATATCAAGATGATGTATATAAGCACCGACTACGTGTTCAACGGTCAGGGCGTACGGCCCTGGGAGCCGGATGACGAGCGGGAGCCGTTAAACGCCTACGGCATGTCCAAATATCTGGGCGAGCTGGCCGTGGAGGAGCGCCTTACGAAGTATTTCATCGTCCGCATCGCCTGGGTATTCGGCGTCAACGGAAAGAATTTCATCAAGACCATGCTCCGCCTGGGCGAGGAGCGGGGAGCGGTGACGGTGGTGGATGACCAGATCGGTTCGCCGACCTACACCTACGACCTGGCAAGGCTTCTGGTGGACATGATCGTCACCGACAAATACGGCCGCTACCACGCCACCAACGAGGGGCTCTGCAGCTGGTATGAGTTCGCGGTGGAGATTTTTAAGCAGGCCGGCATGGACAATGTGAAGGTGACGCCCACGGATTCTGCGTCCTACGCCGCGAAGGCCAGACGGCCCATGAACAGCCGCATCAGCAAGGAAAAGCTCACCGAGATGGGCTTTGAGCGCCTGCCCCAGTGGCAGGATGCGCTGCGCAGATATCTGAAGGAGATCCGATAGAAAAATATAGAACGATTTTTGAAAACCCCGGCGGTTCCGGCTCTGATGACAGAGCGGAAACCGCCGGGGCTTTTGTGCGATTTGATTCAAATTAAAAATTTCCCAAAAGCTTGAAACTCCCCAGGATTTTCTGCTACAATCAACATAGATATAAATATTGTATACATGGAGAAAAATAACAGAGTATGAACTATAAAAATGTAAACAGCGTCTCCAGGCTCCCGCTCAGCGAGCAGGTGTACCGGAGTCTGGTGGATTCAATCGTGGACGGAAGCATTGCGCCGGGAACGGAGCTTAGAGAGCAGCATCTGGCGAAGCAGATGAACGTCAGCGCGACGCCGGTGCGTGAGGCCTTCCGGCGTCTGGCCAGCGACGGGCTGGTGGAGATCATCCCGTACCACGGGGCGGTTGTGAAGATGCTGAATCAGCGTGAAATCACCGAGGCCTACGCCTGCCGCGAGGCGCTGGAGCGCCTGGTGGTGGCCGAGTGCATCAAAAATCTGAAGGACCAGGATATTGAAAATTTATATGAGCTGATCGAGCAGTACCGGAGCGCGGAGGACACCACCGTGATCGCTGAGAGCAGCCAGCAGTTCGACACATATCTCTATACGCTTTCCGGAAACAGGATGCTGCATGATCTTCTGAATACTTTAAAGGGAATCATCAGCCGGGACCGGAAATACTCATCCAGCAACATTGAACGCCGCCATGAAATTTATAAGGAGCACCGGGCGATCGTGAATGCGCTGGCGGCCCGGGATGTGAAGGCAGCCCAGGACGCCGTCTCCCTGCACATCGGAAATGGCAGAAAATTCATTGAGAATAAATAAAAATATTTAAAAAGGACGATCTATCAGCTTGTTTTTGGCAACATATTCTATAGAATATAGTATATATTAAATAGAATATGCAACAAGCATCAACGAACACCAAAAAACAGGAGGAACGTCTATGGAAAACATTTACATGTCGAGAGGTGCGAGCAAGGTGGTCAACACCTGCGCAAAGGTTCAGCCGGGGGAGCAGGTGCTGATCGTGACGGAACTTTCCCGCTTAAGCATCGCCCAGGCGCTGGCCACGGAGGTCTACCGGGTGGGCGCGGAGCCGGCCATCTGCATCATGGAGCCGAGAAAGCAGGACGGCGACGAGCCGCCGAAGGAGATTGCGGCCGCGATGAAGGCCAGCGATGTGTTCTTAAATGTGGTCGGAAAGTCCATCACCCACACCCACGCGGTCAAGGAAGCCATCGCCGCCGGATCCCGCGGGCTGGTGCTCACTCATTTCACTGAGGAGATGATGACTCACGGCGGAATCGAGGGTGATTTTGAGGAGGCCAAGAAGGTCTGTGTCGCCATGGCCCAGGGAATGGCCGGAGCGGAGAAGATTGTTCTCACGTCGCCCAGCGGCACCCATCTGGAATACTCGGCGAAGGGCCGCCGCGGAAATCACCTCTACTGCATGGTGGAGCCGGGACAGTTCTCCACGCTTCCCACGGTCGAGGCGAATGTATCCCCGTTGGAGGGAACGGCCAACGGCGTCATCGTGGCGGACGGAAGCATCCCCTACATCGGGATCGGCGTGCTGGAGGAGCCGGTGACGTTAAAGGTTGAGAATGGCCGCATCGTCGATATCTCCGGCGGACGCCAGGCGAAGATGCTGGCCGACAATCTGGCATCCAAAAACGACCCCAACGTCTACAACATCGCCGAGCACGGCGTGGGCTTGAACCCGAAATGCCATTTTTGCGGCTTCATGCTGGAGGATGAAGGAGTCTTCGGCACCTGCCACATCGGAATCGGAACCAGCATCACACTGGCGGAACCGTGAAGGCGGCCTGCCACTACGACGTGATCATGAAAGACGGAACCATTGTCGCCGACGGCAAGGTTCTCATGGAAAACGGAGTTCCGAAGGTCTGACGAAACGAGGGGGTAAAGTTTCGCCGGATCCGTGAATAAGAATCAATAGGAGGGTACATATATGTTTGAAATCAGCTTAAACGTTTATTATACGATCGCCATCGCCGTCCTGGTGCTGCTGCTGGGCGATCTGATCAAGAAACACGTGGCCGTGCTGCGGAAATTCTGTATTCCCACACCGGTGGTCGGCGGCGTCATTTTCTCCGTAGCCATCACAGTGTTGAATGTCAGCGGAGTCTGTACGGTCTCTCTGGACAGCTCCTTCAACGAATTTTTCAGCCTGCTGTTCTACGCCGGCATCGGTTACACCGCCAGCTGGAAGCTGCTCAAAAAAGGCGGCCCGCAGGTGATTGTGTTCTTGATTCTGTCCAGTATCCTGGTGGTGTTCCAGAACGGGCTGGGCGTCATTATCTGCAAGGTCATGGGCGTTGACCCGCTGGTCGGCCTGGCCTGCGGCTCCATCCCCATGGTGGGCGGAAACGGAACCGCCGCAGCCTGGGGTCCGGTTCTTGAGAATGCCGGACTGGAGGCCGGAACCACCATCGCCACCGCGGCAGCCACCTTCGGCCTTGTGGCCGGCGCGCTCTTAGGAGGCCCCGTAGGCCGCTACCTGATCGAGCACAACAACTTAAAGCCCAGCCAGGACACCAACGCCATCATGTTCGGCGACGCCGAGGAGAAAGCCGAGGTCACCGAGAAGCGCATGACCTCCGCCGCCTACCAGGTACTTCTGACCGTCGGCATCGGAACCCTGATCTCATGGGCTCTCGAGAAAACCGGCGTCGAGTTCCCCGCCTCCGTGGGAGCCATGACCGCAGCCGCGATTCTGAGAAATATTGCCGACCACAACGAAAAGCTGGATTTAAAGCTTCCGGAGCTCGCCATGATTTCCAACATCTCCCTGCTGGTATTCCTGGCCCTCTCCATGATGACCATGAAGCTGTGGCAGTTAATTGACCTGGCGCTTCCGATGATCGTCATTCTGCTGGCCAGATGGTACTCATGGCCATTTTCGGAATCTTTGTCACCTTCCGGTTCATGGGCAAAAACTTCGACGCCGCCGTCATGACCGTCGGCCAGACCGGCTTCGGCCTCGGCGCCGTCCCCACCGCCATGGCCAACATGCAGGTCATCGACGCCAAATACGGCTCCTCCCCCACGGCCTTCTTCATCGTGCCGCTGGTGGGAAGCCTGTTTATCAATCTGGTAAACTCTGGTCTGATTACCGTGTTCTTAAACATTGTATAATGGGTATTGTATAGAAAATTACAGAGAGCCGTCGGATGCGGTCAGGCATCCGGCGGCTCTTGAAATGTAAGCACCGTATTCCCTATATTCAGAACAATGGTCTCACGGCTGGCCTTATTGGAATAATATGTTTTGCTGCACACTCCGGCGCCGTCATTGCGTCCTGGTTAAACGTCAGGCTTAACTGGATATCTGTCACTACCCTTTTTGCTTCGTACACGCCGCTCCATTCCTTCCCGTTACAGGCTTCGGTCAGCGTGAAGGTATGGCCGCTGTCAAAGGAGAGAGTTTTGGAGCAGCTATCACAGGCAAAGCCGATGGGAGATTCCCCGGCGATTTCGCTGAGAGAGCGCAGGGCCCAGTCATGGCTGGTGAGCCGCTGGATTTCGGAGTTGTGGATTTTTATATAGGCGCCGGCCAGGATGGCGGTGAAAACCAGAATCCAGAGGACGGCGGTGGATTTTTTCATATTTTTATGAAACCTCCTTCCCACAAAATACGGTCTCCTGCATGACCTGTGCAGTTACAGGTTGGCGCGAACCAGGGCAAAGACGATAGCCAGTCCTGTGACCACAAGGCAAATGTTTGCGGCTGGACGCAGCCGCTGAATCAACAGGAGAGACCACTGGATCTCCTGCTTATAAGGCCCGGAAGCAATTTTAAAAAGTAATATAACGGTACAGGTGCACGCATAAAAGGAGCACTGTCAGAATACCGGTGGCTGCGATGGAGGATGGCCATGAAACCTGCAGAATCATAATCCCGATACTGTAGTAGAGGGAAAAGGGAAGAAATGAGATGGCCAGGCCAAATAAAAGGCAGTAGGCAAATTTCTGATATTTATTCATGCGCGCACCTCCATGGGAATGTGTTTATAAAAGGTGGAGTACACTACAAAATTATTTTAAATATCTCGGGTTGTTTTTTTAATAATATAATATTTCTGAGAGCAGGCTGCAAGAAAATAATAAAAATAAAGCAGCATTTCCACTTAAAATCTAAACACAACCCCCACCACAGCCGCCGCCACAATATACACAATCGGATGCTTCTTAAATTTCTTAAGCCCCCAGTAAAGCACAACCGCCAGCACGACCGCCTTCCAGTGAATCACTGCCATCACATCCGTCGCCGCCCCCTGGAGCGCGTCCAGATGCAGCAGCGCCGTCTTTGCCACTCCGATTCCTGCCGCGGCGATCAGCCCGGAGGAGGCGGCCCGCAGCCCGTAGAGCGTGTGCTGTACTACGGAGGAAGTTTTAAATCTGTCCAGAATCTTTGACACAAAAATAATAATGATCACCGACGGAAGCACCAGGGAAAGCGGAGCGACCAGCGCCCCGATAAGCCCCTCGGTCCGGTAGCCGGCGTAGGTCGCCATGTTGACGCCCAGCGGTCCCGGCGTGGACTCAGAGATGGCGATCATGTTTGAGATATCCTGGAATGAAAACCACCCCGTGGCCTCGGAAATATCATAGAGAAACGGGAGAGTCGCCAGGCCGCCGCCGATGGCGAACAGGCCGCAGCAGAAAAAGCGGAAAAACATTTCTGCCAGTACGTGCATATTATTTCTCTCCTTTCTTTAAGATAATTCCCAGAGCTCCCGCGGCGATGACGATGAGCACCGGGGAGATATCCGTGAAGAGCGAGACGGCCACGACCGCGATAAAAATGGCCGTGGTAGCCCGGTCGATCACAGATTTTTTAGCCAGCTTGATCACCGCGTCCAGAATCAGCACGCACACGCAGGCGCGGATTCCGTTGAAGGCGCTGGCGATAAAATCAAGCTCCATGAAGTTGGAGATAAACGCGGCAATGATCGTGATGATGACCAGCGAAGGCGCGATCACTCCCAGAGTCGCCACGATGGCTCCGGGCAGGCCCTTGATCTTGTAGCCGATGAAGGTGGCCGTGTTGATGGCGATAATGCCGGGGGTACACTGTCCGATGGCGTAGTAGTCCATCAGCTCTTCTTCTGTGGCCCAGTGCTTCTGCTCCACCACTTCCTTCTGCAGAATCGGAAGCATGGCGTAGCCGCCGCCGAAGGTGAAGCCGCCGATCCGGGCAAACATGAGGAACATGTCCAGTAATTCTTTCATAATTTAAGGTCTCCTGTTTTTCCTGAAAATTTAATGAGCTTTCAGTCACTATTAATACCGAAGAAAGAGGAAATGTCAACCCTGAAATTTCAGAGACAAATAATTACTTGTCAATTCCCATATTCCCGTGCTATAATAAGCAATTATACGAAAAAAAGGAATGATGAATATGGGGTTAGACCTACAACGGTAACACTGTTCATTGTCAAGAAGTATGGCGTGATCTATCGACTCCGAAGCTGGGGATAAGTTTAGTCGCAGACAGGAAACAATGACAGCATGATTCACAGCGGGCCCGGAAAGGGCATGAATTTATATTTTATAATATGGAGGAGAAAGACATGTTAAATTATCAGAGATATAAGAGAGTCCCGGTGGTGGACTATCCGGAGAGACAGTGGCCGAACAAGCAGATTGAGAAAGCACCGGTCTGGTGCAGCGTTGACTTGAGAGATGGAAACCAGGCATTGGTGGAGCCGATGGTGGTTGAGGAGAAGGTGGAGATGTTCAACCTTCTCGTGAAACTGGGATTTAAGGAGATCGAGATCGGTTTCCCGGCCGCGTCCCAGATCGAGTACGATTTCTTAAGGCAGTTAGTCGAGCGCAAGCTGATTCCCGACGACGTGGTGGTTCAGGTACTCACCCAGTGCCGCGAGCATCTGATCAAGAGAACCTTTGATTCCATCCAGGGCATCAAGAAGGCGGTCGTACACATTTACAATTCCACCTCCACGCTCCAGAGGGACGTGGTGTTTAATAAGAGCCGCGAGGAGATCAAGGAGATCGCCGTCGAGGGCACGAAACTGGTGAAGGAGTACGCGAAGGATTTCGACGGAGAGATCATTCTCGAGTATTCTCCCGAGAGCTTCACAGGCACGGAGCTGGATTTCGCGCTGGATATCTGCACGGCGGTGCAGGATGTCTGGGAGCCGACGCCCGAGCATCCGATGATTATTAACCTTCCGTCCACGGTGGAGATGACCACCCCCAACGTGTACGCGGATCAGATCGAGTGGATGAACACTCATTTTAAGAACAGGGACAGCATCATCTTAAGCGTTCACCCCCACAATGACCGGGGAACCGGCGTGGCGTCCACGGAGCTTGCGCTTTTAGCAGGCGCCCAGCGCGTGGAGGGAACCTTATTTGGAAACGGCGAGCGGACCGGCAACGTGGACGTTCTGACGCTGGCCTACAATATGTTCTCCCAGGGGATCAACCCGAACCTGGAGATCGAGGACGTGAAGGCCATCGCAGAGGTCTATGAGCGCTGCACGAAGATGGATATTCCGCCGAGACACCCCTACGCAGGAAAGCTGGTGTTCACCGCATTCTCCGGCTCCCACCAGGATGCCATCAACAAGGGAATGCAGGCGCTTCACGAGCGGGGCGGCGAGTACTGGGAGGTTCCCTACCTTCCCATCGATCCCAGCGACATCGGCCGCGAGTACGAGCGTGGTCCGCATCAACAGCCAGTCCGGCAAGGGCGGCGTAGCCTTCGTTATGGATACGTTCTACGGCTTCAAGCTTCCGAAGGGAATGCACAAGGAGTTTGCGGACGTCATCCAGAAGATCGCCGAGCAGCAGGGTGAGGTGGCTCCCGAGCAGATCATGGATGAGTTCAAGGCCAACTACACCGAGCGCAAGGAACCGATGCACTTCAGAAAGTGCGTCATCACCGATACGGAGACCCCGGACGGCGCATTTACCACGCTGGCGAAGGTTACCTACACCGATCACGGCATCGAGAAATACTTCGAGGGCACCGGAAACGGCCCGGTCGATGCGGTGCAGCAGGGACTGGAAAAGCAGCTTGGCATCGAGATCCGGGTGTTGGACTACACCGAGCACGCGCTGACCTCCGGTTCCGGAGCGCAGGCGGCGTCCTACATTCATCTGATGGATGTAAAGAGCGGAAAAGCCACCTACGGTGTGGGAATCAGCTCCAACATCACCAGATCTTCCATCCGCGGTATTTTCAGCGCGGTGAACAGACTGTTCTATTAACAGCAGCTATAGAAGCCGTACAGGCGAGACCATCACGGCGCGCAGGAGAGATGCTCCTGCGCGCCGTTTTTGTATAAAATATTCAAAAGTGCAGTGAAAATTCAAAATAAATTGTATTTATTGAAGTTTTGCTGGAAGTTGTTTGTGTAAAATAGATGAAAAATGACTGTGATAAAATACAAGTATGGAAGAAATAGACATTAAGCATACAACTTTTTGAGATAAATTGAGAAATTTGTTGACTTAAGAGCGGAGATAAGATACTTTAGAATTATCAAAAGAAAGTGATTTCTGTTTATAAAAAGAGAGAGGAGAAATGGAATGAAAAAGCGTATAGTAAGTGCAGTTATGTCAGCAGTATTGGTTGCAGGTCTTTTGGCAGGATGCGGCTCCAAGCAGGAGAGCTGGAAGGTTACATGTCCGTGGGCTCCCTCTGGCGTGGCGGCCATGGTGAGCCAGAAAGCCGCTGAGAAATCCACCACCTATTCTGAGAACATCACGCTGGTGGCCGAGGCGATCAAGGGCGATGCGGCCACGGTAAACACCTGGGTGGCGGACACAAAGGCCAACGATACGGAGTTAGTGTTCGTGGGTGAGGGCTTATTCTCCATCACATCCATCCTGGATCCGGGCAAGATGCAGTTTGACTATGACAATTTTGCCTATGTGGAAAACCTGTATTCTTCCATCTTCGTGCTGTCCGCGGACGCAGAGCTTAACATCAACAACCTCGAAGAGCTCGAGGCATATGCGAAGGAGGCACAGGAGATCAGCGTGGCTGTAAACGGCTCCACCAGCTCCGAGGCATTCCTGGCGGCATCTCTGTTCGGCTCCATGGGCGCAGGCGACCAGGTGAAGCTGGTTGCTTACAGCTCCGCAGCGGAGGCAGCCCAGGCTGTGGCCAAGGGCGAGACCAGCTTTGCGGTTTCCCATCAGTCCCAGATTCTGGAGACCCAGCAGCAGGGCGGCGTGACCATCGTGTGCGCATTTGATGACAAGCCCCTGGAGAACGGACCGTTTGCAGGCGTCGAGGGCGTCGGCGAGAAGGGATATCCCTACTTCCGTAACCGCTGCTTCATCATGGCAGCCGCAGGAACGGACGCAGACAAGGTGGCAGAGTTAAAGAAACTCTACGACGACATTCTGGCCGACGAGGAGGTTGTGACCTGGCTTCAGGACACCATGCTTCTGGAGGTTGACACCATGTCTGAGGACGACGTGAAGGCTCACATCGAGAATGTTAAGAATATCGTGAACGAGTACAAGGACATCGTTGCTGGCTGATCCTTGCTGAGTCAGGGGAATGGAATGATTTCCATTCCCCTATATTTTTAGGAGGAGGAATGAGTGTTGAGCAAATGGGTCAATGATTTTAATTCTAACATGGATTCCCTGGGCGACAGGCTGAGGGACAAGGAGATCCGCGTACCCATCGATCTGACTGCGGGTATCGTGGCAATCCTGTTTTCGCTGTTCATCTTCGCCGTCATGCCTGACCAGGTGGCGATTTCGGAGAAGGACGTGGTCAACGGGCGGGCGTTCCCGACGCTTCTCATGAGCGTGATGCTGATCTGCGGCATCGTGCTGGTGGGCCGCGAGATCCTTAAACTGATGAGAAAGCAGCCGCTGGAGTGGAAGGTCATCAATGTGCAGACCGAGGCGAAGGCGCTGGTGATTTTTGTGATTCTGTTTTTTACCTATTTTCTGAGCAGGCTGACCGGCCTTTTCGTCATCGGAGCGGTGTTCTGCTGTATCGGTTTTCTCCTGTACTTCCGGTGCAGAAAAAAGAGCTATTACGCGCTCACCATCACGCTGGCGGTGATCATCTGGGCCGTGTTCCGGTTTGTTCTGAACGTGGACTTTTAGGAAGGGGGGAAATGTGTTATGATGGAATATATAGTTCCCGCAACGGGGCTTCTCTTCACTCTGCAGAATATTATATGGATTAATCTCGGCGTGTTCATCGGGGCGGTGTTTGCGGCGATTCCCGGACTCAGCGTCATCCTGTGCGTGATCCTGTTCCTTCCCGTTACCTACACCATGAGCGCTATTCCCGGCATGATGTTCCTTCTGGGAATTTACTGTGCAGGCGGTTACGGAGGAAGCGTGTCGGCAATCCTCATCAACACGCCCGGAACGCCCCACGCGGCGGCCACCATGCTGGACGGCCATCCGCTGTCAAAGAAAGGGCGCACCAAGGCGGCTCTCAAGATCGCGCTCTATGCCTCCACCTTCGGCGGTGTGTTCTCGGCTCTGATGCTTCTGTTTCTGGGGCCGCAGGTGGCGAAGGTTGCCGCACAGCTGGGAACGCCGGAATACTTCATGGTCTGCGTGTTCGGTTTGACCATCATCGCGGGCGTCTCCGGAAAGAGCATTGTCCGCGGACTGATTTCGGCCTGTCTGGGACTCCTCATCGCATGTGTGGGTTCCGACCCGATGACCAGCTACGACCGCTTTACCTTTGGAATCAGCCGGCTTTATCTGGGCATGGATCTGGCGGTGTGCCTGATCGGTCTGTTCGCCCTGGTGGAGATCCTGGCGAAGGCGGAGAAGCGCCTGGATTCCTTAAAGCTTGACACGGCGAAGATGCACGACGACGGAAAGATCACGAAGGCGGAGTACAAGCGTATGGCGCGCCCGGTTATCGTCTCCTCCCTCATCGGCGTCATGGTCGGCATTATTCCCGGAACGGGAGCCTCTGAGGCCTCCTGGTTCAGCTACTCGCAGGCGAAGAATATGTCCAAACACCCCGAGGAGTTCGGACACGGCTCTGTGGAAGGTATTGCCGCAGCCGAGTCCGCGAACAACGCGGTGACCGGCGCGACGCTGATCCCTCTGCTGACTCTGGGTATCCCCGGCGACGGCACCGTGGCCATCATGCTCTCAGCGCTGATGATCAACGGACTGAATCCCGGCATCAGCCTGTTCACCACGGACGGCGATATCATGTACGCCATCATGCTGGGTCTGATCCTTGTCAATGTGTTTATGTTCATACAGGGAAAATTCCTCACGACTCTGTTCGCGAAGGTCGTTTCCATCCCGCAGGAGATCCTGACGCCCATCATCGTCATTTTCTGTATGGCGGGCGCCTACTCTGTAAATGAAAATTACTTCGACGTGGCCATTGCCCTGGTATTTGCAGTTCTGGCCTGGGTGCTCAGAAAACTGGATCTTCCGGCGGTTCCCATCCTTCTTGGAATGGTGCTCGGCAGCATGACCGAGACCAACTTCCGCCGGGCGCTGCTCATATCGAACGGCAATCCAAGTATTTTCTTCAGCAGCATTTACTGTTGGATCTTCGTGGTGCTTATCATTTTTGCAGTTGGAACCATTGTGCGCGGAAAGCTCAGGGAGGGGAAAGCGAACTAGCCGCGGTATGACGCAGAGAAGGAGGACTATATAATGGCATATAATATTATTTTTTACTTTTCCGATCAGCAGCGCTGGGACACCTGCGGGTGTTTCGGACAGCCTTTGAACATAACTCCCAACCTGGACGCGCTGGCGAAGGAGGGCGTGAAGTTTGACAATGCATTTTCGCCCCAGCCCGTGTGCGGCCCCTGCCGTGCCCTGTTCCAGACGGGAAAATACCCCACCGAGACGGGATGCTTCAGAAACAACATCATGCTCCCGGAGGGGCTTAAGACACTGGCCAATTACATCGAGGAGGCGGGCTACGAGACGGCCTACATCGGAAAATGGCATCTGGCCAGCGACGGCGAGCTGGAAAAGAAACCGACCATCGATCACACCGTGACGGCGGTTCCGCAGGAATACCGGGGCGGATACACCGGATTCTGGCGGGCGGCGGACGTTCTGGAGTTCACGTCCCACGGCTATGACGGCTTTGTGTTTGATGAAAATAACAATAAGATCGATTTCAAGGGCTACCGGGCGGACTGCATCAATGACTTCGCGCTGGAGTACCTGGATCAGTATAAGGGGGAGAAGCCGTTCTTCATGACGGTGTCCCAGATCGAGCCCCATCATCAGAACGACCACAACTGCTACGAGGGCCCCGAGGGCTCCAAAGAGCGGTTTGCGGATTTCGTCCTTCCCCACGATTTAGAGGTGCTTAAGGGGAATGCGGCGGAGGAGTACCCGGACTATCTGGGACAGTGCGCCAGCCTGGACGAGAACTTAGGAAAGCTGGTGGCGAAGCTTAAGGAGAAGGGGCTCTATGAGAACACCATCATCATCTACGCGTCCGACCACGGCTCCCACTTTAAGACCCGCAACAAGGACAGCCATTTAAACGGCTACGATGACTACAAGCGCACCGGACACGACAGCGCGCTCCACGTGCCGTTAGTCATCGCCGGCGGCCCCTACGCTGGGGGAAAGGAAATCAAGGAGCTGGTGAGCACCGAGAGTCTTCCCAAGACGATTCTGGCCATGGCCGGCGTGGACGTGGGGGACGCCATGATCGGCGAGAACCTTCTGGACGTGGTGGAGGAGAAGACGGAGGGGCGGAAGAACGAAGTTTTCGCTCAGATCTCCGAGAGCCGCGTGGGCCGTGTGGCCCGCACAGAGGATTACCTCTACGCGGTCTATGCGCCGGGCGTCAACGGAGGCGAGAAGGGAGCGGCGGACCGTTACGCGGACGACTATCTCTACGACTTAAAGAAAGATCCCTGGCAGCTTGAGAATGTGGTGGCCGATCCGGCTTACGCGGAGGCGAAGGCAGATATGCGGGCCCGGCTTCTGGACTGGATCGAGCGGGCAGAGGGGTACCGCCCGGAGATCACCGACTGATAAGGATACAGATTCATGGAAGTGTTAAATAAAAATGGGAGCGGGTCTACCGCTGGCTTCTGGCCTACATCGATGAAAATAAGTTTTCGGGGAATCTGAAGCTTCCCTCGGAGAATGCCCTGTGCCGCGACCTCAAGGTGAGCCGCGACACGGTGCGCGCCGCCATGGATCAGCTGGAGAGGGAGTCCCTCATCCGGCGGGTCCAGGGCAGCGGCACGTATTTCAACCGCGACGTGGCCATGTCCAGGGAGCTGGACAGCGGCCGGGCGAAGGTGAAGATCGGGATGATTCTGCAGGGCCAGGACGGGGACGCCGAGTCCCAGCTGATCCGCGGCGTCAGAAGCGTTCTCACCGATGATCAGGTGGATCTGCGTGTGTTTCTCACCGACAACAAGTTTTCCAACGAGCGCCGCTGCCTTCAGACCGTGGTGCACCAGCATTTCCAGGGCTTCATCGTGGACGGGGTGAAGGCCAGCATGGCCAGCCCCAACCTGGACTGCTACCGGGAGATTCAGCGCAAGGGCATCCCACTCATTTTTTTAACAACTATTACCAGAATTTACAGTGCCCCAGAGTGGGCGTCAACAATATGGCGTGTGCGGAGAAGCTGATCGGCCTGCTGGTGCAGGCCGGTCACCGTCATATCGCCGGGATTTTCCTCTATGACAACTATCAGAGCGTGGAGAAATTTCAGGGCATGTTTGCGGCCCTGCAGAAAATGGGCATAGAGTTCCAGGACGACTACATCAAATGGTGTATCTCCAACGAGGCCCACGACGAGCGGTTTGCGGGCTCCATCTGGAAATTCTTAAAGAGCGTCCCCAGATGCACCGCCATCGTCTGCTGCAACTACAGGATTTACCGCCTGGTGTGCCAGGTGTTGAAGGACCAGGGCAGGCGGGTGCCGGAGGACTATTCCCTGGTGTGTTTTGATTACTCGGCGGACCGCATGGAGCAGGAGGGAATCACCTGCTCCGTCTACCAGGCTTCAAGATCACCCAGCGGGCCACGCGGCAGCTGATGAAGATGATCGAGCGCGGGGACTGCAGCGACAGGAACTATTCCCTGGTGATGCGGCCGGAATTTTATATCGGAAATTCGATAGGAAGTGTGGGTAAATGAGTTCGCTTATCTTTCTTATATGTCTGTCTGCGTCGGCGGTGGGCGGGATCTGCGGCATCGGCGGCGGAGTGATTATCAAGCCGGTCATCGACGCCATGGGCATCATGAGTGTCAGCGCCATCAGCCTGCTGTCCGGGCTGACCGTGCTCTCCATGTCGGTGGTCAACGTGATAAAGCAGAGAAAGAGCGGCCTTGTGGAGCTTAAGAGGGGGAGTCTCCTGGCTGCGGGCTCCGTGGTGGGAGGACTTCTCGGAAACAATCTGTTCCATATGCTGAAAAGTCTTCTGGGACAGGACGACATGGTGGGGATGATCCAGGCCGTTGTGCTGGCGGCTGTCACACTGCTGACGCTGGTTTACAGCGTCTGGCTCAGGGAGCGGGTCACCTCCCTCCATGTGGAGAATCCGGCGGCCATCGCGGCCATCGGGCTGGTCATGGGACTTCTGTCCGCGTTCCTGGGAATCGGCGGCGGCCCCATCAACCTGGCCATTCTATATTACGCCTTTTCCATGGACACGAAGAAGGCGGCGGCCAACTCGCTCTACATTATCATGTGTTCCCAGGCGGCCAGCTTTCTGACCTCCTGCGCACAGGGCACGATCCCCGGGTTCGAGGTGAGGTATCTCGTGCTGATGGTCTGTGCCGGGATTCTGGGCGGCATGATCGGATCGAGGGTGAATAAGAAGATTTCCGCCAAGACCACGGACAAGCTGTTTGCCGGACTTCTGGTGGTAATCGTACTGATCTGCTGTTATAATGCCTGGCGGTTTGCGCCGTGAGAAGGAGAAGTGTAAATATGATGCATGTGAATGTGCTGGTCAAGCCGGCGTCCTCGGCCTGTAATATGAACTGTTCCTACTGCTTTTACCAGGATGTGGCCAACTGCCGCGAGGTGGGATTCAAAGGATTTCTGACCCTGGAGCGGATGGAGCAGATCATCGTGGGGGCCATGGAGTATGCGGAAAAGTCCTGCACATTTCTGTTCCAGGGGGGAGAGCCGGTGCTGGCGGGGCTGGATTTCTACCGGGGCGTGGTGGAGCTGGAGAAAAAGCATGGAAAGCCCGGCGTCCGGATCTACAACTCCCTCCAGACCAACGGGTATGAAGTGGGCGAGGAGATGGCCCGCTTTTTTGCTGAAAATCATTTTCTGATCGGCGTGTCCTTAGACGGCCCGGAGTCCGTGCACGACGCAAACCGCAGGGACCGGCGCGGCGGGGGGACCTTCGCCCGCGTGATGGAGACGCTGGAGCTCTTTGACCGGGTGGGGGTGGAGTACAATATCCTCTGCGTGGTCACCGGGGAGAATGCCCGCAGGGCCGGGGATATTTATGGGTTTTACCGGGAACGTGGGTTTGACTTTCTCCAGTTTATCCCATGCCTGGAGCCCTTTGAGGGGGCGCAGCGGGAGGCAGGAGTGCCGGAAGAAGGCCGGCACGATGCGCTCACGCCGGAGGCCTACGGGGAATTTCTCACGGAGATTTTTGACCTCTGGTTCCGTGATCTGAAAAATGGGAAGTACGTGAGCGTCCGGCATCTGGACAACTGGATGTCCATTCTCTTAGGCGGCCAGCCCGCCTCCTGCGGCATGGTGGGGCGCTGCTCCATCCAGTTCGTGGTGGAGGGGGACGGCGGCGTGTATCCCTGTGACTTCTATGTGCTGGATGAGTGGCGGCTGGGTACCGTGGGGCAGGAGAGCTTCGCGGCCATGGGGACGGGAGAGAAGGCGAGGGAATTTCTCGAACAGTCCGTGCAGGTACCGGAGTCCTGTAAAGCATGCCGCTATTACGTGCTCTGCCGCAACGGCTGCCGCCGCGACCGGCCGGGGGACGGGATGGCAGAACATATACTGCGGGGCGTACCGGAAATTTTTCGCGGCGAGGGAGAAGGAGCTGGAGGCGGCCGCGGGGATGCTGGCGCGGTTTGTGCGGAGATAAATGCAGATAAAAATACAGATGAAAACATGCTCTGCCGTATCGGTGATTGGAAAATTACCGGTGCGGCAGTTTTTGCGTGTCGTGGGAATTATTCGTTTTATATACATAAACGCACGGGAAACTTACAAACGTTTTACGAAACCTTGATAGCGGCGCCGGGGAGAATATGGGATACTCATACATGTCATGACGGATCAACGATTTACTGTCCGGGAGGAAATGTAAAATGAAGATAAAAAGAAGGGCCGCCGCAGCGCTCAAGGCTCTGATGTGCGCGGCGGTGCTGTTTATAGCTCTGTTTCCCATCTACTGGCTTCTGGCCATGGCGGTGCGTCCGGCGGAAGAGATGAGCGGGAGAATCTCCCTGCTGCCGCAGTCGTTCACGGCGGAGCATTTTATCCGCCTGTTTGACTCTAAGGATTTTGGCCTGGCCATCGCCAACAGCCTGCAGACGACAGGTGTTTCGCTGGTGTTCTCACTGATCATCGGCATCTGCGCGGCGTATGTCATCGCCAGACACCGGTTCCGTTTCGGATTGAAAAGGCCGCTGACGTACTGGATTCTTCTCGTCAGGGTTCTGCCGCCGGTGGCGTTCACGATTCCGCTTTACACCATGTTTGGAAAGGCGGGCATTCTGGGTACGAAATGGCCGGTGATTCTGGCCTGCGTGCTGATCAATGTTCCGCTGATCATCTGGTTTCTCATCAGCTTTTTCAGAGAGCTGCCGGAGGAGATCGAGGAGAGCGCCAAGGTGGACGGAGCCACGGAATGGCAGCTGTTCTGCCGGGTGGTGCTGCCGTTAGTAGCTCCTGGGATCGCGGCTGTGGCCATGCTCTCGTTCATGTACGCGTGGAATGAGTACACCTACACGGTTATTTTCACCCGCAGCCCCGGCAATTACACGGTGCCGCTGGCGCTGTCGGTATTGAACACGGAGGACAATCTGACCAACTTCGGCCTGGTATCCGCCGGAGGCGTGATTTCCGTCGTGCCGATCATGCTCTTTGTTATTTTTGCTCAGAACTACTTGATTTCTGGACTGTCAAGCGGGGCTGTGAAAGAATAAAGTCGAATGTTTAGGAGGATTAAGAAGATGAAAAAGTATTGGCAGCGGCGCTGAGCGCCGCCATGGTAATGTCCCTGACCGCATGCGGATCCCAGGAAAGCTCCGGCGGAGCCGGCGTCTCTGCGGGAACGTCCTCTCCTGCCGGCACCTCTGCGGCGTCCGGTGAGGAGCCCACAAAAATGACACTGATTCTGAGAGGAGGGGCCTACGGGGAGTCTCTGGAGGCCAGCCTGCCCGCGTTTGAGGAAGAACACAATGTTGATATCGAGGTGATGCTGATGTCCTTTGACGATCTCCATACGGGAATCGCCCTGGATGCGGTCAACGAGGTGGGAACTTATGATCTGTGTATGGTGGACGGCTCCTGGATGGCGGAATTTACGGCCAACGGCGTTCTGGCGAATCTGAGCGAGCTGGGTTACAGCTTCGACGACGACGTGATCCCGGCGACCACCTCCATCTGCAAATCCGGGGAAGACATTTATCTGGCCCCGTATTACGGAAACGTGACGGTCCTCATGTATAACAAGCAGCTTGTCGAGGCGGCGGGCTATGCACCGGAGGACATCGACAGCTTTGCCGATATCATGGACATTGCCAGCAAAACCCGCGCGCAGATCCGGATAAAAATGGATTCCTGATCCGCGGCGGAAGCCCCGACAATATCCTTTCTGATTTCCTCTCCCATCTGCTGGTGCATGGCGGCTGGGTTGTGGACGAGAACAATCAGCCCACGGTGGATACGCCCGAGTTCCGCGCGGCCATGGAGGACTACCTGGCACTGTATGAGACGGGAAGCACGCTGGATAAGGATGATATCGTAGCCTCTGTCAGCGGAGGCGAGACGGCTCTGGCGCAGATCTGGCCCGGCTGGTACGTGCCCACCGCCGACGGCCCGGCAGATTACACCGTCATTCCCACGAAGCTTGAGGAGGACGGCGAGCCCCGGGAGGCGGCTGCCCTGCAGGGCGTGTGGTGCATCGGCATCCCCAACAACGCACCCCACAAGGAGCTGGCGCTGGAGCTTCTTCAGTATGTGATGTCCCCGGAGGTGCAGCTGGCCTCCATCGGGAATGGCGGCGTGCCCTGCCGGTATTCCAGCCTTCTGGACGAGACGGTGCTTGAGACTATCCCCATCTGGAGACGGTGTGCGGCGCGCTGGAGACCGGCGTGTACCGTCCGGCAATCGAGGAGTGGACCGAGTTCACCAACATTTTAGGGCAGGAGATGGACAACATCATCCAGGGGACCAAGAGCATGGACGAGGGCCTTGCCTACGCCCAGTCTGAGCTTGAAAAGCTGATGGCAGAATGAGAGAGAGAATCATGGACAACACTGCATCGAGAACAAAGCAGACCAGTCAGCAGGCGAAGCGTTTTGCCATCGGCATGACGCTTCCCACCCTGGCGGTGCTGCTTGTCATGACCGCATACCCGCTGATTTCCACATTTTTATACAGCTTCACAGATTATAATTACTTAAAAGGCGCGGACCGGGCGGAATTTGTACTGTTTAAAAATTATATTTCCCTGCTTGAAAACGGGTATTTCCGCCAGGCCATATGGAATACGGTCCGGTTTACGTTTTTGGCGGTGGTGCTGGAGCTGGGGTTTGGGCTGGTGCTGGCTATATTTGTCAACAGCCTGGGACGCGGAAAAAAGATCATGCGGACGCTGCTCCTGCTCCCGTATCTTCTTCCCGCGGTCACGGTGGCGCTCAGCTGGAGAATGCTTTTTTCCTCCAACTACGGCATCATAAACCAGTTTCTTCAGTCCCTGGGGCTGCCGGTTTACAACTGGTTTATGGACACGGACACGGCCTTCGGCACAATCCTGCTCATCGATGTATGGCAGAATGTTCCGTTTGTGTTTCTGCTTTTGTATGCGGCTCTGCAGTCGGTTCCGGCGGGCCAGTACGAGGCGGCCTGCATCGACGGAGCCGGGTTTTTGCAGCGCTTCTGGTATGTGACTGTACCGAATATTAAAAGCTCGCTGGCGCTGTGCGCGCTGCTGCGCACCATTGACACCTTCCGCCTGTTTGAGAAGGTCAATGTGCTGACCGGGGGAGGCCCGGCCGGCACGACCAGCACGATCACCCAGTTTTTATATAATTACGGGATTAAATCGCTGGATTTCGGCTTCGGCAGTGCGGGAGCCATCGTGATGACTCTGCTGATCCTGCTTCTTTCCAGTTTATACATCAGGCGGGCGATCCGATGAAGCTTACATTTGTCAATGTGGGATACGGGGAGGCGGTTCTGGCGCAGTATCCGGATCCTGTGCTGGAAGGAAAAACAAGAACTCTGCTGGTGGACGGAGGAAGCGGCTGCCGGCAGGAATATGAGGACAGAGCCTCGGGGCGCATAGCCTGGAGGAATATCTGAGAATGAAAAACATCCGTCCGGATATCGCGGCGGTGACGCATATTCACGAGGATCACCTGTGTGGTCTTGCGGCGCTGCCGGATGAGCTGCTGCCATCGACACTGTGGCAGTCTCTTCCGGCGGCGTTCTGCCGGAAGGAAATGAGGTTTATCTCCTGTAAAGGGGAGACCGAATCGCAGGAAAAATTCATCCGGGCGCTCAACGACATGCCGGAACTCATAAAACGGGTGGAGCGCCGCGGGGGAAAGGTAAAGACGTTAAGAACCGGGGAGCGCCTGGTTTTATCTTCGCAGCTTGCCGTGGAGGTGCTTTCCCCTTCGCTTCGCAGAAGCGGGGAGATGGAGCGGCAGATGAGGGCGCTCGGCGAGGCGGAGTCGCCGGAGCAGTTCCTGTACCGTCTGAATGCCTGGATGCCGTGATGAACAATTACAGTCTGATCCTGCGCCTGGACTTCGGGGGCGTCCGTATCCTGCTTCCCGGCGATGCCAACGCCGACGGCTACGGAGAAATTCCCCGGGAGGCCCTGCGGGCCCAGATTTTCAAGGTGGGTCACCACGGACAGCGGGACGGGGCGGACGAGGAAGTTTTGCAGGCCGTTGCCCCACAGATCATGGTCTGCTGCGCGTCCAGCGACCGCCGGTATAACAGCGCGGATCCCGGGCTGCTGCGCATGGCGGCAGAAATGGGGATCGAGCTGTATTTTTCCGATTGTCCGGAGCTGCCGCCGGAAATTCCGGCGCCCCCGCCGCATCATGCGCTGGAAATTGAAATTGGAGAGAGCGGCAGTATACAGACGTCTTATCTGGGAATAGAAGGAGAAGAACAGCGATGAAAAAATATGATGTGATGATCGTCGGTCCCGTTTCTCTGGACCACAATATCGACTGTGAGGGCAGAGAGCGCAGGGAGCTGGGCGGCGCGGTGGTGGCGTCCGGCTTCGCGGCGGCCCGGAGCGGCAGGCGCACGGCGGTGTTTACGAAATTCAATCCCGGGACGGCGGATGCAGAACCGGCGTTTGCCGGCTCCGGGGCGGAGGTGTACTGGAAAACCTCTGCGTCCACCTGTGCAATCCGCAACCAGTATTTCACGCCGGATAAGGAGAAGCGCTCCTGCACGGCGATGGGGAGATGCGATGGCTTTTTCTTCGACGAACTGCCGCGCGTGGAGACTTCGGTTTACCATTTCGCCGGGCTGATGACCGGGGATATCGACGAGCGGATGATCGCGGAGGCGGCCGGCTACGGAAAAGTGGCCGTGGACGTACAGGGATTTCTGCGCTGCGCCGGGGAAGACGGGGCTATGACTTTCCGCGACTGGGAAAACAAGCGGCTGTACCTCCCGCATATTGACTATTTAAAAACCGACGCCGCCGAGGCGGAGATCCTGACGGGGGTCAGCGACCGGAGGCGGGCGGCGCGGATACTGCACCGCTGGGGCGCCTCGGAGGTGCTCATCACCCACAACACGGAGGTGCTGGCCTTTGACGGCAGCCAGATGCGCACCTGCCCATCCGCGCCAGAAATCTCTCCGGGCGCACGGGCCGCGGAGACACGGCTTTCGCCGGGTACATCACGGAACGCCAGTACGGAAGCCTGTCCCAGGCGCTTCTTTACTGCACCGCGCTGGTGTCTCTGAAAATGGAGAGCGCGGGGCCCTTCCGGGGCACGCGGGAGGACGTGCTGGAGTATGTGCGGGAGTTTTATCCGGAGTATTGCGGTCAGGTCTGAAGCCGGTATAAAAGATGGCAGTTTTGTCAGAGTAAAAAAAGTAAAAACCGAAATGTAGCCCCCGGAGTTTGCGGCTCCGGGGTTTTTGTTTCCCATTTCGTTTCCCCTCTTCAAATCAATTTACATTTCCCCCATTTATAGTACAATGAAGATTAAATGAATTTAAACTGGAGGTACTGCACTCACATGAAACAGTATGACTATATCATCGCGGGCAGCGGCTTATTCGCCGGCGTGTTCGCCTACGCGGCGAGACAGCACGGGAAGACCTGCCTCGTACTGGAAAAACGGGATCACATCGGAGGCAACATCTACTGCGAGGACGTGGAGGGCATCCACGTGCACAAGTACGGCGCGCACATCTTCCACACCAGCAATAAAAAGGTCTGGCAGTTTGTCAACAGCCTGGCGGAGTTCAATCGCTACACCAACAGCCCGGTGGCCAATTTTAAGGGCGAGATGTATAACATGCCCTTCAACATGAACACCTTCAGCCGCATGTGGGGCGTGTCCACGCCGGCGCAGGCGAAGGCCGTCATCGACGAGCAGAGGAAGGCCGTGAGCGGCGAGCCGAAGAACCTGGAGGAGCAGGCCATCAGCCTGGTGGGCACGGACATCTACGAAAAGCTCATCAAGGGCTACACCGAGAAGCAGTGGGGCAAGGACTGCAAGGATCTCCCCAGCTTCATCATCAAGCGCCTCCCGGTGCGCTACACCTACGACAACAATTATTTCAACGATTTGTATCAGGGAATCCCCATCGGCGGGTATAATGTCCTTATAGACAAGCTGTTCGAGGGCTGCGACATCCGCACGGGCGTGGACTACCTGGCGGACAGGGAGACCTGGCGGAGCATGGGCGAAAAGGTGGTCTACACCGGAATGCTGGACGCCTACTTTGACTGCTGCTACGGTGAACTGGAGTACCGGAGCCTGCGCTTCGAGACGGAGCTTCTCGACGAGGAGAACCACCAGGGCGTGGCCGTGGTCAACTACACCGACCGCGAGACGCCCTACACCCGCGTCATCGAGCACAAGCATTTCGAGTTCGGCACGCAGCCGAAGACCGTCATCACCCGCGAGTATCCCGCCGACTGGACAACCGGCATGGAGCCCTATTATCCGGTGAACGACGCGAAAAACCAGGAGCTGTTTGAGAAGTACCGCGCGCTGGCCACGAAGGAGGAGAACGTGATCTTCGGCGGCCGTCTGGCGGAGTACAAATACTACGACATGGACAAGGTCATCGAGTCGGTCATGAACGCGGCTGCAAAGGAGTTTGGCGATGCCTGAATTTTACGAGCCGTCTGTGCTGAAACGGCTGCAGGAGACGGAGCTCTCCATTCTTAAGGATTTCGTGGCCATCTGCGAGGCCAACGGACTGGAATACTACGGGATCGCGGGCACCGGCATCGGGGCCATCCGCCACGGCGGTTTCATCCCGTGGGACGACGACATCGACATCGCCATGCCGCGGAAGGATTTTGAGAAAATGGTCTCCGTCGTGGAGCGGGAGTATAAGGACCGCTACTACATTGTGAACGCGTGGCGGGACAAGCGCTACCCGCTGATGACCACCCGGCTGGCGAAGCGGGGGACGCTGTTTGTGGAAAATGCGTTGAAGGACGCCCGCTGTCCCTGCGGCATTTTCCTGGATCTCTACGTGCTGGACAACGTGGCGGACAACCGCATTCTTTATGAGCTCCAGTCCTGGGAGGCCTGGTTCTGGAGCAAGCTTCTGATTCTCCGCTGCATCCCGAAGCCTTATCTGGCGGCGACGGGGGCGAAGGCGCGTCTGATACTGGCCATCTGCGGCCTGGCGCACCGGGTGCTTAAGGGGCTTCGCATTTCCCCGGCCTGGCTCAGGGACCGCTGCGAGCGGGTGTGCCGGCGGTATGATAAGAAAAACACGAGACGGATGGCATTTCTTCCCGACACCAGTCCTTACTGGAACGTCATCGACAAGGAGAAGCTCCATCCGCTCAAAAACATAGGCTTCGAGGGCATTTCCCTCACCTTCCCCGGCAACATCGAGGAGATGCTTAAAAATATGTACGGGGATTTCATGGAAATGCCGCCGGAGGACAAGAGAAAGACGCACTATCCCTATCGCCTGGAATTTGACTGGCGGCCGGGGAAACGGCAAAAAGCAGGTAGATAACATGAATCGATGGGCCCGATGGATTATCGGATCGGATAAAAATATAGACAGAAGAAATATGAGCTGGAACATGGTGGGGAGCTTTCTCTACGCCTTCGCGTCCATGGTGCTC
Organism: Clostridia bacterium UC5.1-2E3; assembly: GCA_001304875.1. Taxonomy (GTDB): domain Bacteria; phylum Bacillota; class Clostridia; order Lachnospirales; family Lachnospiraceae; genus Ventrisoma; species Ventrisoma faecale. Next base: position 82,324 of record BBZO01000009.1, read on the forward strand.
TCCATCGCGGTGATCCAGCTGGTGGGCGAGGACCTGGGGGGATTTTCACCTTCGGATACAGCACTTTTGGGCAGCATATGTTTATGGTGGCCTATTTCGGCATCCGTCCGTTCCACATCACGGACACGGAGTCGCGCTACAGCTTCGGGGAATATTTACGGCTCCGCTATCTGACCTGTGCCGCGGCCGTGCTGTTCGGGCTTTTCTATGTGTTTGTAAACGGTTATTCCTACGTGAAAGCCATGACGGTCATCTGGCTGGTGATCTACAAGGTGGTGGACGGCTTCGCCGACGCCTACGAGGCGGAATTTCAGCGGAACGGCCGGCTTTATCTGACCGGGAAATCCAACACCTTCCGCACACTGCTCTCGGTGGGCGTATTCTTATCGGTGCTCTATGTCACGAGAAATCTGGTCTGGGCCAGCCAGGCGGGGGCGGGAGCCCAGCTTCTGGGGCTGCTGCTCTTTGACGTAGCGGTGATGCGGGCCATCCCCGGCGTGGACCGGAGCGTGAAGGGGAGCCAGGTGTGCCGGCTGTTCCGGGACAACCTGCTTCTGTTTTTTTCCGTGGTGCTGGACTTTTACATTTTTTCGGCGGCGAAGTACGCCATCGAGGGGAATATGACCGACGCCGATCTGGCGGTGTACGGGGCTATTTTCATGCCCACCAGCGTCATCAATCTGGTGGCCGGGTTCGTGATCCGTCCCTACCTCACCAAGCTGTCGGTGCAGTGGGAGAACCGTCGTTACAAGCGTTTCCGGAGCATTGTGAAAAATCTGGTTCTCGTGATTCTTGGGCTGACGGTGGTGGCGGTTCTCGGCGCCTGGTTCCTGGGGATTCCGGTGCTCAGCCTCCTCTACCCCAATATCGGCTATGCGCTGGCCCGGTGCCGGACGGCGCTTCTCTACATCATCCTGGGAGGCGCGCTCAACGCGCTGATGACACTTTTTTATTACAGTTTAATTATAATGAAATGGCAGCGCGTGATCTTCGTCGGGTATCTGGGCGTGGGTGCGGCGGCGTTTCTCATCTCGCCGGTCTTCGTGCGGGCCATGGGAATCGACGGCGGCGCGTTTTCCTATATGATACTGATGTTTCTTTTGATGCTGTGCTTCGGCGCGGCGGCGTTTGGCGTATACAGGCGCACGGTGCTTCGTGAGCTTGGGAGGAAAGGAGGACGCCGGGATGCTTAATTTTACCATCGGGCCGGTGGCCATGGACGAGGAGATACGAAAGATAGGTTCGGAGCAGATTCCGTACTTCCGCACGCCGGAATTTTCGGAGCTGATGCTTGAAAATGAGGCGCTGATGAAGCGGTATATGGGAGCGGGCGAGGGGGCGAGAGTGCTCTTTCTGACCGGCTCCGGCACGGCTTCCATGGAGGCGGCGGTGATGAACCTGTTTGACGAAAACGACCGCCTTCTGGTGGTCAACGGCGGCAGCTTCGGACAGCGGTTCGTGGATATCTGCGAGATTCACGGGATCCCCCACGAGGTGATTGCGCTGGCCGCGGGGAAGGCCCTGCGGGCGGAGCATCTGGCGCCTTACGAGGGGCAGCGCTTTACCGGCTTTTTAGTGAACCTCCACGAGACCTCCACCGGCGTCCACTATGACATCGGTCTGATCCGGGAGTTCTGTAAGACCTGCGGGGCGATGCTGGTGGTGGACTCCATCAGCTCTTTCCTGGCGGATCCCTTTGACATGGAGGAGAGCGGCGCGGACGTGGTGATCACCGGATCCCAGAAGGCGCTGGCACTGCCTCCGGGACTCTCCGTCATCGCGCTCTCGCGGCGGGCCGCAGCGCGGGTGGAGAGCAGGAAGATAAAATCGCTGTATTTTGACTTAAAACTCTATTTAAAGGACGGAACCAGAGGGCAGACGCCGTTTACCCCGGCGGTCAGCGTGCTGATTCAGTTGAATAAGCGTCTTAAGAGGATGGAGGCCGGCGGGCCGGAGGCGGAGAGCCGCCGCATGGAGCGGCTGGCTGAGGATTTCCGGGCGCGGATTAAAGATCTTCCTCTGGAGGAGATCTCCGAGTCGCCGTCCAACGCCATGACGGCGCTGCACCCCTTGCGTGTGCCGGCCTACCGGGTCTACGAGATTTTAAAGGAAGAGTATGGGATCTTCGTGTGCCCCAACGGCGGGGCGTTAAGGGACGAGATCTTCCGCGTGGGCCATCTGGGCGCGCTGACCGAGGAGGACAATAAAGTTCTCTCGGACGCCCTCCACGACATGGAGAGGAGGGGGCTTCTGTGAGAACGCTGATTCTGGCTGCCGGGCGGGGGACGCGGATTTCCCGCTATTTATCCGGCAGGCCCAAATGCACCGTGGACATCGGCGGCGGGCAGTGCCTGATCCGCTACACGGCGGAGCTTCTTTTATCCCGCGGCGTCAGCCGGGTGGGCCTGGTTTTAGGCTACCGGCAGGAGGACGTGCGGGAGGCCCTTAAGGGACTTCCGGTGGAATTTTACTACAACCCGTTTTTCGACGTGACCAACAGCATCGCGTCGGCCTGGTTTGCCAGAGACTTCATCGACGGCGGCGAGGACATCATGATTATGAACGGGGACGTCTATGTGGACGAGGGACTTCTGGACCGGATTCTGGAGGAAAAAATGAGCCCGGTGATGTTCTCAGATGAGACGAGGACCGTCACCGCGGACTATAAATTTTACTATGAGAACAACGTGCTCTTAAAGTACGGCAAGGAGCTGGAGGCGGCGACGTCACGGGCGAGTACATCGGCCTGGGGAAATTCACGGCGGACTTCCTGCCCTGCTTCCTTGAAAAGATGGACGAGATGATCGCCTGCCAGAAGCATTCGGTCTGGTGGGAAAATGTGCTCTACGAGATGACGGCCGAACGCCCCATCTATGTGCGCGATGTGGCCGGGGCCTTCTGGGCTGAGGTGGACTACATCGAGGACTACGAGCGCATTCTGGAGCACCGCGGGTATGCGGGGCTTCTCAAAAAACTATGAGTTTGCAGCCGGGAGATTTTAGCTTATGAAACCAAGAAAATCTGCGAAAACAGCGGGATGGAAAAAATGGATTGCCGCGGCGGCGGTGGTTCTCGTCCTGGGAATACTGGCGGAATGTTTCGCAAATTTTGCCCTCTTCACCCTGCCGGACGGCGAGAAGGGGGAGTTTGCTGTGCCCATGAGCGAGGTGGTCCGCGAGGGATTCACCGAGAAGGACGGCGCGCTCTGGTTTGACGGGGAGAAGGGGTTCATCCATGTCCCCCTGAACGGCAGGTACGTGGATAAACTGAAATGCTCCTTCGACTACGACGGCCTTCTGAATCTCAAGGCCTACGCGGGCGTCTACAATATCTACGGCGATTTAAACATCAAGGACGAGCTGGATATCTGGGACAACAATCCGCGGGTGCTGGGAGACACATATCTGCGGGTGGAGGCGAAGGCCGACTATGTGAATATTGTGGTGGAGGCGGATGATCTGAAGGTGGAGGGGCTGCCCCACATCGATTTTGAGCGTATGCCCCTGGTATTCACGGGATTTACGGTGGTCAATGAGCTGGCGGTCAACTGGGTGGAGCTTGGCTTTTACTGGGTGGCCTTCGGGCTGGCGGCCTTCTTTTTCCTGGGCCGTGAGCTGCTTGGAAGACGGCCGGAGATCGGATTTCTGGCGGCGGCACTGTCGGTGGGCGTGCTCCTGGTGGCGGCGCTGCCGGCCAACAAGGTGGGCTGGGACGAGGAGGTGCACTTTGAGCAGTCCTTCTGGATCTCCAATTACCGGCAGATCTCCCATATTTCCGACAGCATCTACCAGGAGTTTATACCGAGCCTGGACAACTGGCCCTTCAGCCAGCCGGGAACCGCGGAGGAGCAGAGGGCGTTAAACGACTACCTGGACACGACCGGGGACTATAAAACCGGTCCCATCGGCTGGAGCTCGGACTTAAATAAGACTACGATGACGGGTTACGCGGGAATTTCCCTGTTTCTGTTTATCGGACAGCTTCTGGGGATGCCGTTTTCCATGCTGTTCCGGTTCGGACGGCTGGGGAATCTTTTAGTCTACAGCGTGATCATGTTTTTGCCATACGGAAAACCCCGGTGGGAAAGGGGATTTTAACCTTCATCGGGCTTATGCCCACGCCGCTTTTCCTGGCGGGGGTTTACTCCTACGATCCGACGGTGACGGCATTCTTAAGCCTTTCTTTTGCTTTTATGCTTAAGGAGATTCTGACGCCGGAGACGAAGATCCGCTGGAGGGATTTCATTATCATGGTCGCGGCGTTTATCTTCGGGTGCCGGATCAAGGCGGTGTACGCGCCGCTTCTTCTGATTGCGCTGCTGATTCCGCGGGAGAAGTTTAAGGATAAGCGGCAGATGCTTCTCATGCGCGGGATTGTCTGCGCGGCGGTGGTTTTTCTGATTCTGGGATTCATGCTCCCGGTTATTTTCTCGCCCAGCGAGACCGGGGACCTGCGGGGCGGAGCCACCAGCGAGGTGGGGCAGATGGCCTACATCCTAGGGCAGCCGCTGGCCTACGCGGCGGTGCTGATTGAAAATATATGGCGGTCGTTTCCTTCCTACGTGTTTGGCGAGCTGTCCCTGGGGGCCTTCGGGCATCTGGCGACGGTGACCCAGTCCTGGATCATCTATGTGGGAGCCGTGCTGGTGCTTCTGACCAACACCCAGAGCGCTGCGGGGCGGCGGTTGGCGGGCCGGCAGAGACTTTTCATGTTCCTCATGGCCGGGGCCGCGGCGGTGTTTATCTGGACGGCGCTCTATATTTCCTACTCGGAACCGGGCAATACTTATATCGACGGGGTGCAGGGCAGGTACTATATACCGTTTCTGTTTCCTCTCTACCTGGCGCTTGGCTCCGACCGTGTGTCGGTGCGGCTTAAAAATTACCAGTATTACACGCTGGTATTGGCGGGCAGCGCGGGGATTCTGCTTTACTTTGTCTATTTCTACGTGATCAATGCCTACTGCCTGTAGGCGGAAGGGGGCTTTTTGGTGAAAATAAAGCCGGAGAATCATACGTTTGTCATATGTGCCTATAAGGAGAGCCCGTATCTGGAGGAGTGCATCCGATCGCTTAAAAATCAGTCGGTGCGGACAAACCTCCGCATGGCCGCCTCCACGGACAACGGCCACATCCGCGCGCTGGCGGAGAAATACGGCATCCCGCTGGACATAAATCCCGGTCCCGGCGGCATCACCCAGGACTGGAATTTCGCCTACAGCCGGGCGGGGACGTCCCTCATCACGCTGGCCCACCAGGACGACGTGTACTGTAAGGACTACGCGAAGGAGATTCTGGCCTGCGCGGCGAGAGCGAAGCGGCCTCTGATCCTGTTTTCCGACTACGGGGAGATCCGGAACGGGGCGCGGGTGAGGGAGAATATGCTTCTCAAGATCAAGCGGATGATGCTGATTCCGCTGGAGTTTGGGGCGCTTTCCGGGAGCCGGTTCGTGCGGCGGCGGATTCTCTCGTTCGGGAATCCCATCAGCTGTCCGGCGGTGACCTACGCGAGGGAGAATCTGCCGGAGCCGGTGTTTTTGGACGGCTACACCTGCGTGGAGGACTGGCAGGCCTGGGAGCGGATTTCCCGGCTTAAAGGGCAGTTTATCTACTGCAAAAAGCTTCTCATGTACCACCGCATTCACGAGGAATCCACCACCAGCGGCATGATCGGGGACACCGGCCGCGGGGCGGAGGACTTAGAGATGTTTGAAAAATTCTGGCCGAAGCCCATTGCCAGGCTCATCGGCCGCCTGTACTCGGTGAGCGAGAGGTCGAACCGACTTTAGGAGATACGACATGAAAAAACTGATCATTATACCGGCCTACAACGAGGAGGACGCCATCGCGCACACGGTGGCGCGGATCCGGGAGAAGGCCCCGGACTTTGACTATGTGATTATCAACGACTGTTCCACGGACCGGACGCTTGCGATCTGCCGGGAAAACGGATTCCACGTGGTGAATCTGCCCATCAATCTGGGGATTGGCGGCGCGGTGCAGACCGGCTACCGCTACGCGCTGGAAAACGGCTACGACATCGCGGTGCAGATGGACGGCGACGGCCAGCACGACGCGGCCTATCTGGGAGAGATGGCCCGTGTGCTGGAGGAGGAGAAGCTTAACATGGTGATCGGCTCCCGCTTCATCGAGAAGGAGGCTTTCAGTCCTCGGCGGCCAGACGGCTGGGGATCGGGTATTTTTCCTGGCTGATTAAGCTGGTGACCGGGGTGCGCATCACGGATCCCACCTCGGGGATGCGGATGGCGGACCGGGAGGTCATCGGGCTCTTTGCCGGGGACTATCCCAAGGACTACCCGGAGCCGGAGAGCGTGGTGACGATCCTTAAAATGGGCAGGCGGGTGCGGGAGATCCCTGTGCAGATGCGGGCCAGGGAGGGGGAGTCTCCTCCATCTCCAGCATGAAGGCGGTCTATTATATGGTAAAGGTTTCCATTGCGGTGCTCATCGCCGCGTGGAGGAGGTAAGGTATGAGTGTGCAGATTCGTGTGTTTGTGCTGGTCTGTGTCGTCGTTCTGATTTTTGGGATGATGAACATGGTCAGAAATAAGAAGCTGGACTTAAAATATGCGTTTCCCTGGCTGTTTCTCGGCGTGGGCGTCGGGGTGCTGGCGGTGTTCGATGAGTTTACGGCGCGGCTGGCGGTGATGCTGGGTGTGGAAATTCCCAGCAACATGATCTTTTTCCTGGGATTCTGCTTCTCGCTGACGATCATCTTCTGTCTGACCTTCGCGGTGTCCAGGCTCTCCTACAAGGTAAAGCGGCTGACGCAGGAGTGCGCGCTTTTAGAAAAACGGCTGGAGGAGCTGGAGAACTGTGCGTCAAAGAAGAAGGCTGGCGTGACTGGAATGACGGATGCCGCGGCAGACGGAGAAAATATGTTAGTGGACGAGAAATTACCGACAGGAGGCGATGCGCTGTGACTTCTGCAAATCAGGCGAACGATAAATATACTCTGGACGTGGTCATCCCCACCTACCGGCCGGGACCCGGCGTGCGGCGGCTGTTTGGCCGCCTGCTGGCGCAGACGTATCCCATCGGGAAAATCATCATCATGAATACGGAGGAGCAGTTCTGGCGTGCGGACTTTCTGCCGGAGATTCCGGCGGGCTGTACCACGGAATTTGAGATTCACCATCTGGCGAAATCCGAGTTTGACCACGGGAGAACCCGGGCGGAGGGAGCGGGATACTCGCAGGCGGATATCGTTCTTTTTATGACCCACGACGCGGTTCCGGCCACCGATCATCTGGCAGAGCGGCTGGTGCGTGCCTTCGATGACGGGAACGTGGCCGCGGCCTACGCCAGGCAGCTGCCCGCCGACGACTGCAATCCCATCGAGCGCATCACACGGGAGTTCAACTATCCGGCTGAGAGCCGCGTGAAGTCTGCGAAGGATTTAGGGGAGCTCGGCATCAAGACCTATTTCTGCTCTAACGTCTGCGCGGCCTACCGCCGGGAGGTGTTCGAGCGGCTGGGCGGCTTCATCCGCCGCACGATTTTCAATGAGGACATGATCTTCGCGGCGGGGGCGGTGAAGGCCGGCTATTCCATCGCCTACGTGGGCGACGGCGCGGTGATTCACTCCCACAACTATACGGCCGTGGAGTACCTGCGGCGGAATTTTGACCTGGGCGTCTCCCAGGCCGACCATCCGGAGGTGTTCTCCGGCGTTTCCTCCGAGGGCGAGGGCGTGAAGCTGGTGAAAGCCACGGCGGCGAAGCTGAAAGAGATGGGAAAGGCGCAGCTGATTCCGAAGCTTGTCTGGGTCAGCGCGTTTAAATATATGGGTTACCGGCTGGGGAAGTCCTATAAGCGGCTTCCGGAGAGATGGATCCGCCGTCTCACCATGAACCAGGCTTACTGGACTTGAAACCGCGCTAAAACGGTGCTATACTGTCCCCCGTGGGACGTGCGGGCCCGGCAGACGGGGTTCTGGCTGCAGGGCGCGGCAGAATCGGCGGCGGGAGACAGTGCCGTCGGGCGCACAGAATGAAAAAAAGAGAGGTTTAAACAATGGGAAAGATAAAAGTGACAGCCTGTGATATCAAAGGCCTTTACGTGATAGAGCCGACCGTCTTCAAGGATGAGAGAGGATATTTCATGGAGACCTACAACCAGAACGATTTCAAGGAGGCGGGCCTCGACATGGTGTTTGTGCAGGACAACCAGTCCATGTCCGTGAAGGGCGTTCTGCGCGGTCTCCACTACCAGAAGCAGTTCCCCCAGGGCAAGCTGGTGCGCGCCGTCAGAGGCCGCGTGTTCGACGTGGCTGTGGATCTGCGCGCGGGCTCCGAGACCTACGGGAAATGGTTCGGCGTGGAGCTCTCCGCCGAGAATAAGAAGCAGTTCTACATCCCGGAGGCTTTGCCCACGGATTTTTAGTGCTCTCCGACGAGGCAGAGTTTGCCTACAAGTGCACCGATTTCTACCACCCCGGCGACGAGGGCGGCCTTAAGTGGGACGATCCGGACATCGGCGTGGAGTGGCCCACCGAGGAGGGCATGGAGCTCATCATTTCCGAGAAAGACAAAAAATGGGGCGGATTTAAGGATTCCTTCCGCTTTTAGAGAGAGGTAAAATACGTGCGATATGTGATTTCCCTGATGCGGGAGATGATTTCCAGGCGGAAGGTCATCTGGGATTTATCCAAGGCGGATTTCAAAAAACGGTTTGTGGGCTCGTACTTCGGCATCATCTGGATGTTTCTCCAGCCGGTGGCGACAGTGCTGGTCTATTTCTGCGTGTTCCAGCTGGGACTCAAGAGCACGCCCCCGGTGGATGCGCCCTACGTCCTCTGGCTGGTGCCGGGCATTGTGCCTGGTTTTTCTTCAGCGAGGTGTTGAACAGCGGGACGGGATGCCTCTCCGAGTACAGCTATCTGGTCAAGAAGGTAGTGTTCCCGGTGGAGATTCTGCCGGTGATCAAGCTCATTTCCTGCCTGTTCGTGCACATCATTTTCACCGCGATTATGATGGCGCTTTTCCTGTGCTATGGGCGGCTTCCCATGGTGAGCTGGATTCAGATTATCTATTACATGGCCGCCGGGGCCGTCTACTCCCTGGCGTTCGTGTACTTTACCTGTTCCATCAACGTGTTCTTCAAGGACATGGCGCAGATCGTGGGGATCTGCCTGCAGTTTGGAATGTGGCTGGCGCCCATCATGTGGTCTCCCACCATGTTCCCGGGCGCGCCGGCGTGGCTGGAACAGCTTTTGAAGATCAACCCCATCTATTATCTGGTGACCGGGTTCAGAGACAGTATGCTGACGGGCGATTTCTTCTGGGAGCGCCCCATGCTCTCGCTGTATTTCTGGGCGGTGACCATTATACTCTTTTTGGCCGGACTGAAGGTGTTCAAGCGTCTGCGCCCGCATCTTTCAGATGTGCTGTAAGGAGGATGTCATGACGGAAAATAATTCGGCCTGTGCGATACAGGTTAAGGATGTTACGAAAATATACAAGCTATACGACAAGCCCATCGACCGCCTGAAGGAGTCCCTGCATCCGGGGCATAAGGAGTACCACAGGAAATTTTACGCCCTGGATAAGATCTCCTTCGACGTGAAAAAGGGCGAGACCGTGGGCATCATCGGAACCAACGGCTCCGGAAAATCCACGATTTTAAAGATTATTACAGGCGTTTTAACGCCCACCACCGGCGAGGTGAAGGTGGACGGAACTATTTCCGCACTTTTAGAGCTGGGCGCCGGGTTCAACATGGACTACACGGGCATTGAAAATATCTATATGAACGGCACCATGATGGGATTTTCCAAAAAGGAGATGGACGAAAAGCTCCAGGATATCCTGGACTTTGCCGACATCGGCGATTTCGTCCATCAGCCGGTCAAGACCTACTCCAGCGGTATGTTTGTCCGCCTGCGTTTGCGCTGGCCATCAATGTGGAACCGGAAATCCTCATCGTGGACGAGGCGCTCTCCGTGGGAGACGTGTTTTTCCAGGCGAAATGCTACCGCCGCATGGAGGAGATCAGGAAGCGCGGAACCACCATTCTCATGGTGACCCACGACATGGGCAGCATCATCAAATACTGCGACAAGGTGGTGCTTTTAAACCGCGGCTCCTTCGTGGCCGAGGGCGCGCCCGGGCATATGGTCGATTTATATAAGAAGATTCTGGCGGGGCAGATGGATTCGCTGGAGGAGGAGCTCCAGACGGAGATGAACGATTTCTCCGGCGACGGGGCACAGCAGAAGGCGAGGCAGTACGAGGGCCTCATGAAGGACAAAATCACCATAAACGCCAACCGCACCGAGTACGGCGACGGCCGGGCGGAGATCTTCGACCTGGGGCTGTTCGACGGGAGAGGGAATCTGACAAATCTCCTGTTAAAGGGAGAGATGTTCACCATAAAGGAGCGGATCCGTTTCAACGCTCCCATCGAGGCACCCATTTCACCTACACGATCAAGGACAAGAAGGGCACAGATCTGACGGGCACCAACACCATGTTCGAGGGGGCCGACGTGAAGCCGGTGAAGAATGGCGACGTCTACGACGTGGAGTTTACGCAGAAGATGACGCTGCAGGGCGGCGAGTATCTGCTTTCCATGAGCTGCACCGGCTTCGAGAACGGCCAGCATGTGGTGTACCACCGGCTGTACGACGTGGCCAACATTACGGTGATTTCCAACAAGAATACCGTGGGCGTCTACGACATGGAGTCGGAGGTGAGCGTCCGGCTGAACGCGGACGCAGATGCGGCCCGGTGAGAACGGGAAAGGCCGTGTCTCTGATCATTTATAGTAAGAAAGGGATATCCCATGAGAGATGCCAGCTATGAAATTCTGGATATGTTAGATCAATACGGCAAAGATACGGACGGGGCGCTGATGAACGGGGAGGGCTCGGAGGTTCTCTACGCCTTCAGCGCGATGCGGGAAAATCTTTTCGAATGGTTCCCGTTCGGGGCGGAGAAGAAGCTTTTGCAGGTGGGCGGCGGCTACGGCGCGCTGACCGGCCTCTACGCCCGCAAGGTGCGGGAGGTGGTGGTCATAGACCCCGTGGACGAGAGCCGCGAGGTGGTGAGACGCCGCCACGCCGGGCTTAAAAATATACGCCTGGAAAACGGGAGCCTGCCCGGATGGGAGACGGCGGAGCGCTTCGACTATGTGGTGTTCGTCGGGAGTCTGACGGACTGCTGGCGGGAGGAGCTGGAGGCCGCAAAGGGGCTTCTGGCCCCGGCGGCGTGATCATCGCCGCCTTTGACAACCGCCTCGGCATGCGGTACTGGAACGGTGCCAGCCGGCCCGGGGGAGAGGCGATGCTTTCCTTCAACGAGATGAAACTTGCGTTTCCGGACGGACAGGTGTATTATCCAGTGCCGGACTACCGCATGGCGGTGTCCCTCTACTCCGACCGGTGCCTGCCGAAGAAGGGGGAGCTCACCAATGTGGCTGTCTCCTACGACGCGCCCAGATATCTGTTCTCCGACGAGGAGGCGGCGTTTGACGCGGTCTGCGGGGAAGGGAGATTTGCGGAGTTTGCAAATTCCTACCTGGTGATTCTGGGGGATGTGTCCCTCACGGACGAATATGTGAAATACAACCGCACCAGAAAGCCCAGGTTCCAGCTGAAAACCAGCATCGGAACCGGCGCGGACGGGAAGAAATATGTGAGAAAGTCCGCTCTCAGCGAGGCCGGGCGCGATCACATCCAGTCCTTTGAGAAAAAATACAGCCTGTTAAAGGATATGAACCCCAGGCTTAAGATTCTGGAGCCGGAGCTTATGGACGGAGGCATGACCGCCTCGTTTCCGTTTCTCACCGGAGAGACCATGGACGAGCGCCTGGCGCGCCAGATCGCGGACGGGGAGATTCCGGCGGAGGCGCTTCAGAAGGCCATCGACGAGGTGCTCTACGCGGAACTCGCCCACACCGTGACTTTTGAGGTCACGCCGGCGTTTACGGAGGTGTTCGGCGAGATCCCGCCGCTCTCTGACCACGCCTACACGGCCTCCAACATCGACGCGCTGTTTGAGAATATGATGGTCTGCGGTGGGGATATTTACTGTCTGGACTATGAGTGGGTGTTCGAGTTCCCGGTTCCGGCCCACTATGTACAGTACCGGAATCTCAGCTATTTTTACAGAAAATATAAGGGGCTGCTTACGTGCGGGAGCCTGGAGGAGTTTTTAAAGCCCTTCGGCATCACCGCGGAGATGGTGAGCGTCTATGATTCCATGGAGGCGCATTTCCAGTCCTACGTCCACGGGGCGGAGGGAAACGATCTTCTGGAGCGCTACCGGCAGCCGGTGAAGACCCTTGAGGAGCTGGCGGCGCAGGACCAGGAGCTTTCGCGGGCGAAGGACCGCATTCTGCAGCTGCAGGCCGAGGTGGAGGAGAAAAACTTAAATATCCGCAAGATCAACGAGGTACAGCGTCTGACCAATAACCACGTGACCAATCTGGAGGTGATGATCGGCGACCTGCGCTATGAGATCGGCGAGATGGCGAAGACCATCGACTATCTGAACCGCCATGAGGCCATCCTCTTTAAGATAAAGAGAAAGCTGGGCGGCGTGGTCAATAAAGTGTTCCCGAAGGACGAGAAAGCGGAAAATCTTAAAATACTGCAAGAATACGCTGCTGCACCCGGCGAAGTATCTGAAGTTATACACCACGGCGGAGGGAAGAAATCTGATTCACGGGGATTTTGAGATCGGCGAGGACTATCTGACCCACGGGCGGCTTCATTTTGACCAGGTGGAGAATCCCACGGTGTCCATCGTGATCCCGGTCTACAACCAGATCCACTACACCTACGCCTGCCTGGTGTCCATCCTGGAGCACACGAAGGATGTGACCTACGAGGTCATCATCGCCGACGATGTCTCCACGGACGCCACGGAGCATCTGTCCGACTATGCCGAGAATCTGGTGATCTGCCGGAACCAGACCAACCAGGGTTCCTTCGGAACTGCAACCAGGCGGCGAAGGCGGCCCGCGGAAAATATGTGATGTTCTTAAACAACGACACCCAGGTGACGCCCGGATGGCTCAGCTCTCTGGTGAACCTCATCGGGTCCGAGCCCACCATCGGCATGGTGGGCTCCAAGCTGGTTTACCCGGACGGACGGCTCCAGGAGGCGGGCGGCATCATCTGGAGCGACGGCTCCGGCTGGAACTACGGCCGTCTGGACAATCCGGACAAGCCGGAGTACAACTACGTGAAGGACGTGGACTACATTTCCGGCGCGGCGATCCTGCTCTCCAATGAGCTGTGGAAGCAGATCGGCGGCTTCGACGAGCGCTTCGCGCCGGCCTACTGCGAGGACTCGGATCTGGCCTTCGAGGTGCGAAAGGCCGGCCTGCGGGTGGTGTATCAGCCGCTCTCCAAAGTTATCCATTTCGAGGGCGTCTCCAACGGTACCGACGTAAACGGCACAGGCCTCAAGCGCTACCAGGTGGAGAACAGCCGGAAGCTTAAGGAGAAATGGGCCGACGAGTTTAAGAAGCAGTGCGTCAATACCGGAAATCCCAACCCGTTCCGGGCCAGGGAGCGGAGCATGGGCAGGGAGATCATCCTGGTGGTGGATCACTATGTGCCCACCTTCGACAAGGACGCCGGCTCCAAGACCACGTTCCAGTATCTGAAAATGTTCCTTAAAAAGGGCTATGTGGTGAAGTTCCTGGGGGATAATTACCTCCACGAGGAGCCTTACTCCACGACCCTGCAGCAGATGGGGATTGAGATTCTCTACGGGCCGGAGTACCAGACTGGTATCTGGGACTGGTTAAAGGAAAACGGCAGCGAGATCAGCTATGCGTACCTGAACCGCCCCCATATTGCGACCAAATATATCGACTACATCAAGGATCACACGGATATCAAGGTCATCTACTACGGCCATGACCTTCATTTCCTGCGGGAGCGCAGGGAGTATGAGCTGACCGGCGATATCCAGAAGAAGCGGGAGTCCGACTACTGGAAGTCGGTGGAGTTCACGCTCATGTATAAGGCGGATATTTCCTACTACCCGTCCTACATCGAGCGGGACGCCATCCATCAGATCGATCAGAGCATCCGGGTGAAGGCCATCACCGCCTATGTCTACGAGGAATTTTTGAAAAATATAAATAAGGATTTTGCGAGACGCGAGGGACTTCTGTTCGTGGGCGGCTTCGCACATCCGCCGAACGCGGACGCGGTGCTGTGGTTCGCGAGGGAGATCTATCCGCGGATCCGCGAAAAGGCGGAGATCCCGTTCTTCATCGTGGGTTCCCGCGTCACCGATGAGATCCGCGCGCTGCAGGAGCCAGGAAACGGCATCACTGTCTACGGCTTTGTCAGCGACGAGGAACTGGCGAGACTCTACGCCTCCAGCCGCCTGGTGGTGGTGCCGCTGCGCTACGGCGCGGGCGTCAAGGGCAAGGTCATCGAGGCCCTCTACAACGGCTCCCCCATCGTGACCACGTCCATCGGAGCGGAGGGCATTCCCTTTGCCGGGGAGGTGCTGGCGGTGGCCGACGAGCCGCAGGAGTTTGCCGACCGGGTGCTCCAGATGTATGAGGATACGGAGGGACTGGCCGGGATCTGCGATAAGACCCAGGAATATATAAGAAATTATTTCAGCGTGGACGCGGCGTGGAGCGTCATCCGGGAAGATTTCACCCGCTGAGCCGCATGAAAACCATTGTCAAAATGGATAAATCAGACCGTGGAAAGAGACCATCCACGGTCTTTTTTTACAAATTTTTAATAAACTTTACGTTTTGTTTATAAAATTCTTGTAAGACAGGGGGAATGGTGCTATTATTAAACCGTTTGTTACAATGCTTTTACTTGTTAGAGAAATGAAGCAGTGAGAGAGGTGGCCCATGTTGACCTGTGAGGAGTATCTGGACGCGGTCTTAAAGTACTATCAGAGTACGTTTGATATTGAGAGACCGTACATGCTGGAGAGCGAAGAGTGTCTGGCTTACGGACATTTCTACAGCCACAGCGAGAAGTATGTCCTGACCCGCTCGGCGAAAATGTGGGAGGCCAACAGCTTCGAGCACGCGTTTTTCTTTCAGTGCCCCGTGCCGGGTGCGGAGATGGTGGAACGGGTGAGGGAGCTGGCGGAGCGCCATGTGGAACCGCAGATGGTGCGCGGGGGAAATGCCCTGCCGGAGAAGAACCACATGTATACCTATCTGACCTTCGTTTTCTTAAGCGAGGGGGCCGTGACCCCCGAAACAGTGAAGGCGGTAAAAAAATTTAAGCTGACCCGGAATTATCTTTTTTCCATCCGGGGCTGGTGTGAGGCCAGGACGGTTCTGGTGGATCTCGCGTCGCAGCGCGTGTATGCCAATGCAAAGGGAAAACCGCTGGTCCCCGTGTTTGAGAAAGTTTTGAAGAAAAGTCAGACGCCGGCCAGAGTGTGAAATTGAGTTTCAGGCAGCATACTTAGGAGGAATTGACAGTGAGCAGTATCGTTATTCTGCTGGGCGCCGTTGCGGTGTTTATCATCGCATACCTTACATACGGTTCCTGGCTTGCAAAACAGTGGGGCGTGGATCCCAGCCGCGTGACGCCGGCCCATGAGATGGAAGACGGCGTGGACTATATGCCGGCAAAATCCCCGGTTCTTTTAGGACATCATTTTGCGTCCATCGCAGGCGCAGGCCCGATCAACGGACCGATTCAGGCGGCCGTGTTCGGCTGGGTTCCGGTTCTTTTATGGATCGTCGTCGGAGGTATCTTCTTCGGTGCGGTTCAGGATTTCTCATCCATCTTCGTATCCATCCGTCACAAGGGTAAATCCCTGGGCGAGGTCATCGAGGAGAACATCGGACACAGATGCAAAATGTTATTCACCGTGTTCGCATGGCTGGTGCTTCTTCTGGTGGTTGCAGCCTTTGCGGATATCGTGGCAGGCACCTTTGTGGGCTACACGGTGGTTGAAGGCGAGATGGTTTACAACTCAGCCAACGGCTCCGTTGCGACGGCTTCCATGCTGTTCATCCCGCTGGCCATCGCCTTCGGCTTCCTGGTATACAGAAAGAATGCTCCGCTTTTAGTTTCCACCATCGCGGGCGTTATCCTTCTGGCTGTCTGCATCATCGTGGGTCTTAAATGCCCCATCTACATGAGCAAGACCTTCTGGCTGGTGATCGTGTTCGCGTACATCGCGATCGCGTCCGTAACTCCGGTGTGGATTCTTCTGCAGCCGAGAGATTACTTAAACAGCTTCCTGTTATACTTTATGATGATTGCCGCAATGATCGGTATTATCGGCACCAACCCGACCGTGGAGCTGGCTCCGGTGACGACGTTCAGACTGGCAAACGGACAGACCATGTTCCCGTTCCTGTTCATCACTGTGGCCTGCGGAGCGATCTCCGGTTTCCACAGCCTGATCGGTTCCGGTACCACGTCCAAGCAGCTTGACAACGAGAAGGACGCGAAGATGATCGGTTACGGCGGAATGCTCATCGAGTGCTTCCTGCTGTCATCGCCCTGATCGCTGTGGGTTCTCTCTGCGCGGACGGCGACTATGCGAAGATCGGTACTCCGGCCGTCGTGTTTGCGACTGCCATCAAGGGATTTTTCGTGAATCTGGGCTTTGGCCCGGCTGCGGCTGACGCTACGTTTACGGTTATCTCCCTGGCAATCTCCGCGTTTGCGCTGACTTCCCTGGATACGGCGACCAGACTGGGACGTTTCATGTTCCAGGAGCTTTTTGCCGGCAAGCCGGGCGAGAAGCAGACCTCTCTGCAGAGCCTCTGCTCCAACATGTATTTTGCTACGGGTATCACGGTTGCTCTGGGCGCGGTTCTCTGCCTCAGCGGTTACCAGAATATCTGGCCCTTATTCGGAGCCTGCAACCAGCTGGTGGCTGTTCCCGCATTCCTGGGCGTGGCCGTATGGCTTGGCAAGAAGGGAAAGAACAACAAAATGTTCTACTTCCCCATGGTGTTCATGCTCTTAGCCTGCATGTCCTCCCTGGTGCTGTCCTTCAAGGGCAACCTGGAGAAATTTGCCAACGGAACCGCAAAGATGATCACCGAGGGTCTCCAGTGCGTGGTTATCGTGCCGATCTTTGTGCTGGCGCTGATTCTTGTGATTGAGGGCGGCAAGGTGCTTCTTCAGACCGATAAGGAGAATAAGGCGAAGGCTTCCAGATAAGGCGGATGAATATCCGTGGATCAATGTGGATGAAAAAGGCCGGCTGTGGATTGCAGCCGGTCTTTTTTGCGGCTGTGGGGATTGGGCTATTGGGATTGCAGCCGTTTGATCTCCTCCGGGGACAGCCCGGAGTGTTTGAGGATTTTATCTAATGGCTCGTTGGCCTTGAGTATAGCTCTGACTATTTGAAGCTGACCGGCCAGAATGCCGTCTTTCCTGCCTTCGGCATACCCATCTTCCCGCGCATCCGCCCGCTCCATCTGAATATGCAGTTCTTCGTTGTACTCAAAAATACTCACAGCAATCACCTCCGCTCGTGTTTCTTGGAAAATATGTTCCGAAAACTACGTTTTCGTTTTAAAACATTCTGGCTCAATCAAGGCTATTCAGATTTCAGCCGTTCGATTTCCTCCGGGGACAGTCCGGAGTATCTGAGAACTTTTTCTAAGGGTTCGTTGGCCTTGAGCATGGCTTTGGCCACTTGAAACTGGTTGGTCAGAATACCATCCTCCTTGCCTTCGGCATACCCTTCCTCCCGCGCGTCTGCCCGTTCCATCTGAATATGCAGTTCTTCGTTGTACTCAAAATACTCACAGCAATCACCTCCGCTTTGTGTTCTTTCAGAAATCTTGTCAGCACCCCATTCTCAATACAGGTATCCACCGCCCGCTGTACCGCGTGATTTAACGGCAGAGTTTTGTGATACTCCCGCACCTTTGCCACGTACTCGGAATACTCCCGCAGCGTCCGGCAGCTCTGCATCAGTTCCTTATTGTAACCGGGATTGATGTTCAGGACCAGCACCTTGAGCTCCAGGGCCGGATCA
>BBZO01000010.1 GCA_001304875.1 Clostridia bacterium UC5.1-2E3
AACAAGTGGAAAAATCAGTTTGAGCGTCATGTGAAGCGCGGCGAACACGGCATCACCATCATCGCACCCACGCCGTTCAAGAAAAAAATTGAGGAACAGAAGCTGGACCCGGACACCAAGGCTCCCATCCTGGACGCGGAGGGCAAGGCGGTCATGGAGGAACGGGAGGTTGAAATTCCCATGTTCCGCCCGGTGAAGGTGTTCGATGTGAGCCAGACCGACGGGAAACCGCTGCCGGAGCTGGCGTCCACCCTTTCCGGGAGTGTCCAGAACTACGAGGCTTTCATGGAGGCCCTGCGCCGGTCCGCGCCGGTTCCGCTCTCCGTGGAGCCGATGGCCGCCAACATGGACGGGTATTTCTCGCCGGACCAGCAGCGCATCGCCATCCGGGCAGGCATGAGCGAGGTGCAGACCGTTTCCGCCGCCGTCCATGAGATCGCCCACAGTAAACTGCATAACTACGCCCAGGTCCAGGAGGAAGCGGCCAGGGCCGGTGACAAGGAGCCGCCCAAGAAGAAAGACCGCAACACCGAGGAGGTGGAGGCCGAGAGCATTTCCTACGCGGTTTGCCAGTATTACGGTATCCAGACCGGCGAGAACAGCTTCGGCTACATCGCCAACTGGAGCCAGGGTAAGGAGCTGCCGGAGTTGCGGGCCAGTTTGGAGACCATCAACAAGGCGGCCGGGGAACTGATCGCGGACATTGACCGGCATTATAAGGTTATCTGCAAGGAGCGCGGCATTGACCTGACCGCTGCCCCGGAACCGCAGCGGGACCCTATCGAGCAGTTGGCAGCCGACATCGACCAGTTTTCTTTTGACTATAATACCTATGAATACCGGGATCAGGTGGACAATCGGGAGGATGCGCTGCGGGAACTGACCGCTACGCTCCGCGGCGGGGATGTCAACAGTGTTCGGGACTGGCTCCAGGAATTTGCCGATGAAAATGGACCTGGAGAAGCGGCCACAAAAGCTGCCGAGCTGTTGGAACGCCTGGATCAGCTGGTGCCGGAACCTGACCCCAACCTTGTGAAAATGGCGGATGAAGCGATGGCGATGGGCGTAGATACTGCGTGGAACTCCGATAAGGAATTCCCGGTATCCTTCGATACTGAAACCACCCCGCCCAGCGCCGAAGCCCAGGAGGCCCTGTTGCTGGTTGACGATACCACCTATCTTCATGTTCAGCCTGCGACACCGGCTGGGACTACACGCTCTACGATGTGGCGACCATGAAGCAGCTGGACGGCGGCCAGCTGGACGCGCCGGAGCTGCCCCTGTCCACCGCCGCGCTGAAAATCTGCGAGATGCACGGGATGGGCGGCCAGACCATTCAGTATGCGCCGCTGTCCATAATCGAGACCTTGCAGGAGGCGGCTGTCCAGCAGATGCAGACCGAGGCCAAGGCCGCCGCCCCGGAAACTACCCAGCTGCCGGACGCCCCGGAACAGCATCTGGACGAATATCCCATGCCGGACCCGGCGCTGACCCAGGACGATTTGGAAAAGTGCGGCTACATGGACGGGGACCTTCTGCCCCTTTCCAAAGAACGCGCCTATGAGCTGATGGAGCGCGACCTGACCGTTTATATCGTCCAGCAGGGTGAGAATCCGGCGATGGCTTTTGATACCACCGACCTGGACGCCCATGACGGGATCTTCGCCGTCACCCGCGAGGAATGGGAGGAAAGCCCGGCTTTCGATGCCCAGGTCAAGGAGCGCATGGACCACCAGCAGGAACGGGAGCAGGCGTTCCTCGACCACAAGGGCGATTGCTTTGCCATTTATCAGGTGAAGCACACCGACGAGCTGCGGGACATCCGCTATGAGGGGCTGGAATGGATCAAGTCCATCGGGCAGACGGTGCAGCGGGACAATTATGATCTGGTCTACACCGCGCCGCTGGCCCCCGGCGACTTGAAAGGCAGCGTGCTGGATAATCTTGAATACCGCTTCAACAACGAACACCCCACCGACTACCGCCACCCGTCTATGAGCGTCAGCGACATCGTTGCCATCAAGCGGGACGGCAAGGTATCCTGTCATTACTGCGACAGCTTTGGCTTTGCCGAGGTTCCCGGCTTCCTGCCGGACAACCCGCTGAAAAATACGGAGATGGCCGTGGAGGATGACTACGGCATGATCGACGGTATCATCAACAACGGCCCCAAGGAGCAGACGGTGGCCCAGCTGGAACAGCAGGCCCGTAGCGGCCAGCCCATTTCCCTGATGGACCTGGCTGCCGCCGCCCACCGGGAGGACCGGGACAAGAAGAAATCCGTCGTGGAGCAGCTGAAAAGCCAGCCCAAACCCGAACATAAAAAGACAGCGCCCAAAAGAGCGCGGAAAGGGAGATCTGATATGAACGCTTTGACCTTTGAGGAAACCAACCTGCTGTGCATCTACAACCCCGGCACCCGCCAGGGGGCCATCGAGGCCCTGACTGAGATGCGCGGCCACTTGCAGGCGGACGAGACCGGGCTGCTGGCCCTGACCGACAGCACCCTCGCCAAGCTGCGCACTATGACCGACGCCGAGTTTGACGAGCTGGAGCTGTACCCGGATTTTGACGAGTAACCCACTGTTTTAACCAGCCGGGGCGGCCGCCGTGCCGCCCCATTTTCATATCCGAATGAAGGGAGGATAGAACCCATGCCAACCAAAGCAGAACAATATGCGCAGATGGCCGACCAGGTGGCGCGGCAGCTCACCGGCAGCTGGCAAGAGTGGGCGGGCTTTCTCACCACCGCCGCCCGGCTTTACAAATATCCGTTCCATGAGCAGCTGATGATCTACGCCCAGCGCCCGGATGCCACCGCCTGCGCCGAGTACGACCTGTGGAACAACCGCATGGGCCGGTATGTGCGGCGCGGGTCCAAGGGCATCGCCCTGGTAGATGATTCCGGGGACCGGCCCCGGCTGCGGTATGTGTTTGATATTTCCGACACCGGCACCCGTGAACACTCCCGCACCCCCTGGCTGTGGACGATGAACGAAGAACACACCGCGCCGGTCATGGCGATGCTGGAGGGCAACTATGGTGTGGGCGGCGAAGAACTGCCCCAGCAGCTGGCCGATGTGGCCGCCGGTCTGGCGGAAGAATACTGGACGGATCACCGGCAGGACATTCTCTATATCGTTGACGGTTCCTTTTTGGAGGAGTACGATGAAGAAAACATCGGGATGCAGTTCAAATCCGCCGCCACGGTCAGTATCGCCTACGCCCTGATGTCCCGCTGCGGGCTGGAGCCGGAGCAGTATTTCAGCCATGAGGATTTCATGGCGATCTTCGACTTCAACACCCCCGCCACCGTGGGGGCGCTGGGCACAGCGGTCAGCCAGATAAACCAGCAGGTGCTGCGGCAGATCGGCGTCACCATCCAGAACTATGAGCGCGCCAAGAGCGCGGAAAGGAGTGCCACACATGGAGATCAACCTGACTTACACGAGGAACGGCGATTATCTGATCCCCGACCTGAAGCTGTCCGAACAGCCGGAGAAGCCCCTGGGCAAGTACGGCAGGATGAGGAAAGCGTACCTGAAAGAACACCGGCCCATCCTCTACAACCAGCTGCTGATGAGCGAGAAGCTGTACCCGCACCTTCGGGAGATCGACGAGACCGCGAACAGCCGTCTGGAGCAGATGATGCCCCGGCTGGCAGAGTCGGCGGGCGCGACAGAGGCGCTGAAAGCCCGCGACCCGATGGCCTGGGTGGGCCTGATGAACACCTGCAAGGCCCAGGCGGAGGAGATCCTGCTGGCAGAACTTATCAACAGCTGACCTTAAACCTGTTCCTCTCCGAAGCGGAACAAATCCAGAATATCGACGAAGCAGAGAGTGTGAAAACGCCTCTGCTTTTTCTATGTCCAAGCCCGCTGCGCAGGCGGAACCCGCGCGCCGGGCGCTGACCCAGGCGGAGATCGACGCCGCCATCCAGGAATGGAACGGCAAGATCGAGAGCAAGCGCGCAGTCGTGCGCTACATGAAGGACCACGCCCGTGAAAAGGACACCGCCGCCTGGCTGCGGCAGGAGTACGGCGATGACCTCCCGGCCCTGCCTGTGACGGTGGACGGCGCGGCGTGCGATGTGCCCTGGCCCAAGGTGCAGCGCCGGATCGCACAGCTCATCAAGGAAGATCGGTTTTACACCGAGGCGGAGCAGGACCGTTTTGACAACATCGACCCCATCGCCATCCGGGAGGTCCTGGCCGAGCGCGGGATCGTGAACGGCCAGGTGGTGGACCCGGAAAAGCTGGACAACGACCCGTTCATCCAGCAGGTCATGCGGGATGTGGAGGCCGTCGCGGCAGAAGAACAGGCCGAGGCCGCATCGAAGCCGCCTGTGCCGGACTTATCCGGCCAGCCCGTCACCCGCGAGGGAGACACCCTCACCATCGGCAGCGGTGAACCCACCCATGAGATCGACATCACGGTGTCGGACGAGGAATATGCCGCTATCCGGGGCACTATCCCGGAGCGCACCTCTTACGACTCGTCCGCCCCGGTCTACAACATGGGCGATACCGTCTATCTGGATGACCGCGCCCACCAGATCACCGAACTGCGGGAAGATACGGTGCAGCTGCTGCCCACCGGCATGAGCTATCCCATCTACCGGGCCGAGAGCCGGGAGCGGTTCGAGCAGCTTCTGCGGGCAGACAACCGCAACGACTTTTACACCGAGTTCCTGCCTGTCAACCCCGACACGGCGGACCAGGACCTGCGGGACGTACTGGTCCACGGCCTCATCGGTGCGCCGGACAAGGCGGAGCTTTCCGAACTGCTGCGCACCGGCAAGAGCAACCGGGAGGTCGCCTGTGGCTGAGCCGGGCCTATCCTGACATCATCGAGACGATGGAGCTGGAGACCGGCGACACCGCCGACTACCGCACCATACCCGAAGGCATTGAGCTGGAAGTGCTGGACGCGGACGAAAAACGGCTGGCCATGCTGTTCTTCCGCTGGGATGAGGTCGCGCCGCTGCTGCGCGGGCTATATGCCCGCCAGCTGGACGGCTTTGTGCAGGAGCAGGATGAACCGTATATGGAAGCCCCTGCCGACGTGGAAGAACCTGCCGAAACCGCCAAGCCCATTGAAGAAGCCGCCGAGGCACCGGCGTTCCACTCCGAGACGGTGGCCGTCTACCCCGGCGACAAAAACGGACTTCCCTATGACGTGGTGGTGGAACGGCTGCACGTTGACCGGCCGGAACACACGCCGCCCGAACAGCGTCCGCCTGAGAATTTCCGCATTCTGGACGATGACCTGGGGAAAGGCGGGCCAAAGGAAAAGTTCTGGCGCAACATCAAAGCAATCGCTACACTGAAGCAGATCGAGCAGGAAAATCGCTATGCCACCCCAGAAGAACAGCATATTCTCTCACAATATGTAGGCTGGGGCGGCGTGGCGGATGCCTTTGACCCGGACAAACCCGCGTGGGCCGCCGAGTATGCGGAGCTGAAAGAACTGCTGACCCCGGAGGAATACGCTGCGGCCAGGGCTTCCACCCTCAATGCCCACTACACCAGCCTACCGTTATCCGAGCCGTTTATGAAGCTGTGGAGCAGATGGGCTTTCGTACCGGCAACATTCTGGAACCGTCCTGCGGCGTGGGCAATTTCTTTGGGATGCTGCCGGAGAGCATGACCGAGAGCCGTCTGTACGGCGTGGAGCTGGATTCTATCAGCGGCCGGATTGCTAAACAGCTCTACCCCAAGGCCGACATCACCGTGGCGGGCTTCGAGACCACCGACCGGCGGGACTTCTATGACCTTGCCATCGGCAACGTCCCTTTCGGCCAGTATCAGGTGAACGACAAAGCCTACAACAAGCTGGGCTTCAACATTCACAACTACTTCTTTGCCAAGCGCTGGACCAAGTGCGGCCGGGCGGCGTGGTGGCTTTCGTTACCAGCCGCTATACAATGGACGCCAAGGATTCCACCGTGCGCCGGTATTTAGCCCAGCGGGCCGAGCTGCTGGGGGCCATCCGCCTGCCCAACAATGCCTTTCGCGCCAACGCCGGGACCGATGTGGTGTCCGACATCTTGTTTCTGCAAAAGCGGGACCGTCCGCTGGACATCGCCCCGGACTGGACCCAAACCGGCCGGACCGAGGAAGGCTTCACGGTCAACCAGTATTTTCTGGATCACCCGGAGATGGTGCTGGGCCGCCCTACCGCCGAAAGCACCCAATATGGCAAGCAGGACTATACCGTGGTCCCCATCGAGGGGCTGGAGCTGGCCGACCAGCTGCACGATGCTGTGAAGTACATTCGCGGCACCTATCAGGAGTCCGCACTGCCAGAGCTGGGCGAGGGCGAGGACATCGACGAATCCCTCCCGGCTGACCCCAATGTAAAGAATTACTCCTACACGGTGGTGGACGGCGCGGTGTACTTCCGGGAAAACAGCCGCATGGTGCGTCCCGACCTGAACGCCACCGCCGAAGCCCGCGTCAAAGGGCTGGTGGGGCTGCGGGACTGTGTGCAGCGCCTCATCGACCTGGAGATGGACGCCGCCGCGCCGGATGCCGACATTCGGGCGCAGATGGCCGAGTTGAACCGCCGCTATGACGATTTCTCCGCCAAGCACGGACTTATCAATGACCGGGCGAACCGGCTGGCCTTTGCCGATGACAGCAGCTATTACCTGCTCTGCGCGCTGGAGGTACTGGACGAGGATGACCGGTTGGAGCGCAAGGCAGATATGTTCACCAAGCGCACGATTAAGCCCCATGAGGCCGTCACCGCCGTAGACACGGCCAGCGAGGCGCTGGCGGTCTCCATTTCGGAGAAAGCCTGCGTGGACATGGCCTATATGGAACAGCTCACCGGCAAAACCGGCGAGGAACTGGCCGCTGAACTGCGGGGCGTGATTTTCCGCCTGCCCGGCCCGGTGCCGGAGGGCGAACGGCCCCAATACGTCACGGCGGACGAGTACCTGTCCGGCAACGTGCGCCGGAAGCTGCGCCAGGCCCAACGGGCTGCGGAGCAGGACCCGGCCTTTGCGGTCAACGTGGAGGCCCTGACCGCCGCCCAGCCCAAAGACCTGGACGCTTCCGAGATCGAGGTGCGGCTGGGGGCAACGTGGATCGACAAGGAGTACATCCAGCAATTCATGTATGAGACCTTCGACACGCCCTTTTACCTCCAGCGCAGCATTGAAGTCCACTATACCCCTTTACGGCGGAGTGGCAGATCTCCGGCAAAAATGTCGTGGGGCAAAACAACGTGGCCGCCTATTCGACCTACGGGACCGGCCGCGCCAACGCCTATAAAATCCTCGAAGATTCCCTCAATCTGCGGGATGTGCGTATCTACGACACCGTGGAGGACGCGGACGGCAAGGAGCGCCGGGTGCTGAACGCCAAGGAAACCACCCTGGCCGCGCAAAAGCAGCAGGCCATCCGGGATGCTTTCCGCGACTGGATTTGGCGTGACCCGGAGCGTCGGCAGGCGCTGGTACGCCAGTACAACGAGGAAATGAACGCCACCCGGCCACGCGAATATGATGGCAGTCACATTGTTTTTGGCGGCATGAACCCGGCCATCACCCTGCGGGAACACCAGAAAAACGCCATCGCCCATGTGCTGTACGGCGGTAACACGCTGTTGGCCCACGAGGTGGGCGCTGGCAAGACGTTTGAAATGGTGGGGGCCGCGATGGAGGCCAAGCGGCTGGGTCTGTGCCAGAAATCCCTCTTTGTGGTGCCCAACCACTTGACCGAACAGTGGCTTCGGAGTTCCTGCGGCTGTATCCGTCCGCCAAAATTCTTGTTACGACCAAAAAGGACTTTGAGAAGCACAACCGCAAGAAGTTCTGCGCCCGCATCGCCACCGGCGACTACGACGCCATCATCATGGGTCATTCCCAGTTCGAGAAAATCCCCATCAGCAAGGAACGCCAGGAGCGGCTGCTGCATGAGCAGATTTGGGAAATCACCGAGGCATCGCCGAGGTGGAGGCCAGCGGCGGCGAGCGGTTCACCGTCAAGCAGCTGGAACGCACCAAAAAATCTCTGGAAGCACGGCTGGAAAAATTGCAGGCCGAGGGCCGCAAGGACGATGTGGTGACCTTTGAACAGCTGGGCGTAGACCGGCTGTTCGTGGACGAGGCGCACAACTACAAAAATCTGTTCTTATATACGAAGATGCGTAACGTGGCGGGCCTCTCCACGACGGACGCGCAGAAATCCTCGGATATGTTCGCCAAGTGCCGCTACATGCACGAGATCACCGGCGGCCGGGGCGTCATCTTTGCCACCGGCACGCCGGTTTCCAACTCCATGACCGAGCTTTACACCATGCAGCGGTATCTCCAATATGACCGCCTGCAAGAGCTGGGCATGGCCCACTTTGACTGCTGGGCGTCCCGCTTTGGCGAGACCGTGACGGCGTTGGAGCTGGCCCCGGAGGCACCGGCTACCGGGCG
Organism: Clostridia bacterium UC5.1-2E3; assembly: GCA_001304875.1. Lineage (GTDB taxonomy): Bacteria > Bacillota > Clostridia > Lachnospirales > Lachnospiraceae > Ventrisoma > Ventrisoma faecale. Next base: position 8,434 of record BBZO01000010.1, read on the forward strand.
CGCACCCGCTTCTCCAAGTTTTTCAACCTGCCGGAGCTGATGAATCTCTTTAAGGAGATCGCGGACATCAAAACCGCCGACCAGCTGCACCTGCCTACGCCCCAGGTGGAGTACCACAACATCGTGGCCCAGCCCACCGAGCAGCAGCAGGAAATGGTAAAGGCGCTCTCGGAGCGCGCTTCCCTGGTACACAGCGGTACGGTAGACCCGTCCCAGGACAATATGCTCAAGATCACCAGCGACGGGCGCAAGCTGGGGCTGGACCAGCGGATTATCAACCAGCTGCTGCCGGATGAGCCGGGCACCAAGGTCAATCAGTGCGTGGACAATATCATGCAGATTTGGCGGGACGGCGAGGCTGACAAGCTGACCCAGCTGGTGTTCTGCGACATCTCCACGCCCCAGGCCCGGCCCGCCAAAAAGGTAGCCAAGGCGCTGGACAACCCGACCCTCCATGCTTTGGAGGACGCGGTGCCGCTGGATGAGCCGGAACCAGCCTTTACGGTCTATGAGGATATTCGGCAAAAGCTCATCGCCCGGGGCGTACCCGCCGAGCAGATCGCCTTTATCCATGAGGCCAACACCGAGGTGCGCAAAAAGGAGCTGTTCTCCAAGGTCCGCACCGGCCAGGTGCGCGTCCTGCTGGGCAGCACGGCCAAAATGGGCGCGGGCACCAACGTGCAGGATCGGCTGGTGGCGCTCCATGACCTGGACTGCCCCTGGCGGCCCGGCGACCTGGCCCAGCGAAAGGGGCGCATTGAGCGCCAGGCAACCAGAACGAGACCGTCCATGTGTACCGATACGTCACGGAGGGGACTTTCGATGCCTACCTCTGGCAGACGGTGGAAAACAAACAGAAATTCATCAGCCAGATTATGACCTCCAAATCGCCGGTGAGAAGCTGCGACGATGTGGACGAAACGGCGCTGTCCTTTGCCGAGATCAAGGCGCTGTGCGCCGGGGACCCGCGCATCAAGGAGCGCATGGACCTGGATGTGGACGTGGCGCGGTTAAAGCTGATGAAAGCCGACCACCAGAGCAAGCAGTACCGTCTGGAGGACCAGCTGCTCAAAACCTTCCCGGAGGAGATCGAGAAAAACAAGGCTTTATCGCCGGACTGGAAGCGGATATGAAAACGCTGGCGGAACACCCGCACCCGGAGGACGGCTTTGCCGGGATGGAAGTCCGTGGCGACGCCCTCACCGACAAAGAGAACGCCGGAGCGGCGCTGCTGGACGCCTGCAAGGAGGTCAAAGGGGCCGACCCGGTGCCGGTGGGCAGTTACCGGGGCTTCGCTATGTCGGTGTCGTTTGACGCTTTCCGGCAGGAGTATATGCTCCTGCTGAAAGGCCAGATGACCCACCGGGCGACGCTGGGCACAGACCCCCGCGCAATCTCACCCGTATCGACAATGCGCTCAGTCAGATGCCCCAGCGGCTGGAGGCGGTGAAGAACCAGCTGGACAATCTCTACCAGCAGCAGGCCGCCGCCAAGGCGGAGGTGGGCAAGCCCTTCCCCCAGGAGCAGGAACTGCGGGACAAATCCGCCCGGCTGGCCGAGCTGGACGTACTGCTGAACATGGACGCTGGGGCCGCCCTGCGCCGGAAGCGGTGCTTGCCAAGAGCAGCCGCCCCTCGGTGCTGGAGGGTCTGAAACGCCCGGTGCCGCGCAATCCCGAAAAGAAACCCAAACACCACGAACAGGAGGTGCGATAACATGAATACTGACAAAAATACGGCCCTTTATGAGAAGATGGCCGCCGAGCAGGACAAGTTCCGGGACTGGCTGAAAAGCCAGCCCCCGGAGGAAATTCTAAAGCATACCTATGAGTACACGGTCCGAGAGGACATTTTGATGGCGATGGAGGAGCTGGACCTGCCACAAAGCCGGGCCGCCGCGCTGCTGGCGTCGCCCTCCCGTTGGCCGATGTCTACAAGGAGTTTTCTGACCGGGAGACTTCCTACATGGATGTGGTGCGGGACAGCATCGAGCAGCGGGCCGAGGCGGCGCTGGACGCCCAGCGGGAACTACCGCTCTACCGGCACGACGCTGCCCATGCCCGCGAACAGGGCGACCTGGATTTGTACCGGGCGTCCCGCCGCGCCAATATCGCCTGCAAGGAGGCCATTGAGGCGTCCATTTCGGAACATTACCCGAACAACCGGCTGGACAAGGACGCGGTGCCCCAGGTGATCGAGCAGTTCGGCTATACCCGCACCCTCTATGTGCTGGCAAACACCGTGCAGCAGAAAGAGTGGGATGAGCGTTTCAGCCCGGCCAACAAGGCGTGGGCCAGGACGGTGGACATCCCGCCCAACCCGGACGGCTTTGGCGGCGAACGCAACCTGGACTTTGTGGTGGACAGCCACTCCGGCCTGGTCGATTTGTTCTTGAGCCAGGCGCGGCAGGACTATCTGCGGCTCCAGCCGCTGACGCCAGAGGAAATCCGCGCCGAGGCCGCCCGGCTCTTGCAGGAGCTTCGTGCGCCGGATACGCCCAACAGCCCCCACGGCACCCACTACATGGCCCACGTTTCGCCGGACTTTCTGGCCCGCGCAGGCACCCAGGCCCACGACCAGCTGATGGCGCTGCTGCCGTTCCGCAGTCTGGCGATCACCGGCATGAAGGACCTGCCCGGCACCTATGTCACCATCCTGGCCAGTGAGGACCGCTCCAAGGAGCTGCGTCAGCGCCGCCCCTCGGTCCGTCGCCAACTGAAACAGGAGCCGCGTCCCGCTGAAAAGCCGGAGAAAAAATCCCCCATCCATAAGAAAAAGGAGCCGGAACGGTGAGCGCCCCCAAGCGCAAGCGGGAGGTGCAGCTGAACTTCCGGGTCTCGCCGGAGGAACTGGCGCTGATCGAGCAGAAGATGGCCCAGCTGGGGACGAAGAACCGGGAAGCCTATCTGCGCAAGATGGCCCTGGACGGCTATGTGGTGCGCCTGGAACTGCCGGAGCTGAAGGAGCTGGTGTCCCTGATGCGCTATTCCAGCAATAACTTGAACCAGCTGGCCCGCCGTGCGCATGAAACCGGGCGCATTTACGACGCGACCTGGAGGATATAACCCGGCGGCAGGAGGCTTTGTGGGATGGGGTGCATCAGGTATTGACCCAGTTGGCAAAGCTGACGTGACAGGGGCATACGCCCCGGCTGTGAGGGAGGTCCGGCGCGTGCAGGCTGCATCGCCGGGCCTCCCTCTTTTTGTGACACAAGAAAAAATAAACCCCCTGCTATGCAGGGGGAGGGAAGATCTTTAGATAAAAGAGCTCCTGTGCTAAAATAAAAGTAGGTCTGCAAACCACAAATATAAAAGCACAGGAGGTCCAGAATGGACAATAATAGTTTAGCTCATACAAAATGGGAATGCAAGTATCACATAGGTGCGACCTGAAGGTCGTTGTTTGAAATGCGTTTCAACGCTATCATATCCATTCGTGATATCCCTACCACGAAATGCCCGGTAAGTGATGAAAGGTGTGAAGCAGTGGGACAAAGCGGACAAGCGGTATCCACATCCGCCCAACTGCCAGGGATGGGTGCACAAGGTTAACATATGTGAATCATTATAAGGATCGTGATACTTGAAATGGTGAAAGTGGATGATACACCATACCAAAAGGTAAGAGGGCGGGGATATGGCGGTTTCGATGTGCGCTGTATCGAATGGACAGAGCACCTCCGGTCTAAAGATGGAACCTAAATGCATCGCAACAGTTCAAACAACGGAACAGGGAAATCCTCTTGCGCTCCCAACGGTAGGTCAATCGTAAGAAAGATACAATGCGCAGGAGGGAAGGATGCCAGAAGAAGCGAATGTTTCAGTGTAATGCTGAGAATAGGGATTCAAGATTTGTCCCATCCGAAAGGAAGCTGACGTCTGGCGCGTATCTAATCACAGGAGAGACATGGAATCTATGAATGCACAAAGTTCAATGGCGCGTAATGCGAGGACAATGCAGACGAAAAGGATAAAGTGGAAAGATATCAACTGGATAATAGCGGAATCCTACGTTAATAGACTACAGGTAAGGATTGTGAAGGCTGTACAGAAAGACAAATGGAGACTGGTTAAACGTCTCCAAAAGCTGATTACAAATTCTTTTTATGCAAGAGCGATTGCTGTAAAACGAGTGATAACAAACAGAAGGAAAACACACACCGGGAATAGATAAAGTGGTGTGGGAGACCGATGAAGATAAAAGCAAAGCGATAGAGAAGCTGGACACTTCGAAATATCATGCACAACCGCTAAGAAGAGTCTACATTGAAAAATACGGAAAAAAAGAAAAACGTCCACTTGGAATTCCAACGATGCAGGATCGGGCTATGCAGGGGCTGATGTTGCTTGCACTTGAGCCGGTCGCAGAGACAACAGCGGATAGAGTATCCTTTGGTTTTCGGAGAAACCGGAGTGCGCAAGACGCCATGGAATACATTTTTAAGCTACTGGCAAGGAAAACATCACCGCAGTGGATTCTGGAAGGAGATATAAAAGGGTGTTTTGACCATATCAGTCATGAATGGATGTTAGGAAATATACCTACAGACAAAAGAATCATGAGACAGTTCCTAAAATGCGGATATGTTGATAGAAGGACGTTGCTCCCGACAGAGGAAGGTAGCCCACAGGGTGGCCTCATCAGTCCAACTTATGCAAATCTGACATTGGACGGAATGGAGGAGCTTCTTCTCAAGAAATACAGTGCAAGTAGCACAGGATATACACATCCGAATTACAATAAGGAAAAAGTGCATCTATGCCGGTATGCGGACGACTTTATCGTGACGGCTAAGAACAGAGAAACACTCTTAGAAATACAGCAGACGATTGAAAAATTCATGGAAGAAAGAGGACTGAAACTGTCGGACGAAAAGACTGTCATTACAAACATTAATGACGGGTTTGACTTTCTTGGATGGAACTTTAGAAAATTTAAAGGGAAATTACTAATCCAGCCATCAAGAAAAATCGAAACAAAAAGTCACAAAAAGTCTCAGCAGAACGGTCAAATACTACCATGAAGCCAGCCAGGAATTATTGATAATAAAGCTCAATCAGATAACAAGAGGATGGGCGGAGTATCATCACTGTGTCTGCGCAAAGAAAACCTATGCACTCATTGACCACAGGCTGTGGGAAATGCTGTGGAAATGGGCAAAGAGAAGACATCCCCGAAAGGGAAAGAAATGGATTAAGAACAGATACTGGCATCCTAAGGGAAATCGGGAGTGGTCATTCAGGACGGATAAAGCAATCCTGTATCAGATGATGGACATGCCGATAGTCAGAATCCGGTCACTAGACTTAAAAAAGAACCCATTTCTTGACAGTGAATACTTTGAGCATAGAAGAAAACAACACAAAAAGGATAAAGAAACAGCTTATCTCTCAAGTACAGCTGCGCTTAGGGGATACTATGCGTTATAGATGCGTGAGCGGAATGCGGTGAAAGCCGCACGTTCCGTTCTTAGGGGAGGAATGGGTAGTAATGCCTATTCCTTACCCGACTTTTTGCGCCGAAGTATCGCAGACAGGTCATATACAAAGAAATAAAAGCGGATGTAGGGCAAATATTGGGAACATTATGCAGGAGAAAAGGAATCGAAATTATCGAAGCACAATGCATGCCAGACCACATCCATATGCTGGTACGGATTCCCCCGAAATATTCGGTATCAGAAATAGTAGGATATTTAAAAGGGAAATCGAGTCTGATGATCTTTGAAAAGCATGCGAATTTGAAGTATAAATATGGGAACCGCCATTTTTGGTGCCGGGGATATTACGTGGATACAGTAGGGAAAAATACGGCAGCAATAAAGGCATATATACAAAATCAGATCAAAGAGGATTTAGAATATGATCAGATGAGTCTGGTAGAGTATATCGACCCGTTTACGGGTGAGCCGGTAAAGAAAAACAAGAAATAAACCACTTGGAGTGGTAGTAGGAAGTCAAAGCAAACCAGCAAGCCCCATTAGGGCTGCGCCGGAATAAGGAAGCACTGAATAAGCCCTTTAGGGGGCTGCTGTAAATGTGGTGCAGTTGGCAGGCCTCAGTGCGCCTTCCGGGCGCAAGCAGGTAACAGCCCCTTCTAGGGGCAGAACAAGCCACCCGCTAAGCGGGTGGTCTTGACTCTTCGCCGGTATCGTTGCAGACTCTATTGAAAAGCGGGTACAATAAGTCCAGGATGAGTTGCACCGACTAAGGAGCTGATTTGTATGTTGACAAATGAAGTGGTGTTGAAAATTTTCGAGGAGTATTTGGCGGAAGATCAGGCGTTGGAAGTTGTCCTACCCGCCACGGCCATGCGGTCATGCTATGGGACAGTGCCGGGCAGGATTGGTCCGAGGTGACGTGCTGCCGACGCCGGAGGAACTGTTTGACAAGCTGCTGGATGCGGCCACCGGCTACCAGGAGTATCTGATTTTGCGGGAAGATGAGATGGATCTTCTGGATGACGCAGGTGAGAAAAAAGTAGAACAGCTTCGGCTGAAGTATCTGGCGCGAAGGGAGGCATTGGGATGAGGCTTTTATTGAAATTGTTGGCGGCACCTGTTGTGCTGGCATTGACCTTATTTGTATGGCTCTGCATGGGAGTTCTGTACCTGTCCAGTTTTATGTTGGGGATCGTCAGCACCATTGTGGGCTTGCTGGGGTTGGCAGTCCTGGTTACATATTCCGTACAAAACGGCGTGATCCTGCTGGTGATCGCTTTTTTGGTCAGCCCGGCAGGCTTACCCATCGCAGCGGTCTGGCTGGTAGGCAAGGTGCAGGATCTGCGGTATGCGATCCAGGACGCGGTGTACGGCTGAATAAGAATGAAGAATTGCCGGGAGTGAGTGCCCGGCAATTTTGACTTACTTTCATGCTAATTTCGCGTATAATATTAGCACGAAAGGAAGGTGAAGAACGTGAGCCAATTTCAACAGCTGGACCAGCTGATGGAACGTCAGGATGGGATGCTGCGCACCGGGCAGGCCCTCGCGGCCGGGATCTCAAAACCTGTTTTTTATCAATTCGTGCAGTCTCGTGGGCTGGAACAGGCGGCGCATGGGATTTATCTTTCCAAAGATGCCTGGGTGGACGCCATGTATCTGCTGCATCTTCGTTGTCCGCAGGCGGTTTTTTCCCATGAAACGGCGCTGTTTTTCCACGACCTGACCGACCGGGAGCCGCTTTGCTATTCCATTACGGTCAAGACGGGCTACAATCCGACCCGGCTCAAGGACGAGGGCGTTCAGGTTTTTACCATCAAGGCGGAGCTGCATGAGGTCGGCCTGACAACCGCGCAGACCCCCTTCGGTCACGATGTGCCGGTCTATGATATGGAACGGACGATCTGCGATGTGTTGCGCAGCCGGAGCCACATTGAGATGCAGACATTCCAGGACGCTTTGAAAGCGTATGCCCGCCGGAAAGACAAGGACCTGCGGACGCTGGTGCGCTATGCCAAGCTGTTCCGGGTCGAGAAGATTTTACGCCAGTATTTGGAGGTACTTCTATGATAAAGACAGCCAGACAGCTGAAAGATTTGATCCGCAACCTGTCAAAGAAAAGTGCTGCGGATGCGCAGGTTTTGATGCGCAACTATATGATGGAGCGTTTTCTGGAACGCATTTCTCTCTCGTCATACCGGGACAAATTCATCCTCAAGGGCGGGATGCTGGTGGCCGCGATGGTCGGTCTGGACGCCCGCTCCACAATGGACCTGGACGCAACGGTCAAGGGAGCCAACGTCAGCATAGAGGATGTGGAGAACATGATGGCCGAGATCATCGCTGTTCCCATTGATGACGGCGTTACCTTCCAGGTGAAAAGCATTTCGGAAATCATGGATGAAGCGGAGTATCCCGGCATACGGGTCACAATGACAACGCTCTTTGACGGGTGCGCACCCGCTGAAAATCGACATTTCAACCGGCGACGCCATCACCCCTAAAGAGGTGCGGTACAGCTTCAAGCTCATGCTGGAGGACCGCTCCATCGACGTTTGGGCTTATAACCTGGAGACCGTGCTGGCCGAAAAGCTGGAAACTATCATCATCCGGACCACGACCAACACCCGTATGAGAGATTTTTACGACATCGCCATCCTGCAACAACTCTATGGCAGCACTCTGGACCCGCACGTTCTCTATGACGCGCTGCTGGCGACAGCCCACAAGCGCGGCACCGAGCGCCATCTGGCCGAGGCCGCCGAAGTCTTTGATGAAGTGGAGAACAGCCCGGTCATGCAGGACCTGTGGGCGGCCTATCAGAAAAGTTTTCCTATGCGTCCGACCTTGGCTGGGATGCGGTCATGGCTGCGGTCCGTCAGCTGTTCGCTCGTTGCGAGGGCACGGCATGAAAAAGCGTGGACACTACTGCAAGGTCTGTGGCGAGTATAAGGCAAACGAAAAGTTTTCCGGCAAGGGACACGCCGCGCACATTTGTAAAACCTGCGCCGCTCTCCCGCCAGAAAAGCAGGCAGAAGAAATGACGCTTACCCGGCTTGTCAACCTTCCCTGGCGATTATCCAAAGAACAACTTTCGTGGCTGAAGAAACGGATGAAGGACAAGCGGGATGCCGTGCGAACCCTGGCGACGGAACAATATGAAATTCGGTTCCCGCCCAGGATAGAACTGGATGAATTGGAAGATGACTTTGAAGAAGATTTCGATTTTTATATGGACGAGGAAACTGATATAGAGTAAACCGATGCGGTCTGTGATGAGCAGGCCGCTTATTTTTGGAAAGGAGGCGGACCCCACATGGCCACCACCCGCATTATACCGCTGCACGCCGGCAAGGGCCGCACGGTCGGCAAGGCGATCAGCGACATCATCGACTATGTAAAAAATCCAGAAAAGACCGACCACGGTAGGCTCATCACCAGCTACCAGTGTGACAGCCGCGTGGCCGATGCGCAGTTCCTGCTGGACAAGCAGACCTACGCCGCCCGCACCGGCCGGGTGCGCGGTGCGGACAATGTGATCGCCTACCACCTGCGGCAGTCCTTTGTGCCGGGCGAGATCACGCCGGAGGAAGCAAACCGCCTGGGCGTGGAGCTGGCCCGGCGCTTCACCAAGGGCAAGCACGCTTTCATCGTCTGTACCCACATCGACAAGGCTCACGTCCACAACCATATTATATGGAACTCCACCACGCTGGAGTGTGACCGCAAGTTCCGCAACTTTTGGGGCAGCACCCGCGCTGTCCACCGTCTGAGCGATACCATCTGCATCGAAAACGGCTACTCCATTGTGGAGGCTCCAAAGCGGCGCGGCCAGAGCTACAACAAGTGGCTGGGCGATGCGGCAAAGCCTCCCACAAAGAGCAGCTGCGCCAGGCTATTGACCGGGCGCTGGCACAGAAACCGGCCAGCCTGGAGGAGTTGCTGCGCCTGTTGGAGCAGGACGGCTTTACCGTTCACCGGCGTGGAAAAACCATCTCCATCGGCGCGGAGGGCTGGGGCAACAACGTCCGCTTTGACCGGCTGGGTGACGGCTACACGCTGGACGATCTGCTGGCGGTCCTCTCCGGCCAGAAAGAGCATACGCCCCGCAAGCAAGCCGTCCCGCAGGCCGCTCCGTCCAAGGTCAATCTGCTGGTGGACATCCAGGCAAAACTCCAGGCCAGGAAAGGTGCCGGGTACGTCCGCTGGGCCAAGGTGTTCAACCTCAAGCAGATAGCACAGACCCTCAACTACCTGTCTGAACACGGGCTGCTGGATTATGCCGATCTGGAAGCAAAAACAGCAGAGGCGACGGCCCGTTACAATGCGCTGTCCGATCAGATCAAGGCCGCCGAGAAGCGCATGGCCGAGATTGCCGTGCTGCGCACCCACATCGTCAACTACGCCAAGACCCGCGAGACCTATGTAGCCTATCGCAAGGCTGGATATTCAAAGAAATTCCGGCAGGAGCATGAGGAGGAAATCTTGCTGCACCAGGCGGCCAAGGAAGCCTTCAACGAGCTGAATGTGAAGAAGCTGGCCACCATCAAGGAGCTTCAGACCGAGTACGCCCAGCTGCTGGCGGACAAGAAAAAGGCTTATGGAGAGTACCGGCAGGCCCGCGCCGCCATGCGGGAGCTGCTGACGGTCAAGAACAATGTGGATCGGGTCCTGGCGATGGAGCAGACCGAACCGCAACAGAAAGAAAAAGACCACGGCCAGCGGTGAGCTGGTCGCGGTCAAAAGCGTTCGCAAGAACGCGCAGCCACAGATTGAAAATCTGTGTTCCAAGGGGGCTTGGGGGACTTCCCTCAACAAGCGCGTGGGGCTATCTGGATAGCCACAGGCATCGCTTGCCTCTTTTCCGCAGGAATAAAATAAGCCAGTGACGAAACCCACAAATTTCGCTCCTGGCCTACTTTGTTTCAAAATTCTTGGATAGTTCTGTCAATTCTCTGGTAGTTTCCTGTGTAAGTCGTAAAAGCGTTTTGCGCATTTCTAATGGATAGCTGCTGTAAAACATCTTCATCTGATTAATCCCTTCATCTTCTGGAGAAACATCTGGATTGATCAGAGTGTCCAGGGAGATTGGAAGAACCTTTGCCAATGCCTTCAAAATCAAATAGGATGGATTTATTTTTCCTTTTTCTATTTTTGCGATTTGCTTAATAGACACATGGCTCAGATCCGCAAGTTCTTGTTGTGTCAGGCCTTTTTCTTTTCGGGCTTCCCGCATTTTTTGCCCTAAAGCGGCCAAATCATCAATCGGCATAATCGTTCACCTCAATGATATTTTATCGTGCCGATTAGAATCAAGGAATAACATGATTATATCTATTAAAAGAGATGATTGTGCTGTTTTGATAGGGGCAAAAGAGGCGTTATGCTTGTAATGACTATTTATAGCTTGTATAATTAATGATGAAAAGACACAGTTCTGCAGTGTTGTTTGGAAATAGAAACTACCCGTCACGGGTAGGGCGGGGAAAAAAAGTTTGTACTATCCTAAAAAGGAAACGTGTTTGGGGAAACTGAGCACAGAGGTTCTTGGAAGCCTCTGGCTTTATGCGATACAGCTAAAATATGAAGGGGGATGAACCTATGAAACAAAGGAAGCTCATTATTTTATTGACTGCAGTGGCATTGTTCTGTACAGGCTGTTCCGGCACGGCAAAAAAAGAAGAGACGCCAACCACTATTACGGTCTGGCACGTCTATGGCGGTCAGACAGATTCCCCACTCAACGACCTCATCGATGCGTTCAACCAGACGGTGGGAAAGGAGCAGCGGATCAACGTGCGGGTCACCTCCGTGTCCAACACCAACACCATCCACGAGCTGGTGCTGGCCGCCGCCAACGGAGAGCCGGGCGCCTCGGAGCTGCCCGACCTCTTCATCTCCTATCCCAAGACGGTGATGGCCCTGCCCGACGACAGCATTTTGGTGGACTACCGGGACTATTTCAGCCAGGAGGAGCTGTCCGCCTTCCTCCCAGCCTTTCTGGAGGAGGGGACGGTCAATGACCGTCTGGTGGTGCTGCCGGTGGCCAAATCCACAGAGATCATGTTCATCAACCAGACCATCTTCGACCGCTTCTCCCAGGCTACCGGTGTAACGATCGAGGATCTGGATACATGGGAGGGGCTTTACAGGGCTGCGGAGATCTACGCGGACTGGACCGACGACCAGACGCCGGATATTCCGGGGGATGCCAAGTCCATGTTCGTTCACGACTACTACTTCAACTACTTCCAGGTAGGAGCCCAGTCCCTGGGCGAGGACTTCTTCCGGGGGGATGTGCTGGCCTTCGGCCCCGCCTTCCAGACGGCGTGGGAACCCTGGCCCGGGCCCCTGCGGGCGGCGTCTGGCTCAAGCGGGTACGCCACCGAGTCTATCCGCACCGGCGACAGCATCGTCAGCGTGGCCTCCTCTGCCAGCATCCTCTATTACAGCGATGTGGTGACCTATCCGGACAACACCTCTGAGGACATCACCATCATCTCCCGGCCCTGCCCGGTGTTTGAAAACGGAGAAAAGCTGGTGATGCAGCGGGGCGCGGGCTTCTGTACCGTCCGCTCCACCCCGGAGCGGGAGCGGGCCGCGGTGACCTTCCTCAAATGGCTCACCGAGCCGGAGCACAATGTGGAGTTTGTGACCCGGACAGGCTACATGCCGGTGACCCAGGCTGCATTTGAAACGGAGCTGCCAAAGGCCATTGAAGGCTGGAGAGCGCCAAATATGCCTCTCTCTATCAGGCCTATCTGGATACCCAGCAAAACTATAAATTCTATGTGCCGCCCCAGTTGGAGAGCTACCTGAGCCTGGAAACCACGCTGGAGGACCATGTGCGGGCCCAGCTGGCCCTGGGCCGCCGGGATTATCTGGAGGCCGGAGAGACCGGGCTGGAGCAGATCAGTGCGGACCGGCTCCAGTCCTTCCGGGAGATCATGGAGCGATAACCTGTAAGAGAGGAGGAACCACCGTGCGCAACAGACTGAAAGAACTCCGGGCGTTGAACGCCTTTGCCAAAAAGCAGAGCGTAGGGATGCAGCGAAAGCTGATGCTCTACTGGGTGTCCATGATCCTGGTGGTCTTCGCGGCGGTGATCCTTCTGCTGTCCATCGCTGGGGCCTTCTCCCGGGATGATGAGCAGTTCCATGAGGTAATGGAGCTCCACCTGAGCAACACAGGAGATACGCTGGCCAGCCAACTGGACCATCTGACCGCCCAGAGCCTAAATCTCTCCAAGGAGCTCAGCCGGGAGATCGAGGGGGCGCTGGTACAGGAGGGCATTTCGCTGCAGGAGGTCAACGATGATCCGGAGCGGCTGCTGAAACTGCAGCAGATCATGTACCCGCTGGTCAATACCACCCTCCAGACCGCCAACTGCAACGGAGCTTATGTAATTTTGAATGCCACGGCCAATACCACCCTGGAGGTGGCAGATCACTCCAGAAGCGGGCTCTACCTGCGTTACACCAACCTCAGCGCCAGTAATCCGGTAGCCCCTACCGTGGTCTACTTCCGCGGCATTCCGGATATTGCCCGGCAAAAGGATCTGGAGTTGCACAATCGATGGAATCTGGAATTTGACACCGATCAGATCCCGGGCTGCCGGGAGCTGATGGATGCGCCGCTGAGCCGGCCTGCCGACCGCTACTTCTGGTCCCGCCGGATCGATCTAAAGGATACCTGGGAATCCGCTATGCTGCTGTGTGTCCCCATTGTGGGGAGCGACGGAACGGTGTACGGCGTGTGCGGGGTAGAGCTCAGCGCCCTGTATTTCCAGTTTTCCTATCCCACCCTGGAGGGAAAGTTCGGCTCCGCCGTCACCGTGCTGGCTCCGGTCCAGGACAGCCGTCTGCTGCTGCCGGATGGATTGGTGGGCAGCGTCAACGGCACCTACCTGGACGGTCAGGAGACTCTGGCCATCCATCAGGGGCGATACTATAACGAATACGACACAGGAACCGAACGTTATATCGGTCTGCACCAAACTTTACCTGTCTCTAAAGGGGAAATAGAGGATACCGTTTGGGCCGTCGCCATCCTGATTCCCCAGGAGAGCTATGCCGCCTACACAGCCGGTGTCCAGCAGACCTGGATCATTGCAGCTTTTGGATTGCTTCTGACATTATTGACTCTGTCCTTCTTCCTGTCCCGGCGATTTGTCCGGCCCATCACCGACAGTCTGAAACGGTTCCAGCAGGCGGAGGGGCCGGAACAGGGGATGTCCTCGGGCATCTCGGAGCTGGATGAGCTGGCGGAGTTCCTCAATGCCCGGGCGTGGAATCAGCGGCTGGAGCAGGGAGAGCTTCCTCCCAACATTGCGGAACTGTTCGACCAGTTTGTGGAGCGGAAGGATCTGCTGACCGAGGCGGAGCGGAATATCCTGCGCTACTACATCGACGGGCACGAGATCGCGGACATCCCGGACCTGGCCTTTATCAGCATGAGTACGGTCCGCAAGCACAACCGGAGCATCTACGAGAAACTGGGGGTGGCCTCCCGGGATGAGCTGATGCTCTACATCGATCTGCTCCGCCGCTGCGGAAGGCTTCAGGAACTTTTCTAAAATGATTTCTATATAGCAAAACGCACAAAACCGAAAGGATGGTTTTGTGCGTTTTCTCTATTATCCAATAGATACCTTTTAAAAAGAGGCGGGAAAAGTATCCGGCAGACCATATACGCCAGCCTCTGTTACTGTTATAACAGAAGTATAGATGAGAGGAGGTATGTGATATGTTCGATTTGTTGTGTAGTCATCTGGAAGATCAATCCACCCCTGAGTATTTCTGCTTTTCTATTCGTTGTGAGGTATGCGGTGAATTTTGGTACAGTAGCAGTATACCTTTTTCTAAAGTATCACAGGCGAAGGAGAATCGAGAGAAAAAGGAACTCTATGATGCCATTTACCAACGCGAGAAACAGCGGGCCAGACGAGCCGCAGGACAAGAGGCCAGAGAGAGATTCAGCCAATGTCCCATTTGCCGACGTTTGGTCTGCGATTCCTGCTTCCTTATCTGCGATGAAATGGATCTGTGTCGGGAATGTGCTGGACGGATGAAAGAGTGTGGAGAGCCGGTGGCGCTATGAAACTTCGATGGCTTCTAATCCTTCTTCTGTGTTTGCTGGTTACAGGATGCAGTGCATCGACCTCCGGGAGCAGTTTGATTTCCGGAGCGGAGGGAACTGGCGTATATAGCGCAGTTCTCTCGCCTTTTCTTCCTGACTACTTACTTCAGACGCAGGAGGACACCCTCTATGCAGAGGTAAGCCGTGGCAACGTCGTGGCCTGCTTCGATGTGCAGGCTATCCCCGCCATAGAACGGGGTGTTGGACGGTATTGGTATCCTCATGTTTCAACTGCTGTGGTACTGGCAGTGGATCGCACCCGGACGGATGCGGTCATTACCGGCTGGAATAGCCTTTGGAAGAGCCCAGATCCTGTCGCTATAAGCGGTACAACCGTGATTCGCAATATGCTGGCCTTGGGGGCACTGTCTTACGGACTGAATCCAGAAGAACCTCAAAGCGGGATGCCTTGGAGTTGTTGGAACATCTCAGTCAGAATGGGAAATTTAAGTTGGATGCACCGGATGCCCCTATTCTGCTTTGCCTGGACTACGAGGTTGCTGCGTGGAACCGAAATGGTGCCAATTATGAAATCATCGTGCCGGTGGAAGGAACGCTGGCCTTTCGTATGGGACTGCTCTCTGATGTTCCTCTGACTTTGGAATCCGGACTGGATGAAGCCCTGTTATCTGCGGGTTTATCCCTGGCGAATGGAGAGAGAGCCCGGTATTTCCCGGAGGATTACCAGGCAGTCCGCCTGTTGAATGAGGATGATTACGACTGGTTTCTGGAACTTACAGGAGACAGCAGTCGGGATTTGCGCAGGCAGGTACTTCATACCCGGCGCTACACCACAGCAGATCTCCGGGAACATATCTTATCTGTCCTGCTCATTGCCGTTGCCATTCTGTTGTGGAAGGGGACGGTATCCCACCGGATGATCCGCCGTGATGTTCGTTGGGGTGTCGACACCATGGGGTGGTTGATGGTGTGCTGGCTGATGCTTCGCCTGTTTAAGTATCAGCTGACATCGGAGAGGCTTCTGTGTCGGATGTGCTGGTATGGTTATTACATCTTTCAGCTGGCTTTGCCGATCATCCTTTTGTATCTGACTGTTCTCTTGGATCATGAAGAGGGAGAAATACGATTACTGTACCTATATGGCCGCCATTGGCTTGCTATGCCTTTTCAGTTCTGCTGGTACTGACCAATGATTTCCATCAGCTGGTATTTCGCTTCGACCCGGAAGGAAACTGGTCTCATGATTACTGCTACGGTCCGGGATATTGGATCGTGATGACTGCATCCCTCCTGTTCCTGGCAGCCGCAGTATGGAAGCTGCTTCGCAGGGGACGACGAAACTCTTTCTGGATTGGAAGAATGTTACCTTTGTTGTTTTGTGCGGGGCTTCTGGCTTACATTGCTGCTTACATCAAGCGAGTGCCTCTGGCTTGGGAGAGTGACCTTACAGTCAACATCTGTGTACTGTCTGCCCTGTTTTTCGAGACGGCACTTTACGCAGGTTTGATTCCGGTCAATCTTCAATATCAGCGTTTGTTCGCTGCTGCGCCCATTGGATTTACCCTGTTGGATGAGAATGGCCGCACCGTTTTATCCTCCAAAGGTGCGCCCCCAGTTTCCCACTCCATCTGGAAACGGCTGCATATGGATATGGAACATCCGCTGCTGAGGGACAACGATACCCAGCTTCATGCAGTCCCTATCCATGGTGGTATGGCGGTGTGGCAGGAAAACCTCTCTCAGATTAACCGGTTAAGGAGGGACATCCAGGATGTACAAACCCGTTTGAAAGCGGCCAATACGTTGCTGCGAGAAGAAGAAGAGGTAAAAAACGATTGGTGGCCGTGGAAACAAACAAAAACCTGTTTGAACAGCTGGATCGTGATATGGAGCGCCGTATCCGAACACTGGAACATTTGATTGAGACTTTCCCAGGAACAGAACATCCTCATGAACGGACTGCCTGCATTACCCTTTGCCTATGCCATATCAAACGCAGATGCAACATGTTTTTCCTGGCCCGCCAGGGGGAAGGATTGTCTGGAGACGAACTGAGCATGTATTTAGACGAACTGGCAGAACTGGCTCGCTATGCTGGGCTCCAAATGCTGATCCGCTGTGGACAAAGCGGTGTATTGGAGGTTCGCCGTGCAGCGCTCTGCTACGACTTTGCCTTTGAAACCATATCATGGGCGTTGCGGGAGAATGCCTCCCCTCTGTTGGGATATCTGGAATCAGAGGGTGCCCATCTGGTATTTCGTTTTCTTCCGGGCAGTGATCCCGGACAATGGAATTTCTCAGAGGAACTGACGACGGCAGCAGATGCGTTGGGCGGACAGATTATCTGCAAGGACCTGGACGATGCCGTTGGGATTTGTATGACAGTACCGTTGGGAGGTGATGTTCATGTCTGAGTTTTACCGGTATCCTAATTGGGGAGTGACTGCATTGGTAATGGTAACTGCCCTGTGTATCGTGCTGCAGACCAGGGCGATTTCTTACAGTATCCGCCGCCTGCGGACCGGCTGGGTGCGCAGAGTGGAAAATGGAATGGAGTGTGTTATCCTAGCAGTATTGTTACTGTTTGCTGCGCTTCTGGCACAAGTGCAATATGGACTGTTCTGCGGCTTTTTGATACCTAGCTCTTACGATTTTGCACGGCAGGCAGTATTTTTACTGGCAGCAGTATTGGGAACCACCGCAGCTGTGGGAACGGAGCTTAGCTGGCCATTTTTTGCCGTCGGTGCAGCGGCGGTTCTGCTCCCCTTAGCGGAGAAGATCACAGGGGCTGCATATCCATTCTTTTTCTGGCAAGTATGTTGTTCTTTCTGATTCGTAGTATACACATTTGCCTGCTGCGCCGACACGAGCTCTATACCAGATTTCTTCTATATCTGTGAAAGAGGCTATTGATACTTTGCATACCGGGCTGCTGTTCTTTCGCCCGGAGGGGGATATTCTGTTATGTAATCGCCAGATGGATGGATTGGCTCGCCAGGTGATGGGACATTCTCTGCAAAACGGAAGGGTTTTTCAGAAGCTTTTGGAAGATGGCCCCCTGTGTAAAGACTGCATAAGGGAGACTTTGGGAAATCAGCAGGTATTTCGTCTTCCTGATCGCTCTGTTTGGAGTTTTTCTGTTCATGAAATCTCCATGGGATGTCGGACAACGGTTTTGTTAATTGCCAATGATGTTACGCAGCGGTGGGATGCAGTGCTTCTCCTTGCCCAGCAAAACGAGGCGCTGGAACAGCGCGGACAGGAACTTCGCAGCGCCATCGAGAATCTTCAGACAATTTGTGAAGCGGAGGAGATTGCCCGAAGCAAGGGTAGGGTTCATGACCTTTTAGGGCAGCGTATCAGCCTGCTGCTTCGGGCACTTCGAGACAACCAGCAGCCAAATGAAACCCTTTTAATGGAGTTTGCCCACAATCTTGCAACAGCGCTCCGTGAGGATCAGACGCCGGATCCAGCTCAACGTCTGAATCTTCTGAAGGAAATTTTTCAGAGTATGAAAGTATATGTGGAAATTCGGGGAGCACTGCCGGAGGATCAGGCAGTGGCAGACAGCTTTGCGGAGATTGCGTCAGAGTGTGTCACCAATGCTGTTCGCCACGGGTATGCCACTCGTATTCAGTTCCACTTCTTTCAGAATGATTGTTGGCGTATGACAGTCACGGACAACGGCATTCCCCCGGTCGGCCGATTCGTGAGGGCGGTGGTATTGGCGGGATGCGCCGGAGGATTCAGCGGCTTGGCGGTACATTGAAGCTCTATATTGTCCCTAGATTTCGGATAGAACTATCTGTTCCGAAGGAGGTTGTGAAAAATGATTAAAGTTCTGATCGTGGAGGATCATGCATCTATGAGAGAATCGCTGACAACGGCGCTGGTGGCTGCTGGAGATTTTTCCGTGGTAGGAGAAGTTCCCAATGCTGATTATGCCCTTGATTTCTGTAAGCACCTGCATCCGGATCTGGTATTGATGGATGTCTGCACCGAGGGCGGCGCTTCTGGATTGAAAGCAGTGGAGGCGATCCGAAAAACATATTCGGAGATTAAAATTATTGTCATGACTGCCTTTGATGAGATTACTTACATTCCAAGGTCTAAGGCTGCCGGAGCCAATGGATTTATCTATAAGAGCCGAAGCCTGCATGATTTTCTGGAAGTAGCCCGGAAGGTGATGGAGGGAGGCAGCAGTTTTCCTGAGCCAAAGACGATCCCCATGCCTCAGGGAGAGGCTCCTCTGACTGACCGCGAAATGGAAATACTCCGGTTGATGTGCAGGCATATGACAAACAAGGAGATTGCCCGGGAATTGTATATCAGCGAAAATACAGTCAAGTATCACAAGACAAATATGCTTGGAAAAACCGGATTTTCCAAGGCAATCGATCTGGCCTTTTACATGATTTCCAACGGCTGGATCAATCCGTTATATTAAGAAAACAGACATTTCTGGTCCACTGGCAAAAGCCGGTGGACTTTTTATGTCATAGGAAATTTAAGAAAACTACCCACTGCGGGTAGGGCGCAGATTAGAAATAAGCTTTACAATAAAAATGTAATGAAGGAAGGTGCGAGGGAGGTGAATGGACTGAAAACAGTGCTTTTAATCATGCAGCGGGCATCGTTGGCACAGGGGTTGATGGCGAAAATGCGAGATGTCCCCGATATCCAGCTGTGCTACGAGCCGGACTATGCCAATGCGGATGCAGCCATTCGTACCCATTTGGCTTCCGGAGCATTGCTGGAAGTTTCCGAGAATGATATCTATGGCATCGATTTTTGCTTGGATTTATGTACATGGCTGCGGAAAGTTACACCTCATTGCCGTCTTATGCTGATGTGCTCAGAGAGGCAGATAGATGCTGTCAGCAGTGCCATTCAGGCAAAGAGAAAGGGCGAAATTGATGATTTTGTGTTTTATGATGTGTCCTTAGACTATCTGGCTGCCAGCTTGCGATCATTATGACGGAAGATTAAGAACGATAATACGAGGTGAGGTGAATTCAAACATGAGGCAGAGAAGCTATTGGCGTAGAAGTAAAACAAATAAAAATTTGATAAAGGGGTTATTGATCCTACTGCTTACATTATGTCTTACGGCTTGCAGCGATAATACGGGGGATGGGAAAAGCGAGCAGTCTACACTAGATGTGTCCAACAGCAAAACAGCTTTTAATGAACAACCTACAGTTCCATCTCCCGATAGACCAGACAGCTCGTTGGGCGGCACTTACTGGACAGCTGTAAAGCACGAGTCCTATAACGAAGCCTTTGACCGCACTGAGGTAAGTCAAATGCCTACGGAAAGGTGGTGGGCCGATCTTTTCCTTAACGAGGATGGTACGGCACAATTTCGCGAAGTATTGGGAGACAGCTTTCAAGATTATCTGGGAGATGCAACCTGGTGGCTGGGAGTGGATAACACCCTGAGACTGGCAAGTGTGGATGACGGTGATAGCAATGAGATGAATGGCCGCATTGAAGATGAGTGTATCATATTGGAATCTGTTTATGGAGATCGGTTCTATTTTGAAAAAGCGGAGCGGCCAGGACCTGGAGGAGAGTTATGCATCGCAAATCTGCATGGAACATGGAAGATGGCCAAGAGTGTGGTGGAAGGCAGGGAGCACAGCGCACGAGAAGATGGCATTGCCTCCATATTGTTTTTTGAAGCTAGATGGAGCGATGAGATAGGTGGGCATGAGCTGAGAGCAGATTACTATTTTGCGGATTTTTGGATACGGAAGAACCGATATACAGACAGGAATTAGAACTTCGAATAGAACTCCTGGATAAACCGTTATTTCATGGGTTTTCCAATGAAATTTGGAGTATTCGGCTGTTTAATGAAAATACAGGCGCAGAGCTCTTTCTGGCTTTGTCTGATTCAGATACGCTGTATTTGCAGGAACACTACAAGACAGACGGAGCTTCGGAGATTCGCACTGCGATTTATAAGAGAACCGAATCCATTCTGCCGGATTCGGTGCAAGAGGCATTGTATGACGAACCGGAAGATAGCCTGATTTTCTACTGGTCCAGCCCGCCTGATGACGTATATACGGGGCTGGAGGCTCTGCCTGTCACAAAACTGGAGCAAGAAGGACTGGACAAGCTGTTGCTGGTGGGATGCTGGTACGAGACGCAGATCCGATTTTGTACTGGCGAACCAGTTTGGGCTGACAACGGAAGCTTCTGGAATGGGTGACAGATGAAATATTGTACGATGAAACAATCAAGATCAATGAACCTAAGTGGTTTTCTTTGACGATTCCAGAAGGCGTACCGAACATCTGTCTGCACGTAAAACGACCATGGGATGATTTTTGGTATCTTTGGCCGATCGCCGACACAGACATTTACCTGAACGGCGACTGGATATTCCTGACACCATAAAATTAGTATTAAAAGAGAGGAGATTATATTATGGGACTGATCAAAGCTGCATTTGGAGCTGCCGGCGGCATTATGGCTGAGCAGTGGAAGGAATACTTCTATTGTGAAGCGATCCCTGCCGATGTACTGGCAGTAAAAGGGAAAAAGAAGGTTACGGGTCGTTCCAGCAACACCAAGGGGGATGATAACATCATTACCAACGGCTCTGTCATTGCCGTGGCAGACGGCCAATGTATGCTCATTGTAGAGCAGGGTAAAGTGGTGGATGTTTGCGCTGAGCCGGGAGAATATACTTACGATATGTCTACAGAGCCAGCATATTCTCAGGTAATTTGGGGGAATCCATCAAGGGCGTGTTCCAGAATATCGGAAAGCGATTTACCTTCGGCGGCGAAGCCCCAAGGATCAGCGTGTCTACTATTTTAACACCAAGGAGATTACCGGAAACAAGTATGGAACCCCAAGCCCCGTTCCCTTCCGGGTGGTGGATCAGCGGGCAGGTATTGACATGGATATTGCTATCCGCTGTTTCGGTGAGTACAGTATCAGCCTGAAAAACCCTCTGTTGTTCTATACGAATGTCTGCGGCAATATCAGCGAGGATTATAGAACGGAGCAGCTCGCCGGGCAGATGAAGACGGAACTTTTGACAGCTCTTCAACCTGCTTTCGCTAAGATCTCGGAAATGGGCATCCGATACTCTGCCCTCCCCGGCCATACGCTGGAACTGGCCGAGGCTCTGAACGAACAGCTTTCATCCAGATGGCGTGACCTGCGAGGCATGGAGATTGTGTCCTTCGGTGTTTCCAGTGTCAAGGCCAACGAGGAAGACGAGCAGATGATTAAGGATATGCAGCGTAATGCGGCCTTTATGGATCCTACCCGGGCAGCGGCTCATCTGGTGGGCGCACAGGCCAGCGCCATGCAGTCTGCGGCCAGCAACCCGAACGCAGGTCCTGCTATGGCTTTTATGGGAATGGGGATGGCCGGACAGATGGGCGGCATGAATGCCCAGAACCTCTATCAAATGGGTGCACAGCAACAGGCTCAACCTGCATCTTCTGAGGCTCCTGCGTCTGTTGCTTCCGGCGGCTGGATCTGCTCCTGCGGACAAAGAGGTATTATTGGAAAATTCTGCCGGAGTGCGGCAAGCCCAAACCTGCTTCGGACGGCTGGATTTGTTCCTGCGGCGCGGTAAACAAGGGGAAATTCTGCCCGGAGTGCGGGGCGAAAAAGCCTGCCGGCGTGCCCCAGTACAAATGCGACAAATGCGGCTGGGAACCGGATGATCCCGCTCATCCGCCCAAGTTCTGCCCGGAGTGCGGCGATCCCTTTGACGATGGCGATGTGCAGGAATGACGCGGGGAAGAAAAGCCGCCGTGTTTTCTGTTGCAGGTCTGTTCCTGCTCCTGGCGGCTGCGGGATATTGTTTCAGAGGTCATCAGGGAGGTGATTCACCGATACAGAAGAAATCAGCCGTGCCGCCCGGCATATTGTCCGGTGTCACGTACAACTACTCCAGCGGCATGATTGCCAGAGCGGATTTTGCAATCACGCTTTCGCCGGAGGCCATTTTAGAAGCGAGCTATTATCCGGCTCTTGATTCGGATACGGAGGAGGATGAGGACTGGTATCAGCCATCCACCAAAGAAAATGTCCCCATTACCGCAGTGCAGTGGTCGGATGTGGAGGAGATTATTCTGGAGCTCTACCCGCTGATGGAGCCTATCCCGGAAAACCGGCGTGAGGTGAAACTGCCGCCGGGAATCGAAGTCATGGATGGTGGAGACTCCACCAGCCTGATCCTGACCTGGAGCACAGAAAACGGAGCACAGTATATCCATTATTATCCACCAAACGACCGCCGTATTCAGACACTAATCGCTCTGTTGGAGGAGCTGGCTGACCCCATCGGGCGTGAGATTCCCCGATATGCCCCGCCAGAACTCAGTGGTTTCTATATGGGCAGTCCGGAACTATCTTCTCCAAAGATTATTCGTTCCAATTCGACCAGGGTTCGTCCGACGTGTACGGAGAGGATGCCCCATATATCCTCCGGGCCAGATTTACCCCGCCCGGCCAACAACAGGAGATCTGGAGAGACTGGGCTGTGCCGGATGAGGAGTGGGATGCCTTCGCTGCATTTGTGGAGGAGATCGATCTGGAAGAACAGTTGGACGGCAGAACGGAAAAGCCGGCCTGCACCCTTTATTACTCTGATGGCAAACAGCAGCAGAAGAAATTGGATCAGGAAACAGCGAAGCAGATCCGGGCTTATCTTACAGAAATGGCACTGCGGTTGCTGGAAGAACAGGAATAGCGCAAAAACGAACAATAATAACATAACATAGGAGGATATTTACATGAAAGGTCAAAAGATTTTGAAAATTACATCCATTCTCATGATTATCGGCGGAATCATTGCTGCTATCGCAGGTGTTATCGCCATTCTTGGTGTCAGCGCTCTGGCGGCATTATCGGGGAGTGCAGAGGGTACTGGGCTGCTCTATGCTAGTTCCATTCTTGTGACGGTGGCTTCTGTGATTCAGTTCATTGCAGGCATCAAGGGCATCGGAGCTTGTAACGCTCCTCAGAAAGCAGCTTCCTGCATCAAATGGGGTATTATCATTGCAATCTTAACAATTATCTCTATCGTCATTGGTATTGTTGGCGGAGGAGAGTTCAGTATCACCAGTCTGGTGCTTAATTTGCTGCTGCCAGGATTGTATGTATACGGTGCGATGCAGATGAAGGGTGCTGTATAAGCGGGTTCAGAAAGGAGTACAGATAATGGGACTCTTTGGAAAGATATTTGATAAAAAAGAATGTTCGATTTGTGGCGGCGAGATCGGGCTACTTGGCAACCGTAAGCTGGAGGATGGAAATCTATGTAAGGAATGCGCTGCAAAGCTTTCACCCTGGTTTGGTGATCGCCGCCAGAGTACAGTGGAAGAGATTCAGAAGCAGTTGTCTTACAGGGAAGCCAATCAAGCCAGGGTGTCCTCTTTTCGCACTACGCGTACGCTGGGCGAACGCATGAAAGTGCTTCTGGATGAGGATGCAGGTTTGTTTATGGTCACCCCTGCTAGAAATCTGTCGGAGGCCAATCCGGATGTCTTGTCTTTTTCTGATGTGACTGGCTGTAAGCTGGATATCGACGAGCGAAAAACTGAGATCGAATATAAGGACGCTGAGGGAAATCGTCAGAGCTTTAATCCCAAACGGTATGCCTATTCCTATGATTTTTATATCGTAATTAACGTCAATCATCCATATTTTAACGAGATCCGTTTCAACTGAACAGCGACTCAGTGGACAATGATGCAGAAACGCTGCTGGATGGACCAAACGGTATGGGATTACCTAGCGGCAGCCTCCGGGGAAAACAGTAGGCATGAGAAGCGGTTCTCTTATCTCCAATGCAGAGGATGTGCGTTCCAGTGTGGAATATCGCCAATATGAGGAAATGGGATTGGAAATTCGGGATGCATTGCTTCAGGTTCGACAGCAGGTACGAGAGAAAGTGGCTGCGTCCGCAGCTCCCAAGACAGCAGTGACTTGTCCGTACTGCGGGGCGACCACAATACCGGACGCCAGCGGCTGTTGCGAATTTTGCGGTGGCGCTGTCAATGGATAAAAGGAATACTCTAAGAATTGTAAAGGAACGAAAAATTAGAAAGTAATGAAAGCGAAAGGAGTTGCACTATGAAAAAGTACGAAATTTTAGGAGATAATTTACCGGTTGTGGTATGTGAATTATTCCAGGAGAATCCATGATCACGGAGAGTGGGAGCATGAGCTGGATGAGTCCGAATATGAAAATGGAGACTACTACCGGCGGAGGGATGAAGAAAATGCTGGGCCGTCTGGTATCGGGTGATTCTATGTTTCAGAATCGGTTCACCGCAGAAGGAAGCGATGGAACCATTGCTTTTGCATCCAGCTTTCCCGGGGCAATCAAAGCGCTGAATATCAGTGCCGGTCATTCTATGATCGTGCAGAAAAGCGCATTTCTTGCTTCCGAAGATGGTGTGGAGCTATCCATGCATTTCCAGAAAAAGCTGGGTTCTGGTATCTTTGGCGGCGAAGGCTTCATCATGCAGAAGCTGAGTGGAAATGGTATTGCTTTATAGAGATTGACGGACATGCGACAGAGTATGAGCTGAGCGCCGGTCAGGAACTGCTGGTCAGCACAGGGTACTTAGCGGCAATGGAAGAGAGCTGCACGATGGATGTGGTGACTGTTAAGGGCGCCAAAAATATGCTGCTGGGCGGAGAAGGTATTTTTAATACCGTTGTCAAAGGCCCGGGAAAGGTGATATTACAGACTATGCCAATCAGTAAGGTGGCTGAACTGTTGATGCCATTTTTTAGCAATAAAAAATAAGGAATAAAATAGGGAGGTGAATGACCATGAAAAACAAGTTAAAGATATCGTTCTTGCTCCTCGCTGCACTGCTGTCGTTCAGCCTCACTGGCTGCGGCAAGGACAGCACAGAACCCAGTCAGACGCCGGAAGAAACAGAGCAGACAACGCCTCCTGCTGAAACAGTGGCCGGAACGACGATAAATGCCGCACTGTGGGATCTTACTTATGATGAGACGGACGGCTGGATCTATGAGGAAGATGATTTTTACGATGATGAGACGTCTTCTAAGATTATTCTGTCGATCCCAAAGGAAGGGGAAGATGAAAGCATCGTTAATGCGGAAATCCGGGTTTCCATTGAAACGCCATATTCCTTCCGTGATTATCTCACCAGCTATGGATTTGACGAGTACGAATACGCAGTCAATCAGGCCTACGATCTGACCGAAGTCGGCGGCATCGACTGCCTCAAACAGGAAGGAAACTATTGGGGATCCCCCTGCCTGCGGTATATGAACCGGGTGGAGGCGCGGGAGCCACCGTATTTATGGAGATCATCGGCGAGTACGAGGATGAGCGTGTAGACAAGCTGCTCTCCGGCCTGACGATCCATCTGGAGGATACCGGAAACGAGGATGGCCCCTGGTACTGAGGGTGAGCCGTTTTCCGCCCAGCCCCGCAGCGTCATGGTGGGGACGTATACGCTCAGCAGCCAGTGGCTGCCTATTACAGACTGCATCATCACAAAGGAGACCTTCGATCACGCGGCTGCTGTCACGGGAGATCAGGCTTACCTTCTGGTGGACGGAGAATTGAAGCGCTTCGATTACGACGGCGCC
This sequence comes from Clostridia bacterium UC5.1-2E3, assembly GCA_001304875.1. Lineage (GTDB taxonomy): Bacteria > Bacillota > Clostridia > Lachnospirales > Lachnospiraceae > Ventrisoma > Ventrisoma faecale. The sequence goes on from BBZO01000010.1 coordinate 34,588, forward strand.
TCTTTGAAATTTGCGGAGGATATTGTGCTGGACGCGGAATATGAGGATATTTCCGCCGACACCACAGGGACCTCTGGCTGGCGAATTTTATGGAGCCGCTGATCAGCTGGAAGGACGGCGCACAGACGGCGTCCTATGAGGCCCGGATCACGTCACCATGCACCCATCCGGGACCTGGGGCGTCAGCTGGTTCTCCGGACCGGAATGTGAAAAGATCACGCTCTCCGGCGGAGCCCTCAAGACGGAGCCCATGGTATTCCAGGAAGTGGATATCCTCAGTCATCTGCTGATCGACGACAGCCACATCTATGTCTGCGGGTCTGCCGTGGACGGCAGCGGTCACAAGGTGTTTGTCTATGACAGCAATGGCGCGCTGCAAATGACTTTGGCAGATTCCGACGGAGGCGGCCTGGGAAGCATTACCTTTATTACGCAGACCGCAAATGGCTATCTGGCCCTGGACGGAAATATGCGTGAGGTGGTGCTCTGGACCAAGGACGGCGCCTATCTCGGCGAGGCGGATGACGGCGACCTGTTCGGCACGGACTATCCCTGGTTCTGCGGCGGCGCGAAGCTGGCTGACGGCAGCATCCTTGCCATTATGACCGAAGACAGAGCGGACGAGTCCGCAATGGAACTGGTTGCATTCAAACTCAGTGGCTTTTAAGGAGGGCCTGACATGAAACACACGAGGTTATTCTGCGTCCTGCTTGCGGCGGCGATGCTGCTCAGTCTGGCCGCCTGCGGCAAGGACGACCCGAAAGAGTCCAATTCGCTCCAGATCGGGGACTATGCGCTGCTCTACAAGGGGGCCAGCATCATGGAGGACTCAGATGGAAACGACGCGCTGGTCCTGACGCTGGATTTTACCAACAACAGCAAGGACAGCGGCTCCTATGTATGGTCCATCTCTGAAACAGCGATACAGAACGGCGCAGAATTGGCTATCGCCACCGTCTTTGCGAACAGCGACTCCTACGACACGGTGATCGACAGTCAATTTGCGGATGTCGCGCCGGGTGAAACCCTTGAACTCCGCACCGCCTTTGTGCTGGCGGATACCACCAGCAAGGTCGAAGTGACCTTTGAGGAGGCGTTCGGCGACAAAACCGGTAAGATCACCGTCGATCCGTCCACACTCAGCCGGGAAGCGGCGTGAAGCGGTACGGGTCAGGATACTGGGACCGGAGATATACTGCTGGACTGGTGGAACGGCGACTGGTACGGCTGGTGGATCATGACCGGCTGCTCGGGCGACTACGAGGATCTGGAGGGCGCCTGGTGGGACATCTGCGGCGCCATTGACATCGGCGGGGACGGCACGGGGCACTGTCACCCTCTGGGATGAGGACTACACGAAGTCGGAACCGATGGTCTCCGCGTCGGTCAGCCTCAGTGATGATGGGACCAGCATATATGGCACCATGACATCCGAGGGCGGCGCCTTCACGGATATTGCGCTGGAGCACGGGGACTGGATCGTTGACCCGGGACTGGTGGACTATGGGACATGATCCACATTGACGGTGATTACGAAAACGGCGGAGATGCGTTCCACTATGATATCTACCTGCGCCCGTGGGGGACCTATTGGGTGGATGTGGACGAGGAGGATCTGCCCAATCTCTATGACAGCTGGTATCTGCCTCTGATCGATGCGGAGGAGCCTATGCCGGACAGCATCGGATGACACCAGAATGGGGATCGTTCCCGCCCCATTTGGGGCGGAGCGATTCCCGTTTGCGCAATGGTATGGAGCAGTGACGTTTGAAAGGAGCAGTTATGAAAAGGACATCAAAACGAGTGATCGCATTTTTCTAATACTGGTTCTGGTGCTGTCTCTCTGTGCTTGCGCGCAAAAACAGCAAGCGGGAACAGACGAACCAAATCGAAGCGCCGATGGTGAGACGCTGTCTGGTATGCCCGATCAAAAACTGCCGGAAAAGCTGCGCCCGGGGGTCGGGGGATCGGATATGCAGCCGACACCGACCGGATTCTCCGCGGAAGCGGAACAATCTCTTGTTTGGCTGCGGGAGAGAATGGCTTTTCCGCAGACCATGTTCGGCGCGGCCTTCCTGGGCTATACCGGAGAAGCGTCTGATGGAGATTGGCTGTCAGAAACAGACCAAGCGGCGCTGCAGAAATACCCTTTTATTTCCGAAATCGATACGGGGCATATCATCGGGAACGATGACTATCTGTATTGTCTTGTGCCGATTGATGAAAATGCGACAGTTTCCGTCAATCTCATGCGGTGGGATTCGAAATCAGATACTGAAGAGGTCATCGAGGTTCTCTACCGGTCTGAAGTTGGAGATCCGCTGCTGATCTTTGCAGCCGGCGGGGACGATGCATACGCATACCTGTCCTACATACAGGTCCAGATCGTAGACAACGCAGGCAACAGCTGCGTGTGGGAGCCGCAGCTCTATACATCAACGGGGCACATCGTGCCATGTTTCTCGGAAAACGGAGACTACCTCTCCTTCGACTTTACGGAATACGGCTGGCAGGGCGTTCCTTCCGAGCTTGCACCGTGGCTGGCAGACGGCTGGAGCGGCGTCTATGCCTCCGGGCTTGGCGGCAGCTGGACAACGCAGGCAGCGGCATGGGATACGGACCGTATCGCAAATTACTACCTGTGGTTCTTTCCCGAGGATGAGATGGGAGGAACGGTCGAACTGTATTGGGAATACGAGGGTGCCGATCCTTCTAAAACGACGTGGGAAGAGGTGTGGCGCGGTTTCTGGACGACCACATCCGTCATGGATGGGCCAGTTATGTGACCGTCAGCCTGTCCCTTGTTGGCGGTGATAACTATGGCGTCATAGACGGCCCGTATTATATCTCGGAGACTTATCCGATTTTGATGAGTCCCAGCGGCGAGGAGATGGTGATCGGCGCTGGGGAGAACGAAGTCAGCCTGCCGTTTATGCCGAAGTACGACGCGCAGCTGTGCGTCCTGACGCTGGACAGCTTGCTCACCGACCCGCTCGGCTGATCTTCTGCGGATTACGGCCTGTTTCGGTATAGACCGTTACAGCGCCGGCATGGGAAGGAGGAATTTCAGATGCCAACACAGGTAACAAATTATCAATGCCCCAGCTGCACGGGACCGCTGCATTTCTCCGGTGCATCCGGCCGGTTGGAGTGCGAATACTGCGGCGCCAGTTATGATGTGGCGGAGATCGAGGCGCTCTACGCAGAGAAAGAAAAAAGGCGGCAGAAGCCCAGCAGGCGACGGAGGAAGGCGGCGCCGGGCAGGGCGCGCCAGCCGCGGATGGAGGCGCATGGGACACCTCTGACTTTTGCGAGGATTGGGGGGCTGAGGGCGACGGTATGCGGGCTTACGGCTGCCCCAGCTGCGGCGCGGAGCTCATCTACGAGGAGAGTACGGCGGCGACCTCCTGCCCCTATTGCGGGAACCCCACCGTGGTGCCGGGCCAGTTCTCCGGGGCACTGCGGCCGGATTTCATCGTTCCGTTCAAGCTGAGCAAGGAGGATGCGGTAAAGGCCCTCAAGTCCCACTACAAAGGGAAGTTTTTCCTGCCGAAAAGCTTTACCGGTGAAAATCATGTGCAGGAGATCCGGGGGATCTATGTTCCCTTCTGGATGTTCGACGGCGAGGCGGAGGGCGACGCCCATTATGAGGCTGCCCGCTCCCGTACATACCGCTCCGGCGACTACGAGATCACGGAGACGAAACACTACGATGTCTACCGGGCCGGAGCCGTCACCTTTGAGAAGGTGCCGGTGGACGCCTCCAGCAAGATGCCGGACGGCCACATGGACTCCATTGAACCCTATGACTACAAGGAGCTGAAGCCCTTTTCCACCGCGTATCTCCCCGGCTTCCTGGCCGATAAGTTCGATGTGACGGTGGAACAGAGCCGGCAGCGGGCGGATCAGCGCTGTGAGGGAACCCTTGCCTCCGCGCTGCGCGGCACAGTGAAGCGTTATGACCTCTGCGTTCTCAGAGAAAGCAGCGTTCACCTGCGCAGGGGCAAGGTGCATTACGCCCTGATGCCAGTCTGGATGCTGAATACCAAGTGGCATGGGAAGGACTTCCTCTTTGCCATGAATGGACAGACCGGAAAGCTGGTGGGCGACCTGCCGGTCAGCTGGGGGAAGTTCTGGGGGCTGTTTGCCGCCATCGCCGTCCCCCTATCTGTGATCAGTTCGGCGCTGGTCCTATTGCCGTGAGAAAGGAGGCGGACCGGATATGAAGAAAGCATATACTGCTCTCGCGCTGGCGTTCCTGTTGGCGCTGTCCCTCTGCTCTCCCGCAATGGCGGCAATGGAGTACGGCGTGATCTATGACGAAACGGAATCCTTGGGATCGCAGGAGCTGACCATGCAAGGAGAACAGGCCCTCCCCCAGCTCTCCCAGACGCTGGGCCTTGATCTGCGGGTGGATGTATTGACCCAAAACAGCTATGACGGACTTGGCGACGCCGCCGCGGGGATCTATGAGGAATATGATTATGGCTATGGCGAGCACAAGGAGGGTGTAACGCTGACCATTCTGCTGGAACCGCAGGATGGGGATACCTACAGGATGGTTGACGAAAATGACTGGTGTGTCTACACCAGACTGAGCGATGAGCGGGGCAGCGGCCAGGAATTGTCCGACGCCGTCTACGATGCGGTACAGCCCTATATGGCGGCGCGGGCATGGAACGGTGAGGACATGACCATGAGCGCCGTGGCGCTGACCCAGGCAGTGGACGCATGGCAGAAACGGCGGAGGAGTACATCCGCACAAATTGCCCGCCGGCCGGCTCCGGCGAGGATGCCGGTGTGGAAGAACCGGTGCAGGGCAGCGTCACGATGCAGTATGTATTTGATGCTGCAGACCTTCTTCCCTATGAGAAGTGGGAAAAGCTGGAGCTCGGGCCGAAGCTATTTCCCAAAAGCAGGATTGCGGCGTTTATTTTGCTCTTGTGGATGATTACACGGAATACGGAAACGGCAGTGTCTTTGAGGTCACCTATCAGCTCTATCACGCAGTGAGCTCGGTATGGGCAGCGGGCGGGATGGGATCATCGTGCTCCTGAGTATGGCCGAGCGGGACTACGCCATGTTCGTCTACGGCGAGTACGCCGAGTATGCCTTTGATGAATATGGGCAGGAGAAGCTGGAGGAGCAATTCCTGGGCGATTTTGGGGAAAACGACTGGTATGGCGGCATTTCCAATTACTTGGACGCCTGTGAGGAATATCTGACGAAGGCCGACGCCGGCAAGCCGGTGCGCCGTCCTTACTGGATCTGGTTCGTCATTTCAGCAGGATGCTCTTGTCTGGCCGCAGGGACGGTTTGCCTATGGCTGCTGCGTAAGATGAAGTCCGTCCATCAAAAGGCGGAAGCCGATGCGTACCTCACCGCTGGCGGCTTACACCTGACAAAGCAGTACGACCGGTACACCCATACCACCGAAACACGCACCAAGATCCAGAAAGAGAGCTCGGGCGGCAGCGGCGGCAGCACCTACAGCGAAAGCGGGGGCGGCGGCAGCGGCCGCAGCGGGAAATTCTGAGAAGGAGGCCGGATGATGAAGAATTTGCTCCGGCGCCGCTTTCTCCCGGCGATTTTGTGCATGGTACTGGCCCTTGGCCTGTCCGCCTGCGGAGGAAAAGACACACCGCCCGTTGAAACGGAAACGGACGGTGCGATGGGCACCCTTTCCGGCAGCAAGGGAGAAAAAGATTCCGGGGTGGGTGTGTTCTCCGGCAGCGGGGAAGAAATAGCGGAGGCGGAATTGGCGGAGGAGTCCCTGAACCTGTTGTATGACGTCATGGCATACGATGACCGGTACGCCGGCGCGGTCGCCTATCTGGGATACAGGAAGCAGGGGGACTCCACCCCGCTGTCGGACTGGCTGGTGGAGAATTGTGCCGGATTGGTCGAGGCGATGCCGTTTCTGCTGCATATACCGGCCGAACGTATCCTCGGCGCAGGTTGGGGGGATTTATTCTGCATCGTTCCCCGGGATGAGAATACCAGCCTTGCCGTGAACCATGTCACATGGGAATCTCTCGGTAACGGCGTTTGGCCTGTACCGGGTGAGGTGCTCTACCGGGAAGAGTGTGCCCAGCCTGTACTGATATTCGTAAATTATGAGCAATGGCGGGATGAACCGGACACGGAGATCGTCCTTGTGACAAACGATGGCGTGGAGGTGAAGTGGATCCCTCTGACCGATGAATACGGCATTCCCATCGTGCCCACCGGGGAGGACTATATCCCCATGCTGATGGATTTCGGCATCTGGGGCTATGTGACCGGGCTGGACTACCCCGAGGACTGGGGAGCCGTCCGGGGACGACTGGTGGCTACCGCCCACAGACTGGGGGCTGGCTTACACAAATTGGACCTGCGAGCACTGGTACATTGAGTTCGGCTGGGGCGACAGCGACCCGGACTACTCCGGGCGCATCGATCTCTACCATCAGCCGGAGGATGGGCAGGAGTATGCGTACTCGTATTCCGGCATCTGGCGTATGGAGGGCGACTGCCTGTATCTGGATCTCTCGGACGGCGCGGGCACCGTATGAGCGGCAGCTTCCCGGTGCTGATCGACCCCTCCGGCGAATCTCTCCATATCCAGCAGGATCCTGAAACCGGTGTGTGTCCGCCCTTTTTGGCGAGGGCATGACCTGTATGGATCTGATACGCGCCTATGGCTGAGAGAACATCAGGCGCACGAGTGTGAGACAGGCGTGAAAGGAGTATTTGTATGAGTATTTTTGACAGGCTAAAGCAGTCCGCCGTGGATGCCGTGGCGACGGCAGCCACAGCCATTGGAAACAAGCGGGAAACCTTTACCTTCACGGCCCTCCCTGAGAGCCTTGCCCAGATGCAGGCTCTCTCGGAGGCGGCCCTTGACACCCCCTTTCAGACGGCGGCGCTGACCGTGCTGGCCCTGTGCGCCTATGCCGCTGACCGGCAGATCGGCACGGATATGCTGAATTGGCTGCGGGGGTCCCGTCCTTTGAACGGACAGGAGATCTCCTTCTTAAACGACCGCTTCCGTGATGGAAAGACCTATCTTCCCTTCACCTACTTTGCCGGTTCTACCCCCGACAACAATTACACACCCACCCAGCCCTATACCATCCGGGTGGAAAGCAACCATGTTTCTGGTGAGGAGCAGGGCTATATGAAACTGTTCATCCCCTGCGGTGGTGCAGACAGCCCTCGCCCCATCAAACTCCGCCAGCGAGGCAGAGATGGGAAATGGTTCCTTTGGGAGCAATATCTGCTCACTGGCGTCCGCACGCCCAAGTCCGCCGATCCTTGGGCGTAAGCCGGGCAGAGAAACTGCGGAGGATTTGGATCATAGCGAATAGAATTTCCATTGGGGACGAACAGAAAACTATTTGTATGTGTTGTATGAATTGATTAGAGAGGGCCGCTCATGAAAACAGTTCTATTTATATCATCCAATAAGATGCTCGGGCAGGGACTATCGACGGCCATTCAATCAAAACTGGAATTTGACTTTCTGTGGGCAACACAGCTCCATTATTCACAGGCTATTGTGGGAGTTAATATTTTCCATACCGATGTGGTGATATTGGATATTGTGGATCAGGAAGATATGGGGCAGTCAGTTAAAATCTGCCAATCCATTCGGCAGGAGAGGCAGGATATAAAGATTCTTCTTCTGGTCAGGCCGGAACAGTCTACTGTATGCAGTCAGGTCGTAGAAACAAAAAATGCCGGTTTGATTGATGATTTTGTTTTTATGATAGTTCCTTAAACTATCTACTTGCAAAATTGGAGGCATTGTAATTTTTATTGGATAAAAGTAATCTGCATTAAAAAGTAACCACATCTTGATATGTTGGTAAAAAGCCGTCGAAAGATAGATGGCATGAAAATGTAGTATTCTAAAGCGGCTTTGAGAAATTCAGAGCCGCTATTTCTTTGGTTAAAATAGAAACGCGATAACCCTTATGTAATCAGCAGGAGCGGCATATAAGGAGAATGCCGTCATGTTTGCATCAGTGGATTACAATAACCATAAATTATATCAGTTAAAAAAGAATCTTCCCTCCACCGAGGCATTATACTACAATATCGGTATTATCATTCGGTATAAATCGATATAATTATGGGTTTACTTGTTGCGCCAGTTTCCTATTGCGAGAAGCTGGCGCTTTTTATTGTCGATTTTTCGGGAAAGCTCCCGAAGTATATCGCTGCCGATCCCCGCCTCCGTTCGGTTCACCCGTCAACCACCCGTGAATCGAAATGGAGGTACACAATGAAGAAAGTCAATCTTAGGGATTTATATCCCGATGTTTACAAAAATGACCACTTTGTAGGAGTAACCGAAGATGTGCTGGAGGCGATCCGTGCCGCTGAGCGTGCAGAAGCTGCCTATGACCGGAAGATGTATCGTTATAAGGCGTACTATTCTCTGGACAACGACAACGGCATTGAAAATGCGGTCCTGATGAAGCCCCAGATGCCGGAAATGATCCTGGAGGAAAAGCAATTGCGGGAACAACTCTACACCGCAGTAATGGCTCTGCCGGAAAAGCAGGCTAAGCGGATCTATGCCCGGTATTACCTGGGGATGCGTGTGAGCGAGATAGCAGTAGCGGAGGGTGTAGACCCAAGCCGTGTCAGGGACAGCATCCGGCGTGGTCTGAAGCAGCTGGCAAAATATTTTTGATAAAGTTTCGTTTTAAGCGCCTGTTTTTTGCTCTTTTTGTCAGAGTTAATAAGAAGGACAAGTTTTCCCCCTTCAACAGCACTTTGACAATTTCATAGACAGCATAACAGGTACATAACCCGTGTACGAGCGAGTGTGGAACGCCGCGAAGATGGAGCAGCCAGGGAGGTGATGAACAAAGCTGCTTCGGAGCGATCTACGATTTCACAAAACGGATGGTGGCAGATCCGGCGCGAGGACTGCACGGGGGCTTAAAGATACTTCCTCACGGCCTCCTAAAGACTTGGGGGGAACCCTGCGGCGCACGAGTAAAACGACGCTGCGGAGTTATGACAACCGCGCCAGCGGAGACCTGCTATGTTCCCATCGTCAGGGTTGCGTGGCAAATGTGACGAGTAACATAAGTAAATCAGTCAACAGCCATATTGGGAAAGAGTGTGTATAAATAGCACCTCATCAACCAGTATGGCTGTTTTTTGGATATACATGGAGGATATATGATTATGACAGCCGTAAGTGAGAAAGATGCTGTTATCTGTATCCATGACGATTATTGTACTGATATTGAAGCAGCCGAAATCTCACAAATTTTATTGAAGATAGGTGAGCTTATTTCTAATTCCTATCGCAGTACGAAAACAGAGGAGTTAAGCGAACCTTAAAGCATAGCAGGCTTCTTCCCCATAAGCAAGGATGTGGCAACAGTAATCCGTATCTTTGCGAAAAGGAAAAGTGTTGAGTAAAATGGTAACAGAATAACCGACGGGAAGGAGGTGTGATAATGGAACGGTATTTGATGTATTTGAGAAAATCCAGAATGGATACAGATTTTGACGAAGTTTCTGTCGAAGAAACTTTGAACAGACATCGGCGTATTTTAGAATCTTTTTGTAAGGAAAGACGATTAAATGTTGTTGAAGTTTTGGAAGAAGTGGTTTCGGGAGAGTCCCTGTCATCCCGACCGAAGATGCTTCGTTTACTGGAACTGGTCAATACCGGGATGTATGCAGGAGTTATTTGTATTGATATTGAGCGTCTTTCCAGAGGGTCATCTTTGGAATCCGGCTATATTATGCAGGTGCTTCAAACAAATAATTGTAAAATTATCACACCATCCAAGATTTATGATCTTCAGAATGAATCGGATGAACAGTTTACAGATATGAAGTTTATGTTCAGCCGGTACGAATTGAAAACTATCACAAAGCGTTTGGTTCGCGGAAGGAATCAATCAGCTTCTGAGGGTAAATTTCTTGGTTCAGTAGCCCCTTATGGATACCGGATATACAAATTGGCAGGTGTAAAGGGTAATAGCTTAAAAATAGAATCAAGTGAAGCCAAAATCGTGCAAATGATTTTTGATATGTATGGGAAACAAGGCATTGGATATAATACCATAGCGTATCAATTAAATGAAATGCACATTCCGTCTCAGACAGGCACATGGGGGCAAACCTCAATCACGAATATCCTAAACAATGAAGTTTATTTAGGAATGATTCGTTGGAAGCATGAACCGACAAAAAGAATTGTAAAAGACGGGATGCTTGCCAAAAAGAGAGTGGTAAGCAAAGACTATGAATTATATGAAGGATTACATGAGCCAATTATCTCCCAGGAGCAGTGGGATATGGTTAAATCTAAACAACAAGAGAGAAACCATTCGTCTGTCAATTCATATAGACAGCTAACAAATCCATTTGCAACAATTTTATTTTGTGAGAAATGTGGAGCTGTAATGAATCGCAATGTTCCATCAAAAAACAGAAAACATCTCCATGGTATCGTTGCCTACAAGGGGATGTGACTGTCGAGCAATAAAATGTGATTTTGCAGAGGAATCTATTCTCAAAGCAATGAAAGAGTGGCTGGCAGAGTATACAGTGAATATAGAAACTGAAAAAACGATTCAAGTTGATCCGGTAGAGACTGCATTGAAGGTGGTTCGTGAGCAACTTGCAGAGACTCAGCTTCAACAAGATAAAATTTGCGAATATCTGGAGAAAGGTGTCTATACAGTCGAAATGTTTACCAAGCGCAATGATACTTTGACCAGAGAGATGCGTAAGTTACAGGCATCAGAAGCTGATCTGCTGAAGAAGCAATCATCCCAGTCAGATATAAAAAATGCAGAAGCAGAAATTATTCCTACTACTCAACGGATTTTAGACAGTTATTCTCGATTGTCAGTCCCAGAAAAGAATAGCTTATGGAAGATTGTAATGGAAAAGATTACAATGTACCGTACTCCAGATGGGGAATTTAGTATGCATATCTATCCGAAGCTACCTATGAAAAATTGAGTAATGAGCCATAGCTTATTCCAGTATGGTGCCATAGCTTATTCCAGTATGGTATCTCGACTATCGCCTCCTTTTGTGGTATAATTCAATATTATGCAATCACGAAGGGAGGCGCCTTTTATGGGCGAACAGAAGCCTGAAAAAGTAAAAAAACATATTTGTACGGGTCTGTTGGCCCATGTGGACGCAGGCAAAACGACGCTGTCCGAGGCGCTGCTCTACACCAGCGGGCGCATCCGCAGGCTGGGGCGGGTGGACCGGGGCGACGCCTACCTGGATACCTATGAGCTGGAAAAAAAGAGGGGCATCACCATCTTCTCCAAGCAGGCAGAGCTGGCCTGGAATCATATAAACGTCTCGCTCCTGGATACGCCGGGGCATGTGGATTTCTCAGCGGAAATGGAGCGGACGCTGCAGGTGCTGGATTACGCGCTTCTGGTTATCAGCGGCACCGACGGCGTGCAGGGGCACACGCGCACGCTCTGGCGTCTGCTGGCCCGCTACGAAATCCCCGTATTTATTTTTATAAATAAAATGGATCTGGCCGGGGAGCGGAAGGACGCGCTGATGGAGGAGCTGAAAAACCACCTGGACGGAAGCTGCGTCGATTTCGGGAATGCGGGGACAGAGAGCTTTTTTGAGGAAACGGCCGTTTGCAGTGAAGCGGCGCTGGAGGAATATCTGGAGACGGGAGCCGTCGGAAACGGCGTCATCCGGGAACTGATTGTGTCCCGGAAGCTGTTTCCCTGCTTTTTGGCTCGGCGCTGCGCTTAAACGGGGTGGAGGAGCTTCTGCAGGGACTGGAGGAATGGACAGCCCCGCCGCCCCGGGCCGGCGAATTTGGCGCCCGCGTGTTCAAAATCACCCGGGACAGCCAGGGAAACCGTCTGACCCACATGAAGATCACCGGCGGCGTCCTGCGGGTACGGGATCTGGTAAACGGCGAGAAGGTCAGCCAGCTGCGCATTTATTCCGGAGAGAAATTCGAGGCGGTAAATGAGGTGCACGCCGGCATGATCTGCGCCGCGGCGGGACTTTCCCGCACGTCCGCCGGGCAGGGACTGGGAGAATGCAGCGAGGCGGCTCTGCCGGTGCTTGAGCCGGTGCTGACCTACCGGGTGGAGCTGCCGGAAGGAACGGACGCCGCGTCCGTTCTCCCCAGGCTCATGCAGCTGGAGGAGGAAGAACCGGAGCTCCACATCGTCTGGGAGGAGGAGAAGAAAGAGATTCACGCCCAGATCATGGGCGAGATCCAGATGGAGATCTTAAAAAGCCTGATTGCGGAACGTTTCGGCATCGAGATCCGGTTCGGCGGGCGCAGCATCGTCTACAAGGAGACTATCCTGGACACGGTGGAAGGCGTGGGACATTTTGAACCTCTGCGCCACTACGCGGAGGTCCATCTCCTGCTTGAGCCGGGAGAGCCGGGCAGCGGTCTGTCCTTTGCCAGCGCCTGCAGCGAGGATATTCTGGACAAAAACTGGCAGCGCCTGGTGCTGACCCATCTGGAGGAAAAGGAGCATCGGGGCGTGCTGACCGGGGCTCCTATCACCGATATGCGCATTACCCTAATGTCGGGCCGGGCTCATGTGAAGCACACCGAGGGCGGCGATTTCCGGCAGGCCGTTTACCGTGCGGTGCGCCAGGGGCTGCGGCAGGCCCGCTCCGCCCTTCTGGAGCCCTGGTATGAGTTTTCCCTGGAGGTGCCGGAGCGCTTCATCGGCCGCGCCATGACTGATCTGGAGCGGCGGCATGGAACCTTTGAGGCGCCGCTTCTGGAGGACGGAACTGCGCTTCTGACCGGCACGGCGCCGGTGGCGGCTCTGGACGGATATCAGACGGAGGTGACGGCCTACAGCGGCGGCCTGGGCCATCTTACCTGCACCTTACGCGGATATGGCCCCTGCCACAACGAGGAGGAGGTCGTCGCGGCCTCCGGCTACGATCCCGACGCGGACCTGGAAAATCCCTGCGGCTCCGTTTTCTGTACCTACGGGGCCGGGTTTGCGGTCCCCTGGGATCTGGTGAAGGATTACATGCATCTGCCCTCCTGCCTGGGCAAAGGGAAAAAGGCGGGCGGAGAGACGGCGCAGGAGGAAGCTGCGCGCCAGATCAGCCGGGACGCTCTCTCCGCCGACGGACGCGGCCGGGAACCGAAGGAGCAGCGCTGGCTGGGTACGGAGGAAATCGATGCGATTTTAGCCAGCACCTATTACTCCAACCCCAAAAAGAAGGCCGGCGAACGCCGGAGACCGGAAACGAGGGTGTACCGTGCGGCAGAACCGGAGCGCCGTGAATCTGGAAACGCCGGCGCGGGAACGTCCGCAAAGACGGGGAAACCGGCGGCAAAACGGGAAGAATATCTGCTGGTGGACGGATACAACATCATTTTTGCCTGGGAGGAGCTGCGCGAGCTGGCTAAAACCAATATTGACAGCGCCCGCGGAAAGCTGCTGGATATTCTCTGCAATTACCAGGGAATCCGCAAATGCCATGTCATCGCCGTCTTTGACGCCTACCGGGTGCAGGGACATCCGGAGGAGGCATTGGACTACCACAATATCCACGTGGTGTTCACCAGGGAGGCGGAGACCGCCGACCGGTATATTGAGAAATTCGCCCACGAGAACGGAGCAAAACACACCGTCATCGTGGCCACCTCCGACTATCTGGAGCAGATCATTATCCGCGGCCAGGGGTGCATCCTTTACTCGGCCCGTGAGCTGCAGGAGGAGATCGCCCGCGCCGGGGCGGAGCTGCTTGCATCCTATGAAGGCAAAGATGCAGGACAGAAAAATTATCTTCAGGACTATATTCCTGAGGACGTGCTCCAAACCATATCCGAAGCGGAAAGCACCATGAAAAATAAAGACCTGTGACATGAAAAAACAGCCAGGGAAACCGGGCTGTTTTTCATAATTATGAATTTGGTTTTTAAAAAATATGAAACCCAGCCGTTTCCCCGATTTAAAACCAGAAGGACGTCTGAACGGAAGACTGAACCGCATTTTGTAAAGATAGCGAAAAGAAATTTCGCAAATTTTCCACATTTATTGTGCTGTTTGCATAAAAATACGAACGATTTCCTCGCGAAAGACAGATGTATATTTCAAAAATGCACAAAACGCCCTCTGAATGGGCGGTTTTCGTTTGTTGAATGTGTTTCATTTCCGTGATATACTTAGGCAAAAGCAGGTTTTAAAAATTTAAAGGGCTGAACCTGCTTGTGCCTGCGCGCGGCACCCACTGGAAAGGGGGAAATTTTTACATGTACGAAGCATTTAGCAACGCAGTAAACGCAGTCAATGGCATTATCGCCGGACCCGCAGTCGTTGTCCTGGTCGTATGCAGCGGTATCTATTTAAGTGTCCGTCTGGGATTTTTCCAGCTGGTTCACTTCAAAGACATGTGGAGCCGTATCATTGACAAATCGTCTTCAGAGTCGGGTATCTCGTCATTTGCATCCTTCTGTACCGCCATGGCCATGCGTGTCGGTACCGGAAACGTGGCCGGTGTGGCCGTTGCCGTGTATATGGGCGGTCCTGGCGCCGTATTCTGGATGGTGCTTGCAGGTATTTTAAACTCTGCCGTCTGCTTCTCCGAATGTACGCTGGCAGTTCTTTACAAAACCCGTATCGATGGCCAGTACCGCGGCGGCGGCGCTTACTGTGCAGAGAGAGGACTGGGCTGGAAGGCTTATGGTACTCTCATGGCGGTCGTTATTATGGTTGGTACCGGTCTTTTCATGCCGGCTGCCGCTACCTTCACCATCGGTGACGGCTTCCTCCAGGCGCTGAATATCCCGCAGTGGATCACCGCTCTGGCAGTCGCTCTCATCACCGCCGTTGTCGTGATCGGCGGCATCAAGAGAATCGGCGATATCGCTTCTCTGGTCGTTCCTTTCATGGTAACTATTTATCTGATTGCTACCGTTGTTGTGTTAGTGGTTAACATCACCGAGCTTCCCGGCGTCATCGTTATGATTGTCAAGAGCGCCTTTGGTTTAGAGGCTGTCTTCGGTGCGACTCTGGGTACCGCGGTTATGCAGGGATTCAAGAGAGCAACCTTCTCATCCGCTTCCGGTATGGGAGAAGCTTCTCGACCGCTGCTGCTGCTGAGACCAGCCACCCCATCAAACAGGGTATGGCCAACGCAGCAGGCGTATGGCTGGATACCGTTATCGTATGTACCTGCTCCGGTATGATGATGATTCTGACTGACTGCTATAACACTGCCGGCGGATATATTGGAAGCGGCGCGGCTGAGCTTGGTCAGCTGGCTGCTGAGGGGTACAACGGCGTTCTGTTTGTACAGCTTGCCTGCCGTACCGTTATGGGCAGCATTGCTCCCACATTTATCGCCATTATGCTGGCGCTCTTCTCCTGGACCTGTCTGATCAGCTACTACTATGAGGCTGAGACGGCTGCCATGTACCTGTTCCAGGGCAAGGAGAAGGAGAAAATCCGTAAGACCGTCATCATGATTCTCCGGATTGCCGTTCCGGTTATCATCTTTATCTGGGGCAACATCGACAACGCACTGGCATGGAGCATTTCCGATACGGCGCTGTTCGGTACCACCTGGATCAACATGCTGGTCGTTCTCTTACTTTCTCCGAAGGTATTTGCTCTTTACAAGGACTACGAGGAGCAGATGAAGGCCGGAAAGGATCCGTACTACAACCCGGATAAGCTTTGCTGGAAGGGCGTGGACGTGGAGATGTGGAAGGACGTCAACAAAAAATACATCGCCAACGATAAATAATCGCTGGACGGCTTCTTCCTGTGGGGGATGCCGATATACAGGAAAAGAGCCAGGGCTTTTACAGTCCTGGATGCTTAAGAAAATGCAGCCCAACCACCGGGAAACCAATGGTTGGGCTGCCGTTTCGTTTGTAATTATGAGACGGATAATAAGTCAATATTGCTCTCTTTGTCGCGTTCACTCCAGCGAATTACTTTGGCGTCGTAATTTTGGAATGCGTCTTCGATACCTCGTGCAATATTGTTTTGATCATTTAATATTACAATTAACTGACTTTCATTTTTTCTGGCGGGTTTTGTGTCATTCCACGCAAAAAGGATATTTCCCATGGTAGATTTGTTGGGATTATTTACCGCCTGGCATAGCCGTTCCGGTTTTGTTTTGCTTCGCTGTATCAGAAAGTCATAGTTATGTGAGAAACCCGATACTCCCATAAACTGCACGTTGTCGGTGTAATAGATATCTTTTTCCAGGAAAAATCCTGTATATCGTCTAAAAAGAAAGATGATACTCTGGATTTTGATACAGAAAACATGTCATCAATGCGAATCATCGCCTGAATGAACAGATGTTTCTTCTGCGCAAAATTTTTAACCGGTGCTTTTGCCGTGAGTTCATCTCCTTTTAACTGGACACCGAATTGATATAAAATTCGCTGGAGCTGAAGTTTCCGGTTTGGCGTTAATTGCAGACCGTTCATTTTTAAAGTGTGCATGGTAGCGCTGTCATCGGTAAAGAAAATATCATTGCCTTCCTGTTTCACATAAATCTGTAAATAGTCGTTCGCATGATCAAGATATGGAGTGGTAATCTCATAATATTCTCCAACCTTTTCAAAGGTAATCTCATTTTTAACCAGGATGTATAATCGTCAATTAATTTTTGAATATCCAAGACTACACCTCCTTTATAATTCCGGCTGATAATGAATCACAGGCGGATCAATTACATTGAATTTATTTAAAAAAGAAATCGTATTTTCAGTGAACTGTTCACTTTGAATATCCTCTGCCGGGAAAGCCCAAAGGCGGCCATATTCTTCACTGTATAGATGCCAATGGCTTCCCGTTATTTTTTCTCCGTCTGGATTAATATGTATATTGGACGGATTAATATGTAATTCCAGTAATAGAATACCGTTTTTTATAATTCGGGCACCCATATTGTATTTTAAAGAATTAATTTTGCCTCTGAAAATGTTAATTGCAAAAAGATCCTGTTTTTGGTCCCCGACAACGTCAAATTCTGTAGAATCTCCTTTTGAGGGGAAATTAATTTCTGAGACCAGCGAATGTTTCAGCATATTTAGAAGTCTGTCTGCTTCTTTTTGACTTATTTTGACAGCGGCCAATTATAATTCCCTCCTCCGGATATCTTTTTTAAATTATACTATAAAGAATGATTGGTGTCACGTAAAACAGAAGAGACGATTATTTTATCTCCCCAGCCTCCCCTTAAAATCCCCATACCCAAACTCTTTCAGACACTCCGTCCTCCCATCCTCGCGGAGCACAAAGATTCCAGGCAGCGGCATCCCGTTGAAGGTATTATTCTTGCAGGTGGTATAGATGGCCATATCCCCGAACAGCAGGAGGTCTCCCTCTGCAAGCGGCGCATGAAACCCGTAATCACCGATCACGTCCCCCGACAGGCAGGTGGGGCCGCCCAGACGGTACGTGTAGGAAGATTCCCTGGCCTCCCCGGTTTTCCCGGTCTCGTCCTCCGCGCTTTCCCCGGTTCCTCCGGCCTCCCCCGGCCCCGTAGAGCGGCGGCCGGTAGGGCATCTCCAGCACGTCCGGCATGTGGCAGGCCGCGCTGGAGTCAAGAATGGCGATTTTCGTCTCGCCGTTCTGGATCACGTCCAGCACCCGGGTGGCCAGATACCCCGCGTTCAGCGCGCAGGCCTCCCCCGGCTCCAGATATACCTGCACGTTCCAGTCGCTCTGTGCCTTCCGGATGCAGCGCTCCAGCCGCTCGATGTCGTAGCCGGGGCGGGTGATGTGGTGGCCGCCTCCGAAATTCACCCATTTCATGCGGGGGAGAACGTCGCCGAAGCGCTCCTTCACCGCCAGAAGTGTGGTCTCCAGATCGTCGGAGTCCTGCTCGCAGAGCGTGTGGAAATGGATGCCGTCCAAAAGCCGATGAGCTCCGGCGTCATTTTCTCAGCCACTGGTCGCGGGTGGTTCCCATGCGGCTGCCGGCGCGCAGGGTCGTAGATGGCGTGTCCCTCCTGGGTCGAGCACTCCGGGTTGACGCGCAGCCCCACGCTCTTTCCGGCGGCCTTTGCCGCGGGGCCGAAGCGTTCCAACTGGCGGGGGGAGTTGAACACGATATGATCCGCATAGCGCAGCAGCTCGTCGAACTCGTCCGCCCGGTACGCGCCGCAGAACACGTGAACCTCCTTCCCCGGCATCTCCTCCGCGCCCAGTCGCGTCTCGTAGAGGCCGCTGGCCTCTGTGCCTGCCAGATAGGGCTCCAGCACGGGGTAGAGATTAAAATTTGAAAACGCCTTCTGGGCCAGCAGAATCTTACATCCGGTGCGCTTCGCCACGCCGGCCAGGATCTCGCCGTTTTTCGTAAGGCCGCCTCGTCCAGAATGTAGCAGGGCGTAGGAAGGGCGCCGAAGAGTTCCTCCGGCGCCTTACCGTCAAGCCCGGCGAAGGGCGGGCGGGCGTCCTTAATTCCGGGCGCTCCCATCAGTCCACCAGAGCCGGCGCATGGCTCTCGCTTCTGGGAAGTCCGTACTGATCCAGCGCATCCAGGAAGGGATCGGGATCAAACTCCTCCACGGTATAGACGCCGGGCTTGTTCCATTTGCCGGTTAAAAGCATCAGCGCGCCGCACATGGCGGGAACGCCGGTGGTGTAGCTGATGGCCTGGCTGCCCACCTCGCGGTAGCACTCCTGGTGGTCGCACACATTATAAATATAGTAGGTTTTCTCTTTTCCGTCCTTCATGCCGGTGAAAATGCAGCCAATGTTGGTCTTTCCCTTAGTACGCGGGCCCAGGCTGGCGGGATCCGGCAGGAGAGCCTTCAAAAACTTGATCGGCACGATCTGGTGGCCCTCAAACTCGATGGGGGTGGTGGAGAGCATTCTCACGTCCTCCAGACAGCGCATGTGATCCAGATAGCTCTGGCCGAAGGTCATAAAGAAGCGGATGCGCTCCACCTCCGGGAAATTCAGGGCCAGGCTTTCGATCTCCTCGTGGTGCAGCAGGTACATGTCCTTCTGGCCCACCTGGTCGAACTCATACTCCCGCTTGATGCTCATGGCGGGAATCTCGATCCAGTGCCCGTTTTCCCAGTAGCTTCCGGGCGCGGACACCTCGCGTAAGTTGACTTCGGGATTGAAGTTGGTGGCGAAAGCGTAGCCGTGGTCGCCGCCGTTGCAGTCTAAGATATCGATGGTTCTGATGGTGTCAAACTCGTGCTTTTTGGCGTAGGCGCAGTAGGCCTGGGTTACGCCGGGGTCGAAGCCGCAGCCTAAGAGGGCAGTGAGGCCGGCCTTCTCGAACTTCTCGCGGTAGGCCCACTGCCAGCTGTAGTCGAAGTAGGCGGAAAAGCCCGCCTCCTCGCAGCGCTTCTCGTAGATGGCGCGCCACTCGGGATCGTCCGTGTCCTCCGGCTCGTAGTTGGCCGTGTCCATGTAGTTGACGCCGCAGGCTAAGCAGGCGTCCATGATGGTCAGATCCTGGTAGGGCAGGGCGATATTCATGACCAGGTCGGGGCCGTAGGCTTTGATCAGGTCGATGACCTGGTTTACGTCGTCCGCGTCCACCTGGGCCGTGGTGATCTTCGTGGCGGTTTTGGGAGCCAGCTCGGCGGCCAGCTTGTCGCATTTGGATTTGGTGCGGCTGGCGATGCACAGCTCCGTGAATACCTCGCTGACCTGGCAGCATTTCTGGATGGCGACGGACGCGACGCCGCCGCAGCCGATTACAAGGACTTTGCTCATAGTTCGTTCTCCTCTTTCCTTTATTTTTACAGTTTTATCATGTTTTAGTGAAACCGTTATTTGCAGCCGTGCAGTGCAAGGATCAGCTCGCGCAGAACCTTGCAGGCCGTGGCCGTGGATACGCCGCTGGCGTCTAAAAGGGGGGCCAGTTCATTGACGTCCGCCGCCACCACGCGGGCGGTGCAGACCGTGCGGATGGCATCTAAAAGCCCGGTGAAGCTGACGCCTCCGGCTCCGGCGTGCCCGTGCCCGGGAAAATGGAAGGATCCAGGCAGTCTAAGTCGATGGTGAAGTAGACCGGGACATTTTTTTCGCGGAGCGCCGTCACGGTCTCCTTAAGGCCGTCAAAGCCGAAGGGGTGAAGCTCAGTGTGCTCCTTCGCGAAGCGAAATTCCTCCCGATCCCCGCTGCGGATGCAGAACTGATGGATGCGCCCGTCGCCTAACAGGTCGTGGCAGCGGCGCAGCACGCAGGCGTGGCTCAGCTTCGCGCCCAGGTAGTCGTCCCGCAGGTCGGCGTGGGCGTCGAAGTGGATGATGTGAAGCTCCGGATAGCGGCGCACGGCGGCGCGCACCGCGCCCAGCGTGACCAGATGCTCCCCGCCCAAAAGCAGCGGGAATTTGCCGTCGGTGAAAATTTCCTCTGCGCGCTCCTCGATATCCTTGAGTGCTGTCTCAGAGCTGCCGAAGCAGAGCTCCATGTCGCCGCTGTCGAACACGGCGCAGTCGGTGAGGTCCGCGTCCTGGTAGGGGCTCCAGGTCTCCAGCCCGAAGCTCTCGTGGCGCATGGCCGAAGGGCCGAAGCGTGCGCCGGGGCGGAAGCTGGTGGTGGAGTCGAAGGGGGCTCCGTAGAGCACCATGTCCGCCTCCTCATACCCGCAGTCGCAGCCGATAAAGGTCTCAATGTTTGGATTCATCATCTATTTTTCCACCTCCTGCAGCATTTCCTCCAGGAAGGCGGGCAGCCAGAACGCGCCCACGTGCAGCCTGGGGGTGTAGTACCGTGTGTGAAGATTTAAGGAACGCCATGCCTCGGCGTCCAGATCGTCGGTGGGGTGGTATTTTTTGCTGGCAAACCCGAAGAGCCAATAGCCGGCCGCGTAGGTGGGAATGTGGGCCTGGTACACGCGCTGATGGGGAAGGTGTTCACGATCCGCTTGTGGCTGCGCTTCATGGCCTCGGCGTCCTCCGAGTAGAACGGGCTTCCCTGTTGGTTGACCATGATGCCGTCCGGGCGGAGGGCGTTGTAGCAGTTGCCGTAAAATTCTCTGGTGAACAGTCCCTCCGAGGGGCCGAAGGGGTCGGTGGAGTCCACGATGATCAAATCGTAGGAGCTCTCCCGGCGGCGGATGAATTTGAGCGCGTTCTCAAAATGGATGTGCACGCGGCGGTCGTCCATCCGGCAGGCGTTGCTGGGGAGGTACGTGCGGCAGGCCTCCACCACCTGGGGATCCATCTCCACCAGGTCGATGCGCTCCACCCGGTCGTAGCGGGTCAGCTCCCGCACCACGCCGCCGTCCCCGGCGCCGATCACCAGGATGTCGCGGATACCGGGATGCACCGCCATGGGAACATGGGTGATCATCTCGTCGTAGATAAATTCGTCCCGCTCCGTCAGCATGACGTTGCCGTCCAGCGTGAGCACCCGCCCAAATTCGGGCGTCTCGAAAATGTCAATCTGCTGGTAGTCGCTTTTTTTAGAGTAAAGATGTCTGGTCACCCGGATGCTGTGCTTGACGTCCGGGGTGTGAAATTCGCTGAACCACATTTCCATAAGTCGGTGCCTCCTATTCTAATACGTTGATTCTCTTTAAGTCCGGATCCTCGGAGCCGGTCATGCTGCAGCCCTTCTCCTTGGCGTAGGTGATGTGCTCCAGGATCTCGGCGGTGATGCGCTCGCCGGGAGCCAGGATCGGGATTCCGGGCGGATAGCACATGACGAACTCGCTGCACACCCGGCCCTCGCTCTCCTCCAGCGGGAGGCTTACCTTGCTGGCATAGAATGCCTCCTGGGGGCTGGTCACGACGGTGGGATCGATGTACTCCTGGTGCAGAAGCCCCGTGCCGTCCTTCTGATAGCGGCGGCGGATCTCCGCCAGCGCGCTGACTAACCGCTCCAGCTCCTGGGGGCGGTCGCCGATGGAGAGGTAGGCGAGAATATTTCCGATGTCGCCGAACTCGATCTGGATGTCGTACTCATCCCGCAGGATGTCGTAGACCTCGATGCCGGCCAGGCCGATGTCCAGGGTGTGGACGCTTAATTTGGTGGTGTCAAAATCGAATACGGAGTTTCCGTTCATCAGCTCACGGCCGAAGGCGTAGTAGCCGCCCACCGCGTTGATCTCCTGGCGGGCGTACTCGGCCATGTCGGCCACCTGGTGGAAAATCCGGCGTCCTCTGAGGGCCAGGTTGCGGCGGCTGATATCCAGGCTGGACATCAGCAAGTAGCTTCCGGATGTGGTCTGGGTTAAGTTGATCATCTGGCGCACATAACCGGCGTGGACATTGGGGCCGATGAGCAGGAGGCTGGACTGGGTTAAGCTGCCGCCGCTCTTGTGCATGGAGACCGCGGCCATGTCGGCGCCTGCGGCCATGGCGGACACCGGAAGGCCGCCTCCGAAGTAAAAATGTGTCCCGTGGGCCTCGTCGGCCAGACAGAGCATCCCGGCGGCGTGGGCCATCCGGACGATGGCGCGCAGGTCGCTGCAGATGCCGTAGTAGGTGGGGTTGTTAACCAGCACGGCCACGGCGTTCGGGTGCTCGGCGATGGCCTTGGCCACCTGCTCCCGCTCCATGCCCAGGGCGATGCCCAGCCGCTGGTCCACCTCGGGATTGACGTAGACCGGCACGGCGCCGCAGAGCACCAGCGCGTTGATGACGCTGCGGTGTACGTTGCGGGGCAGGATGATCTCGTCCCCGCGCTTGCAGGCGGAGAGAATCATGCTCTGCACGGAGCTGGTGGTGCCGCCCACCATCAGAAAGGCGTGGGCCGCGCCGAACGCGTCTGCGGCCAGCTCCTCCGCCTCCTGGATGACGGAGACGGGATGGCAGAGGTTGTCGAGAGGTTTCATGCTGTTGACGTCCACTCCCACGCACTGCTGGCCTAAAAATGCGGTCAGCTCGGGGTTTCCGCGCCCGCGCTTGTGCCCCGGCACGTCGAAGGGCACGACGCGCATCTGGCGGAAGGTTTCCAGCGCTTCGTAAATAGGAGCCCGGCTCTGATCCAGGCGGGTATGATCCTTCTTCATTCGTTAGCCTCCTCTGGTTCCAGCAAAATAAAAACGCAAGCTGTGCCATGTGCACAACTTGCGTGAATCAGCTGAATGTACGCTGCAGCCCGTGGCCTTACCTGGTTCCTGGCGGGGCAGGGCGGGCTTCCTGGGCAGGAATGCGGTAAAAGTTCAGAACAGGACGGAATGATAAGAGTCTATATAGCAATCATACTTTTACTACTCGTATTGACCGTTTCACAAGTCTGCGCACAGGCGCATTTCGGTTATGAAGGAACCAACTTATAAAATTTGAGCTTCTCACTCAATCAATAGGGCTGCCCTTGGGCGGCCAATCGGCAGTGGACCCGGCTGTCCGTATGGCCTTGACTCCGTCCGGGAGTGGTCCAGAATAATTGCTTTGAAAAGACTTCTAAAATACCCTTTCCAAATTACTTAGAGCTTAACACAGATGGCTGTGCGTTGTCAAGTTTCCGACAAATTTTCTCATCCATTCCTCGATGCGCCAGGCGGGGCGGTGTGAGAGAATCCAGCCCGCAAAAAGCGCGGCGGCCCCCACTGCGGCGCCGCCAAAGAGATGTGCGCCGATATCCAGTTCCGTGACGCTTCTCCCGGAGACGAGCTGAAAGATCCAGGCGATGAGAAACTGGAGCACGTAGAGCGTCAGAGCCGACTGTCCGGCAGCCCGAAAGGGCGACAGCGCCGGGGCCAGCCTGTGCTCAATGAGGAGAAGAAGACCCAGGAGAATCAGCGAGCCGCCGGTTCCGATCAGAAGCTCGAAGGAGGAGCCGCCCTGCGGCGCGTCGAGAAACAGCATCTGCCACTGGACGGGCTGGACATTGAGCGGCCACGCCGCGTAGGGATCGGTCTGGGGATCGCAGTAGGCCGGAAACTGCAGGAGCCACTGGGTGCAGGCCTGGTACCAGCGGGGCAGGCAGAAAACCGCGATCAGTTTGAAGGGCACGAGGAGCGCGGCCCCGGCGGCGATCATGCGCCCGGCAGCAGCGGGGTGTGAAAGATTCATTTTCCCGAGGGCCATGCCTGCGGTGAACACGGGAGCCCACGCCAGGGCGGATAGGGGGCCGCCGGCGATATCGCCAAGGAGCGCCGCGTCCCAGAACAGGCTTAAGCCCACCAGCATGAGCACAGGCTCACGAGAAATAGGAGCCCGGAGATGCAGACGAGCGTGTAGGCCGTGTAGCGCACCAGGGAGAGGGCCAGGAGAAACAGCATGGCGTAGGCCGGGAGCACGCAGGCAAACGGCCCGTTTAACAGGATGAGGATGTAGCCGGTCAGATCGATGAAGACGGCCCGCGCCAGCATTTTCACCGGAAAATGTCCGTTGTCCCCGGCCCGGCGGGCGCGCTCAAATGACAGGGTGTAGGAAATGCCGGAACACAGAATAAAGAGAATCATGGTGTTGCCCGACACGAAGCTGTTGTACTGGTTGAGGGCGAAGTGCTGGATGAACATTCCGGCCACAGCCAGCCCCCGCGCCGCGTCCAGCGCCGCCAGGCGTCTTTCATGGGTTTGATTGGATGGTTTCATATGAACAGATCCTTTCTTTCTTTTTTGCAGAAATTGGTGAAACGGTGTCCGCGGATGTCTGGCGGACGGGGACAGCATAGCACACGGGACGGGGTGTGTGGGGAAAATGTCCTCAAAGGCGGAGATTCTGCCCGGAACGGATGGCGGGCACGGTGGTTCAGGACATTTTTCCTCTGTTCGGGACAACGCCTTCTCAGAGATTGAAAGATCTGCTATACTGGGGCGTGAGGTGAGAAGAACTGTGCTTAGGATTATTGTATGTGACGACGACCGGTTCACGCTCGAGCTGTCCGCCGGGTTTATTAAGCAGGCGGCTGAGGAGAGCGGCGCGGAGGCAAAGATCGCCTGTCTCGCGGCCAGCGGGGCGGAGCTTCTCCAGTTTACGGGCCGGACAGAGGAGTCCTTTTTATATTTTCTGGATTTTGATTTCGGGAAGGCGGAGCTCAACGGCATCGACCTGGCCAGACGGATCTATCAGAACGATCCGGAGGGGAAGATCGTGTTTGTCACCAGCCACGCGGAGAAGGGCATGGAGATTTTAAAGAGCGGAGCCAGGGCCCTGGGGTTCATCGAGAAATCGCCGAACCGCAGGACGATGGTCGGAGAGTATAAGCGGTATCTGCGGATGGCGGCGGAGCTTTCCGGAGGTGAAGAACGGCGGGAGGAGGAGACGGTCCGCCTGCCGATCGGAATCGGAGAGGAGGTCTGCATCCCGGTGGGCGAGATCACGTTTGTAGATTCGGTCAAATCGGTGGCCCACTCCATCTGCTACCACACCTTTGACGGGTCGGAGATCACGCTGAGAGATACGCTGGAGCACGCGGAGCAGATGCTGGGGTCGGAGTTCATCCGCTGTCACCGCTCGGTGCTGGTTAACCGGGCCCACGTG
This sequence comes from Clostridia bacterium UC5.1-2E3, assembly GCA_001304875.1. Lineage (GTDB taxonomy): Bacteria > Bacillota > Clostridia > Lachnospirales > Lachnospiraceae > Ventrisoma > Ventrisoma faecale. The sequence goes on from BBZO01000010.1 coordinate 59,960, forward strand.
ATTTCTCTGAAAAACGGGGTGATCCGCTGGCCAACGGGGATAGCGTGGTCTGCGCCATGGGCAAGCGGAGAGCGGTCATGGAACAATGCTTTCCGGGGAGAGAAGAAGATGATTGATATCTGGGGCATCGGGCCAGAGATTGACAAGATGGAGCTGCTGATCGGGAGCATGGGAGAGCTTCTGCGGTATATTCTGCATTTTATTCTGGTGTATGCGGCGGCGTATCTGATCCGGCGCTTTGTGCCGGGAGCGGGGGAGAACGGCGGCCTCGGTTCTTCTGGCGCTTGTCCCGGCGGCGTTCGTGTGGATGACGGGGAGAAAATCGGAGTTTGCGTTTTCGTTTCTCTGGGCGGCGCTGCTGGCCGCGGAGGCGAGGACGCTGGGAGTCGTGTCTCTGGAAAACGTGGAGACGGCGTTTCTGTTCTCCGCCATGATGTTCCGGGAAAGCTTTTTAATTACACGTCGGCGCTTCTGGGGAATCTGTGGATGTTCTGGCTGGTGTCCGCCTCCGTCTATGCGGGGGTGAGGCTCGGGGCCGGGCGGGTGAGGGGAAATCACTTTGCCTGCTATTTCCTCTCCCTGTTTCTGTCACTCTCGGCGTACCTTTATAATCTTGCCTGCGCCGTCCTGCCCCGGTTTTCGGGGAGACAAACCAGGGGTATACGCTGGCCTTCGTGGGAACGGCTGCCGCGGCGGCGGGCGTGCTGGAGCTTATCTGCCTGGGGATCAGAGGTCGGTTCGGGGAGCCGCTTAAGCGGCTGAATCAGCTGGGAAAGAGATATGGGGAGATCGAGAGGTATTTTCCTGTCCTTTCCTTTTTAATACTGGCAGCGGTGACAGTTATTTTTCTGCCGTTCACGTTTCTGGGGCAGCAGAACGGGCTGATCATGCTGCTGATCCCATGCCTGTGTCTGGTGCTTCTGGGGTGTCAGCTTCCCTTCGTGGGGCTTTTTTACCGCGCCGCGTTTTTAAAAGATGCCGCCGCGTTCCACCGGCGGGAGAAGGACGAGATTGTCTCTTATTATCAGAGCCTGTCCGGAAATCTGGACGAGATGCAGAAGATGCGCCACGACATGAAAAATATCTTTTTCACCATGGGAAACTATGTGGAGCGCAGCAGTGACCAGGAGATGAAGGCGTTTTTCTGGGAGAAAATTTACCCCTACGCCGAGCGCACGCTGAGACAGAATGAGCTTCTCTCCAGGCTCTGCCGGATTCCCGAGGAGACGCTGCGCGCGTTTCTCCATCTGAAGCTCTCCCAGGCGGTGGCCATGAATGTGGCGGTTGAACTGGAGGTGCAGGTCGATCTGCAGCGGTTTTTCCTGGGACTTGACATCATCGATCTGACCCGTGTGCTCGGCATTCTGCTGGACAACGCCATGGAGGAGGCCGCCCAGGTGCCAGGGGGAGTTCTGTCCCTCCGCATTGCGGAGGACGGGGAGGGATGCTCTTACATCATAAAGAACCCGGTCACGGGGGAGACCCGCGCCCGCGGCATTCATCCGGGAATTTCCTCCAAGGGCGAGGGCCGCGGCCAGGGCCTTAAAATCGTCCGCGAAATCCTGGAGCAGTACGCCGGGGCGGCGCTCAATTCGTCCCTGCAGGGGGAGGTGTACGTCCAGAGCCTGAATATTAAAGGTCCGGGCGGCAGATAGTCCTTTTTCTTTAACTTACCATCCCCCCGATGGTCCCGCTCCCTGCGCACATTCCCAGGACAGTCAGAAGCTCCTTTACGTCCGCCTCCAGCCCGCCGTTTAAGAAAAACGAGGCCGCCAGAAGAATCAGAAAGTAGAGCACTCCCGTGGCCAGCCCCAGAGGAATTTGTGCTGCCCGCTGGCTTTGCCCGCCAGGATGCCGCCAACCAGGCAGGTAATCACGTACACGCCGGTCACAGCCATATTTACGGCGCTTTCCCCCAGCTGCAGCTTATAGAGCCCCAGCGCGAGGCTAAGAGAAGCACTCCTGTCAGAAAATAGGCGGCGAGAAGGGATTTTAAAAGTATCCACGCTTTTGTCCGTTCCATAAGCGTCTCCTTTAAACTTGGCTATCTGGTTCAATATATTCCCGCGGAAGGCGGATATTCCGTTAAAACTGCTGCAAAATGTGCACTTGCGCAAGCCGTGAACATGTGGTATAATCTCTTAGAATTTATGAAATTTTATAAGAGCGGAGGACATAAAGTATGAAGCACGTGAAGACTTTAAGCGCAAACACTTTAAAGAACACCATGAAGAACGGCGGCTGCGGCGAGTGCCAGACTTCCTGCCAGTCTGCCTGCAAGACTTCCTGCACCGTAGGAAATCAGAGCTGCGAGAACAGCAACAGATAGTTTCTTGCATCCGGGTCAGGGATACCCGCAGTGGATAAGGGGACACGCGCGTTTGTGTGTCCCCTTATCACTGCGGGTATAGTTGCGTTTGCACTTTGTGATGAAAGACGACAAAGAGGAGTATAGTCAGTGATACATCAGTATAAAAATAATGGATTTAATATCGTCATGGACGTGAACAGCGGCTCAGTCCACGTGGTGGATCCCGTTGTCTACGACGCCATAGAGATTCTGGCAGAGCTGGCGGGAGACATGGCCGGGGCCAGGCCGCTTTCAGAGAGCGAGAAGGCGGCGGTGAGAGAGAAGCTCTCCGGCGCTTATGAATGTCCCGAGATCGACGAGCGCTGGAGGACATACAGCTTCTCATCGACCGCGAGGAGCTTTTTACCGCAGATCTCTATAAGGACTATGTGCTGGATTTCAAGAAGAGGAAGACCGTGGTGAAGGCCCTCTGCCTGCACATCGCCCACGACTGCAACCTGGCGTGCCGCTACTGCTTTGCGGAGGAGGGCGAGTACCACGGGCGCAGGGCTCTGATGAGCTTCGAGGTGGGAAAGAAGGCCCTGGATTTCCTGATTGCCAATTCCGGCAACCGCAGGAATCTGGAGGTGGACTTCTTCGGCGGCGAGCCCCTGATGAACTGGGACGTGGTTAAGCAGCTTGTGGAATACGGCCGCTCCAAAGAGGAAGAATATAATAAGAAGTTCCGCTTCACGCTGACCACCAACGGCGTTCTCTTAAACGACGAGGTCATGGAGTTCTGCAACCGGGAGATGGGAAACGTGGTGCTGAGCCTGGACGGCCGTCCGGAGGTCAACGATAAGATGCGCCCGTTTCGAAACGGCAAGGGAAGCTATGAGCTCATTGTCCCGAAGTTTCAGAAGTTTGCCGACAGCAGAAACCAGAACAATTACTATGTGAGAGGCACATTTACCCGGGAGAACCTGGATTTCTCCAGGATGTGATACATTTTGCGGACCTGGGATTTAAGCAGATGTCCATCGAGCCGGTGGTGGCTTCCCCCGAGGAGCCGTACGCCATCCGCGAGGAGGATCTTCCGAAGATCATGGAGGAGTACGACAAGCTGGCGGTGGAGTACATCAAACGCCAGAAGGAGGGAAGGGGCTTCAATTTCTTCCACTTCATGCTGGATTTAAACCAGGGCCCCTGCGTGGCCAAGCGGCTTTCCGGCTGCGGTTCCGGTACGGAGTACCTGGCGGTCACCCCTGGGGCGATCTGTATCCCTGCCACCAGTTTGTGGGCGAGGAAAAATTCCTTCTGGGAAATGTGGATGACGGCATCACCAACACGGAGGTGCGGGACGAGTTCAAGCTCTGCAACGTCTATGCGAAAGACAAGTGCAGGGACTGCTTCGCCCGCTTCTACTGCAGCGGCGGATGCGCGGCCAATTCCTACAATTTCCACGGTTCCATTCTGGACGCATACGACATCGGATGCGAGATGCAGAAGAAGCGGATCGAGTGCGCAATCATGATCAAGGCCGCATTGGCTGAATGAAATTAAAGGAGAAAAGAACAATGAAAAGCAACAAAGGAAAGGGCCTTCTGGGCCTGATCGTACTGATCATTGCTATCGCTGTTTTCGGGTATATGGGCTACAGCCACATGAATGAGATCAAGCTGGGCCTGGATCTGGACGGCGGCGTCAGCATCACCTATCAGGCGGTCAAGGAGAACCCGACGGCCGAAGAGATGTCTGACACCATCTACAAGCTGCAGCAGAGAGTGGAAGGCTACAGCAACGAGGCGCAGGTATACCAGGAGGGAGACAACCGCATCAACGTGGATATCCCCGGCGTATCCGACGCCAACGCCATTCTGGAGGAGTTAGGAAAGCCCGGCTCCCTCTACTTCATGGATATGGAGGGCAATGTGATCCTCACCGGCGACCAGGTGGCCTCCGCCCAGGAGGGCATCTATGAGAGCCAGACCGGACAGAAGGAGTACATCGTAAGCCTTACGTTCACCGACGAGGGCGCGGAGAAGTTCTCCGAGGCGACCTCCGCCAACATCGGCAACCCCATCGCCATCGTCTACGACGGGGAGCTGGTTTCCAGCCCCATCGTGCAGTCCGCCATCACCGACGGACGCTGCCAGATCGACGGCATCGGGGATTTTGAGACTGCCAGACAGCTGGCGGCCACCATCCGCATCGGTTCTCTGTCCTTAGAGCTCACGGAGTTGCGCTCCAACGTGGTGGGCGCGCAGCTGGGCGAGACCGCCATTGCCACCAGCTTAAAGGCCGGCGCCATCGGTTTCGCCATCGTGTCCGTCTTTATGATGGCCGTGTATCTGATCCCCGGCGTGGCGGCTGTGCTGGCCCTGTGCCTGTATGTGGGACTGATTCTCATTCTTCTGGTGGGCTTCCAGGTGACGCTCACCCTGCCCGGTGTGGCCGGTATCATCCTGTCCATCGGTATGGCCGTTGACGCCAACGTCATCATTTTTACCCGTATCAAGGAGGAGCTGGGTGTCGGCAAGACCGTGAAATCCGCGATCAAGACCGGATTCAGCAAGGCTCTCTCCGCGATCATCGACGGAAACGTGACCACGCTGATCGCGGCGGCGGTTCTGTTCTGGAGAGGCTCCGGCACTGTGAAGGGCTTCGCGTCCACGCTGGCCATCGGTATCGTGCTCTCCATGTTCACGGCCCTGTTCGTGACCAAGCTGGCCATCAACTCCCTCTACAATATGGGATTTGACGACCCGAAATTCTACGGTATTAAAAAGGATAAAAAGACCGTCAACTTCCTGGGAAAGAGAAAGCTCTGCTTTGCCCTCTCCCTGGTGGTGATCCTGGCGGGCTTCGGAGCCATGGGCCTCAACCAGTCCTCCACCGGAAGCATCTTAAACTACGGCCTGGATTTCAGAGGCGGTACCTCCACCAATGTCACCTTTAACGAGGATCTGACGCTGGAGCAGATCTCCACCCAGGTGGTTCCGGTGGTGGAGAGCGTGACCGGCTCCGCGGACACCCAGACCCAGAAGGTGGCTGGAACCAACGAGGTCATCATAAAGACCAGAACACTTAATGTGGACGAGAGACAGGCCCTCAACGAGGCGCTGGTTTCCAACTTCGGCGTGGATGCCGAGAAGATTACGGCCGAGAGTATTTCCGGCGCGGTGAGCCAGGAGATGAAGAATGACGCCATCATGGCGGTGATCTTCTCCACCATCTGCATGCTGATTTACATCTGGTTCCGGTTCAGTGACATCCGGTTCGCGACCAGCGCGGTGCTGGCGCTGGTGCACGACGTGCTGGTGGTGCTCACATTCTACGCGGCGCTCAAATGGTCCGTCGGCTCCACGTTCATCGCGTGCATGCTGACCATCGTGGGTTACTCCATCAACGCGACCATCGTCATCTTCGACCGTATCCGCGAGAACTTAAAGGCGAAGACGGCCAAAGAGAGCGTGGAGGAAGTGGTCAACAAGAGTATCACACAGACGTTTACCAGAAGCATCAACACATCCTTAACCACCTTCATCATGGTGTTCGTGCTCTACGTGATGGGCGTTTCCTCCATCCGCGAGTTCGCACTGCCGCTGATGGTGGGTATCGTCTGCGGAACTACTCCTCCGTGTGTCTGACCGGAGCCATGTGGTACGTGATGAGAAAAAAGAAAGAGGCATAATCCCCTATGGAATATAAGATTCTGGCAAGAGAGGGAAAAGCGAAGCGGGCGGAAATGAAGACCGTCCACGGAACCATACAGACGCCGGTCTTCATGAACGTGGGCACGGTGGCCGCCATCAAGGGGGCGGTGTCCACCGACGACCTGCGCCAGATCGGCACCCAGGTGCAGCTTTCCAACACCTACCACCTGCATGTGAGGCCGGGGGATAAGCTGATCAAGGAGTTCGGCGGCCTCCACAGGTTTATGAACTGGGACCGCCCCATTCTCACGGATTCCGGCGGGTTCCAGGTGTTCTCCCTGTCCAGCCTCCGGAAAATAAAGGAGGAGGGAGTGTATTTCAGCTCCCACATCGACGGGCGGAAGATATTCATGGGCCCGGAGGAGAGTATGCAGATCCAGTCCAACTTAGGCTCCACCATCGCCATGGCCTTCGACGAGTGTCCGTCCAGCGTGGCGTCCAGAGAGTACGTGCAGGCCTCCGTGGACCGCACGACCCGGTGGCTTAAGCGCTGTAAGGAGGAGATGCAGAGATTAAATTCTCTCCCCGATACGGTGAACCGGGAACAGCTTCTGTTCGGCATCAACCAGGGAGCCGTCTACGACGATATCCGCATCGCCCACGCCGACACCATATCGGAGCTTGACCTGGACGGCTACGCGGTGGGAGGCCTGGCCGTGGGAGAGACCCACGAGGAGATGTACCGCATTCTTGACCATGTGGTGCCGCATCTTCCCCTGGAAAAGCCCACCTATCTGATGGGCGTGGGCACGCCGGCCAACATCCTGGAGGCGGTGGACCGGGGCGTGGACTTCTTCGACTGCGTCTACCCGTCCAGAAACGGACGCCACGGGCATGTGTATACGAACCACGGAAAGCTGAACCTTTTCAACGCAAAGTACGAGCTGGACGCGCGCCCCATCGAGGAGGGCTGTCAGTGTCCGGCCTGCCGCTCCTACAGCAGGGCTTACATCCGCCATCTTCTGAAGGCGAAAGAAATGCTGGGGATGCGATTATGCGTATTGCACAATTTATATTTTTATAATACAATGATGAAGGAGATTCGCGACGCCATCGAGGAGCACCGGTACGCAGAGTACAAGGAACGAAAGCTTTCCGGCATGGCGGCGGGCGAAACTAAATAAAGGAGGTTACACGTAGTATGAGCGGAGCAGGATGGATTTTATATATCATCTTTCTGGTGGCTCTCATGTATTTCATTGCCATCAGACCTCAGCAGAAAGAGCGTAAGAAAATGCAGGCGTTACTGGCAAGCGTAGCGGTTGGCGACAGCGTTCTGACCAGCAGCGGCTTTTACGGAGTCATCATCGACATGACCGACGACACTGTGATCGTGGAGTTTGGCAACAACAAGAACTGCCGTATCCCGATGCAGAAAGCGGCCATCGTTCAGATCGAGAAGCCGGAATAATTTTACAGCTTACAGGAGAATTAGAGGGACAGTCCCGGACAGGCGTGCGCGCCGGCAGGGGCTGTCCTTCTCTTTTGCGAGATGAGCCCGGCAGGCGGGCGCTGTGCCCGCATGAACGGGCATGATACGGGGAATCAGCATAACCTGGAGTTATGAAAAAATTCCTATCTCGTATATGGAAATTCATATAAATTCCGGGCGAAGTGTTGAAAAATGCCTGTAAATGAGATATGATGAAAGATAATCTACGCTAAAAAGGCGCAATATTTTGTGAGGGGAGATTTCAGATGAAATATAATGTAGCTGTGATTCCGGGCGACGGCATCGGCCCGGAGATCGTGAGAGAGGCGAGAAAGGTTCTCGACAAGGTGGGAGCTGTCTACGGACACGAGTTTGCGTACACCGAGCTTCTGATGGGCGGAGCGTCCATCGACGTCCACGGCGTCCCGCTGACCGACGAGGCGCTGGCGGCGGCCAAGGCCAGCGATTCCGTGCTTCTGGGCGCGGTGGGCGGCAACGTGGGCAATTCCCGCTGGTACGACGTGGCCCCCAACTTACGGCCCGAGGCGGGCCTTCTGGCCATCCGCAAAGGCCTGGGCCTGTTCGCCAACATCCGCCCGGCCTACCTTTATAAAGAGCTGGCCGGCGCCTGCCCCTTAAAGGAGGAGATCATCGGCGACGGCTTCGACATGGTCATCATGCGTGAGCTGACCGGCGGCATCTACTTCGGCGAGCGGCACACCGAGGAGGTGGACGGCGTCTTGAAGGCCACGGACACCCTGACCTATGATGAGAACGAGATCCGCCGCATCGCCGTCAAGGCCTTCGACATCGCCATGAAGCGGCAGAAGAAGGTGACCAGCGTGGACAAGGCCAACGTGCTGGATTCCTCCCGCCTGTGGAGAAAGGTGGTGGAGGAAGTGGCGAAGGATTACCCGGAGGTGACCTTGAGCCACATGCTGGTGGACAACTGCGCGATGCAGCTGGTGATGAATCCGGGCCAGTTCGACGTGATTCTCACCGAGAACATGTTCGGCGACATTTTATCCGACGAGGCCAGCATGATCACCGGCTCCATCGGCATGCTCTCCTCTGCCAGCTTAAACGAGAGCAAGTTCGGCCTCTATGAGCCCAGCCACGGCTCCGCGCCGGACATTGCCGGAAAAGACATTGCCAACCCCATCGCCACGATTCTCTCGGCGGCCATGATGCTGCGCTACTCCTTTGATCTGGACGACGCGGCGGCGGCCGTGGAGGCGGCGGTTTCCAGAGTCCTGGAGGAGGGCTACCGCACCGTGGACATCATGTCCGAGGGCTGCACCCAGGTGGGCACCGCGAAGATGGGCGATTTAATCTGTGAGAGAATATAGAACGGAGGATGATATACTATGAGAAGTGACGCAGTGACCAAGGGGATCCAGCAGGCGCCCCATCGCTCTTTGTTTAACGCATTAGGTCTCACGAAGGAGGAGATGGAGCGGCCGCTTGTCGGCATCGTCAGCTCCCACAGCGAGATTGTACCGGGCCACATGAATCTGGACAAGATCGTGGAGGCCGTAAAGATCGGCGTAGCCATGGCAGGCGGAACCCCCATCGTGTTCCCGGCCATCGCGGTCTGCGACGGCATCGCCATGGGCCATGTGGGAATGAAGTATTCCCTGGTGACCAGAGATCTGATCGCCGACTCCACCGAGTGTATGGCCATGGCGCACCAGTCGACGCCCTGGTGATGGTGCCCAACTGTGACAAGAACGTGCCCGGCCTTCTGATGGCCGCGGCCAGACTGAATATCCCACGGTGTTCGTCAGCGGAGGCCCCATGCTGCCGGCCGTGTGAAGGGGCACAAGACCAGCCTCTCCAGCATGTTCGAGGCAGTGGGCTCCTACGCGGCGGGAACCATGACCGAGGCCGACGTGGAAGAGTTCGAAAACAAGGCATGTCCCACCTGCGGCTCCTGCTCCGGCATGTATACGGCCAACAGCATGAACTGCCTGACCGAGGTTCTGGGCATGGGCTTACAGGGCAACGGAACCATCCCGGCGGTCTACTCCGAGCGCATCAAGCTGGCGAAGCACGCCGGCATGCAGGTCATGGAGGTACTTAAGAAAAATATCCGTCCCCGCGACATTATGACGAAAGAGGCGTTCATGAACGCGCTGACCATGGATATGGCCCTCGGATGCAGCACCAACAGCATGCTCCATCTCCCGGCCATTGCCCACGAGGCAGGCGTGGAGTTAAACGTGGACATTGCCAACGAGATCAGCTCCAGGACCCCGAACCTGTGCCACTTAGCGCCGGCAGGCCCCACCTACATGGAGGACTTAAACGAGGCGGGCGGTATCTACGCGGTGATGAAGGAAATCAGCAAGAAAGGCCTTCTTAACTTAGACTGCATGACCGTCACCGGCAAGACCGTGGGCGAGAACATAAAGAACAGCGTCAACAAGAATCCGGAAGTGATCCGTCCCGTGGAGAACCCCTACAGCGAGACCGGCGGCATCGCGGTCTTAAAGGGCAACATCGCTCCCGACTCCGGCGTGGTGAAGCGCTCCGCCGTGGCTCCCGAGATGTTAAAGCACCAGGGACCGGCCAGAGTGTTTGACTGTGAGGAGGACGCCATCGCGGCCATCAAGGGCGGCAGGATCGTCGCCGGCGACGTGGTGGTCATCCGCTACGAGGGACCGAAGGGCGGCCCGGGCATGAGAGAGATGTTAAATCCCACCTCTGCCATCGCGGGCATGGGACTGGGCTCCAGCGTGGCCCTCATCACCGACGGCCGTTTCAGCGGCGCATCCAGAGGCGCATCCATCGGCCATGTCTCCCCGGAGGCGGCGGTGGGCGGCCCCATCGCTCTGATCGAGGAGGGCGATATCATCGACATCGATATCAATGCCAACACCCTGAACGTGCTGGTATCCGATGAGGAGCTGGCCGCAAGACGTGCCAAATGGCAGCCGAGGGAGCCGAAGATCACCACCGGCTACCTGGCCCGCTACGCGTCCCTGGTGACCAGCGGAAACCGCGGCGCGATTCTGGAGATACACTAGACCTCACCGAAGGAGGATACAGATAGAATGAGAGTATTGAACGGTTCAGAGATTGTCATCGAGTGCCTGAAGGAGCAGGGCGTGGATACCGTGTTCGGATATCCGGGCGGTACTATTTTAAATATCTATGACGCGCTCTATCAGCACCAGGATGAGATCACGCACATACTGACCTCCCACGAGCAGGGAGCGGCCCACGCGGCCGACGCTACGCCAGGGCCACCGGAAAGGTGGGCGTCTGCATGGCCACCTCCGGCCCGGGAGCCACCAACCTGGTGACAGGCATCGCTACGGCCTACATGGATTCCATTCCCATGGTGGCCATCACCTGCAACGTGGGCGTGAGCCTTCTGGGCAGGGACAGCTTCCAGGAGATCGATATCACCGGAGTGACCATGCCCATCACCAAGTACAACTTTATCGTAAAGGACATCACGAAGCTGGCGGACACCATCCGCCGCGCCTTCACCATCGCAAGATCCGGACGCCCGGCCCGGTGCTGGTGGATATCACCAAGGACGTGACGGCGAGCACCTGTGAATACGAGTATAAGGAGCCGGAGGAGGTGAAGCCGGATTCCTCCACGATTACCGACGAGGACATCGACACCGCCATCCGCATGATCAGAAACTCCAAAAAGCCGTTTATCTTTGTGGGCGGCGGAGCTGTGCGCGCGGGGCTTCCGAGGAGATCCGCACCTTCGCCCACCGCATCCAGGCGCCGGTCACCGACAGCCTCATGGGAAAAGGAGCCTTTGACGGCACCGACGAGCTCTACACCGGCATGATCGGCATGCACGGCACCAAGACCTCCAACTTCGGCGTGACGGAGTGCGATCTTCTGATCGTCGTGGGCGCCAGATTCAGCGACCGCGTCATCGGCAACGCCACGAAGTTGCCCGCAACGCAAAGATTTTACAGTTCGACATCGACCCGGTGGAGATCAACAAAAATATCAAGACCGACGCCACATCATCGGTGACATCCAGATGATCCTGCGGCGCTTAAATGCCAGACTGGATCCGGTAAACCACGACGAGTGGCTGGCCCACATCGACCGCATGAAGGATATGTACCCGCTGCGCTATGACAAGGACGTATTAAGCGGCCCCTATGTCATCGAGAAGCTCTACGAGGTGACCGATGGCGACGCTGTCATCTCCACGGACGTGGGACAGCACCAGATGTGGACGGCGCAGTATTATAAATTTAAGCAGCCGAGACAGCTTCTCACCTCCGGCGGCCTGGGAACCATGGGCTACGGCCTGGGCGCCTGCATCGGGGCCAAGATGGGCGTGCCGGATAAGACCGTCATCAACATCGCCGGCGACGGCTGTTTCCGCATGAACATGAACGAGATCGCCACGGCGGTGCGCTACAACATCCCCATCATCCAGATTGTGTTAAACAACCACGTGCTGGGCATGGTGCGCCAGTGGCAGACCCTGTTCTACGGAAAACGCTACTCACATACAGTTTTAAATGATAAGATGGATTTCGTGAAGGTGGCCGAGGGCATGGGAGCCAGGGCCTACCGGGTGACCAGCAAAGAAGAGCTGGAGCCGGTGCTGCGCGAGGCCATCGAGGCGGATGAGCCGGTGGTCATCGACTGCCAGATCCACTGCGACGACAAGGTGTTCCCCATGGTATCTCCGGGAGCGCCCATCGAGGATGCATTCGACGCCAACGATCTGAAAATCTGATAAAATTATAGAAAAAAATATAGGGAGGAAACAAAGATGAGCAGAGTTTACAATTTTTCCGCCGGCCCCGGCGTGCTGCCGGAGGAGGTGCTTAAGGAAGCGGCGGACGAGATGCTGGACTACAACGGCACCGGCATGTCCGTCATGGAGATGAGCCACAGAAGCAAGGAGTACGAGGCGATCATCGGAGCAGCCGAGCAGGATTTAAGGGATCTCTTAAACATCCCCGACAATTACAAAGTCCTGTTCCTGCAGGGCGGCGCGCATTTACAGTTCGCCATGATCCCCATGAACCTGCTGAAAAACGGGGTGGCCGACTACATTGTGACCGGACAGTGGGCGAAGAAGGCCTACGAGGAGGCGAAGCGCTACGGAAAAATCAACTGCGTGGCGTCCAGCGCCGACAAGACCTTCAGCTACATTCCGGACTGCTCAGACCTTCCGATTTCCGAGGATGCGGACTACGTCTACATCTGCGAGAACAATACGATCTACGGGACGAAGTTCAAGGAGCTTCCGAACACTAAGGGCAAGACCCTGGTGGCAGACGTGTCCTCCTGTTTCCTCTCCGAGCCCATGGACGTGACAAAATACGGTTTAATCTACGGCGGCGTGCAGAAGAACATCGGACCGGCCGGCGTGGTCATCGTCATCATCCGCGAGGATCTGATCACCGACGACGTGCTTCCGGGCACCCCGACCATGATGAAGTACAAGATTCACGCCGATAACGGCTCCATGTACAACACCCCGCCGGCATACGGCATTTACATCTGCGGCAAGGTGTTCAAGTGGGTGAAGGAGCAGGGCGGCCTGGAGGCCATGAAGGAGAGGAACGAGAGAAAGGCAAAGATTCTCTACGATTTCCTGGACGAGAGCAGGCTCTTTAGGGGTACCGTGGAGAAGAAGGACCGCTCTTTAATGAACGTTCCCTTCGTGACCGGCTCCGACGAGCTGGATGCTCTGTTTGTGAAGGAGGCCAAGGAGGCCGGATTTGTGAACCTCAAGGGACACCGCAGTGTGGGCGGCATGAGAGCCAGCATCTACAACGCGATGCCCGAGGAGGGCGTGAGAAAACTGGTGGAGTTCATGCGCGAGTTTGAGGCGAAGCACCAGGCTTGATTTCCGGGAGCGGGAGTCAGAGAGGAGAAGACAATTATGAAAACGATTCACTGCTTAAACCCCATTTCCAAGCTGGGGACGAGGCTGTTTGACGATACATATACGATGGTGGACGACGCGGCGAAGGCCGAGGGCATTCTGGTGCGCAGCGCGTCCATGCACGAGATGGAGCTTTCTGAGAATCTGCTGGCCGTGGCCGCGCGGCGCCGGCGTCAACAACATTCCGCTGGAGACCTGCGCCGAGGCCGGCGTGGTGGTGTTCAACACCCCCGGCGCCAACGCCAACGGCGTGAAGGAGCTGGTGTTAGCCGGAATGCTTCTGGGAGCCAGAGACATCGTGGGAGGCATCCAGTGGTGTAAGGAGAGAACCGATGACCCCGAGATCGCCAAGAGCGTGGAGAAGGGCAAGAAGGCCTTCGCCGGCCACGAGATCAAGGGCAAGAAGCTGGGCGTCATCGGCCTGGGAGCCATCGGCGCGGAGGTGGCCAACGCCGCCGCAGCGCTGGGGATGGAGGTATACGGCTACGATCCCTTTATCTCCGTGAACGCCGCGTGGAACCTGTCCAGGGATGTGGAACACATCACCTCGGTGGACACCATTTACAAGGAGTGCGACTACATCACGGTGCACGTTCCGTTGCTGGACAGCACCCGTGAGATGATCAATGAAAAGAGCCTGGACATGATGAAGGACGCGTGGTGATCTTAAACTTCGCCCGTGATCTTCTGGTCAACGACGACGACATGGAGAAGGCGTTGAAATCCGGCCGTGTGAAGCGCTATATCACCGATTTCCCGAACCCGAAGACCGTCGGCATGGAGGGCGTCATCGCCATCCCGCACCTGGGCGCGTCCACGGAGGAGTCGGAGGACAACTGCGCGGTCATGGCCGTGGAGGAGTTAAAGGATTACCTGGAGAACGGCAACATCCGTCACTCCGTCAACTATCCGGACTGCGACATGGGCGTGTGCCGCGGGGCCTGCCGCATCGCGGTGCTCCACCGCAACATCCCCAACATGATCGGACAGGTGACGGCCATCCTGGCGGACTGCAATGTGAACATTTCCGATATGACCAACAAGAGCCGCGATAAGTACGCCTACACGCTTCTGGATCTGGAGGACCGGGTGGACGTGGAGACCGTGGGAAGACTGACGCAGATCAAGGGCGTGCTGCGCGTCCGCGTCATCGGATAGACGGGAGGAACTGCCATGGCTATCGTCAAACCATTTTCCTGCCTGCGCCCCGCGAAGGAATACTGCGGACGCGTGGCGGCTCTGCCCTATGACGTCTACACTCGGCGGAAGCCAGAAAGCAGATCGAGAGGGAGCCGATGTCGTTTTTAAAGATCGACCGGCAGGAGGCGGTGTTTCCCGAGGAGGTGGATATCTACGATCCCCGCACCTACGAGAACGCGGCTGAGCTCCTTCGGGAGATGGAGGAGCAGGGCATCTACGAGCGGGATGCCGACCAGGCCTACTATATCTATGAGCTGACCCAGAACGGCAGGAGCCAGGCGGGACTGGCGGCCTGCTGCGCAGTGGACGACTATATGAGCCGCGTGGTGAAAAAGCACGAGAACACGCGCACGGAGAAGGAGGCGGACCGGGTGCGCCACATCGAGGTGGTGGGCGCGCACACGGGGCCCATTTTCATGGCTTACCGGATGAGGGGAGATCGCTTCGATTCTGAGGGAGCAGATGGAGAGGGAGTGCCTTTACGCCTTCACCTCGCCCGACGGGGTGGGACACCGGCTGTGGAAGATCGGCGATCCGGAGCTTTGCGGGCGGATTGAGAAGATTTTCAGAAATATCCCCGCGCTCTACATCGCGGACGGGCATCACCGGGCTGCGGCTGCGGTTCGTGTGGCGCTTAAGCGCCGGGAGCAGGGGGCAGGGCCGGAGGATCCGTCCAACTATTTTCTCTCCATCCTGTTTCCGGAGAGCCAGCTGGAAATCAGAGCCTACAACCGCCTGGTAAAGGACATCCGGGGGATGACTCCGGAGCAGTTCCTCGCGCGGGTGGAGAGGGATTTCCTGGTGGAGCGGACGAGAGAGCGGAAATTCGTGCCGGAGAGCCGCCGGGTGTTTGGAATGTTTTTCGACGGCGCCTGGTACCGCCTGACGCCCCGGCCGGAGATTCTCACCGACGATCCCGTGGAAGGGCTGGACGTTTCCCTGCTGCAGAACCATCTGCTGGGACCGGTTCTTGGGATCGAGGATCCGCGGACGGACAAGCGGGTGGAGTTTGTCGGAGGCGACAAGGACGCCGGGGATCTGGAGAGAAGAGCATTAAAGGATATGCGGCTGGCGTTCAGCCTGTATCCAACGGGGCTTGAGGAATTGTTCCGCGTGGCGGACGCCGGACGGCTGATGCCGCCCAAGTCCACCTGGTTCGAGCCGAAGCCGCGGAGCGGGATTCTGATTCACAGGATCTGATACTGAAGATATTGTTTTATTGATATTGTTTCAGAGATATTGTCTCATGGATTTCATTTCGCATAGTCAGTGTTCATCAAGGTATTCGATGGCAGCCGGGTCGCGCATGGCGTAGATCCGGCTGTATTCTTTTGTCCCGGGATCGCGCCAGGTCTCGGAGCGGTGCATGGCCAGAAATTTGCTCAGCTGGTAGCAGTCGATCCAGATTTCGTTAGTTCCTTCCTTCTGTGATTCGTCGAAGATGAGCTGGATGCCGAAATGAAGGTGGGGCGTGTCGATGTTGTTGGTGTTCTCCACCGGGCTGTAGCCCGTGCGGCCCATGTAGCCGATCACGTCCCCGGCCTGCACCACGCTGCCTCGGAGAGGGATTTGTGGTAGGGGTAATTCTGGCGCAGGTGGGCATAGTAGTAGTAGCGCTTTCCGTCGAAGCTGCGGATGCCCAGTCGCCAGCCTCCGTACTGGTTCCAGCCCATGGCCTCCACGCGGCCGGACTCCACGGCGATGATGGGCGTTCCCACCTGCCCCATCATGTCGTGCCCCAGGTGCTGCCGTTTGTAGCCGTAGCTTCGCGATACGCCGAAGTCGTCGTACTCTTCGTAGGGGAAGTAGCGGGCGATGGGGAGGAAGGCCTTGAGTCCGTACTTGGTGACCCAGGTTTTCGGGGTGTCCGGGGAAGTTGTAGATGCGGCGGTTGCGCCGGCAGTCTGCGCCGGGGCTTCCGGGCCATCGGAAACTGCGCTGTCCGCCTGCGGCGTCCGCTCGCTCACCACGCGTCCGCCGGAACGAAGGCTGCGGCCTCATCCGCGTCCACCTGGATTTCGTATTCGCCCACCATGCCGCCCAGGACGGCGGTGTAGGCTTCCAGATAGTAGGGGTAGTATTTCATCCCCTGGGTCAGCTCCTCCATGGATTCGCCGTTTTTCAGGCGTTCGCAGAGGGCAGTTAAATCCTTTTCGCGGTAGCGGCCGAAATCGCTGCCGTACCGGGCGGCGAGGTACGCCAGAAGCTCGATCCAGTTGAGGTGCACGCTTGCCTTGTCATTCTCCTGTCCGCCGTGTTCCGCCATATAGGTGTCCACGTCCTGCCGGTAGGCGGCGGTCAGAACGCTGGCGGGCACTGTGAAATCCACCCATTTTATGTAGCCGTTTTCCGCCGCGTCCGCACTCGCATTCATGCCGTTGCCTGCGCCCACGCTTATGTCTGCACTTGCATCCATGCTTGCAGTTGTATCCGCGCCTGCGCTCATGCCCGCGCCTGCCTCCGCGTGTCCCCGTGTCCCGCCGGGGCCGTAGCGCGCGGTCAGAAGCAGGACGGCCAGCGCCGCCAGCTCCGCTCCTATGAGTATTTTCTTGCTCCAATCGGGAAAAAACACGTCGGCATCAACTCCTTAATAGTAAGGATATGACGGGCGGTGAATATTTATGATATAAAATGGGCTGGGAAAGGAGATATATATCTGATACGCTAGGAAAAAGAGGAGTTGTGAGGCATGGGACTGTAAGCGAAGGACGGGGCTCAGCAGTATACAGGGAATATGTGAAGGAATATATTTCCTGTATACTGCTTTAGTATTTATCCAAAGTAGAGATGGAAAAATATCAATTTGTTATGTAAGTTCAATTCGATTTTCTTTATGTAGTATTTCTTCATACCAAAAACTCAAGATATTTGAAGTGAGTTTTTGCATCTTTTTTAGTTCTCTTGAAGCCTTATAAATATCCGTATCAAGATATATTTGTGATAATATTGTAACATTCGTTTGTTGTTTCAACGCTAACAGATTTTCGCTATTACCTTTAAGAAGTTTAACATATTCGCCAAATATTGCAGGACAGTTCTCCTCCAATAAAGCAGGAATGGACGGATATACAATTTTGTTAATTATATCACTGGCCCAATACCCAGTTATTGATAAGTCAACTGGATTTACATATATGTGATTATAAAAGTCAATGTCAATTATGCACCCATGAATTGTGCCTACTCCACCAATTCTTTTTACTATATCTGCAACTTGTTTTTGAAATGAAGTAAACTTGTCAAGTGGCGTTTTTATTGTAGAAATCATAGCATCCATATTATCATAATAATATTGAACATCTTGAATTTCCAACTTTTTCATAGCACCGCCATTAAGTATGGTAAGGCTACCGCTTCTTGATTTGTGAAGAAAACCATAATACCCATTCTTTTTCAGCATATAAAGTACATTTATTTCTCGCTGAAATGTCATGGATATATTCTTCCCTCGGTAGAAGTCATTGTATTGCTCACGTGTAACCTCAAATATGCCATCCTCATAATCGGAAAAACAGTCATAATCGTTATCAATTAAAAAAGTTTTCAAATGAGGATTCTCATTATGGTAACCCACTTGATTGTCCGAATAGACTCTATACTCACCATCATCATAGAAGAAATTCCTGTGGGTATGTCCGCTTACATAAACATAATTTTGATTAGGTCCTGCCTCTTTGCACCAATCCTTTTTAGGTGTATGTGTTAATATAATTGTATTTTTTTTGACAATATAGGATGTAAACGATTGTATAAATCTTCAAAAATTTTTGATTCTTTTATTTCCAGTTCTCTATCCACAGTCATTTGATAAATGCCGTTGTCAGCGTTAAATTCTAAATTATATCCCGAAAAACCTAATCCCCCTAGGATAGCATACCGTGCACTTCGTAAAAAATTGGAGATTTGCATTTCATTCATTTGACACAAGTCATGATATTTAATTAAATGAGTTCCCGTGTCTGGATTAGCAAGAGGGTGATGATCTTCCGTGTAGAGAAGATCATTATGGAGCAAATACATGCCATATTTATCTAGTAGAGCTCGATATCTTGATACAATCTCGTCTATTTGAACGCCTGGGAAACTCCATAACTCATGGTTGCCAAGTGTAAATATAACCATTGTATTCCGATGCAATGTGTTTGAAAGCATTTTTACAAATAATTGAAATATGTCAAAATCTGATGCAATATCACCAGCAATTAATAGTAATCTGCCTGCCTCTTTAGCAATGGTATTGACTATTCTTTGAATCACATATATAACATCTTCTACTGAGCGGCAACCTGCGTTTTGTATTTTATGCATAAGATGAATATCTGAGATATAGGACACTCGTTGGCATTTGTAATCATATGACAAATCTAAATTTGACAAATTCCGCTCAAATGCTTCAGACATTAAATCTCGCGAAGTTTGAAGCACTACAGCGGTTTCGATCTCGTTTTTTTCAATATTCTCAAAAGATTTTATATAATTTCCTTTAATTGTATAAGTATCATATTGTATTCCAAATTTTTTGCACAAACTGCTTTTCATTATGGCCCCAGTAAAATCAATAAAATCCCACCGTTCTAAGTTATTAAGACCATCGCAAAAAAGTAAATTTGCATCAGAGAGATCTCCTTTAAGAAAGGCTACAAAATCAAAAAAGTAATTAAATGTATGCGTATATTTTTTAATACGCTGTCAGATTGGTTGCGCCATTGCTGTATTACATGAAATTTTTTGTCATGATAGACTTTTTCTACGGAGGAAGTGACTTCCATATCTGTATAAATCGGAAGTTTTGTTGTTCCATCGATGATATACTTGGAAAAATCTTCTTTACATTCAAGTGCGGCGGATAAATCACAATGTGTTAAATCTCCATTTCGATAATTAATAAACTCTTCAAAAGTTTCAAAGTATCTATAAATTATTGTGATTGGAAAAATGGATTGTCCTTTTGATATCCTTGTTTTTGTTCACAATAGTAGTGTGTATCCCTATCGAAGAATGCTTTTGAATAAAAATCAATTTCTCCGTCCTTTAAACGACCAATATACTCTTTTAATTTTCTTTTGTGCTTATATATTGTTCCTTCTACTCCCATAGAGTAATTAAATGATTGCAGAACAGCATCGGGGTTATATATTGAACATAACGCATTGATTATTTGATCTTCTGGATAAGCACCAGAGGACATATATTCCATAATGATGTTAAAGTGATTTTTGTTTTCAACATCAGCAAAAATATATTGAAAAAAGAAAAAAGTAACATCAACAATCCTCGCGAGTTTTGACTGTCGATAATTACCTACAACCTTTACAAGTTCTTCATAACTGTTGCAATTATTAAATTTTTTAATCCATTGTTGACATTGTTTATGTGTTTGTTCTGCATTTTTATATGCGATAATTTCATCATTTGACACTGACAAAGTATAGTTGTCTATAGTATCTTTGATGAATGATTTCTGCTTCATTAGCTTTTGGAGAGATATTTTGTAAGAAGCAATAATATGATCTGGTAAATGACAAAATGTATAACACGCATTATTATAAATGTCACCATTTAGAAAATGAAAATATGAATCAAAGTCGTCAAATGATAAGAATGTATTTCTTTTTTGTTCTTCACCGTCTAAATCAATATGAATTAATAGTTCTTCAACGAAAAAAAGAATTGGAGATAATGTCAAATCCTCTTTTGTCAGTTATACGCATCCCGGCCTTTCGTTCAAAAGTTACAATTTGAATATCGTTCTTGTATTCTTCTGGAACATCAAAAACTCGAATCTCATTATTTTTTAATTGCTTAATTATTTTATTGATTTCTGTCTGTACCATATCTTACCTCAATCCCGATGTTCATGTCTTTTTTAAATATCCCGGAAAACAGCATGTGCGTTTTCCACTGTATAAAATGGAAATTCATTGTTCAGAATTTTCTCAAATAAAACTATATATACATATTTTCCTAGATATTTTTATTATACAAAAGGATGACAAAAATGCAAATTTCCAAAATGAAAACTTCATTGAAATATATGTCACAAAATATTTTTGGAGATTGCATTTTGAATATGTAGATTTGAGAGAATGATAATTAAGAAAGTTTATATTTTCATTGAAATTCGGATTGAGTTTGGTAAATATGAATTGCAAAATAGGAGTTGAAAAATACTGTTTGTTTTACATTGACTGCTGTATTCATAGCCTGTAAGCACCATTTGGACATAATATTCTCCTGTATTACATATCGAGATGGAATATGCATGACACAGAATTTCTGTAGCTTCTATACAGGAAATGTTGTATAATCACGGATATGAACAAAAAAATGAGATGGAAGTCATCAGATAAAAAGGAGAAATAGCAAATGGACAACGAGAAAGAAAATGAGAGAGATACTAAGAGAGAAACCGGGAACATGAACGGGGAGGCAGATGAGGCGGCGCGCGGCGTCGATTTCAGAAACGCGCTGGGCATCCAGCGGCTGGAGGCGAAGGACGGACACGCCCGGTGCGAGCTTCCTGTGCGTCCCTCCCACTACAACGTGATCGATATTCTCCACGGCGGCGTGCTGTTCACGGTGGCCGACACCACCTCCGGGATGGCTGTGCTGTCGCTGGGCGGCGAGAAGGTGAACACGGTCTCCGCCACCATCAACTACCTGCGGGCCGGCAAGGACACGGAGAAGCTGGTGATCGAGGCCGACGTGGTGAAATGCGGCCGCACGCTGGCCGTGGTGGACGCGAAGGTGATGGACGACAAGGGAGCGCTCTTAGTCACCACCACCATGACTTTCATGATTTTCAGGAGCTGATCTGCGACGGGGACACTGAAACGCGGAATCATCCCAGCGCAATCACATCGCCGTCGTCGGGCACCAGGAGATTTCCCTCATAGTAATCGCGCCCCTCGGCGGTGTAGAGCTCCTTCCGGCGGCCGATATTTTTGTCCTCGGTGTGCCAGAGCACCAGGTTGGGAATGTGAAGGGACTGGGCCAGCTCGCAGGCCTCCTTCACGGTGCTGTGCTTCTTCTCGTAGGGCTTGAAAATCTCCCGCTCGCTGTAGAGACAGAAGGCCTCGTGGAGAAGCCAGGAGCTTCCGGCCACGTGGGCCGCGCAGGCGGGGTTAAACGGCTCGTCCCCGGTGCAGGTGAGCTTCTCGCCGTTCTTTAACCGCAGCGTGAAGCCGAACTGCTTCGCCTTCGTGGAGCGGATGTCAAAAAATGTCACGTCGTAGTCGAGAATCTTTTTCATTTCCCCATCCCCGACCGGAATCAGATGGATGCGGTCTCCCAGAAAACAGAAAAATTTATTTTCAAGGGTGAGCCTGCAGATGGTGGTGATCGTCTCCGCCAGCTCCGCGTGACAGTAGATGTTTAAATCGCCGTCGTAGGTTCTTTTTCATGCCCATGGCGGCGAAACGGACCATCCAGACGATGCCTAACAGGTGGTCGGTGTGGGCGTGGGTGATGAAAATATGGTGGATGGCTTCGACGGGAACCTGCATCTCGTCCAGGATGCGCAGGATGCCGTTGCCGCCGCCGGTGTCCACCATGAAATACTGGTCTTCGTCCCGCAGAGCGAAGCAGGTATTATAGCAGCGGGTCACCAGGGCGTTCCCCGTCCCGAACACATACAGTTTTTCCATAACAATCTCCATCCTTTCTTTTTCCAGAAGAGTATGATATACTACTGGAAAGGTTTTCGCGAATCTGCCGCGAGTCATACCTATGGTACTATAGAAATGACGGAAACGCAATATAAAAAGGGAGCAGGAACATTATGAGAGATTTGGCATATCTGAAACTGATGTCCAGGGAGTACCCCAATATCAAGGCCGCGTCCAGCGAGATCATCAACCTGAAAGCGATTCTGGGCCTTCCCAAGGGAACGGAATACTTTTTCAGCGATCTGCACGGGGAGTACGAGGCCTTTATTCATTTGCTGAAAAGCTCCTCCGGAATCATCCGTGAGAAGATCCGGGAGACCTTCGGCTATATCATCTCCAACCAGGAGGAGACGGAGCTGGCGAACCTCATCTACTACCCCAGGAGGCGCTGGCGAAGGCGAAGCACGACGGCGTCTACAACGACGACTGGAAGCGGATCACGATCTACCGCCTGGTGCGCATCTGCAAGGAGGTATCGTCCAAATACACCCGCTCCAAGGTGAGAAAGAGGATGCCCCCGGAGTTCGCCTACGCCATCGACGAGCTGATTCACGTGGACTACAACGACGAGAATAAAAAGGTCTACTACGATGAGATCATCCACTCCATCATCGACATCGACATGACCGATGAATTTATCAAGGCGCTCTGCGAGCTCATACAGAACCTGACCATTGACCGGCTCCACATCATCGGGGACATCTTCGACAGAGGCCCCAGGGCCGATATCATCATGGACGAGCTGATGCAGTTTCACGACGTGGACATCCAGTGGGGAAACCACGACATTTCCTGGATGGGCGCAGTCACCGGAAACCGGGCCTGCATCTGCAACGTGATGCGCATCGCCATCAGCTACAACTGCTTCGATGTGCTGGAGGACGGCTACGGCATCAACATCCGCCCGCTGTCCATGTTTGCGGCGAAGGTCTACCAGAACGATCCCTGCGAGCGCTTCATGCCGAAGATCCTGGACGAGAATATCTACGACGCCGTGGATCCCGGTCTGGCGGCCAAGATGCACAAGGCCATCGCCATTATCCAGTTCAAGGTGGAGGGGCAGATCATCCACCGCCATCCGGATTATATGATGGAGAACCGGCTGCTTCTGGAGGCCATCGATTTTGAGAAGGGCACCGTGACCATCGAGGGGAAGGAGTTCCCCATGCTGGACATGCAGTTCCCCACCGTGGATCCGAAGGATCCGCTGAAGCTCACGAAGGAGGAGGAGGAGCTTCTGCACACGCTGGAGCTCTCATTTACCCACAACTCGCTGCTCCACAAGCACATAAAATTCCTCTACTCCCACGGGAGCATGTATACCTGCTGCAACTCCAATCTGCTGTACCACGGCTGCATCCCCATGACAAAGAACGGGGAGTTCGAGGAGATGGTCGTGGAAGGCGTGGGCTACCGGGGAAAAGCGCTGATGGATTTCATCGACAAGCGGGTGCAGAACGCCTACTTCCTGCCGGAGGGCGACCCGGAGAAGGAAAATGCCGCGATTTCATGTGGTATCTCTGGTGCGGCGCCAAGTCCCCGGTTTACGGAAAGGACAAGATGACCACCTTCGAGCACTATTTTGTCGAGGACAAGCAGATGTCCAAGGAGACCATGAACCCCTACTATCAGCTCAGCGTGAAGGAGGAGGGGTGCAATAAGATTCTGGAGGAGTTCGGGCTGCCCCTGGACGGCTCCCACATCATCAACGGCCACGTCCCGGTGAAGATCAAGGACGGGGAGACGCCGGTGAAGGCGGGAGGAAAGCTCTTCATCATCGATGGAGGCCTATCCAAGGCCTATCAGTCCAAGACGGGCATCGCCGGGTACACGCTGATTTTCAATTCCAGGCATCTGGCGCTGGCGGAGCATAAGCTTTGAGCCGGGCGGGGAGAACACGCCGAAGGTCTATATCGTAGAGAAGATGAAGAACCGCTGGATGGTGGCCGATACCGATCTGGGCAAGGAGATCGCATCCCGGGTGGAGGATCTGAAGGAGCTGGTGGCCGCCTACCGCAGAGGCGACATCAAGGAGAAGATCAAATAGGAGACTTACATGGACAGAGCTGAATTTTTGCGGGAACTTGAGGAGGCCCTCGCGGGGGAGGTGTCCCCGGCGACGGCGGCGGAGAACCTGCGCTACTATGACGCATACATTGCGGAGGAGGCGGCGAAGGGACGGGACGAAGCGGAGGTCATCGAGGAGATCGGCGGCCCCCGGATCATCGCCCGGACGATCATCGACAGCCAGGGCGGCGGCAGCGGTAGCGGCCGGCCAGACTTCGGGACGGACAGCCGGCAGGACTTCGGGGACGGCGGCTACCGGGAACCGGACGCTTACCATGAAGAACGGCGGGCGGATGCCGGGAGCGGGTATGGACGCAGCGTTTTCATCGACCTGAGCAAGTGGTACTGGAAGCTGGCAGTCGCCGTGGCCGTGGTTTTTATTCTGGCTGTGGCCGTTATGCTGGTGATGGGATTTCTGTCGCTGGTGATTCCGCTTCTATTCGCAGGAGCCGTGGTGTGGGCGGTGCTCGCGCTGGTTTCCTGGGTGGTGAGGAATTTGTTTGGGCGGTAGAAGGAAAATGCCATTTCATCGGAATGTATTCGGAGAGGGAGTAACATTGTTAGATGGTTTTGATGCTTCAAAATATTCTTTAGTGATTACTCCGATTTCTTTGTTGTATCAAAAGAGGAGACAGAGGAGTAAATAAAAAGGCATCCATGAGATCATCGCCCGATATGAGGAAACTCTCGCCACAATGCCTTCCCGGCCGGTGATAAATGTTTCATGAATAAAACGCGGACACCTGGATTTTTAGGCGGCTGGGTTTGAAAAAACGGTTTGCAAAAAGAATAAGAGAATACAAAATCGCACCTGCTAAACTGCAGGTGCGATATGTTTGCTGATATTACGAGTCCTACGCAGCTCCAGGACGGAACAACATATGACTCTAATAATATTATACACCATATTTATATGTAGTCAACTGGAATTTATTCAGAAGAAGTGAATTTCTCGTTTATAGGATAAGAATAATTCTTACCGATTTTTTGAAAACCATACTCAATATAGCGGGATCCGGGAACAAGATTATTTTCTGTAAGGCTGTATAATTTGTCAAAGAGTTCTACGAGCCATTTTTGAAATTCGGTCTCTGGTTCTTTTTGGTCAAGTTCATTTTCATAGTAATGTCTTACAATACCGGCAAAAATATCGGCAAATTGGACTGCCGGGGTGACAGCGGAACTAACAAACAAAGGCATTTCTAAAATATGATGGAAAGAACGTCCAAAAATTGGTTTTAAACAAAAATCCTGTAATAGCTTCTGCAATTTTTCGGTCAGCTTCTTCGTGTACCTCATCAAATATCATCATCGCTTTACCATAGTGATGACGGTCACAGTAAAATTCAGCTTTTTTTAAAAGCAGGTAATATTGCTTCGGAAGGTGATGCTCTGGAACAATAACTGGCACATCGGGCCTGTCCATAATAACTGCAAAAATAGCAGCATCATATGAGGTAATGATGTCTACCATACCATCAACGTAGGTTTTGTTATTGGTACGGTTTTTGGTAATGGTTGCCTCACGAATGAGCTTTGTAGATTTTATTTCATCCTGTTTTTTATAAATAGACTCTTTTAATTTATATATTTGGTTTGTTATTTGGTTTTATATCATTTTCATGGATACAGACACCTAATAAAATGGGATTTTTCGTTGGATCGGTAGGGCGAGGGTATCCACTTTCATCAATGAACATGAGCATAAAATAAGTTACTCCTTTCTGTTTTCACCCCGTCTCCCAACCAACCCCCTCATCCCCGTCTCCCCCCGATACACCGGAATCTGAAAAATAAAGCTGTTGTTCTCCTTCCCGTCCGACTGCGCCCAGATTCTCCCCCTTATGCTCGTCCACAATATTCCGGGCGATGGAGAGGCCCAGGCCGTAGCCGGGCACCTCGCCGCGGGAGGGGCTCAGCCGGTAGAAGCGGTCGAAGATGCGCTTCGCGTCCGCGTCCGTCAGCGGCGTTCCTTTGCTGGTCACGGAAAATACCGCATCGCGGCCGCCCTGTGTGGTCAGGGATACGTCGATGACGGAACCGGGCCGGCTGTATTTGCAGGCGTTGTCCAGCAGAATCCCGATGAGCTGCATGAGCCGCTTCTCGTCGCCGTTTACCTGTACCTGCTCCCTGATGTGGTAGGAGATCTCCTTGCCGGCCTCGAAGAAAATGGGCTCGAAGGTGGCCATGGTCTGCTCCGCCAGGAAGCTGAAATTCACCGGCGACAGCGTGGCGGCGGTCACGCCCGCGTCGGAGCGGCCAGAATCAGCATGCTCTCGATGAGGAATTTCATCCGCGCCGCCTCGGCGCCGATGTTGTCCAGGCGCGTGAGGTTCTTCTGGCCGGTGATCTCGTGGGAGTCGGCGATGATTTTCGTGTTTGCCAGGATGACGGTCAGCGGCGTTTTCAGCTCATGGGACGCGTCGGCCACGAACTGGCGCTGGCGGTTCCAGGCCTCCTCCACCGGGCGCGCCACCCAGTTGGAGAGCCCTACGCTGATGAGAAACAGGACGATGAAGGCCCCCGCGCCGATGAACGCCGAGTAGATGATCTGCCAGTGGAGCGCCTGGTGCTCCATCAGCGTGTCGATGAACACGTAGCGGGTGGCCGGCCGCGCGCGGGAGGGGCCGTGCATGTAGCGCAGATACATGTCTTTGATCTCGCCGATGATCTGGTCATTTTCCCTGGCGGTGTCCACAATCTGGGCGATGAAATTGTCCTCGATCTCCGGGCCGTTTTTCACGACCGTGAAGGCGCCGGTCTCATCCACGTCCACGATGAGGATGGGATCCCGCCGGGGCGTTCCCCCCGGAATGCGGGAGTAGTCCAGGTCGCTTGTGATGATGCTGTGCAGCGCGTCTATGCTGCGGCGCTCGTAGCCGGATTTGGTCGAGTAAAAGAGGATGGCGAAAATGATGATGAGCATGATGGTGACAATGGTCATCATGATCGCCACGAATTTCCATTTCAGTTTACGAATCATGTCCGGATTCCTCCAGCCTGTAGCCAATATTTCTCACGACGGTGATGCGCACCGAAGACTGCAGGAGAGAGAGCTTCTTCCTTAAAAATGAGATGTAGGCCTCCACGCAGTTGGCGTTCACCGAGCCGTCGTAGCCCCAGATCTTCAGAAAAATCGTCTCCTTGGGGAGAAAATGGGAGCTGTTGTTGATGAGAAGCCGCATCAGCTCCTGCTCCTTGGCGCTCAAAATAAGGCTGCGGCCGCCGCAGGTCAAGGTGGAGGCGGAAGGGAGCAGCGTCAGATCCCCGTAGGACAGGGTGTCGGAGACGATCTCGGCGGGCCTTCGCAGAATCGTGCGCAGGCAGGCCAGAAGCTCCTCGTACTCAAACGGTTTCGTCAGATAGTAGTCGGCCCCGGCGTCCAGCCGCAGACCCGGTCGGCCAGCTCGGATTTCGCGGTGAGCATCAGCACCGGCACAGCCATGTGGGCGGAGCGGAGGGCGCGGAGAATCTGGTAGCCGTTCATGCCGGGGAGCATCACGTCCAGGATGAGGCGTCGTAAATGCCGCTTTTCGCCAGCTCCAGCCCTTCCTCGCCGTCGTGGACGCTGTCGGCGCTGTAACCGTTATTTTCCAGGATGTCCACGAGGGTGGCCGCCAGCCTCTTTTCGTCCTCGATGACCAGTATTCTCATAGCAAAAACCTCCTGCGGTCAGACATTTTCTGCAGTGAGTATATGATACCACACTTAAATGAAGCTGAAAAATTCCAAAAAATGAAAATTCTGTGACTTTAAGCTTCATTTCAGCGTCTCATCTTATACTCGGAGAAAAATGTTATCAGCGTATGGAAAGGAAAAAATAATGAGAGCCATGAAGAGGATAAACTGGAAAGGATTGAGCAGAAAGAAGAAGATTGCGGCGGGGGCCGCGGCCGTCGCGGTATTGTTTCTGGTGTTTTCTGTGGGAAAGGCCATATCCGGCGGCGGAAACAGAGGCGGCGGGCCGGGAGGAATGCCGGGGGGCATGGCGATGATGAACGACACCATCCCCACGGTTTCGGTGGTGACGCCGGAGACGGGCTCCATCGAGCTTTCCACGTCCTTAACCGGGGAGGTGGAGCCGTCGGATGTGGTGTACGTCTATGCCAAGGCCAGCGGAGATGTGACCGACGTGCTGGTGAAGGCCGGCGACACGGTGCAGGCGGGGCAGGTGCTTCTGCAGATCGACACCGACCAGGTGGACACGGCGAGAAATTCCATGGAGTCGGCCCAGGTGTCCTACGCCCAGGCCCAGGATACGTTTAACAGACAGCAGATTTTATACGCTAACGGCGGAATTTCCGAGCAGGAGTACCAGCAGAGCGCCAACAGCGTGAAGACGGCCCGGCTCCAGTATGAGTCCGCGAAGCTGGCCTACGACAAGCAGGTGGAGTACAGCACCATCACCGCCCCGATCGCAGGCGTGGTGGAGAGCTGCGACGTGGAGGTGTACGACAATATCTCCATGTCCACCCAGCTGTGCGTCATCTCCGGCGAGGGAAATAAACGCCTCTCCTTCCAGGTGTCGGAGCGGGTGAAGGAGAATCTGGAGGCCGGCGATCCGGTGGAGATTCTGAAAAACGGAAAGACTTACACCGGCACCATCACGGAGGTCAGCAGCATGGCGGACTCCTCCACCGGACTTTATAAGACGAAGGCCGAGTTCGACGGGGCTGAAAGCCTCTCCACAGGCAGCGTGGTGAAGGTGAGCGTAATCTCCCAGGAGGCCCACAATGTGATGACCATTCCGGTGGACGCCATCTATTTCACCGGTTCAGAAAATTATGTCTACGTCTACGAGGACGGAGTCGTACATAAGGCGGCGCTGGAGGTCGGCCTCTACAACTCCGAGCTGGCAGAGGTGAAATCCGGACTTTCCTGGGACGATCAGGTGATCAGCACCTGGAGTGCGGATCTCTATGAGAACGCCAAGGCGAAGCTGGCCTCCGGCGGGGGAACCGCCGCGGCTACGGCCAGCGACGCGCTCATGGCAGAACAGTAAACAGGAGGCGCGGCTATGGGATTGACTAAATTTGTATTAAAACGCCCTGTGACTACGGTCATGGCACTTCTGTGCCTTCTGGTGTTCGGCATTTCCTCCGTATTTTCGGCGACGCTGGAGCAGATGCCGGACATGGAGACGCCGATGATGATTGTCAGCGCCAGGTACGAGGCGCCGGCCCGGAGGACATCGAGGAGCTGGTGACCCAGCCCATCGAGGATGCGGTCAGCACGCTGGAGGGCGTGAAGAGCGTTTCCTCCTCATCCAGCGACGGTTCCTCCATGGTCATGCTGGAGTATGACTACGGCACGGACATGGATGAAGCCTACGATACGCTGAAACAGAAGATGGATACGCTGACAAGGCAGCTTCCCGACGACGTGGAGCCCAACATCATGAAAATGAACAACAACGCGGGCACCACCATGATGCTCTCCGTGGCCCACGCCACCGAGGAAAACCTCTACGACTATGTGGACACGAAGGTTGTGCCGGAGATTGAGAAGATCAGCTCCGTGGCCAGCGTGGACGCCATGGGAGGCTCCTCCGAGTACGTGAAGGTGGAGCTGATGTCCGACATGATGGCCCAGTACGGCGTGACCATGTCTGATGTGGTATCCGCGATTTCCAGCGCGAACCTGGCCTACCCCTCCGGCGAGACGGTGGTGGGAAACCAGGAGCTCTCCGTCACCACCTCCCTGGAGGCGGAGGAGATCGATGATCTGAAGGATATTCCATCACCTTAAGCAGCGGGCAGATCATCCACGTATCGGACGTGGCGCAGATTTACCTCGATACGAGGGAGCGGGGCGGCGCGTCCAAATATAACGGGCAGGAGACCATTTCCATCTCCATCACAAAGCAGCAGGACAGCTCTGCCATGGACGTGTCTGACGCGGTGAAGGAGGCCATCGAGGCGCTGGAGATGGACGATCCGGATCTGGAAATCACCATCGCCAACGACACGGCGGATTCCATCGTGGATTCCCTCTCCGAGGTGGCAGAGACCATGGTGCTGGCGGTCATCATTTCCATGGCGATCATTTTCCTGTTCTTCGGAGACTGGAAGGCGTCGCTGATCGTCGGAAGCTCCATTCCGACCTCCATCCTGCTTGCCTTAATCGCGCTCACCAGCGCAGGATTTTCTTTGAATATCATCACGATGAGCGCTCTGGTTCTCGGCGTCGGCATGATGGTGGATAACTCCATCGTGGTGCTGGAGAGCTGTTTCAGGGCCACGGACGAATACAGGGAAAAAGGATTTATCGAGTACGCGAAGGCGGCGCTGGACGGAACCAACATCGTGGTCATGTCCATCGTCGGCGGAACGCTGACCACCTGCGTGGTGTTTATCCCTCTGACGACGATCCAGGGCATGAGCGGACAGATGTTTAAGCCCCTGGGATACACGATTGTGTTCTGTATGCTGGCGTCTCTCTTATCGGCCATGACCGTGGTGCCGCTGTGCTACCTGGCTTACAAGCCGAAGGAGAACACGAAGGCATTTATGTACGGGCCGGTGGCCAGGATGCAGAACTGGTACCGGGAGATTATGGATGTGCTTCTGGAGCACAAGGCCGTCGTCATGCTGGCGTCCGTGGGCATCATGGTTCTGACCGTCTGGATGGCCAGCAACACGGAGAGCGAATTGATGACCGCCGACGATATGGGCCAGATCCGCATCAGCGTGGAGACCAGGCCCGGCATGCTCACGGAGAAGGTGACGGACATCTACGAAGAGGTGGAGGCCCTGGTGGCCGGAAACTCTGACGTGGATTCCTACATGCTGCGCTACAACGGCGACAGCGGCAGCGTGACGGCTTATCTGAAGGACGACCGCTCCATGGAGACCGACGACCTGGC
Source organism: Clostridia bacterium UC5.1-2E3 (assembly GCA_001304875.1). Classification (GTDB taxonomy): domain Bacteria; phylum Bacillota; class Clostridia; order Lachnospirales; family Lachnospiraceae; genus Ventrisoma; species Ventrisoma faecale. Next base: position 91,089 of record BBZO01000010.1, read on the forward strand.
GGATCTGTGGCAGAGCCAGTTAAATTCCGTGGAGAACTGTACCATCGACGTCGAGGCTTCCAGCTCCATGAGCATGATGCGCCGCGGAAGAGGCTACGAGGTGATTCTTCACAGCACGCAGTACGACGATTTAAAGGAGGTCAGCGACCAGATCGTGGAGGAGCTGACAGCCAGGGATGACATTGTAAATATTCACTCCAGCATAGAGAACACCGCGCCCATCGTGGACATCAGGGTGGATAAGACCATGGCCGCGGCGGAGGGCTTCACGGCGTCCCAGATCGGCTCCGCCGTCAACCAGATGTTAAGCGGAACCGAGGCCACCACCCTGCAGGTGGACGGCGAGGAGATTTCCGTGCAGGTGGAGTTCCCGGAGAAGGAGTACCGGACCATCGACCAGCTCCAGGGGATTACCTTAAGCAAAAATGACGGCAGCTATGTGGCGCTGACCGACATCGCGGAGATCACGTTCAAGGACAGCCCGGCGTCCATTTCCAAGACCGACGGCGACTACGAGATCACGATCTCCGGCGACTACACCGGGGAGAACACCCAGGCGCAGATCAATTCCGAGGTGGTGTCCAAATATCTGACCGGAACCATCACCACCGGCGTCAACAGCATGGACCGGATGATGGAGGAAGAGTTCAGTTCCCTCTACAAGGCCATCGCGGTGGCCGTGTTCCTGGTGTTCGTGGTCATGGCGGCCCAGTTCGAGTCGCCGAAGTTCTCCGTCATGGTTATGACCACGATCCCGTTCAGTCTGGTGGGCTCCTTCGGGCTGCTGGGACTGACGGGGGTTACCATGAGCATGACCTCCATCCTGGGATTTCTGATCTTAATCGGAACGGTGGTAAACAACGGCATTCTTTTCGTGGATACGGCCAACCAGTACCGGGGATCCATGGAATTTAAGACGGCGCTCATCGAGGCGGGAGCCACCCGTCTGCGCCCCGTTCTGATGACCAGCCTGACGACGATCCTCTCCATGATCCCCATGGCCATGGGCGGGGGAAGCAGCGGTTCCACGACCCAGGGCCTGGCCATCGTGGACATCGGCGGACTGACCGCCGGCGTGCTGGTGGCACTGTTCATGCTTCCCGTCTACTATGCGCTTCTCAGCCGGAAGCCGAAACCGGAGGTGGCTTGATATGAGATACAGTAAAATGATTCTCGCCGGGGGACTGGCGGCGGCGCTTGCCGCTGTCTCCCCGGCTGCGGCGCTGGCGGCGAGCCCGGAGTTTGCCTACACGGAGGAGGAGTGGGCCGCTCTCCAGGACAACACGCTGGAGTACGAAGAGATAGAAAAGCTAATCAAAGAGTACAATGTGACCTATCAGAACAACATGGCCGAGTACCGGGATTTCGTGGATGAGTACGGCACCACCAACGAGGAGTGGTCCGACGCCTACCGGGAGCTGGCCGACGAGTTCTACAGTGAGATGGGGGACGGCGACACCGCCTCCTCCATGCTCTCGAATCTGCAGCTGGAGCAGCAGGCGGAGAATATGCTGACCCAGGCTGACGAGGCCGTGGACGACAGCGAGACCTACCGTCTGGAGTATGAAAAGCAGGCTAAAACCTGGTGCTCCAGGCCCAGAGCTACATGATTTCCTATCACAGACAGCGGCTGAACCTGGCGAACGCAGAGGAACAGAAGGCACTGACGGAGGCGAATTATGGGCTGACGCAGGCGAAGCTGGCCGCCGGAATGGCGACCCAGATCGATCTTCTGAATGCCGAGGCCAGTATACGGACACAGGAGCAGAGCATTTCCTCCCAGAAGACGGCCCTCGAGCAGACCAGGCAGAACCTGATCGTGATGCTGGGCTGGAATGCGGGGGACCAGCCGGAGATCGGGGAGGTTCCCCAGGTGAGCATGGAGGAGATAAATGCCATCGACGTGGCCGCCGGCAAGGAGGCGGCCCTGGCCAATAATTACACGCTGCGGATCAATAAGAGACGGCTGGAAAATTCCAGCGAGGATTCTGTGACCGACAAGCTTAAAAATACCATCGAGGACAATGAAAAGAAAATCCGTCTCTCCGTGGAGAGCGCCTATCAGAGCCTTCTGGCCGCAAAATTAAGCTACGAGCAGGCTGTGGCCTCCAACGAGACGGCACAGGCCCAGCTCGCCATATCGGCGGCGGGACTGCAGGCCGGAACCATCACAGCCCTCGCCTACGAACAGCAGCAGGCCAATGCAGACGCCGCCCAGATTGCGGTGCAGACGGCGGCCCTGGATCTTTTTGAAGCGTACCAGACCTACGAGTGGAATGTGAACGGTCTGGCCGGCGCGTAAAAGGAGGCATACGTGTGAGACAGAGAATATTGATACGGGGCGTGTGTCTCGCGCTGACCCTGGGCTTTCTCGCGGCGGGGCAGTGCCTTCTCGTGGCCGGGGAGAGCTTTGCGGCCACGGGGCCCGGACGCACCGACGAGGACGACGGGGCGCTTTATGAGGAGTATGACGAGGCCACGGCGGCGGCCCTTCTGGACGATGTCATCGAGTTCGGCGAGCTGGCCAGCCTGGTTCACGAGTTCAATCCCACGGTGAAGGACGCCAGGGATGCGATTCTGGATTCCATCGACGAGGCCGAGGACACCCGTGCCGGACTCGCCCTCGAGCGCCGGGACAGCGAGGACCGTATGGACGACGCCGAGGACGAGGGGGATGCGGAAAGCTACGCCGCTTACGCGGCAGAGGAGCAGACCTACCGGAGCGCCATGGGAAGCTACTATAATCAGATCGACCGCCTGAGCCGGTCGCTGACATCCACCTCCATGCGGCAGGCGGAGAAGGCCCAGCTGAAGAACGCATACAGCCTGATGATCCAGTATGAGACGCAGCGCCTGGCGAAGGAGCAGGCGGAGAAGGCCATCGAGCTCTACACGGAGCAGTATGCGCTTCTCCAGACCCAGCAGGCGGCGGGGCTGGCCACGGCGGCGGAGGTGTCAGCGGCCAGGGACAGCCTCCTGTCGGCCCAGGCCAGCTTAAAGACCTCGGAAATCAGCTTGCAGAGCGCCTACGAGGATCTCTGTGAGATCGTGGGCCGGGAGCCGGACGAGGGCGTGACCGTGGCCCGCATCCCGGAGCCGGACGTGAGCTCTCTTGAAAACGTCGACCGGGAGACCGACCTTAAGTACGCCAGATGGAACAACAGCCAGATCGTGACCACCAGGCACACGTCCGCGAAGACCACCGGGGACACGAAGCGCAAGAAGGCCACGATCGCCAGCGGAGAGCAGCTGGTGGAGGTGGAGTTAAACGTCGCCTATCAGAGTATGATGGAGGCGAAAACCGGCTACGAGGCGGCCCAGGCTTCCTACGAGGCGGCTCTTATGCAGATGAATCTGGCGGACGTGAAATACCAGAACGGCATGTCCAGCCGCGTGGATTACGTGCAGGACGAGGTGACGTTCCTGCAGAGCCAGACGGCCTGGGAGAACGCGAAGCTCGCCCTGGTGAAGGCCATCGACACCTACTACTGGGCGGTGGAGGGATACCTCACCATAAATATCTGACCGAAAAGACCTGCAAAGGGGCGGAAAAGTTCGCTCCGGCAGGTCTTTTCTGGCTTTTTTCCATATAAAATGTATCAAAAATGAATAAAAATTCAAATCTGAATGGTGACAGATAAAAAAATAGTGCTATGATCTATGAGTGAATTATTTACGACAGAAATCAGACAGACAGTTATAGTTTTAAGAGAGTTAAGAGAGGATAGAAACATGGGAAAATATTTTGGTACAGACGGATTCCGCGGCGAGGCAAACCGCACGCTCACCGTGGAGCATGCATTTAAAATCGGGCGCTTCATCGGCTGGTACTACGGCCAGCAGAAGGAGGAGAAGTGCCGCGTGGTCATCGGAAAGGATACCAGGCGCTCCAGCTACATGTTCGAGTATTCGCTGGTGGCGGGACTGACCGCATCGGGGGCCGACGTGTATCTTCTGCACGTGACCACCACCCCCAGCGTCTCCTACGTGGCGAGAACCGAGAACTTCGACTGCGGCATCATGATCTCCGCCAGCCATAACCCGTACTACGACAACGGCATCAAGCTCTTAAACGGCGACGGCGAGAAGATGGACGAGGAGACCATTTTAAAGATCGAGGCCTATCTGGACGGCGAGATCGGCGAGATCCCCTACGCGGTCCGCGACGAGATCGGCTGCACCGTGGATTACGCGGTGGGAAGAAACCGCTACATCGGTTATCTGATCTCCCTGGCCACCCGCTCCTACCGCAACATGCGCGTGGGACTGGACTGCGCCAACGGCAGCTCCTGGATGATCGCCAAGAGCGTGTTTGACGCCCTGGGAGCCACCACATACGTCATCAACGCCCAGCCGGACGGACTGAATATCAACACAAACTGCGGCTCCACCCACATCGGCGTGCTCCAGCAGTTCGTGAAGGACAATAAGCTGGACGTGGGCTTTGCCTTCGACGGCGACGCCGACCGCTGCATCGCGGTGGACGAGAAGGGCAACGTGGTGGACGGAGACCTGATTCTCTACATTTACGGAAGGTATATGAAGGAGAGAGGAAAGCTCACAAACAACACAGTGTCACCACGGTTATGTCCAACTTCGGACTCTACAAGGCATTTGACGCGGCGGGCATCAGCTACGAGAAGACTGCCGTGGGCGACAAGTATGTCTACGAGAACATGGTGCAGAACGGCCACCGCATCGGCGGCGAGCAGTCCGGCCATATCATTTTCAGCAAATACGCCAACACCGGGGACGGCATTCTGACGGCCATCAAGGTGATGGAGGTCATCCTGGAAACCAAGACGGTCTTAAGCAAGCTGGCGGAGCCGGTGACCATTTACCCGCAGGTGCTTAAGAACATCCGCGTGAAGAGCAAACCGGAGGCCCAGGGCGACGCCGACGTGCAGAAGGCGGTGGCCGACGTGGCCAAGAAGCTGGGCGCCGACGGGCGCATTCTGGTCCGCGAGAGCGGCACGGAGCCGGTGATCCGCGTGATGGTGGAGGCGCCGAGCCTTGAGACCTGCGAGACCTTCGTGGACCAGGTGTTAAACGTGATCCGCGCCAAGGGCCACGCCCAGGAGCAGTAATATCCATTTGTCGATAATATGTCGATATTTGTCGAACGAATTTGTTTGTAATTTGTCGATTCAGGCGATAAAATAGAGTCAGCACCGAAAGGAGAAATTCATGGCGTCAGCGGGAGCAGATCTTAGCTTTGTGAATCTGGGCATTACCATTGAACATCTCAGGAGCAGTATTTCCATATTTGGTTTCAGGATTGCATTTTACGGAATCATCATCGGGATCGGAATACTGGCCGGGATCTGTGTGGCCCAGGCGGATGCGAAAAGGAGAGGTCAGGATCCCGAGATCTATCTGGATTTTGCTCTCTACGCCATCGTGTGTTCCATCATAGGCGCACGCATCTACTATGTGGTATTTGAGTGGGATATGTATAAGGACAACCTCCTGCAGGTGTTCAACTTAAGAGGCGGAGGACTGGCCATTTACGGCGGAGTCATCGGAGCGGTGCTCACACTTCTGGTGTATACGCGGGTGAAAAAGATTTCGTTTTTCTCCATGGCGGACACCGGATGCCTGGGGCTTATCACGGGTCAGATCATCGGGCGCTGGGGCAATTTCTTCAACTGCGAGGCTTTCGGCGGCTACACGGAAAATCTGTTTGCCATGCGGATCAGGAGGAGCCTGGTCAATGAGAACATGATTTCCCAGGACCTTTTAAACCATCTGATCGTGGAGAACGGCGTGGAGTATATCCAGGTGCACCCCACGTTCCTCTATGAGTCGCTCTGGAACCTGGGGCTTCTGCTTTTCATGCTCTGGTACAGAAAGCGCAAGAAGTTTGACGGGGAAATGCTCTGGATCTATCTGTTAGGCTACGGGCTGGGGCGCGCGTGGATCGAGGGGCTTCGCACCGATCAGCTCCTGATTCCGGGAACCGGCATGGCCGTATCCCAGATTCTGTCTCTTGTACTGGTGACCGCGGCAGCATGCGCGATCATCTGGAACCGCAGACGAATGACAAAGGAGAGATAGATGAAAATATCCAAAGGAGAACTGATCGCAAAGATCGAGGAGGCAAGAGCCGCTTTGAACGAGAGTATCGATTCCGGCGAGGACTACGCGAAGGTGTACGAAAAGAGCGTCGCGCTGGACGGGCTTCTGGAACGGTTCATTGCGGCAGAATAGGGATGGATCTTCATCCGGGGGCCGGAAGACAGAGAGTGGATAAAATTTGGGTAAGGACAGATTAGCACCGCGGGTTTTGCGGTGCTTTTTCTATGCTTTATTTCTTGTTTTTTAAAACCAGATAACCAATCAATGACAGGACAGCCAGCACCGCCAGCGCGCAGGCGAGCTGCGGCCCCCAGGATACGGAGTGGGCAATATAAAATTCCGTGTAGTGTTCAGAGAGATAATTCTCCAGCCAGGTCTGACTCGCCGAGAGGCTTAAATATTCCTTCCCCAGCAGGATAAGGGAGAGCCAGAGAAAGAGGTGGTAGGCGCACCGGAGTGCGGTGCAGAGCGTCGAATGCGTGCGTTTCATCGGGGCAGTTCCTCCTTTTTATTTTTAGTACAGGTAACAGGACAGGGTTTCGCGTATGCGAAGCCCTGCATTTTTATACAGGGCGACGGCGGCGGTGTTGTCGCCGGAGACTTGCAGAAGCAGCGACGGGAACCCGCAGCTGCAGGCGATTTCAAGTGCCCGCCGGAAGGCGGATTTCCCCAGACCGCGGCCGCGAAACTCCGGCTGGATATAAAAGCCGTAGAAGTAAACGGAGCCGTTTAAAGGGGATAGGAAAAATTCGCCGACCTGCCGTCCGCCGTCCTCGATCGTATACCGTTTTCCGTCCGCCGGCAGTGTGTGGCTGAGGCCGTTGGGCGGTTCTGCGGCGGATGAGGAAGACGGACACAGCGGCTCCAGCGCAATCTCCATCATATACTCGTCGTTTATGTGCTCCGCCTCCAATGCCTCAAGGGTCTTCAATGCAGCGGGGCAGCAGTTGTCCACGGTGAACAGGAGATCTGCATCTGGAAAATCCTCCAGAATCATATCCAGAAGCGCAGAAAAACAGCCCTGTCTCCGCGCGGCCGGGGCCGTGAAGGCTGAGACCTCCGCCGTCTGGGAACCGGCGGCAGCTTTCTTAGGTGTCTGATCGCCTGCATTCAGCCCGTCCGGCACGCAGACCGCCGCGGCGGCCAGAAGCCGCGCTTGCTCCGGACCGTGGGCTCCCGTAGAGGAATCGTTCTCCCAGAGCAGATAAAACAGATCTGCCTCCTCAAACGGAAATGTGATGCGAAGCGGCTCCGCCTCCCGGCACGAGGCGGCGAGTGCCTCGATCTGCGCGGTCTGGCTGGCGGTGAGGTGTGTGGTTTTTATGGTTTGGAAGTCTGGGTTCATATCGTTCATGTTCACAGTATAGCATATCCGTCAAGCTTGTGGAAGAGCGC
>BBZO01000011.1 GCA_001304875.1 Clostridia bacterium UC5.1-2E3
ATGTTGTACCTTAAAGGTACGGCCCGGTGGCTCAGTTGGTTAGAGCGCCGCCCTGTCACGGCGGAGGTCGTGGGTTCGAGTCCCATCCGGGTCGTTTTTTATGGGATCTTAGCTCAGCTGGGAGAGCATCTGCCTTACAAGCAGAGGGTCATAGGTTCGAGCCCTATAGGTCCCATTCTTTTACTGATAAAAAAGTAAAAAGGAATTGCCAGTGTGATTATTATAATCACGCGCCGATGTGGCTCAATTGGCAGAGCAGCTGATTTGTAATCAGCAGGTTATCGGTTCGAGTCCGATCATCGGCTTGATGAACCGAGAGCCAGCGCTTGATTGGTTCAGCTAAATCATATGGGTGGATTCCCGAGTGGCCAAAGGGGACAGACTGTAAATCTGCTGCAACTTGCTTCGGTGGTTCGAATCCACCTCCGCCCATTTAAAATAGGTATTGAAATTTTCATATCTATTGTTTATAATGTTATAGTAATATTTAAATAGTATCGCGGGGTAGAGCAGTCTGGAAGCTCGTCGGGCTCATAACCCGGAGGTCGCAGGTTCAAATCCTGTCCCCCGCAACTCATGCCCAGATAGCTCAGTTGGTAGAGCAGAGGACTGAAAATCCTCGTGTCACTGGTTCGATTCCGGTTCTGGGCATCATTTTCTAATATGGAGCATTAGCTCAGGCGGTAGAGCACTTGACTTTTAATCAAGTTGTCCGGGGTTCGAATCCCCGATGCTTCAGCGAATGGAAAGCGGAAAAGCTTGCAAATGTAAAGCTTTTTCCGCTTTTTTGTTGTCTGATTTTGTCTGAATGTCGTCTGAGTGCCCCGCAGAAAATCACAAAGAATAAAATTAAAAAAATAAAAGTAAAAAGGTGTTGACATTTAAAAATATAAGTGTTATATAATATATAGAACAAATAAAACAATAAAGTTCTCAATTCTATTTAAAAGGAGAGATGATTTATGTATATGCCGAGTATTTTTAGAGATAACACATTTGACAGTTTCTTCGACGGGTTCCCGTTCTGCGACGACAGGGATTTTAAGCATCTGGAGAGAAAGCTTTACGGAAGAAAGGCAGCGCGTATGATGCGGACCGATATCAAGGAGAAGGGCGACAGCTATGAGCTGATCGTGGATCTTCCGGGATTTAAGAAGGAGGAAGTGAAGGTTTCCCTTGAGAATGGTTATCTGACTGTCTGCGCTGAGAAGGAGACTGAGAAAGATCAGAAGGAGAAGAACGGCGAGCGGTATATTTGCAAGGAGCGGTGCACCGGGGCCTGCGAGAGAAGCTTCTATGTGGGCGAGGATCTCGCGCAGGAGGATATAAAGGCCGAATTTAAGCATGGCGTCCTCAAGCTGTTCATTCCGAAGAAACCGGCGGTGGAGCAGAACAGATACATCCCGATTGAGGGATAATGACAACGAGGCGGCCCCCGGCGGACAGACTGTGATTGTTTCGTCCGCCGGGGGTGTTCTTGTCTGTCTGTTATGGATAGGGAGAGAAGGTGATGATATTGAAAGCGAAAAGAGATTACTACGAGATTTTAGGTGTGAATAAGAGTGCGGATGACGCGGCCATCCGGAAGGCGTACAGGAAGCTGGCGAAGAAATATCATCCGGATTCCAACGCAGGTGACGCCGCGGCGGAGGAGAAATTCAAGGAGATCACGGAGGCCTATGATGTGCTGAGTGATAAGGAAAAGAGATCGCTCTATGACCGTTTCGGCCATGCGGCGTTTGACGGAAGCTTTGCGGGGGCAGGCGAGGGCGCAGGCGGCGGAGAGTACGGCCCATTTGGTTCTTATACGTCCCGCGGCCCGGGCGGTCAGTCGTTCCACTACAGCTATTCCGGCCCGTTCGGCGGAGGAGCCGGCGGGGATGTGGACATGGATGATATTTTGAAGAATCTGTTTGGTCACGGTCGTGGAAATGGCGGAGGCTTTGATGGATTTTCTTTCCACAGCTTCGGGGGAGATTCCTATGACGGAGATTCGTCTGGGGGATTTTCCAGGCGCGGGGCCGGCGGGCAGAGCCGCAGGGGCGCCGATATAAACGCAGAAATTGAGATCACATTTGACGAGGCTGCATTTGGCGGAAAGAAACGTGTGAGTTTACAGGACAGCACTGGGAAAGTGAGGTCCTTTGAGATAAATATTCCGGCGGGCATCGAGTCCGGAAAGAGCATCCGGCTGAAAGGCAAGGGAAGACCGGGGGCGGGAGAGCCCGGCGACCTGATGCTCAAGGTCCGGGTCGCGGAGAAACCGGGCTACCGCCGCGAAGGGCAGGACATTTATACCTCGGTGAAAATTCCGTTTACCACCGCGGTGTTCGGCGGCGAAGTGCAGATCGGGACGATTTACGGAAAAGTGCTCTGCAAGGTAAAGCCCGGCACCCAGTCCGGGACGAAGATCCGGCTGAAGGGCAAGGGAATCGTCTTTATGAACGACAAAAGCAGACACGGCGATCAGTACGCCGTCGTGGAGATCGACGTTCCGCAGAATCTGAGCCCGGAGGCGAAAAAGAAGCTGCGTGAGTTTGAGGAGATTTGCGCAGGCCGAAAAAAGCATGATGGGGCAGCGGCGTGAGAGACGAAGTGACGGGGAATATTTCTGGGTGAGTGATTTGCAGGAAAAGGGGCAGGGAAATGACAGTGACCGGAGATCCGGTTCGGTCATCGCTCTGCCCTTTTCTTTTGTTCCCTGTCCTACATGAACTTAAAAACGAACAAATCCAATCTCAGATCCCAAATATCTGATTCACCACAAGAAAATAAATTCCTCCGACAATAATAACCGCCACTATATAAGCTAGTTTTTCCCGCCTCTGGAAATATCCTCCGCCGATCGTATAAAAACTGTCAGACCAACGCAGATCGCCGACAATCCAAGGCTGGAGAGAAATGTCAGTACGGTGCGCAGGCTGCCTTCCTCATAGAAATCTCTGTATAAATAAAACAGGATAAGCGCGAGTGCGCAGCCCATGGAGAAACAGTTCCAGAGCCGTTTCATTCCATATGAGGAGGAAGGGAGCGGTTTGTCGTGGCGGAGGGCATATTTTCCCCGGAAATACCAGATCAGCGGGCGCAGAAACAGGACGATGAAGAAAATATCAGCGAGCGCCAGAATAACGAGGTAATCCGACAGGCCGGCGGAACGGATGAGAAAAATGGTTCCGGCCAGCAGAAAGAGAATCAAAAATATGTAAACGGGCGCCTGACGTCTGATAAATGGGCCTGCGAGCGCCCGGAAACGGGCTTCCCTGTCGAGAAATTCCTTCTCCGGGGGAAGCTCTTTCTCGGCGTAGTAGATGAGGAAGAAATTATTGCTGCAGCATTTCTTCCAGCGGGGAAAATCTTCTGCGGAAGTTTCCTCTGGCGAGGAGGGAAACGAGGCGTCGCTGTCGAAGATGGACGCGCCGGGGATAGGCTCGATGTGGAATTTGAGAGCCTGCGGTTCTATTTTTCTGAAGGTCATGAAACTTTCGTATTTCTCGAGAAGCCAGCCTTTTTTTGCCATTTTTTCCAGATATGTCTCAAATGCGTCTGTCTCGAACGTGTCAAAGCCGATAAGGCTTATTTTTTTATCTTTTGACATGGTTATCCCTCCTTTTTCCTTTTATATTTTAACAATATCATATCGGAAAGGGCCCGGCAACCGACGATTTTATTACGTTTTTGGTTGAAACCTGTAAGGATATTTGATAGTCTTATTCTTAGAAATAATTCAGACAGCCAGAGCAGATTCGGGAGAATAAATTATGGTTAAATTGGACGAGTTTCAGACGCTTTATATTCTGACCTGTCAGATGGTTTACGGGAAGATACGGCTGCTGGGGAAAGCTCCGGAGGACGCGCAGAAATTTCTTGCGGATTTTTATGTGAAGGTGTACGAGGGCAGCGGATTTATCCCGGCAGAGGAGGAGCGTCAGGAGAGCTGGGCCGAGGAACACATCTGCGACATGCTGGACGACGAGGAGCGGGAGAAGGCCCTGGAGCTTTCAGACTGAAAATGAGCCCGCAGAGCAGGAAAAGCCGTCGGAGGAGCAGATTCTGGAGGATATTTCCAAGGATAAGATTTCCGAGGAAAAGATCACGACCCTGTGGCTGGAAATTGAGGAACGTATCGCAAACGATCCCGCCAGACAGCAGACGCCGCTTGCGGACCGCAGGTTTTACAGTGTGTTTAAGATCGTGCTGGCGGCGGGGGCAGTGCTTCTGACGGTGTTTCTCTTTGTGTCCGGTTACAGCCGGGTACATGAATACCGCGAGCAGAAGCGGGCTGAGGAGGCGGCGGAGAGTTCGCGGGCCGCGGAGCGGGAGAGTCTGGAGGCGGAGCAGGAGCTCATCCGTATCGAGAAGGAGAGCCAGGAGGTGGGCTGGGACTGTGACGAGGACGGAAATCTCTTCTACATTAACAAGGAGAAAGAGAAGGCCTCGGGCGCGCTGGCCCTGGGAAGCCAGGTGTATGTGTTCTCCCACGACGGGATTCTGACCTCCATAGAGGAGGGCAGCGGAATTTACAATGAGGACGTCACCTATTTTATCGACGGCAAGGACGTGTATATGAAGGCTCCCGGGCAGGAGAAGGTCTGCGTGATCTTGAACGGCCACGTGGAGAAGATGGATATTTTTGATCAGAGCATCTACTATATCTGCACCTATCAGATTCCAAACTCCGAAAAGGTGAAGACGGCCGTGTGGCGGGCAGATCTGGACGGACAGAATGAGGAGCAGGTGTTTGAGACCATGAGCAGTCTGAAGACGGAGCATTTTCAGGTGTCCGGAAGCTGGTATTACTATATTTCGGACGAAAAGCTCCTCCGGATGAACTGGAAGAACGGAAAGACGGAGCTGATGTGCGAAGGCGCGGAGCAGTATTTTGTCTGGGACGATATCGTTTACTATATGGATGACGGAGTGATTGCGACCGTTTCTGAGGGGGAGCCGTACCAGGATCTGGCAAGCTACAGTCTGGAGGCGGACGGGGATACGTTTATTTTGAAGGACGCGTCCGGTGAGCCGGTGGAGGCGGATGAAAATGGCCTCCTGCAGATTGAGGACCGGGTGTTTGAGCTGGAGGACGGCAGGATTTTGTCGGTGAGCCAGAGGCCCCAGGAGTTTAACGGGAACCATTATTTCCTCAAGGACGGGAAAATATACTGGAGCGAGTCGGAAGGCTCCGGAACCATGCTCCGGCAGTCGGGGGAGAGGACGGACAGCTTCTGCATCGTGGGACAGACGCTCTATTACAGCGCGTATATGGGAACCAATGAGATTGGATTGGGAACCAGCCGCATCTACAGGATCGATCTGGAAACCATGGAGGAGGAGACTGCCAGCCAGACCTTTGAGGCAGAGTCACGGCGCTCTGGTGCTCGGCGGAGGACGACTGCGTGTATGGGGAACATGGGGCGGAGAATGGCCAGCCGGTGCGAGGAAGGATCGTCTGCATTCCGGAAAACGGCGGCATTTACGCCATCGACGACTCGGACAGCCGGCCGCAGGGAGCGCGGGGCGGCAGCGAGTGGATGAGATTTCTGACCTCCGACGGGGGAAATATCTACTGCCTGTGGCAGGACTGCGCCGGGAACCCGGTTTCCGGAAACGCGGAGGTTCTTTCCACGGAGCCGGTGATTCTTGAGAGAGAGAAAATCATTTATCTGCATTAGGGGAGTGGCATGGGAAAAAGTCTGTATGATAGATTAAGAGAATATGGGACATCGGATGTCTACCCGTTTCATATGCCGGGACACAAACGGCGCATGGGGGGAAACGGCCCGGCGGCTCTGGAGCGCCCCTATGAGATCGATCTGACGGAGATCGGCTGGAACGATAATCTGCATCATGCGGAGGGGATTTTAAAGGAATCCATGGAGATGGCCGCGAATGTTTACGGCGCGGACAGAAGCTATTATCTGGTCAATGGGAGCACCTGCGGGATTCTGAGCGCTGTTTCGGCGGCGGCCCGGTCCGGCGGACGGATTCTGATGGCCAGAAACTGCCATAAATCGGCGTATCACGGAGTTATCCTCAATCATCTGCGCGCGGAGTATGTTTATCCACAAAATTTGTGGGAATTTGGTGTATATGGTGGATTACTGGCAGATGATATCGCAAAACTTGTGGATAACTATCCGGATATTTGCGCAATTCTACTGACATCTCCGACATATGAGGGAATTGTATCTGATATCGGTGAAATTTCAGTCATTTGTCACCGCCGGGGAATCCCGCTGATTGTGGATGAAGCCACGGGGCACACTTTACGTTTGGGGATAATTTTCCGAAATCGGCGGTGGAGTGTGGAGCGGATCTGGTGATACAGAGCTTCATAAGACGCTGCCGTCGCTGACGCAGACGGCGATTCTGCATGTGCAGGGAGATATGATTGACAGGGAGAAGCTGGAGCGGTATTTAAAAATCTATCAGACCTCCAGCCCGTCCTATGTGTTTCTGGCGTCCATGGAAAACTGTATCCGGTACATGGACGGGCCGGGGGCGGTCCGGAATGGAGCGGTTCGGGGAGCGGGTCAGAACGCTGACCGGGGAGCTTGAAGGACTTCGCACCATGAAGGTGTTAAACGATTCGGTGATCGGGAAAAACGGGGTGTTTGACCGGGATCCGTCGAAGATCGTGATCACCGCGCCCGGGGCGGGCCTCTGGTTGGCGGAGACGCTGCGGGAGCGGTATCATCTGGAGCTGGAGATGGCAAATGCCGATTATGTGCTGGCCATGACCTCGCTGATGGATGACGAGGATGGATTTGCGCGGCTGAAACAGGCATTGTATGAGATCGACGGGGAGCGGATGGAGAGTCTGGGCGCAGGGCGGCCGAAGGACGGCGGCGCGGTGACAGAAAACGCGGAGACAGGCGGAGCCGCAGACACCGGCCTGTGGACGAAAATCCGGGCAGAAGTGGTGATGCCGATGTGGGAAGCCGTGGAGGCGGAGACGGAGCTTGCGGACATCGATTCACAGGCGGCTGTGGGGAGAATCGCGGCGGATTTCGTCATGGTTTACCCGCCGGGTATTCCGCTCCTGGCGCCGGGTGAGCGGGTCACGGGTGAGATCCGGGATATTTTGCGGCGTTATCTGGCCATGGGATTTTCTCTTGACGGGTTGAAAGGGGATTCCGGGCGGATGATGGCTGTGGTGAAAGGATAGAAAAATGGGCAGGATTTATTATATGATGGGAAAAAGCGCGTCGGGAAAGGACACGCTCTACAAGCTTCTCTTAAACCGCATGCCGGAGCTTAAGAAGGTGGTTATCCATACTACCAGGCCGAAGCGGGAAGGCGAGCGGGAAGGCGTGGAGTATTTCTTCGACAGCCGGGAAGCGTTAAATGCGTTTCGGGAGCAGGGAAAGATCGTCGAGGAGCGGACCTACGACACGGTCATGGGGCCGTGGACCTATTTCACGGTGCTGGACGGGCAGTTTGACAGCGGCGACCGGGACATTCTGATGATCGGCACGCTGGAATCCTATGGAAAGATGCGGGAGTTTTTCGGCGGGGAGCGCATGGTTCCCGTGTATATCCAGGTGGACGACGGCATCCGGCTGGAGCGGGCCGTGATGCGCGAGCGCCTTCAGAAGAATCCCAATTACAGTGAGGTCTGCCGCCGGTTTCTGGCGGACGAGGAGGACTTCTCGGAGGAGAAGTTAATGCGGCTGGGGATCGAGAGACGGTTTGTGAACCAGGATATGGACCAGTGCCTGGAGGAGATCTGTACCATGATCCGGGGATAACCGGGCACAGGTGCGGGAAATAAATTCTTCCCACCGTCCAAAGACTGTGATATAATGAAGTGATATCATTTTAGGAGGGGCAACCATGGCTGGCTTTCAGGATATTTTAGGACATGAGATGATAAAGGATCATTTCAGAAAGGCGATTGAGAACCACAAAGTCTCCCATGCCTACATTCTGGCGGGGGAGGAAGGGATGGGGCGCAAGTCCCTGGCGAATGCGTTTGCCATGACCCTGCTCTGTGAGAAGGGACTGAAGGAGCCGTGCATGGAATGCCATTCCTGCAAGCAGATGCTTTCCGACAATCACCCGGACGTCATTCACGTGACGCACGAGAAGCCCGGCAGCATCGGCGTGGACGATATCAGGAAACAGATCAACGACACGATCATGATAAAGCCGTACAGCAGCTACTATAAGATATACATGGTGGATGAGGCGGAGAAGATGACGGTGCAGGCGCAGAATGCGCTCCTTAAGACCATCGAGGAGCCGCCGTCCTACGCGGTCATTATTCTGATGACCACGAACCCGGACGCGTTTCTGCCGACCATACTCTCCCGGTGCATCCAGCTCAAATTAAAGCCGCTGCGCGATTATGTGGTGAAGGGATATCTGGTGGAAAAGCTGGGCGTTCCGGTGGAGAAGGCCGAGGTATACGCGGCGTTTGCCCGCGGAAATCTTGGAAAGGCCATCCATATTGCATCTTCCGAGGAGTTCGGGGAGCTTTACCGGGCGGTGCTTACGCTTCTTAAGAACATTAAAAATATGGATCTTCCCGCGCTTCTGGAGTTCATCAAGAAGCTGCAGGAGGACCACCTGGATATCAATGAGTGTCTGGATTTCATGCAGCTCTGGTACCGCGATATCCTGATGTATAAGGTGACGAAGGACATGAACCTTCTGATTTTTAAGGACGAGTATAAGACCGTCAGCGAGATCTGCAGCCACAGCTCCTACGAGGGGCTGGAGGCCGTTCTGGAGGCTATCGACAAGGCGAAGCAGCGCCTGGATGCCAATGTGAACACAGAACTGGCGCTGGAGCTGATGCTTCTGACGATGAAGGAGAATTGATAGATGATAACAGTGATAGGAGTCAGATTCCGGAGAGCGGGAAAGGTTTACTACTTCTCTCCCGGAAAGCTGGAGGTGAAGGCGGGTCAGCACGTGATTGTGGAGACCGCCAGAGGAACAGAATACGGCCATGTGGTGATGGGAAACCGGGAGGTGGACGATTCGAAGGTGATTCAGCCGCTGAAATCCGTCCTGCGCATGGCGACCCCGGAGGACGAGGCCACGGAGAAGGCCAACCGGCAGAAGGAGAAGGAGGCTTTCAAAATCTGCCTGGAAAAGATCAGAAAACACGAGCTGCAGATGAAGCTCATCGACGCAGAGTACACATTTGACAATAACAAGGTGCTGTTTTACTTCACCGCCGACGGGCGCATCGATTTCAGAGAGCTGGTGAAGGATCTGGCATCCGTCTTCAAGACGAGGATCGAGCTGCGCCAGATCGGCGTCCGCGACGAGACCAAGATCATGGGAGGCGTGGGCATCTGCGGCCGCGCGCTCTGCTGCCATTCCTACCTCTCCGAGTTCATCCCGGTATCCATCAAGATGGCCAAGGAGCAGAACCTTTCCTTAAATCCGTCGAAGATTTCCGGCGTCTGCGGCAGACTCATGTGCTGTCTTAAGAACGAGGAGGAGACCTACGAGGTCTTAAACAGCAAGCTTCCCGGCATCGGGGACTACGTGACCACCGACGACGGCTTAAAGGGCGAGGTTCACAGCGTCAGCGTCCTGCGCCAGCTGGTGAAGGTGGTCGTGACGGTGGGCAAGGACGAGAAGGAGATCCGCGAGTACCGCGTGGATCAGCTGAAATTCCGTCCCAAGCGCAGAAAGGACAAGTCCAATGTGAAGGACGCCGAGCTCAAGGCGCTGGAGGATCTGGAAAAACGAGAGGGAAAATCAAAGTTAAATGACAAATAATCTAAAGGAACATGAGCGCCTGGACGACCTGCACCGCAATGGATACCGGATCATTCAGAATGAGAAAGCTTTCTGCTTTGGGATGGACGCGGTGCTGCTCTCCGGCTACGCGGTTGTACGGGAGGGGGAGCGGGCGGCCGATCTGGGTACCGGCACCGGCATCATCCCGATTCTTCTGGAGGCCAAGACCGGGGGAGAGCATTTCACCGGACTGGAAATCCAGGCGGAGATGGCCGACATGGCCAGGCGGAGCGTGGCGCTCAACCATCTGGAGGAAAAGATAGACATCGTGTGCGGCGACATAAAGGAGGCCAGTCAGATATTTGGCGCGGCTTCTTTTGATGTGGTGACCACGAATCCGCCCTACATGAACGACGCCCACGGGCTGCAGAACCCGGATCCGGTGAAGGCCATCGCCCGCCACGAGGTTCTCTGCACGCTGGAGGACGTGGTCCGGGAGGGGGCGAAGCTCCTGGTGCCCGGCGGGCGGTTTTATATGGTGCACCGGCCCCACCGTCTGGTGGAGATCATAAATACCATGACCAGCTTTAAGCTGGAGCCGAAGCGGATCAAATTCGTCCACCCCTTTGTGGATAAGGAGGCCAACATGGTGCTCATCGAGGGGATAAAGGGCGGAAAATCCATGATAAAGGTGGAAAAGCCCATCATTGTTTATAAGGAACAGGGCGTTTACACCGATGAGATTTACGATATATACGGATATTAAGACAGAGATACAGATATCAGCACAGAAAAATGAAAACGGAGGTGACTGGGATGGAGGGAAAACTGTACCTGTGCGCGACGCCCATCGGCAATCTGGACGACATCACCCTGCGGGTTTTAAATACCCTAAAAGAGGTGGATCTGATCGCGGCCGAGGACACGAGACACAGCATCAAGCTTCTGAATCATTTTGAGATCAAAACCCCCATGACCAGCTACCACGAGTTTAATAAGATAGAGAAGGCCATTTATCTGGTGGAGCAGATGAAGCAGGGAGTCAACGTGGCACTGATCACCGACGCCGGCACGCCGGGGATCTCGGATCCCGGCGAGGAGCTGGTGCGGCAGTGCTACGCGGCGGGAATCGCCGTGACCTCGCTTCCGGGGCCGGCGGCCTGCATCACGGCGCTGACCATGTCCGGGCTTCACACCAGGAGATTCTGCTTCGAGGCATTTCTTCCCTCCGATAAGAAGGAAAAGCAGAGGATTCTGGACGAGTTAAAGCGGGAGACCAGGACCATCGTCGTCTACGAGGCGCCCCACCGTCTGGTGCGGACCTTAAAAGAGCTTTACGAGGCGCTGGGCGACCGGGAAATCACCGTGTGCCGGGAGCTCACGAAGAAGTACGAGACCGCATTCCGGACCACATTTTCCGGGGCGCTGGAGCATTTTGAGGAAAACGAGCCCAAAGGAGAGTGCGTCATCGTCATTGAGGGGCGGAGCGCGGAGGACATAAAGAGGGAAGAAAATGAGTCCTGGGCATCCATGAGCGTTGAGGAGCACATGGAGTATTACACCGGCCAGGGCATCGCCCAGAAGGAGGCCATGAAGCTGGTGGCGAAGGACAGGGGCCTTGCAAAGAGGGACATTTACAGACAGCTGATGGTACACTAGAAAAGGATGGGGAAGCATGGAGTTTAACACGAAGATATCGCTGGAGACGAAGCAGGTTCTGTCGCAGCGCCAGGTGGAGTCCTTAAATATCCTCAGTATGCCGGTGGCTGATCTGCACAATTTCCTCCAGAATGAGGAGATCGAGAACCCGCTCATGGAGTATTCCTTGTCGGAGCCCTCCTCGAAGGAGGAGGTCATCATCCGCGACGCGGACAGCTTCTACAGCAGGAGGCAGACGGAGAAGAGCATCGACATGGAGAGTATTCTCTCGCTGGTGGCAGACCGGGAGTTCTCCGTCGAGGAGTTTGTGATGCAGCAGCTCTCCGCCGCCAGGCTCACTGCGCAGGAGGAGAAAATCATAAGCTACGCGGTCAACTGCCTGGACGAGAATGGATTTCTGACGGTGAGGGCCGGGGAGATCGGCGCGGATCTGGGAATTGATGAGGAGACCGTGGAAGGCTGCCTTTCAAGGCTTAAGGGCCTGGAGCCGGCGGGAATCTTCGCCTCCGGCCTTGCGGAATGCCTCCGGATCCAGGTGAGGGGCATGGAGGACGAGGAACTTCTGGGACGGCTGATCGACGATCATCTGAGGGACATCGCGGAAGGGAGACTGAGCAGCATCACCCGGGGCCTGGGGATCCCGTCGGTGCGCGCCCGGAAGCTGATTGCCGTGATCAAGGGGTTAAATCCCCGGCCGCTCAACGGATTTTCCGGCGGGGCCACCGAGTACATCATCCCGGATGTCATCTTCCGTCAGAGCGACGGGCAGTGGGTGGTGGAGCTGGGGGACCGGTTCGGGAGCCGCGTGGGAGTCAATGAGTTCTACGTGAAGATGATGGACGAGGCTTCGGACCAGGAACTCAAGGCTTATTTTGAGGAAAAATTAAAGAGAGTCCGCTTTATCGCAGGCGCCGTGGAGCAGCGGCGGGCGACGCTCACGAAGATCGCGGGCTTTATATTGGAAAGGCAGGAAAAATATTTCCTGAACCAGGCGCCTTTAAGGCCCATGACGCTGGAGGAGGCTGCACAGGCAGCGGGCTTAAGCAAGTCCACCGTCAGCCGGGCCATCAAGGATAAATATATTTCGTCGCCGAGAGGCTGCATTGCCATGAGGGAGCTTTTTTCCATCGGTGTGGCCACCTGCGGGGACGGTCCCGGAAAAGGAGGTGAAGGCGGACAGGGCATCAGCAGAAATGCGGCGAAGGAGTGCCTCAGACTGCTGGTGGACGGGGAGGACAAATCAAAGCCGCTCAGCGATGAAAAGCTGGTTTTGCTCCTCCGGGAACAGGGAATCGACATTTCCCGACGGACCGTGGCAAAATACCGCACGGAGTTAGGAATTGCGGGCGCTTTCGCCCGAAAAGAATTATAGTTTTTTTGCTTGACAAATAGTGTATGGACTCTTATGATGATAATAGTTTGAATATCAAAACAATTTTGAAATTCAAAAATAAAAAACAAAGCAGGAAATAGCGATGACAACTAGAATCATAGGTATCGGCGCATGTGTGCCGGACACAATCGTGACGAATAATGATCTGACCGCATTTCTGGACACCAATGACGAATGGATCCGCGAGAGGACAGGCATCGGCGAGCGCCGTGTCTCCACTGAGATGGGGACGACGGCCCTGGCGGTGGAGGCTGCAAAGCGGGCCATGGAGGACGCGGGCGTGAGCCCGGAGGAACTGGATTTCGTCATTCTGGCCACCTCGTCGGGGGACAACAGCTTCCCCAGCGCGGCCAGCGAGGTGCAGGGGATCATCGGAGCGCTGAATGCGGTGGCGTTTGACATCAGCGCGGCGTGCTCCGGATTTATTTTCGGGCTCCACATCGCCCAGGGATTTTTCGCATCCGGGATCTATAAGAAGGGTCTCGTGATCGGAGCGGAGACCTTAAGCAAGGTGGTGGACTGGAGCGACAGAAGCAACTGTATACTGTTCGGCGACGGAGCCGGGGCGGCAGTGGTCAGCGCGGAGGAGACCGGACTGATCCACATGCTCATGGGCACCGACGGCCGGAAAAGCAAGGTACTGGACTGCGTGGGAAGGACCCTCGGAAACTGCCTCACCGGGTTTAAGCCGGAGATGGGCTTCATGAAGATGGACGGCAAGGAAGTGTTTAAATTTGCGGTCCGCAAGGTTCCGGAGATCGTGAACCAGATTCTGGACGAGAGCGGTCTTGCGAAGGACGACATCGATTATTTCGTCCTCCACCAGGCGAACATGAGGATCATAGAGTCCGCGGTGAAGCGGCTGGACATCCCCATGGAGAAGGTGCCTACGAACATTGAGAGATACGCGAACACCTCAGCAGCATCCATTCCGATTCTTCTCGACGAGATGAAAAAGGACGGAAAACTGCACCGCGGGGATAAATTAATTCTCGCAGGCTTCGGTGCGGGATTGACATGGGGCGCGACTCTGATAGAATGGTAATTGTAAAGAATAAAAAATTTTATTAAAAAGGAGATCAAAACTATGTTAGAGAGAATGAAAGAGATTATCGCAGATCAGTTAAGCGTGGACGCAGACAGCGTTACCGAGGCTTCCTCCTTCAAGGATGATCTTGGCGCGGATTCCCTGGACCTGTTCGAGCTTGTTATGGCTCTTGAGGACGAGTATTCCGTAGAGATCCCGGCAGACGACCTTCAGAAGCTTCTCACTGTCGGCGACGTTATGAACTATCTGAAGGAGAAGGGCGTAGAGGCATAATGAAAACAAGGATCACGGAACTTTTAGGAATTGAATATCCGATCATCCAGGGCGGTATGGCATGGGTGGCAGAGCACCATCTGGCGGCTGCTGTCTCCGAGGCCGGCGGCCTGGGACTGATCGGCGGAGCAAGTGCACCGGCAGAGGTTGTCCGTGAGGAAATCCGCAAGGCGAAAGAGCTTACTAAGAAGCCGGTAGGCGTCAACGTGATGTTGATGAGCCGTATGCCGACGACGTTGCGAAGGTAGTCGTGGAGGAAGGCGTGAAGGTGGTCACCACCGGCGCCGGAGACCCGGAGAAGTACATGGACATGTGGAAGGCGGCAGGGGTCAAGGTGATCCCCGTGGTGGCTTCCGTTGCGCTGGCGAGACGTATGGAGAAGTACGGCGCGGATGCGGTGATTGCTGAGGGTACCGAGTCCGGCGGCCATATCGGCGAGCTGACGACCATGACGCTGGTTCCCCAGGTGGTGGACGCTGTGTCCATCCCGGTGATCGCGGCGGGCGGTATCGGCGACGGCCGCGGCATCGCGGCGGCGTTCATGCTGGGAGCAGAGGCGGTCCAGATGGGAACCCGCTTCGTCGTTTCCGCTGAGTCCATCGTACACGACAACTACAAGGACAGAATCATCAAGGCCAAGGATATCGACTCCACAGTCACAGGAAGAACCCACGGCCATCCCGTGCGCTGTCTCAGAAATAAGATGACCAGGGAGTACATAAAGCTGGAGAACGAGGGCAAGTCCTTCGAGGAGCTGGAGTATCTGACTCTGGGCTCTCTTAGAAAGGCTGTGCAGGACGGCGATATCACCGACGGCACTGTGATGGCCGGTCAGATTGCAGGCATGATCAATAAAAAGCAGACCTGCAAGGAGATGATCGACGAGATGATGGCGGAAGCCACCAAATTGTTGAATCGGTAATAAAACTATATTTGATAAAGCAGATTCATACCGGCTGCTTTCAGTAAAGGGGTTAAGAACATGAGCAAAATTGCATTTATATTTCCGGGCCAGGGCGCGCAGGTCTGCGGCATGGGACAGGATTTCTACGAGCAGACGGAGACTGGTAAGAAGATTTTCGACATGGCCAGCGGGCTTTTGGGATTTTCCATGCCGGAGCTTTGCTTTACGCCCAACGACAGACTCGACATCACGGAGTACACGCAGGCGGCTATGGTGACCGCCAGCATTGCGATGATGGAGGTCTTAAAGGAGCGCACAGGCGTGAAGCCGGATGTGGCGGCGGGCTTAAGCCTCGGAGAGTACCCTGCAATGGTAGCAGCCGGAGTGATGTCTGCAGAAGACGCGATTAAGACAGTCAGACAGAGAGGAATACTGATGCAGGAGGCAGTGCCTGTAGGCATCGGTTCATGGCGGCAGTGCTTGCCATGGATGCAGAGAAGATTGAGGAAGTGATCGCACCCATCGAGGGCGTGCAGATCGCCAACTACAACTGTCCGGGACAGATCGTCATTTCCGGAAAGAAGGAGGCCGTCGAGGCGGCGTCCGAAAAATTAAAGGAAGCAGGCGCCAAGCGCGTACTTCCGCTGAATGTGAGCGGCCCGTTCCACTCCTCCATGCTTGTGGAGGCTGGGGAGAAGCTGGGTAAGGTTCTTGAGGATGTGGAGGTTCACGAGCCCGTGATTCCCTATGCGGCCAATGTGACCGCGTCCTACGTGACCGAGGCCAGCCAGGTGAAGCCGCTTCTGGAGAAGCAGGTATCCTCCTCCGTCCGTTGGCAGCAGACCATGGAGATGATGCTGAAAGACGGCGTGGATACGTTTATTGAGATCGGACCGGGCAAGACCCTGGCCGGTTTTATGAAGAAGATAGATAGAAGCGTTCGCGTGATTAACATAGAGAAACTTGAAGACGTGGAGAATTTTAGCCTGGAGGCGTAAGCGGCAGGCAATTCTGATAGAGAGGGAGTCAGAAACATGGTATTAGAGAACAAAGTGGCGCTTGTCACCGGCGCAAGCAGAGGAATCGGCCGTCAGATCGCCATTTCCCTGGCAAAAGAGGGCGCGCAGGTCATCGTCAACTACAATGGCTCGGCGGCAAAGGCCGAGGAAGTGGTGAACCTTATCACCGAAGCCGGCGGCAGGGCCGAGGCGGTTCAGTGCAACGTTTCCGAGTACGATAAGGCCGAGGAGCTTATGAAGTACATCATCGGAAAGTACGGCCGCGTGGATATCCTGGTGAACAACGCAGGCATCACGAGGGACAACCTTCTGATGAAGATGACGGAGGAGGAGTTTGACGCCGTTATCGATATCAACTTAAAGGGGACGTTTAACTGCATCAAGCACCTGTCCCGCCAGATGTTAAAGCAGAAGGGCGGACGCATCATCAACATCTCCTCCGTGTCCGGAGTGATGGGCAATGCGGGCCAGGCCAACTACTGCGCATCCAAGGCCGGTGTGATCGGCCTGACAAAATCGGTGGCCAGAGAGCTGGCGAGCCGCGGCATCACCTGCAACGCAGTGGCGCCGGGCTTCATCGAGACAGAGATGACGGACGTTCTCGCGGATTCCGTGAAGGAAGCCATGAACGCGCAGATTCCCATGAAATGCTTTGGCAACACCGAGGATATCGCCGGAACCGTCGTGTTCCTGGCATCTGATGCGGCCAGATACATCACCGGCCAGGTGATCAATGTGGACGGCGGCATGGCAATGTAAAGGAGAGTGCAGGATGAAGAACAGAGTTGTAGTGACCGGCATGGGAGCGATCACCCCCATCGGAAACAGCGTGGAGGAGTTCTGGGCCGGCATTAAGAATAAGACCGTGGGCATCGGGCCCATCACCTACTTTGACACCACCGATTATAAGGCGAAGCTGGCCGCCGAGGTCAAGAACTTCGACCCGAAGGCATACATGGATCCCAAGGCAGCCAAGAGAATGGAGACGTTCTCCCAGTTTGCGGTAGCTGCCACCAAGGAAGCTCTCGAGATGTCCGGCATCAACATGGAGGAGGAAGATCCCTACCGTGTGGGCGTCAGCGTCGGTTCCGGCATCGGAAGTCTCCAGGCCATGGAGAGAGAGCACAAAAAGCTCCTGGAGAAGGGACCGGGCAGAGTGAATCCCCTGCTGGTGCCGCTGATGATCTGCAACATGGCTGCCGGCAACGTGGCGATCCAGTTCGGACTTAAGGGCAAAAATATCAACGTGGTAACCGCGTGCGCCACCGGAACTAATTCCATCGGCGAGGCGTTCCGCTCCATCCAGTACGGCGAGGCGGACGTGATGGTGGCAGGAGGTACTGAGGCATCCATCACCCCCATCGGTGTGGCAGGCTTCACGGCTCTGACGGCGTTAAACACCACCAACGATGTGGAGAAGGCCTCCATCCCCTTCGATGAGGACAGAAACGGCTTCATCATGGGCGAAGGCGCCGGCATCGTGGTGCTGGAGTCCTTAGAGCACGCTCTTAAGAGAAATGCGAAGATCTACGCGGAGGTAGTCGGCTACGGCGCTACCTGCGACGCGTATCATATCACCTCCCCGGCGGAGGACGGCAGCGGAGCCGCCCACGCATGATGGAGGCAATCAAGGATGCGGGGATCCGTCCGGAGGACATCGACTATGTCAATGCCCACGGAACCAGCACCCACCACAACGATCTGTTCGAGACGAAGGCCATCAAGCTGGCTCTGGGCGATCACGCGAAGAAGGTGAAGATCAGCTCCACCAAGTCCATGATCGGCCATCTTCTGGGAGCAGCCGGCGGCGTGGAGTTCATCACCTGCGTGAAGTCCATCGAGGACGGCTACGTACATCCTACCGTAGGTCTTAAGAATCCGGGCGAGGGATGCGATCTGGACTACGTTCCGGGCGAGGGCATTTCCATGGATGTGAACTATGCCATCAGTAACTCCTTGGGCTTTGGCGGACACAACGCCAGCCTGCTGGTAAAGAAGTTTGAGAAATAGGGGGGCTTAATTATGGATATCAATGATATTGTAAAATTAATTCAGGCAGTTTCCGAGAACTCACTCACGAGCTTTGAGCTGAAAGAGGGAGATACGAAGCTCACCTTGAAGAGAGAGACACCTCAGATCGTGAGCGTCCAGGGAACGGGCATCGACGCGGCGGCCATCGCGGCTGTGAGCGCGGCAGTTCCGGTTCAGGCGCCGGCGCCGGCTGCGGCTCCCGCCAAGGAGACGGCCATCGGTTCCGACAAGGTGGTGACTTCCCCGCTGGTGGGACCTTTTACGCGGCTCCCTCACCGGAGGCAGAGCCCTACGTCAAGGTGGGCGACACCGTGAAGAAGGGCCAGGTGCTCGGACTGATCGAGGCCATGAAGCTGATGAACGAGATTGAAAGTGAATATGATGGTGTCGTCGAGGCGATTCTCGTGGAGAACGAGGAGGTTGTCGAGTACGGCCAGCCACTGTTCCGTATAAAGTAGCATGTTGACATGGGGGGACAGTCCCGTCTGGGTTGAGGGGACTGTCCTTTCTTAGCATATGGAAGAAGATTTGAGGATATTATTATGTTAGGTATCAAGGAGATCCAGGAGATCATTCCCCACAGACATCCGTTCCTTCTGATCGACTGCATCGAGTCGGTGGAGCCGGGCGTGGGAGCCGTGGGCTATAAATCCGTTACATACAACGAGCCGTTTTTGCGGGCCACTTCCCGCAGGAGCCGGTGATGCCGGGCGTGCTGATCGTCGAGGCGCTGGCCCAGGTGGGAGCCGTGGCGATTCTCAGCCAGGAGGAGAACAAGGGCAAGGTGGCATACTTCGGCGCCATCAACAACGCCAAGTTCAAAAAGAAGTGGTTCCCGGCGACAAGCTCAGATTAGAGTGCCAGATCATCAAGCGCAAGGGCCCGGTGGGCATCGGCAGCGCGGTGGCGACCGTGGACGGCAAGGTGGCCGTGGCGGCAGAGCTGACATTTATGATTGGATAGGTGAGAGAATTGTTTAATAAGATTTTGATTGCCAACCGGGGGGAGATCGCCCTCCGCATCATCCGCGCCTGCCGCGAGATGGGGATTAAGACCGTCGCAGTCTACTCTGAGGCGGACAGGGAGGCCCTGCACACGCTTTTGGCCGACGAGGCCATCTGTATCGGGCCGGCGGCTTCCTCCGAGAGTTATCTGAATATGGAGCGCATTCTGACAGCCACTGTGGCCATGAAGGCGGACGCCATTCACCCCGGCTTCGGTTTCCTGTCGGAGAATACCCGCTTTGCGGAGCTCTGCGAGAAGTGCAACATCACATTCATCGGCCCCAGCGCTGAGATTATCCATAAGATGGGCAATAAGTCCGAGGCCAGAAAGACCATGATGGAGGCCGGCGTGCCGGTGGTGCCCGGCAGCAAGGAGCCGGTCTACACGGTGGAGGAAGGCCTTAAGATGGCGAAGGAGATCGGATTCCCGGTGATGATCAAGGCGTCCTCCGGCGGCGGCGGAAAAGGCATGAGAATCTCTCGCAGCGAGGAAGATTTCGAGGCCAATTTCCAGAACGCGCAGATGGAGTCCGTCAAGGGATTTTCCGACGACACCATGTATATTGAGAAATATATCGAGCAGCCCAGACACATCGAGTTCCAGATCATGGCGGACAAGTTTTGGAAACGTGGTACATTTAGGAGAGAGAGACTGCTCCATCCAGCGCCGCCATCAGAAAGTGCTGGAGGAATCCCCGTCGGTAGCTATCTCCCAGGAGTTAAGAGAGCGCATGGGCGAGGTTGCAGTGCGCGCGGCGAAGGCCGTGGGCTATGAGAACGCGGGAACCATCGAGTTCCTTCTGGATAAGAATAAGGACTTCTACTTCATGGAGATGAACACCCGGATCCAGGTGGAGCACCCAGTCACCGAGGCGGTCACGGATTTCGACCTCATCAAGGAGCAGATCCGCATCGCGGCCGGCGAGCCTTTGAGCTTTAAGCAGGAGGACGTGAAGATAAGCGGCCACGCCATCGAGTGCAGAATCAACGCGGAGAACCCGGCGAAGAACTTCATGCCCTGTCCGGGACTGATCACCGACGTGCACCTGCCCGGCGGCAAGGGAGTGCGGATCGACACCGCGATCTACTGCAATTACCGGGTTCCGGCCAACTACGATTCCATGCTACTTAAGCTGATTGTCCACGACAAGGACAGAGCCTCGGCCATCGCCAAGATGCGGAGCGCCCTGGGCGAGCTGGTGATCGAGGGCATCGAGTCGAACCTGGATTTCCAGTACGAGATACTCAGCGACGAGGATTATCAGAAGGGCGAGATCGACACCGATTTCATCCCCTCTCATTTCCCCCAGTATGTGAAATAAGGGGCTTTAAAAGGAGTGTATTTCCATGTTAAGAGACATGTTTAAAAAGACGTATACACGGATCGACACCAAGTACCGCGAGCCGGAGCGCACGGTCACGGCGGACGGCGAGGAGCCGACCATCCCGCAGGGCCTCTGGAGAAAGTGCAACAAGTGCGGCCAGCCCATCTACACCGAGGACGTGAAAAACAACTACTATATCTGTCCCAAGTGTAAGGGGTATTTCCGTGTGCACGCATACAGAAGAATCGAAATGGTCATCGACGACGGAACCTTCGAGGAGTGGGACAAGGAGATGGAGTTTGTAAATCCGCTCAGCTTCCCCGGCTACGAGAAGAAGATGAACGCCACCAAGGAGAAGACCAGATTAAACGAGGCCATCGTCACCGGAAAGGGCCGGATCCACGGCCAGGAGACGGTGATCGGCGTCTGCGACGCCCGGTTTTTCATGAGCAGCATGGGCCACAACGTGGGCGAGAAGATCGCCCGGGCCGTGGAGCGTGCCACTGCGGAGAAACTGCCGGTGATCATTTTCGCGTGCTCCGGCGGCGCCAGAATGCAGGAGGGACTGGTTTCCCTGATGCAGATGGCGAAGACCTCCGCGGCGCTGGAGAAGCATCACGAGGCGGGGCAGCTTTTCGTGAGCGTGTTCACAGACCCCACCACCGGCGGCGTGACGGCCAGCTTTGCAATGCTGGGCGATATCATTCTGGCGGAGCCAATGCGCTGATCGGATTTGCGGGACCGCGCGTCATCGAGCAGACCATCCGTCAGAAGCTTCCCGAGGGCTTCCAGAGGGCGGAGTTTTTACTGGAGCACGGATTTGTGGATAAGATCGTGCGCAGGGAGGAGTTGAAGGCCACTCTGGCACGGATTTTAAAGAATCACAAGAAAGGAACCTGGAAACCGGAGAGACAGGAGCCGTCGGAGACGAAGAAGAAAGGGAAAAAGCGCATCCAGGAGGAGAAGAGCGCCTGGGAGCATGTGCAGCTTTCCAGACGGTCGGACCGCCCGGTGGCCAGCGATTATATCCGCGCGCTGTTTGACGACTTCATGGAGTTCCACGGGGACCGCTACTATAAGGATGATAAAGCCATCGTGGGCGGCATCGCCACCTTCCACGGCATGCCGGTGACGGTCATCGGCCAGGAGAAGGGAAAGACCACGAAGGACAACATAAAATGCAATTTCGGAATGCCGTCGCCCGACGGATACCGCAAGGCTCTTCGTCTGATGAAGCAGGCGGAGAAGTTCGGCCGTCCCATCATCTGTTTTGTCGATACGCCCGGCGCGTTCTGCGGCATCGAGGCGGAGGAGAGAGGACAGGGCGAGGCCATCGCCAGAAACTTATTTGAGATGTCTGCTCTGAAGGTGCCGGTGCTCACGCTGGTGATCGGCGAGGGCGGCAGCGGCGGAGCGCTCGCCATGGCGGTCGCCAACGAGGTCTGGATGATGGAGAATGCCATCTACTCGATTCTCTCGCCGGAGGCTTCGCGTCCATTCTCTGGAAGGACAGCGCGAAGGCAGCGGACGCGGCCAAGGTGATGAAGATTACCGCGAAAGAGCTGAAGGAGATGGGCCTCATCGAGCGCATCATCCCGGAGGACGTGCCGGTGAGCGAGGACACCTTCGAGGAGGTTGCCTCCTACATCGACAACTGCATGCAGGGATTTATCGAAGAGTATAAAGAAAAGACGGTTGAGGACATTGTGCAGGGCCGTTATGACAGATTTAGGAGAATATAATGGGTATTTTGAAACCGCTTAAAATAGGTGAGCTGACTGCGCGCCGCCCGATCGTACAGGGAGGCATGGGAGTCGGGATCAGTCTGTCGTCGCTTGCAGGAGCGGTGGCGAAGGCCGGGGGAATCGGAATCATTTCCACGGCACAGATCGGCTTTCGCGAGCCGGATTTTGAGGAAGATGCCCAGGGGGCGAATCTGCGTGCCATCGGCAGGGAGCTTAAGAAGGCAAGGGAGATTTCGCCGGAGGGAATCATCGGTTTTAATATCATGGTGGCCACCAGAAATTATGCAGAGTACGTGAAGGAGGCCGTGAAGGCCGGCGCGGATATCATCATATCCGGCGCGGGTCTGCCGGTAAATCTTCCGGAGTACGTGAAGGGATCCAAGACCAGGATTGCCCCGATCGTCTCCTCCGTGAAGTCTGCCATGGTCATCTGCAAGATGTGGGACAGAAAGTACCACGTCGCCCCGGACGCCGTGGTGGTGGAAGGACCGCTGGCCGGAGGACATCTGGGATTCTCTGTGGAGCAGCTTTCCGAGCTGGGAGCTGATACCGACGATGTTCCGAAGACCTACCGCCGCGACGAGTACGACAAAGAGGTGAAGGGCATCATCGCCCTGGTGAAGGAGTATGCGGCAAAATACGGCCGCCATATCCCGGTGATCACTGCCGGAGGCATCTACGACCACCAGGATGTAATGCACCAGATGGAGCTGGGCGTGGACGGCGTGCAGGTGGCCACCCGGTTCGTCACCACCGAGGAGTGCGACGCGCCCATGGCCTACAAGCAGGCCTACATCGACGCGAAAAAGGAAGATATCGTCATCACCAAAAGCCCGGTGGGAATGCCGGGACGGGCGATCAAGAATCCGTTTCTGCGCCGCGTGGGAGCGGAGAAGCCGGTCATCGACAAGTGCTATAAATGCCTTGAGAAGTGCAACCCGGCGGCGATCCCTTACTGCATCACGAAGGCCCTGGTCAACGCGGCCAGAGGCAATGAGGACGAGGCGCTTCTGTTCTGCGGCAGCAACGCGTACCGCGCCACGAAGATTGAGACGGTGGATGCGGTGATGCGGGAGCTTTGCGGGGAGTGTTAGGGAATTAGATTGGAAATGAAAAGAGAAAGGCGGATGGGGCCTTTCTCTTTTTGAGCAAAAATAATATCATTCGTCATAACTCAAGGATACAAACTCCCGCGCATGATATAATTCTGGCTCGGCATCAACTAACTCGGGAACAACCGACTCAATACTAACCGAATTAGTAATTGACGGGATAGTATTCCTGTACTATAATTAATTCAATACATACCGAGTCGGAGGTGACCGAGTTAATGAGATTTATTGGACGGGAAGCAGAACGATTAAAATTACATCGTATTCTGAAAAAAACAGGACAGCAGGCTGTTCTCATTTTTGGAAGGCGAAGAGTTGGAAAAAGTGAATTAATCAAGCAGATCATTCGTGAGACAGATATAAACAGCATTTTTATGAGTGCAAGCAAACCACGGAAATGAATAACGTAGAAAGCCTTTCCGCCCTGGTCTCAGAAAAATATGGTTTCCCAAGGCTGTCATTTAGAAGCATGGAAGAGCTTCTGGATTTTATGTTTCAGAAAAGTATCGAAGAAAAAATGATACTTGTGCTGGACGAATATCCGTATCTTCGTGAAACCGTCGTTGGAATGGACAGTATCCTTCAATCCTTGATTGATAAGTACAGAGAGGAGTCATCGCTGAAGCTGATTCTCTGTGGATCTTTTGTAGATGTGATGAAGTCTCTTTTGCTGAATGAAAATCCGTTGTACGGACGAGTTGATCTTACTATCGATTTGAAGCCGATGGATTATTATGATTCTGCAAAGTTCTATCCTGGTTTTTCAGACGAGGATAAGGTGCGTCTGTACAGCGTATTTGGCGGGATTCCGTATTTCAATCAGCTGATTGATTCAGAGCTTTCTGTCAGAGAAAATATTATAGAGCTGATCGCTTCACCTAATGCGAGACTTGAAAATGAAGTTTCCATGTATCTGAAATCGGAGATTTCCAAAATCAATAATGCAAATGAGGTCTTTGAGGCGCTGGCCAGAGGATATTCCCGTTACAGCGACCTGCTTTCACAATCGCATGTATCCAGTGGTCCTACTCTTGTTGATGTGCTGGACCGTCTGATCAAAATGGAGGTTGTTGCAAAAGAAGCCCCGATCAATGATGAAAATAACAAGAGAAAATCAGGGTATGTAATTGTGGACAATTTGTCCTTGTTCTATTACAGATATGTATTCCGTTTTGCCTCTCAGATGAGTGTGATGGATTCGGATGTTTTTTATGACAGATATATCGCGGAAGATTTCGAGACAAAGCATGTGCCGCATGTGTTTGAAAATATATGCAGACAATATCTGATTCGGCGGAACAGAAAAGGCGAGCTTCCTGTAATGTTTGAAAAATCGGAAAGTATTATTATGACGATCCGGTCAAACGTACAAATGGAGAATTTGATATCGTCACGCAGGATCCGTCGGGATATATTTTCTATGAAGCAAAATTCCGAAAAGAAGCAGTCAGCAGAAAAATGATCGAAACAGAAATAGAGCAGGTCAATGCAACGGGACTTTTTTGTTATAAATATGGCTTTTTTTCCCGTTCTGGTTTCGCCTGTGAGCCGGGGGATGAACTGATTTTTATTGATTTGCCGGAGCTGTATGCGGGGTGAGAGGACTGGATTTAACGGCACTCAGAGAGTTCGGTCTTTGAGTGCCCCGATTCTCGCGTGTTGATTTTCTGTTGTGTTATTTTCCGAAAACTGATATAATAACACTAATTAAATGTGTTGGAAAAGCGGGGTAAAGGCTATGAGCGAAATGTTCTATGGTAAACTTCCAATCATGGTTCTTTCAGAAATGGTGAGTAACAAACGGGACTCAACAAATGGGCAGATTGCCGCCTTTATTCTGGAACATCTGGACGAAATAAGGGACGATTCAATCCGGGATCTGGCATCAAAAACCCACGTATCCATAAGTTCTATCAGCAGATTTTGCAGGGATATGGGACTCCAGGACTATATGGAGTTTAAAAATCTGATTGCCACAACTTCATTGAAATTTGAAATTTGCTCACAATCCAAATCCTTAACGGTACAAAAAGATGAGTATATCGCTGCAGTGCAGGACAGCCTGGCACGGGTACATAACAGCCTTGATATGAAATTGCTGTATCAACTGGCAGACGATATCCGACGATACCCCAAAGTGGCGATTTTTGGAATGTTGAAAGCGGAAACGGTTGCGATGAATCTGCAGAGCGATTTAGCTATGCTTGGTAAGGTTTCCACAACGAAGGTCCAATTTTCGGAACAGATGAACTATCTGTCGAAGGTAGATGCCGAAGACCTAATTATCATTTTCAGTTTCTCGGGGATCTACTACGATTATGGGATGCCTCGAAGTCATCTGAACCATCGGGGAAACCGCCCGAAAATTTATTTCATCACCAGCGATAAAGATGCAAAAAGCGGCTCTTATGACCATGTGATTTGGTTTGATTCGAAACAGGATCAAGCGTCCCATCCCTATCAGCTCCAATTGATCGGGGGCTGATTGCCCAGTGCTACGCCCATCTGATCCAGCAGGAAGAAAAATAAATCAGAAGTACAGGATCCCACTCCGGTGATTACGGAGTGGGATTTTTTTGCTGCTAAAGGCCCGTAAAGAACTGTTCCAAAAATTGAAACGGCTGTTCTGTTTCAACTTTTGGAAATCTATTGATTGACTGCCCAATTTTCCGTAAGATTGATATAAATGATTTGGGCAAAATGCCGAATGAGTGAATCTATTAACACAAAGAGAGGAGAATGTATGAATGGGGAAGAAAGTGATAGTCATTCTTGCGGACGGGTTCGAGGAAGGCGAAACCACCACGATCATCGACGTACTAAGAAGAGCTGATTTTGAGACCCATGGTGTAAGCATCAATGGCAATGAGATCGTAACGGGGGCTCACGGTATGCGCTTGTTTGCGGATCGGGTGATCGAAGAGGGGAACGAGAAGGAATTTCAGAATTACGACGCGATCGTACTGCCTGGTGGTTGGGACGCTGCGGATAATATGCGTAACGATAGCCGGCTTAAAGAGCTGCTCAAGCTTTACGCTGCTGACCAGAACAAGTATGTATGCGCCATGTGCGCCGCCCCTGGCCGTTCTGGCACATGCGGGCCTGACCAGAGGTAAAACTATGACCTCATACCCTGGTCCTAAGTTAGAGCCTCTGTTTACCGACGCCAACTATGTTACCGATGCGGTAGCGTTCGATGATGACTGCCATCTCATCACGAGCAGGGGACCAGCCACGGCGCTGCCCTTTGCCTTTGCTATCGTCGATGCTCTCGGTGGCGACAGCGCATTCATTAAAGGGCGCTTTCTTTACAATTTACTGAAAGACTGGCCTGACCGGGTCTAGTTTATTTGTCACTTTAATTTAATTCATCAAACATAATATGCAAAGGAGATGCTTGATATGACACCCCAAGTTGCAATGCTGCTTGTGATTTTATTAGCTATGTCAGTTTTCTTTTTTTACTGAATTACTGCCGATTTCTTTTACGGCACTCATGGTTCCTGTCTTGCTCCAGGCAACGGGTATCCTCACACCTGAGCAGGCATGGGCTGGTTTTTCGAACACTACGATTATCACCTGGTATGGACTGTTTATCATTGGCGGAGCTTTCACCAAGACCTCTTTCACGAAAAAGATCAGAACCTTCGTCAATCATTATGCACGAGGAAGTTCTTTGCGCGTCACACTTATCGTTCTGATTGCCTGCTCCGTGATAGGCATCATGACCAGTGCTGGAGGCACTATTGCATTGTTAAGTCCCCTGCTGCTGGAAATCTGCAAGGATACCGGAATGGATGCTAAGAAGCTGTTTAAGCCCACTGCGGATATATGTAACTGGGCTTCCGTCCAGATGCTTCCGATTGGTTCCTCCATTGCTTATCTGATGTGGTTTAATTCCTACCTGGAGGAAGCGGGGAGCGCGCTGCGCTATGGACTGTTTGATTTTACCTTTATCAAATTTCCCATGTGGTTGATTCTCATCGCTTATTACCTGTTTATCAGCCGTGGGCAGAAACTCAAGAGTGCTTCTGTGGAAGAAGTACGCGATGACTCGCAGCCGTCCCGCTATACGCCCAAAGATGAAAAGATCATTGTTGGTATCTTTTTCCTGAATGTTATACTGATGGTGGTTGCCAGCATGACAGAGATCATTGAGCCCTATCTTGTCAGCTTACTTTTTTCGGCGGTGGTTGTCGGTAAAGGATATCTCAGCGAGAAGGAAGCTTTTCAGTCAATCAGCTGGCAGACGGTATTCCTGGTTGCGGGCACATTGCCCCTGGCCACTGCGATCAATTCCTCTGGCATGAGCGCCTGGATCGTAAGCCTGGTGCAGAATATGTTCCCGTCGCTGACCAATCCGGTGGTGCTTGCGACAGCTTTTGCGATCCTCTGTATGATTGTGACCCAGTTTATGAGCAATCTCGCCGTGTGGGCGGTGTTTGGTCCTATCTCCGTATCCATGGCGGTATCTATGGGAATGGATCCCCGGCTTGTTCTTGCTGGTGTGGGCGTTGGCTCCATTATTTGCTTCGCAACTCCGATGGCTGCTCCTGCGCTGCGTACGCCTATTCTGCGGCTGGCTTTACAATGAAAGAGTACTTAAAAATGGGTTGGTTCCCCTGTGTACTTATGACGGTCGTTTTTGTCATCTGGGCTCCCCTGGTGCTCAACTGGCTGTATTGATTTCGCCCGTCTGGAAAGGAGATTATACAACAGCCCCTCCCTAAAATTGGGGAGGGGGCTGTTATTATGGTTAGGAAGTCAATCCGTATAAGGAAGAAAAGAAAAGCATCAAACTGATGGCCAGCAGATCTGCGCAGCCGCCAGGGCTGAGGTTATTTTGAATGTACTGGTGATCCAGTTGAGTCAATGCGGCTAGGGAGATGTTCTCGGTATCCTGGAGTATATCATTTGCCTGCTTGCGGCAGCGCTTTGCGGTTTCCAGGCCGCCGCGTTTGATCATATTGGTGTCATCTACCTCTGCCAGCAGCCGCATAAGAGTGATGGCAGCTGCATCATTGAGACTCCGACCAGCGGCACACAGCTTTTGCAGAGAGGGAAGGCCGATCATTACAGCGGAGGGGAACCCGGCAGCAGCTTCTCCGCGGATACCTGCGACCTGGTAGGTGCGATAGCAGTTTAAGCCGTTTGTCGCAGCAGCGCTGTTGGAAAAGTCCTGGCAGGCACAATGTCCCATTTCACCGCACAGGGCTAGAACAGCATTTAGAGGCGGGGGAGCAAAGTGTCGGGCATGAAGTGACCCCAGAGCACCGCAAAGGAGACCAAGAGAGAAAATCAGTCCCTTTTGTGTGTTTACACCGCCAGTGGCAAGGAGCATGGCGGACTCTGCCTGCCGGCCAACAAAACGCAGCAGATGGAATAGCTGCTGCGGGGTTGCATCACTGTGATCCCATCCGACACAAAACATTTGACTAAACCAGGGAGAAAGGGCCGTGCTGCTGTCCAGAAATGTGAAGAAGTCCATGTCCTGGTGAGCGCCGGAGTTCATTCGGTCTACGAGCTGGTTTTGGCGTGGCGGAGACTTCAGTCAGCATGGCACGAGCTGCCTGGACAGCGCAGCGCTGAGCGGCTTGATCCCGGAAATAACTGTTCAGCAGTTCTCCGATCCATTGCTGTAATTCTGTGATGGAATGGGCACGGGTACGGCCGCAGATCTTGGCATCCTGCCCGCAGAGAAGACACTTGCGTCGCGGCAGGCCGGTGTCAGTACGGGAAACTGCCTGCCCCGAGGGCAGCAGTATATCAATATCGAACAGTCGGCCTAAGGGATGCAGGGTTTCGACAGACACGGCGATTTCTTTCGCATGCTTTGCCGGCAAAGACAGCGTAAGAAACGCTTCGCAGCCGGTAACTAACTCCACGGTCTCTTCCGCTATCATATATTCTTTGAAAAAGAAATGCAGCTGAGCTAATCCATCAGCGAAGGCCGCCCGAGCCAGCGGAAACTGCTTGATAGCCCCTGGAATATTCAGTGTAAAGCTGATCAGACAGCTGCAGCCCGATTCCAGCAGTTCACGCTGTCGGGTTGCTCGGGACTCACGGCGGAGCAGCAGCTCCGCCGGTGTTGCGGGAGTACCTGAAAAAATCCGTTTAACGTCCATAATATGACTCCTTATGCTGAATCAGATATGCCTGTGTTGAAGGTGGCACCAGTGATAATGCCTGGGAAAAGGTTCCCGGAGTGCGCAATAAAGTGCGGACGCGGGAAGCACTGATGGCACTGCCGCCTAT
Source organism: Clostridia bacterium UC5.1-2E3 (assembly GCA_001304875.1). Lineage (GTDB taxonomy): Bacteria > Bacillota > Clostridia > Lachnospirales > Lachnospiraceae > Ventrisoma > Ventrisoma faecale. Next base: position 29,468 of record BBZO01000011.1, read on the forward strand.
GGTTTTGCGAGGAATTTCCACAAAACTGATACCATGGGAGGGGAGGAGCCGTTTCATGGCCGCGTTATATCGTGCAGTAGCGGCATCAAAAGGCTCCTCACCGGCGAAACGCCTGGTAATATGCAGTACTGGTGCAATGGATTCAGCAAAGAGCTGGATATCCAGTTCGCTTTGCAGGGAAGTTGCATCCTCATCCGCCTTTAGGAAATACTTTGGAAAGGTGGCACTGGATATCATGTAATGACCGCTGAGATGGACCCGTACATTGGGCAAGTCTGCCGTTCCAGCCTGTACCAGTTGGAGCCGGTCTGCGGTGGGGAAAAAGGAACGGTCTTCCTCTACGACAAACAGATGCAGTACATCACATTGTCCGGCGGCCTGCTTCACCAGATACTGGTGCCCCAGTGTAAAAGGATCACAGTTCATTACGATTGCACCAACGACTGCCGTCTCGTCCCCGTGCCGCAGAAATGATCTTGCGTAATTGCCAGGCCCATCGCTGCGGTTTTCCATCATTACCAGTTCTTTGGTCCGGACGACGGTGTGAAGCCCGCAATTTGCAAACAGCACCTCGTTGTGGGCACGGGTGATGACGAACAGATCATAAAACCCCTTGGAAAACCGATCCTGTATCAAGGCGGAGACCAATGGGCCCAGTGCGTTTTGTCCGCGCAGCGACTCATCCACGGCGAAGCATTTCAAAAGACTTCCTGCGGCGCAGCCACAGCCCCAGAGTGTTTCATCCAGATCAAAGATACCGAAGGCTGCCTCAATATCATCTTCCAATACAGGGTGTGGCGAGTCAGAAACGCACACAGGCTGTCCTGTTCCAGAGGTAAATTCAGCTTTCGGACGAATAGATCTTCTGTCATTTCCTACAGATCCTCCTGTCATATTGATCAACGGGCAAAGCCGTACAGCTCAGCGGGGTTGTCCACCAGAGCCAGCTGGCGTGCCTTCTCTGTAGGGAACCAGAGCGGGAGCATGTTGGTCAGTTCAAATTCGCTGGGTTTCACTTTCTCAGTGACATGGGGAAAATCGGTGCCCCACACGACGCGCTCGGGCGCATAGGAAGCAATGGCTTTAGCCACTGTGGTGGCATCGTCCAGGGCCTGCCTGTAGTAGTGTTCAGATAGGGACCGGACAGCTTGATCCAGGTATTGCCCCGATCTATCATCTCCAATAGGAATGTATATGCGGGGTCGTTCAGGCCCAGAGCCGGATCCAGGCGTCCCATGTGGTCGATTACGATTTTACAGTCCAGTTTTCGTATGGTGCTGGCATACGCAGCGATCTGCGATGCGCTCATGTGCAGCTGCATGTTCCAGCCGAACTGCTTACAGCGCTGGCTGAGGGGATAGCAGTCGTCGAAGGAGACGACTGCGTTGTTGGGATTCCATACACTGAAGCGCAGGCCTGCTACGCCATTGGCATTCAGGTATTCCAACTCCGTGTCGGTGACAGTATTATTCACAACAGCAATGCCGCGGGCGTTGTCCCGGCCGAACTTTTCAATGGCGTCCAACAGGCAGGTATTGTCCAGAGCGAAAGGCTTGGCCTGAACAAAGACGGCGCGAGGCAGATGAAGCTGGTCAGCAAGACGACGATAGGTCTCAACCGTACCAGCCTGAGCAGCCGCCTTACCATCGTTAGGGAAGGCTGGGTCAATGATATGAAGGTGCGCGTTGCAGGCGTTGGCGGGCATCTCAAATGTCAGAGATTGAGCGATAGGTTTCATGGCATAAGCTCTCCTTACAAATATTTGATGAAAAAAGTTTCTCTTAATACAATTTAACACATATTTATTGCAACTGAAAAGCAAATAAATGATACAGCCTTGTAAGCTGAAGTTGCGATTTTGCGCAACGATTTTTACATATATCTAAAAATAATGTGCTTTTCATTTGCATGAGAGAAAGGCATACTTATAAATAGGATGTAAACGAAATATAGGGCATAAAGGCCCGAGGAAAGGGGAGCAAACATGGGAAAAACAGCCATTGTAAAAATCATGGAGCGGGCAGCCGGACGGCCGGTCAGCGTAGGCCAGCGGGTATGGTGCAAAGTAGACCTTGCCTCCGCACGAGACTTTGGCGGCGCCAACTGCGTATTGCAGTTTGAAAAGGAGATGGGGAAACAGGCTATGGTCTGGGATCCGGACAAGGTGGCATATACCTTTGACCTTCAGGCTCCGTCCCACTCTGAGAAAGTATCCAACAACCAGAAGATCATCCGGGAATTTGCCAGGCGGCAGGGAATCCGCCACCTGTTCGACATCAACCACGGCATCGGGCAGCATGTGATGCTGGAGGCCGGCCTGATCAAGCCTGGAGATGTAGTGCTGGGTACTGACAGCCACATGAACCTGCTGGGGGCGGTGGGAGCTTTTGCTACGGGGGTGGGGAACTCCGATGTGGCAGCCGCCTATGTCAACGGCACCAGTTGGTTTCGCGTTCCAGAGACGATGAAGATCGAAGTCACCGGGGCCTTTTCCAAAGGGGTATGTATGCGTGATCTGCTCACCCGTATTGTCGGCGACCTGGGTGCCAGCGGCATGGATTTTCTGGCGGTGGAATTTACCGGTGAAACGATTGAAGCGGCATCTCTGGCCGACCGCATTACCTTGTGCTCTATGGTGACTGAAATGAGCGGAAAGGTACCCATTGTCATGCCAAATGGTGAGGTACTGGAGTGGTTGGTGGGGCGTGCCGGCGAGGAGGTGCGCCAGCGTGTGGAAACGCTCAGCGCCGACTCAGACGCAGAATATTGCAGGGTGCTGCACTATGATGTCAGCCAGCTGGAGCCGCTGGCATCCTGTCCCGATGCGCCGGATAATGTGAAGCCGGTTCAGAAAATAGCCGGAACCCATGTGGATCAGGTTCATATCGGTTCCTGCTCCAATGGACGGTATGAGGACATCAAAGCCGCTCACGAGGTACTTATGGCCGGAGGCGGCAAGGTAAATCCCAATACCCGGGTCATTATTACCCCATCCACTACAGAGGTACAGATGGAGTGTGTGAAAATGGTCTTGTCCTTGATTTTCTCCGGGCGGGTATTGTATTTACAAACCCCACATGCGCCCTGTGCACAGCCGAGCACTACGGCGCACTGCCTGCCGGAGATGTGGGCGTCGCGACCAATAACCGCAATTTTATCGGCAAGGTGGGCAAGGGCAGCCATACGTATCTGCTCAGCCCCATGGCTGCCATGGCAACTGCCGTGCGAGGGGAGATTACCGATCCCCGGGAATTTCTGAACTAAGAGAGGAGGGTAAGGAATGAGTAAAAAACTGGACGTGCCTGGGTATTTGGCGATGATGTGGATACCGATCTGATCTATCACAACAAATACCTGGCAGAGACGAATCCCAGCCAGATGCCCCAATACGCCTTTGAATATTACCCTGGCATGGAGAATTATGCCAAAGAGGTAAAACCGGGGGATTTTGTGGTAGCTGGCAAGAACTTTGGCTGCGGTTCCAGCCGTGAGCATGCCGTCTACTGCCTGCAGTACGCAGGCGTCCCCTGTGTTCTTGCAGAGACATGCTCCCGCATTTACTACCGTAACGCCATCAACAACGGTTACCCGGTGCTGTTTGTGAAAGGGTTATCAGATGCGATTAAGTCTGGAGCTGTCCGGAATGGCGATACACTGGAGGTGGATCTGGACGCGGGCAGTATCCGGGATCTGGATACCGGCATGGAGATCCACGGCGATGCCGTCAGTGATCTGGAGCATGAGATCATGGAAGCCGGCGGCCTATTCGCTTACATGAAGGCACAGGCGTCCAAATAATAAGGAGATGGAATATGGAATTAAAGAAACCGGCTATGGCTGGGACGACTGAGTCCAGCGACTGTATGATTACCCTTCGTCCCAACCCGGGTTGTGGAATTGAGATTGATATACAAAGTGATGTAAAGAGCATGTTTGGCGAGGCTATCGAGGAGACAGTGCGAGAGGTGCTGAAGGAATTTGACGTGGCTGATGCCTGTGTGTCTGTGGTGGATAAGGGCGCACTGGATTTTGCCATTCGCGCCCGGATGCAGTGTGCAGTTTGCCGTGCTGCAGAGATTTCTTACGATTGGGGAAAGGAGGATCTCAATGTCTAAGACGGAGCTAATGCGTACCTCCATGTACGCAGGCGGAACCAGTCCGGTGAAGATGATCCAGGCTGGATTTTACAACGAGGACTGCCTGGTCTATGATCTGGAGGACTCTGTTTCTGCCGGAGAAAAGGACGCCGCGCGCTTTCTGGTGTATAATGCCGTGAAGTATCAGCGTCCGGCAGACAAGTACATCCTCATTCGTGTCAACGGTATCTATTCACAGGAGATCGACGAAGACCTGGAGGCTGCCGTGCGTGCTCAGCCCGATGCGATTCGTATCCCTAAGGTGGAGTATGCCAGGGAAGTGCAGCGCATCGATGAAAAAATTACGGCGATCGAGAGGAAAGCCGGGCTGTCAGAAGGCAGTATCAAGCTGTGGTGCAACATAGAATCCTATCTGGGTGTTCTGAATGCCATGGAGATCGCTGCTTCCAGCCCGCGTGTGGTTGCGATGGCTCTGGGGGCGGAGGACTTTACCGCCAGCATGTCTGCCCAGCGCACCAAGCCCGGCTGGGAGATCTTCTATGCCCGAAACGCGATTTTGATGGCCTGCCGCGCTGCCGGGATCTCGGCCCAGGATGCCGTGTTTTCCGACATTAACGATACAGAGGGGCTGGCCCGGGATCTGGAAATGACCCGCGCTCTGGGCTTCGACGGGAAGACCTGTGTCCATCCCCGTCAGATCGATGTGGTGAACGCCTGCTTTACGCCTTCCGCCAGAGAGATTCAGAATGCACAACGGGTATTGGAGGCACTGGAGGAGGCTGCCCGGAACCACACAGGTGTCTGTGTTCTGGACGGCGGAATGGTGGATAAGCCGATGGAGCTGAGGGCAAGAACAACCATTGCTAAGGCGAAGGCTGTCGGAATCAAGGTAGGAGGTGTAAAGGAATGATTGTCAATAGTTTAGGACGTGAACTGCCGGAACAGATCGGCGATTATAAGGTCCGGCCCTATATGGGACCCTATGCCGCTCCCGCAGAGCAGAGGCCGGTTGTGACCAGGCGTACGGCAGGGCATGTGATTCCCGGCGAGAGTAAAATGAAGCCTGATTTGAAGGCAGCCATTCTGGCCTCCGGTCTGAGAGACGGAATGACGATTTCCTTCCATCATTCCTTCCGGGAAGGTGATATGGTCATCGGGCAGGTTCTCACCGCGATTCGGGAGCTGGGCATCAAAGGACTGCGATTTGCGCCCAGTGCTGTGGTAAATGTGAAAAGTCCCTCCGTGGTGGACTTTGTCAGGGATGGCACCATCGATCGCATTGAAGCCAGCGGCATCCGTGGGCAGCTGGGTGACGCCGTCCTGGCCGGAGAGATGGAGAACCCCGTTATCCTTCGTACACATGGCGCCCGTCCCCACGCGATTGAAATGGGACGTCTGCAAATTGATGTGGCATTTATCGGTGCTTCCGCTGCCGATGATTACGGAAACTGTACCGGCTGTATTGGTCCGAATGCCTGCGGTGCCATGGGATATTCTTTTGTGGATGCCCACAACGCTGGCTGTGTCATTGTGGTGACAGATAACCTGGTGGAATACCCCTGTGTCCCTGCCAGCATCTCCCAACAGTATGTGGACTTTGTTGTGAAGGTAGATCAGGTGGGAGACCCCGAGAAAATTGGAAAAGGAGCTGCCCGTCTCACAAAGAATCCTAGGGATCTGATGATTGCGGAGCGTACTGTGGAATTGATTTCTGCTTCCCGCCGCTTCAAGAATGGTTTTTCCTTCCAGACTGGCGCCGGAGCCATTCCAATCGCCATTACCAGGTATCTGGCGCAGCGCATGAAGGAGAGAGGGGTAAAAGCCAGCTTTGCCTTAGGTGGTATTCCCGCAGCAATCATTGATATGTACGATGAAGGTCTGGTACGGGCAGTGGAGTGCTCCCAGAGTTTTGATGCGGTGGCGGCCCGGGCCATTGCGGACCGTCCTGGTGTGATTGAGATCGATAATGCCGACTATGCCAACGCCTATTCCAGGGGAGGATTCTTGAACCGGGAGGATTTCGGTGTGCTGGGGGCGCTGGAGGTAGATATCGACTTCAACGTCAACATCCTCACCGGTTCCTCCGGGGAGATGATGGGCGGTCTGGGCGGCGGCCCTGATGTAGCTGGCGGTGCGTCCATCTCCATCGTGACCATTCCCATCATCCGAGGCAGAACACCCTCCATTGTAAAAAGAGTTTTTACCCTGTGTACCCCGGGAGAGACCATTGCCGCCGTAGTAACAGAGGCAGGCATCGCGCTCAACCCCAGGCATAAGAACTATGCAGAGCTGAAGGAGGATCTGGAAAAAACGAATTTGAAACTGGTGACAATCCAGGAATTACAACAGCTGGCAGAAAGACTGACCGGCGTGCCGAAGCCGATCGAAACCACCGACCGGGTGACCTGCATCGTGGAGTACCGGGACGGCACTGTGATTGACGTGATTCGCCAGGTGAAGCGATAAAAAATGTACCACCCTTAGTGGGTGGTACAGATAATAACGTCTTATGCAGAAAAAGAGGTACAGATTTGCCTGATGAGCCGGATCAAATCACTGCCATAGCCGGGAAGGATCTTTCCTTTTAATCTTACCAGCACCAGCTGGTTGGTTGCGGACATCCCTTTGACAGGGAAAATGTTCAGATGGCACGATGAAGGATCCGCATTGGTCTGTTGAATGGCAGGCAGATACATGGCCCAGCAAAAGCATGCGGCGTAATCTTTAGCTGCCAGCATGAAGTGTATGTCCTGCTGTGTCATCTCCAGCACACAATTGAGCTGAAGACCGCGGCTGCGGAGATAATTATCCAGAATTTCTCTGGAATTAAAGCCTCGATAGCTTAGAACAAATGGGATTTGGAGGGCTGCAAACCGGGACAAATCCACTCCTTTGCTGAAGTGTTCCTTACAGGCAGGGTACTCTGCGGGAAAGTATCGGGCCAGCATTTGATCAGAAATGACCATATACAGCTTTTCATTCAAAATGGTCTGTATCTCGAACAGGTTTGGATTGATATCCCAGTTATTCATAAGGGCCAAATCCAGATCGTTGTTCAAAAGCTTCTCACAGAGCTGGTTGGAGGTGCTGTATTCCGTATGCAGATTCACATCGGGGTAGAGCTGATGGAAGCCAGACAGCAGGCTGGGAACCAGGACGCGATAGCGGCCTTCTGTGGTGCCGAACCGGATGGTTCCCTTTTAGATTGACGGATATCATCTAACAAATTATTGAAATTATTTTCCAGAAACTCTATTTGCCGTAACATCTCCAGGTAAGCCTGTCCGGCGGGAGTCAGACTCAGTCTGGGGGATCGCTCAAAAAACATAATGCCGTATTCCTGCTCCAGATTTTTCAGGTATCTGCTTAGGCATTGGTGGGAGATGTATAATCGTTCTGCTGCGCGGGAAATGCTTTTTTCTTCTGCAAGAACCAGAAAATACTGATAATTATTCAACATAATGATATCCCCCCTGTGTTTTTCTGAATTGCCAATAATTTTATCATAAAACGAAAAAATGCGCAACGAAATGTTGCAAGAGAGGTATAGCTATGAGTGAATTTAAACCGAATCAAAAGATACCGTGTGTTTACATGCGCGGCGGCACAAGTAAGGCTCTGTTTTTCAATGACGAGGATCTGCCTCAGGATGAAGCAGAGCGGGATCAAGTGATTCTCAGTGCGTTTGGTTCCCCAGATGGACGCCAAATTGATGGTATGGGCGGTGCAAATACGTCTACCAGTAAGGTGGCTATTATCAAAAAAAGTGACCGCTCTGATGCAGATGTGGATTATACCTTTGGACAGGTAGATATTTTTCATCCTGTGGTAGGAAAAACTATGAACTGCGGGAATATTTCCTCCGCGGTAGGCCCATATGCGATTGACGAGGGTATGGTGGAGGTGACGGAGCCTGTCACCAAAGTTCGTATTTTCAATACTAATACCCAGAAGGTAATCGTGGAAGAGGTTCCTGTTAAGGATGGCCGCTTTATGAGCGAGGGGGATTTTTCTATTGATGGTGTTCCCGGTACGGCCTCCCGGGTGATTTTAAAGTTTGTTTCTCCTCAGGGCGCTGCCAGCGGCAAACTGCTGCCCACCGGGAATGTGAAAGATATCATTGAAATCGACGGAAAGACCTATGAGTTCAGCTTTGTGGATGCTGCTAATCCGGTGATTTTCGTCCATCCGGAAGACTTTGGTGTTACTGGAACAGAAATTCCCTCGGAGTTCAATGCACTTCCAGACTGTGCCGAAATCTGCCGCAAGCTGGAGATCATTCGCGGTACTGGCGCTGTTATTCTGGGCTTTGCCAAAGATTTAGAGGATGCTCGAATCAACAGCCAGACGCTGCCTAAGCTGGCGTTTGTTACCAGACCAGTGGACTATACTGCCGGAAGCGGCAAGAAAATCCCGGCAGAGGAAGTGGATGTTGTCGGCCGTTTGTTTAGTATGAACATGAAAATGATCGACGCCTATATGGGTACCGGCGCCATCTGCACCGTAACCGCAGCGAATACTCCCGGCACCATCGTCAACGAGATCGTTACTAAGGGAGATATCAATAAAACCAGCGAACATATTCGCATTGGCCATCCATGGGGTATTATGGATGCGTATGCCGATATTGAGGAGAATCCCGATGGTACCCATACTGTCGTCAGCGGCGGTCTGGATCGCACAGCCAGACGCATCATGGAAGGCTATGTATATGTTCGCAGATAACACATTTTTCAAAATATTGTTTTAGTAGGTGATTAAAATGAAATGTTTGATTATTGACGCCGTCCACAGCAGCATCGCTGAGGAGTTCGGCAAGTATATGCAGGTAGATATCCACATGCTTCCCACACAGGAGGAGCTGGCCAGGCTGATTCGCGACTATGACGTGCTCATCATGCGCGTGGACCCCGCCATCAACAAGGACATCCTGGATGCCGCCAAAAACCTAAAGGTCATCGGCGTGTGCTCCGTGGGACTGAACCACATTGATATGGATACCGCCAGGGCTAAGGACATCCAGGTCATCAACGCTCCCGGCCTGAACGGAAACGCCGTGGCTGAGCTGACCATCTCCAAGATGCTGGATATCGCCCGCCACACCATCCCGGCCTGCTATGACGTGAAGGTGAACAAGAACTGGGACAAGTATAAGTTCGTGGGCTCTGAGCTGCGGGGCAAGACCCTGGGCGTTCTGGGCTTCGGCCGCATCGGCCAGAGGGTGGGCGAGCTGGCCCGGGCCTTCAAAATGGACGTGGTGGCCTATGATCCCTATCTGCCGCCCACGTGTTCGAGGAGCAGCAGGCCAGGAGTATGACCATCGACGAGGTGCTGAAGGTCTCCGACTATGTGACCATCCACATGCCCCTTACCCCCGAGACCAGGGATCTGTTTAACGCCAGGTCCATCGCCGAGATGAAGGACGGCGCGGTGGTGCTGAACATGGCCCGGGGCGGCATCGTCAACGAGAAGGACATGTACGAGGCCTTGAAGTCCGGCAAACTGGGCGGTTATGCCTCCGACGTGATGGAGAACGAGCTGGCCGCCGGCGGCTTAACTGAAGGCGCCACCTTTGATTCCCCCCTGTTTGAATGCGACAATTTCGTGGTTACCCCCCATCTGCGCTCAGACCGTGGACGCTTCCCGTGATATCGGCGCCCATATCATTGCCAAGGTGAAAGAGGCACTGGTCTGTAGGTCACATTGAAAAAGGGCAAATTGAGGGAAGTCCGGAGCCGTCGGCAGAATACACCATAAGCTCTGACGGTTCTCCCCCGCTTCCCTTGCTCTTGCCCCCGCCCCGGTGTATTAAAGTAACGTCTACCCCAGCCGTTCCTTAAAGTACCCGTCCGCGCAGTAATCGCCCCGCAGGGATTGTGCGCCAGCACCCGGTCCTTGGCCACCAGAGTGGTCACGGGCGCGTCGGAATATCTGTAGAACAGAGAGTCGTGTCCCACGCACAGGCCGATGGCGACGTTGAACTCCGTTTTCTGTTCGTTCAGAAGCGAGGCCTGGCCAATGGGGTTGCACATGGCTTCAAACTGTCCGGGGTGAATCTTGCATTCTTCCGGAATGCCTGCGGCCTCCTTGGAGGTGCCGCCGGTTTTGCAGATGACGGAAACCACCTCGAAGCCCTGGCTTCGGAACAGGCCGGCCACGACGCGGGCTTCCTTATGTAAACCTTTGCAGAAGGCAATCCCGATTTTCCGGTAATTCATGTTTCTGCAAATTCTATGGTTTCCTTGAGTCTGGGCCACTGACAGTAGCCCTGGGCCTCGATGGAGGAACAGACGGTGTAGAAGCGGTGATTTTCTTCTTTTTCGTATTCGGCGTAGATTTCGCGCATGTTTTCTTCATTTCGCATGGGACAGTTTTTGGGCAGATTTTCCTTGGTTTCAGCCGCGCAGGCGACGACGGTGCAGTTGGCGCAGGTATACATGCTGCAGGCCTCCTTTATATGGATTTTTGGTTTGATTCTATTGTACGCCCTGGTGCTGGATCCGTAAAGACCGGCATAGACTTTATAGATGGATATTAAATGGCGGCGGACGCGGATGTTAAACGGACTGTGGGCGGGAATGATGATCGTGGGAATTTTGTGGGCGGCGGCTCACGGCAATATGGCGCAGGTGACCAACGGGGCGCTGGATGCGGCGAAGGAGGCGGTGACGCTGGGAATCACCATGCTGGGCGTCATGTCCTTCTGGTCCGGGATTCTGGAGGTGGGCGAGAAGGCCGGGCTCATCACCCAGCTGGCGCGGCGGATGAAGGGGATTCTGCGTTTCCTGTTTCCGCGCATCCCGGAGAATCACCCGGCGCTGAGGCATATTGCTACCAACATGATCGCCAATGTGCTGGGCCTGGGATGGGCGGCCACCCCGGCGGGGCTTAAGGCCATGGAGGAGCTTAAAAACCTGGAGGAAGACCGCCGGGCGGCCGGGAAGAGCCGGATCCGGCGGGGCGCGGCCAACAATGAAATGTGCACGTTTCTCATTGTAAATATTTCTTCCCTGCAGCTGATCCCGATTAATATGATCGCCTACCGCAGCCAGTACGGGAGCGTGAACCCCACGGCCATCGTGGGCCGGCGCTGGCGGCGACGGCGGTGAGTACGCTGGCGGGGGTGGTGTTTTGTAAAGTGATGGATGGGAAGAGGTGAAAGAATCGGATTTACCTCTAAGGTAAATTTTTGGATTGACTTAGAAAAAAATAGATGCTAATATGTTATTAACCTCATAGGTAAATCGAAAAGAGAGGTGGCATATTGCAGATAGAGTACAAAAACAGCCGGATTAAAAAGGTGTGCACAGATGCCTATGAAGCTGAAAAAAAGCACGGAAAAAGAGATGGCAGAGAAAATACATATGCGCATTGATCAGATATCGGCTGCATTGTCAGTTGAGATGATGATTCAGTACAGAATCGGGAGATGTCACCCGCTAAAAGGAAATCGAAAAAATCAGTACGCCGTGGATCTGGTTCATCCATACAGACTTGTTTTTGAAAAAGTGGAAGATCAGATCCAGATTGTGAGTATTACGGAGATTATTGATTATCACTGATATGCAACTTTTAGGAGGCAGGTACAATGGAGAGAAGTCACAGCATTATAGCGACTCCCCCAGGCGCGACGATCAGAGAACAGATCGTCGATCGAGGAATGAACCAGAAAGAGCTTGCTGCAAGGATGGGGATGTCGGAAAAGCATATTAGCAAATTGATTAATGGAGAAGTTCAGTTGACTATGGATACAGCGCGGAGGCTGGAAATGGTTCTGGGACTTCCTGCGCAGTTCTGGTGTAATCTGGAGACAATATATCGCGAGAAAATCGCTATGGTTAATGAGGAAAATGCCATGGATGAGGACATCGAGATAGCCAAGAAGATGCCCTACAAGGAGATGGCCAGAAATGGATGGGTGGAAGACATCACAAAATGGTCCGAGCGGGTGATTCGTTTAAGAAAATATTTTGAGGTTGCCCAGCTGGGATTTTACAGGGAAATCTGGTTCCGGGGATCGCCTGCAGGAAACTTTCAGAGACGGAAAAAAGCGACTATGCGATGCTTGCCTGGGCACAGAAGGCGAAAATAGAGGCGAGAAAGATATCGACAGAACCGATAGATATAGCGACACTGACAGAAAAAGTGCCGCAGATAAGGAAAATGACAGTGACGGGCCCGGAGTATTTTTGCCCACGATTAAAGGAAGAACTTGCAGACTGCGGCGTCGCCATCGTTTTTCTTCCGCATATAGGCGGATCGTTTTTGCACGGGGCAACATTTTTAGATGGAAATAAAATTGTGGTCGGTCTGACGGTGCGGGGAAAAGATGCGGACAGGTTCTGGTTCAGCCTGTTTCACGAACTGGCCCATATTATTTATGGCCATATAAGCAGCCCGGAAGGAACGATAGAGGATGAAGAAAAACAGGCGGATGAATATGCAAAAAATACATTGATACCCGCGCAGCAATATCAGCAATTTGTTATGGAAGATGAATTTTCTAAAGCTGCAATTTTAGACTTCTCGAAGAAGATAGAGATAGATGCAGGAATTGTAGTGGGGAGATTACAAAAAGAAGGATATATTCAATATAACTGGCACAATGATTTAAAAACAAAATATGTGCTGACAGCATAGATTACTTTTTAAAAAATTATAGAGAGGTACAGAACAATGATAAGAAAAGCAACCCCCGACGACATCGACCAGATCGAGAAAATCTACGCGGCCATCCACGACGCCGAGGAAAACGGAACGCTGACCATCGGCTGGCTCCGCGGCGTCTACCCGGTACGGAAGACAGCTGTGGACGGAATCGCCCGCGGCGACATGTTCGTGGCGGAAGACGGCGGCGAGATTGTGGCCGCCGCCGTGATCAACCAGATCCAGCTGCCGGAGTATGCAAACTGCCGCTGGGTGAACGACGTGCCGGACAGTGAAATTATGGTTCTCCACACGCTGGTTGTCGATCCGCGGATCCAGTCAGAGGGCCACGGAACGGCGTTTGTGAAATTCTATGAGCAGTATGCGCTTGACCACGGCTGCCGCTATCTGCGGATGGACACGCAGGAGAAAAATGCGGGAGCCCGCCGCTTTTTATAAGAAGCTGGGATTTTCTGAGCTCGGCATCACGACCGGCGTATTTAATGGGATTCCGGACGTTCGTCTGGTCTGTCTTGAGAAGAAGCTTTAGAGAAGTGCTTCCTCCCACTGGCTCTCCTTAAATCCCACCAGCACGAAATCATCCCCCACCAGCACCGGCCGCTTCACCAGCATTCCGTCGCTGGCCAGAAGTTCAAGCTGTTCGCCTTCGCTCATGTCTTTTAGGCGGTCTTTCAGATTCATCTCCTTGTAGAGAAGTCCGCTGGTGTTGAAAAACTTTTTGAGCGGCAGCCCGCTCTGCTTCTGCCAGGCTTCAAGCTCCGCCTTCGTCGGATTTTCTTCCTTTATATGGCGGTCGGTGAAATCGATCTGATGCGCCTCCAGCCATTTTTTCGCTTTCTGGCAGGTGCTGCATTTGGGATAGTTGACAAATAATACTCCCATGGCTTAAAAACCTCCTGCGTTCGATGATTTGATTCTAACACAGATTTTAACACACAAAATATCAGTTGACGAGGGAAAACAGGCGATTTATAATTTATATTAATGACCGGCATGAAGTCGGGGAGGCCGGACGGAACTCCGACCATACAGAAATTACAGAATAGTAAAAACAATTTAAAAAATACCAGAAAATCATACCAGGAAGGTATAGGCGCCAGAAGGGGCCTGCTTTTCTGGTATTTTTATTATGAAACGGTGCTACCAATTAAATCAAACGCTCCGAGAGGAAACGCACCCTTTTTAGTATTAGAAAGAGGGAAATATAATGCATATGAAATTGAATCAATTAAAAAATTTGAAAAAATTAGAAAAACGAAAAAAACGATCAGGTATTCCGGCCGCAACCGCAGCTGTGGTTTTATCTGCAGTTCTTCTGACTGCCTGCCAGGGAACCGGAGGTACAGTGAGCTCCGGAAATACGATGAACCCTGGAAATCCCCCGAACGCTGACGGCACCCCAAGCGCCGACGGTACCCCGGGCGCCGACAATACCCCAGGCGCCGGCTCTGCCCAGCCGCAGACCTCCCAGACAGGCGGGGATATCTCCTCGGTCATCGTCGTCATGTCCCCCGAATCCGAGCCGGAGGCCGGATTCGATCCGGCCTACGGTTGGGGCGCGGGCGAGCATGTCCATGAACCGCTGATCCAGAGCACGCTGACCGTGACGAACAGCGATCTGACGATCGGCTATGATCTGGCCACCTCCGTGGAGAGCTCAGAGGATGGCCTCACCTGGACCGTCGCAATCCGCGACGACGTTTCCTTCACCGACGGCGAGCCGCTGACAGCGGAGGACGTGGCGTTCACCTACAACACGGTGAAGGCGGAGAGCTCCGTCAACGATTTCACCATGCTGGATTATGCGGAGGCGGCGGACGACGGCACGGTGGTATTTCATATGAACCGCCCCTACTCCATCTGGCCCTACACCATGGCGCTTGTCGGCATCGTGCCGGAGCACGCCTACTCGCCGGATTACGGACAGCATCCCATCGGTTCCGGGCGCTATGAACTGGTGCAGTGGGACCGCGGCCAGCAGGTGATTCTGGAGGCGAACCCGGATTACTACGGCGAACAGCCGGAGATGGACCGCGTCACGGTGCTGTTTATGGAGGAGGACGCGGCGTTTGCGGCGGCCATGGCCGGGCAGGCGGACGTGGCCTACACCTCGGCCTCCTACGGGGAGCAGGCGATTTCCGGGTACGGGCTTCTGTCCGTGGCCACCGTGGACAACCGGGGGTTCAATCTGCCGGCCGTCCCCTACGACGAGGAGAGACAGCTGGGAAATGATTTTACCTGTCATCCAGAGGTGCGCCGCGCCATCAGCATGGCCATCAACCGGGAGCAGATGATCGAACATGTGTTAAATGGCTTCGGAACGCCGGCCTACAGCGTCTGCGACAAAATGCCCTGGTACAATGAGGACGCGCAGAGCCAGTGGGATTTAGAGGGCGCGAAGAAGCTTCTGGACGATAATGGATGGAAGACCGGTTCGGACGGAATCCGGGAAAAAGACGGCGTCCGCGCCGAGCTGAATATCCTCTATTCCGCGGGAGACTCCGTCCGCCAGGCACTGGCGGCGGAGACGGCCAACCAGCTTGAGGCTCTGGGGATTGAGACCAGCATCGAGGCGTCGGCTGGGATACCGCCTACGACCGGGCCCAGATGGAACCGCTCATATGGGGCTGGGGCGCGCATACGCCCATGGAGCTCTATAACATTTACCACCGCGCGCCGGGCTCGGAGTACGCCCAGTATTCTCCCTACGGAAACGACGCGGTGGACGAGTACATGGACCAGGCCCTGGCTTCGCCCGATCTGGATGAGTCCTATGAGCTCTGGAAAATGGCCCAGCAGTATGTGATGGAGCAGGCCGACGTTCCGTGGGTCTGGCTGGTCAATGTGGATCACCTGTACTGGGTGCGGGACGGCTTACACGTGGCGGAGCAGAAAATACATCCCCACGGTCACGGCTGGTCCATCGTGAACAATGTAGATCAATGGAAGTGGAATTAAGAAATGAAACAGTTTTTGAGAATGCTTGTCACCGTCATCGCCCTCAGCGCGGCCGCGTTTTCCTCGTGTCCGTGTCGCCGGTGGACCCGCTGTCCGCCAATGTGGGGCAGGTGGCCATGGGCTCCATGAGCCCGGAGCAGATAGAAAAACTAAAAACCTACTGGGGCGTGGGACAGCCGCCGCTTGAGCGGTTCCTGTGCTGGGCCGGAGATTTTGTCCGCGGCGACATGGGCATTTCCCTGCTGTACCGCCGCCCGGTGGCGGAGGTCATGGCGGAGCGCCTGTTGGCCTCCCTGGGAATCATGTCCGCGGCCTGGGTGATTTCTGGGCTTCTGGGCCTGGCGCTGGGGATCGCCGCGGGGGCCAGGAAAGGGAGCGCAGTGGATCGGTTTGTCACCTCCTATTCTCTGGTGACGGCCAGCACGCCCGCCTTCTGGCTGGCGCTGGTGCTTCTCATGGTGTTCTCGGTCTGGCTTAGATGGTTTCCCGTGGGCTTTAGCGTTCCCGTCGGCGTGGAGGCGTCCCAGGTGACGGTCTGGGACCGCATGTACCACGGGATTCTCCCGGTGGCTGCGCTGACGCTGACCGGCGTCTCCAATGTGGCGCTCCACACCAGGGAGAAGATGGCGCAGGTCATGGAGAGCGACTACGTCCTTTTTGCCAGAGCCAGAGGCGAAAACCTCTGGTCCATCATAAGACGGCACGGGTTCAGAAATATTCTCATGCCGGCGATCACCATACAGTTTTCCTCGGTCAGCGAGATCCTGGGCGGGACGATTCTGGTGGAGCAGGTGTTTTCCTATCCCGGTCTGGGCCAGGCCGCCGTGCAGGCGGGGCTGGGCGGCGATGTGCCGCTTCTGATGGGGATTGTGGTGGCGAGCGGCGTAATCGTCTGCGCCGGGAATCTTCTGGCAAATGTCCTCTGCGGCCTGGTGGATCCGCGGATCCGAAGGGAGGGCCGGTGAGATGGGATGGAACAGGAGAACCGGTACGCTGGGATTTATTATTGTATCTGTTGTTATTTTATCAATAATTGTAATTGCAGGAATTATTTGCGCAGAAGAGGCAACGGCCGCGGATTTTGCGGTTAAGAATCAGCTGCCGTCGGCGGGGCATCTGTTCGGAACGGATTTATGGGGCGGGATATGTTTGTCCGCACGCTGGCGGGGCTGTCCATGAGTATCCGGCTGGGGCTTGTGACGGCGGCGTTCAGCGCCGTGGTGGCGCTGGCGGTGGGAGTGTCCTCGGCGCTTCTCGGGAAAACTGCCGACATGGTTCTGGGGGCGCTCATCGACCTGGTCATGGGGATTCCCCACATGCTTCTGCTGATTCTGATTTCATTCGCCTGCGGGCGGGGATTTCTGGGCGTCGTCGTGGGAATCTCGCTGACGCACTGGACATCGCTGGCGCGGCTCATACGGGCGGAAGTGATTGCGCTCCGGGAGAGCCCCTACATTCAGATTGCCGGGAAGCTGGGAGCTGGAAAATGGGAGATCGCGCGGGTGCACATGCTGCCGCATCTGGTTCCCCAGTTTGTCACGGGGCTGATTCTTTTGTTTCCTCATGCGATTCTCCACGAGGCCAGTATCACGTTCCTGGGTTTCGGACTGATGCCGGAGCAGGCGGCCATCGGCATTATTCTGTCGGAGAGCATGGGGCAGCTGGTTATGGGAAAATGGTGGCTGGCGCTGTTTCCGGGGCTCTGCCTTGTGGCAGTCGTCGTTATGTTCCAGAAGCTGGGACAGAGCGTGTGCGACGTGCTGGATCCGGGGCGGGTTCACCGGTAGAGGAGGCGGCAGATGGAGAAAATGATACTTACAGTGAAACATTTATCGGTCTCGTTCACGCAGTACGGACGGGGGCTGAGGCGGCGGGAAATCCAGGTGATTAAGGATTTAAGTCTTTCCGTGTCCGTCGGGGAGATCGTGGCGGTGGTGGGATCCAGCGGATCGGGAAAAAGTCTGCTGGCCCACGCGGTGATGGGGATTCTGCCCTACAACAGCCGCATGTCCGGCCAGATGGAGTTTGACGGGCGGATGCTGGACGAGAAGGAGAAGGCGCGGCTTCGGGGAAAGGAACTATTTCTGGTGCCGCAGAGTGTCGCCTACTTAGACCCGCTGATGAAGGTGGGGGAGCAGGTGACCGGGGGAGATAAAAGTCCCGCGGCGCGGGAGCGATGCAGGGACGTGCTTTCCAGGTACGGGCTGGGGACAGAGACCGCCGGGATGTACCCGTACCAGCTGTCCGGCGGGATGGCCAGGCGGGTGCTGATTTCCACCGCGGTGATGGGGACGCCGAGGCTGGTGATCGCCGACGAGCCGACGCCCGGCGTGCCCACGGAGACGGCGCTGCGGGTGCTGGGACATTTCCGGGAGATCGCGGAGCAGGGAGCGGGGGTGCTTCTCATCACTCACGACCTGGAGCTGGCCGTGAAGACAGCCGACCGGATTGTGGTGTTCTACGGCGGGATGGCCGTGGAGGAGTGTCCGGCTGGAGATTTCGAGACGCCCGGGCGTCTGCGCCACCCTTACACGCGGGCGCTGTGCGACGCCATGCCGGAGCGGGCGTTCACCTGGATTCCCGGCACGCAGCCGGCGGTGATCCGGGAGGAGGCCGGCGGATGTCCCTTTGCCGGCCGGTGCCGGAACGGGAGGAAGCGCTCTGCGGCGGTGAGATTGCGTATGAGAAGAAAAACGGCGGTTCGTGCGGTGTGCACGGGCGTAAATACAGAGAAGGGAGGCGGGCCGCGTGGAGCTTCGGGCGGAAAATATCGGCTTTCGCTACGGCGCGAAGGGCCGGGAAATCTGGAGAAACTATAATATTTCCATAAAAAGCGGCGAGCGGCTGGGTCTCATGGCCCCCAGCGGCTATGGAAAGACGACGCTTTTAAAGCTGCTGGCGGGGTACGAGAGGCCGGATGAGGGGAGCGTTTTTCTGGACGGGAAGCCGCTCTCGGAGTACGGCGGCTATTGTCCGGTTCAGCTCATCTGGCAGCATCCGGAGGAGGCCCTGAATCCCCGTCTGAAAATGAAGCACGCCCTGAAGCAGGGCGGCGGCGTTTCCCCGCGGATCGCCGAAGGTCTCGGGATCCAGGATGAGTGGCTGGAACGCTACCCGTCGGAGCTTTCCGGTGGGGAGATGCAGCGCTTCTGCATTGCGCGGGCGCTGGGGGAACAGACGAAATTTTTGCTGGCGGACGAAATCACTTCCATGCTGGACATGATCACGCAGAGCCAGATATGGAATTTTCTGATAGAGGAGACGGAGCGCAGGCAGATCGGGATGCTGGTGGTCAGCCACTCGAAGCCGCTGCTTGCGCGCATCTGCAGCCGGGTGATTCAGCCGGGCTGACGGGAAGGAGGAGAAAATGAACATCGAGGAACTGTTAAAACAGGTGAAAAGCGGCGCCCTGGACATTGAGGAGGCCGAGCGGCGGCTCAGGGATCTCCCCTATGAGGATTTAGGCTACGCTAAATTGGATCATCACAGGAAAATCCGCTCCGGGTTTCCGGAGACCGTGTTCTGCCAGGGGAAGCCGGACGAATACCTGGCGGAAATTTTTAAAAAGCTCTATGAGAGCAACGGCGAGGTTCTGGGGACGCGGGCCAGCGAACATCAGTATGAGCTGGTGCGGGAACTGATACCGGAGATTATTTACGACCCGGTAGCGCGGATTCTCAAGCTGAGCCGGCGGACAAGGAGCAGAGACGGAAGGGCCTGGTGGCAGTCTGCACCGGCGGCACGGCGGACATTCCCGTGGCTGAGGAGGCCGCGCAGACCGCGGAATTTTTCGGCTGCCGGGTGGAGCGGGTCTACGACGTGGGCGTGGCCGGGATTCACCGGCTGCTCGGTCAGAGAGAGAAATTTATCCACGCCAGCTGCGTCGTCGCGGTGGCGGGGATGGAAGGGGCGCTGGGCACGGTCATCGGCGGCCTGGTGGAAATCCGGTGATTGCCGTTCCCACCTCCGTGGGCTACGGGGCCAGCTTTCACGGGCTCTCGGCGCTCCTTACCATGGTCAACTCCTGTTCCAACGGGGTCTCCGTGGTGAATATAGACAATGGCTACGGGGCCGGCTATCTGGCGGCCCAGATTAACAGATTGGCGGTGAAATAATTATGGAAGAGAAGATTTTATATTTTGACTGCAGCTCGGGAATCAGCGGCGATATGACGGTGGGGGCGCTCCTCGATCTGGGCGCAGCCGGGAAGAGCTGGAGCGGGTGTTAAGAAGCGCCGGCGTGGACGGATATCATCTGCATTTCGGTAGAACGAAGAAATGCGGGATCGATGCGTTTGATTTTGACGTGCATCTGGAAGAGGGGGCGGAGGGGCATGAGCATAGCCATGAACATGCCCACGAGCATAGTCATGAGCACGAACATGAGTATGAGCACACGCACGATCACGAGCATGGACATACCCATGCGCATGGCTGCGATCATATGCACGCTCATGACCATGAGCACAGCCACGGCCATGAGCACAGCCATGCTCACGAGCACAGTCACCCCCACCCCCACCGCAACGTCCAGGACATCTATGCCATCATCGACCGTCTGGACACCAATGCGAATGTGAAGGCGAACGCCCGCCGCATGTTCGACATCGTGGCGCAGGCGGAGTCGAAGGCGCACGGGATTCCCGTGGAGCAGGTGCATTTCCACGAAGTGGGGGCCATCGATTCCATCGTGGACGTCATCGGTGCGGCAGTCTGCATGGACAATCTGGGCGCGGAGAAAATCGTGTTTTCCCCGCTCTCCGAGGGGCGCGGCTACGTCCGCTGCCAGCACGGCGTGATGCCGGTGCCGGTGCCGGCGGTGGCGAATATCGCGGCGGCAAACCATCTCCGTCTGAAACTGACGGAAAACCAGGGCGAGATGGTGACGCCCACGGGCGCAGCCATCGCGGCGGCCTTCGACAGCAGAGAGAGCCTGCCGGAACATTTTCATATCAAAAAGTGGGAATCGGCGCAGGGAAAAAGGATTTCGAGCAGGCGAATATCCTGCGTGTCATGTGGATAGAGGCGGAAAAAAAGGAACAGCCTGTGGATAAAGGCCAGATAACTTCCGCCCTTCCTCCCATGTGGTGCTGGAGACCAACATCGACGACTGCACCGGCGAGGCCCTGGCTTTACCATGGAGCGGCTTCTGGAGGCCGGGGCCGCCGACGCCTGGTACACGCCCATCTACATGAAGAAAAACCGCCCGGCTTACCTCTTAAAAGCGGTCTGCACCGGGGAGAAGATAGAGAAAATGGAGCGGATCATTTTCACCCACACCACGACCATCGGCCTGCGGAAATACCCGGTGGAGCGCACGGTTCTGGACCGCCGCCAGGAGACGGTGGACACCGCGTTCGGCCCGGCGAAGGTGAAAATCTGCCGCTATGAAAATCAGACGTTTTTCTACCCGGAGTACGAGAGCGTCCGGGAAATATGCAGGGCCAGGGACCTTCCTTTCGGCGATGTCTGCCGGGAGATCACTGAAGCCGCGGTCCGGGCGTTTGCGGGGGAGCGGGGAATGATGAGAAAGCTTGAAGCCTACATGGAACAGCTGGCAAAACAGGATCTCTGCGTGGCATTTTCCGGCGGCGTGGACAGCAGCCTGCTCTTGAAACTCGCCTGCAGCCAGGCAGAGAAGACAGGCCGCCGGGTGTACGCGGTCACATTTGACACCTGCCTGCACCCGGCCTGCGATCTGGAAAATGCGGCCCGCGTGGCGAGGGAGATCGGCGCGCAGCACGAGATTCTCCGCGTGAACGAGCTGGAGCTGGACGAAATCAGAAATAATCCGGTCAACCGCTGCTATCTCTGCAAACGCCACATGTTCACCGTTCTGAAGGACTGGGCCAGGGCGCGGGGCATCACCTGTGTTCTGGACGGCACCAACGAGGACGACCTGCATGTGTACCGCCCTGGCATCCAGGCGCTAAAGGAGCTGGGAATCGTGAGCCCGCTGGCCGAAAACGGCATCACAAAAGAGGAGGCCAGGCAAATGGCCTCCGCTCTGGGACTCTCGGTCAGCAGCCGTCCCTCCACCCCCTGCATGGCCACCCGCCTGCCCTACAATACGCCTCTGGATGTGGAGACGTTAAAGCGGATCGAGGACGGCGAGGCATTTCTGCGAACCGTGCTGTCGGGAAATATCCGTCTGCGCCTTCACGGGGACGTGGCGCGCCTGGAGGTGGATGAGGGTGCTATGGATGAAGTCTTAAAAATGAGGAATCGTCTGGTCGATGGGTTAAAGGGACTGGGATTTCGTTACATTTCCCTGGATCTTCAGGGGTTCCGCTCTGGAAGCATGGATGTCTAAGAAATGTGAGCCAGTTCCTGTTCGATGTACTTCGGAACTTCGGCGTAGGGAATTTCCAGCGCGACGGAGAACTCCTCCTGGAGAAGGGATTCCGCTTTCTTTTTGTACTCCGTGTCGGTCCGGCCGGGTTTCTTTCCCCGCTGGCCCAGCAGGAGGTTTTTCCTGGTGACGGACTTGACCAGACGGATCAGCTCCTCGCAGGAGTGGGACTGGAGCGAGGCCCGGTAGTAGTCATTTAAGGACTTCTGGTCTCTGGATTCACAGACCCGTTCCTCGATGTCCGGAATCCGGGCGATGAGGTCGTTTGCCTCGTCGCGGGTCATCACCGGCCGCATAAATTCCGTGGTGTCCACGGGAATGTAGATGGTGCCGCCGGAGCGCAGCTTCGTCAGTGTGTAGTAATCTTTTTCCGGGTGGGACACAGGGACACCGGAGACCCGACCGATGTCGATGACCTGGCACACGCCGGCAGTACCGTAAATAATGAAGGTGCCTTTTTTAAACATGTGTTTACCTCCCTTGTATATATAAATATTTTACCATTTTATGGGCGGCTATTCAAAGGTAAATTGCGCTCTGCGAAAAAGTTTGTGAAATCTGCGCACGCAGTGCCGCGCCCCCGTTGTGGAAAATGCCCCCAGGAATGAAGCCCGGCCCGCGGGAATAAAATATACAGAAAAATGCCCGCGGGTGTTCTATGAAAATAATTCTGTTTCTCTCTGATTATCTGGTTCCCCTGATTCTGTTTTATATAGTAGGTTTTGCGGTTCTGTCCCGCCGTCCGGTGTTTGACGACTTCATCTCCGGGGCGAAAAACGGGATGCGGACGGTGGTGGGGATTCTGCCACGCTCATCGGGCTGATGACGGCGGTGGGGGTGCTCCGGGGCCTCGGGATTTCTGGAGGCGCTGTCCTCGGCACTGGAGGGGCCTGCGGGGCTTCTCCACATTCCCGGCGAGGTGGTTCCCGTCATTCTGGTGCGCCTGGTTTCCAGCTCGGCGGCGGTGGGGCTTCTGCTGGATATTTTTAAGCAGTTCGGGCCGGACTCCTATCTGGGAGTGATGGTCTCGATTCTGGAGAGCTGCACGGAGACAGTTTTTTACACCATGTCCGTGTACTTTATGACGGCCAGGGTCACGAAAACCCGCTGGACGCTGGCCGGCGCGCTGACGGCCACCGCTGCCGGAGTCACAGCCAGTATTTGGCTGGCGGCCATGGTTTGATGTTGAATTTTCCGGAAATAGAATATACTGGTGACCATGCAGCGTTTGACGACTTGAGATTTGCGACAGAATTTGAGGTTACATAAATGAGACGACAGAATTGGGCCATACTGATACTATTGATTGTGCTTGTGATGGCGGGAACGGCCGCTGTGGCGGTGATGCATAAGCGGAAGACAGCATCCGCGGAGCGCCGGTGTCGGGCATGGAAAGTCCTGGGACAGAGGATGCGGGAGAAACGGCGGAGACGGAGCGCGCGGCGGAGGAGAGCTCCGGGGCGGCCGGAAAGCCTGGGGCATCCGGGGACAGGGATGAATCAGCCGGCGGCGAAGATAGAACGGCTGGCGGCGAGGAGGAAACAGCCGGAGGGAAGGCCGGGACGCCCGAAGAAGAAGCGGAAGCGGCGGGCGGAAAAACCGGGACATCCGGCGATGAAAACGAAACGGCCGGCGGCAAGGCGGGAGCGACAACAGATGGAAAAACCGGGACAGCCGGAGTCGTGCCAGGAACCGCAGATGGTGCCGGGGACGATCAGAAAAAACAGCCCCCCACCATCGTCTGGATGTCGGACATCCACTATCTGACGCCGGCGCTGACGGACTATGGCCCCAGCTTCCAGGCCGCCGTGGAGGCGGACGACGGAAAACTGACAGGCTACACGCCGCAGCTTCTGGAGGCATTTATCGATGAAGTGATAGAACTTCATCCGGACGCTCTGGTTCTGGGCGGCGACGTTACGTTCAACGGGGAGAAGCAGAGCCACATCGATCTGTCGGAGCGGCTCAGACGGGTACAGGATGCGGGCGTTCAGGTGCTTATGATGCCGGGAAACCACGACCTGAGCAACCACAATGCGGTTTCCTTCTCCGGGGACACAAGGACGCATGTGGAATCTGTGAACGGGCAGGAATTTTATGAGATTTATCACGACTACGGTTTCGACCAGGCGGTGAGCCGCGATCCGGCGTCATTGAGTTATATTTATGAGCTGGATGAGGAAAACTGGCTCCTTCTTCTGGATTCCTGTCAGTATGAGGACGGCAACAAGGTGGATGGGCGCATCCGCGAGGCGACCTATGAATGGATGACTGGTATCGTGACGGAGGCTGTGGAGCGCGGCATCACGGTGATTCCCATGGCTCACCACAATCTGATGGACGAGAGCAGGCTTTTCACGACAGAGTGCACCATGGCGGACAATGAGCGTCTGATTGCTCTTCTGGAATCCTGGCGCTGCCCGGTGTTTATGAGCGGGCATCTGCATCTGCAGCGGATGTTAAAGCATGAGACCGGCGAGGACTATGGAATCTATGAGATCGTGGGCGGTTCATTTTCCATCCCTCCCTGCAAATACGGGATTATGGAATGGAAGGAGGACGGCACGCTCGATTACCGCACAAAGGAGCTGGATATGGCCGCCTGGTGGAGAGGAATGCCGTCACGGACGAAAATCTGCTGAATTTCTCCCAGTACGCCTACAATTTCCTCTTAAACAGCGTGGGCGCGAAAATGGCTTCCAGGGATCTGGAGTACCTTCCCAGGGGCCAGGAGCAGGCCATGAAGGATCTATACGTGAAGGTCTATGAGAGCTACTGCCAGGGCGTGTACGTGGACATGACCCAGATGGAGCAGGCGCAGAATTACTGGATGTGGGAGCGCAACCGGCCGGACTCGGATTCCAGGAGAAAGCTGGATATCATGATCAACGATGCGTATTCGGATAACCGGCAGATAGTGATTCCCATTTATAAGAAATCCGCGCAATAATGAGCTTTTCGGCCTGCAAACATAAAGAATTTTTAAGAATTTCGACGGTTGCCTAGAAATAAAGAATATTGTATAATCGTTTAGAAGCGTTTGTAAGCGCAGGATGAGAGGGAGAATGGTGGACAACTACGAGACTTTGAATGAAGTATTGGTGCGGCTGTTTCGTGATATCATGGACATCGAGCAGACGGCGATTATCAATCAGGAGTTCAAGGATATTACCAACAACGACATGCACGTCATCGAAGCCATCGGAATCGGCGCGCCCAAGAACATGTCTTCCATCGCAAAGGAGCTGTCCGTGACCGTGGGAACACTGACCATTGCCATGAACAGCCTGGTAAAAAAAGGGTATGTTGTGCGCCGCCGCGGCGATGCAGACCGCAGAGTTGTATACATTTCCCTGTCTGACAGGGGACGAAGCGCTTACGAACACCACGCGCGTTTTCACCGCGAGATGATACAGAGCGTGATGGAGGAATTGGAACCGGGAGAGCTGGAGACGCTTATAAGGGCGTTAACAAAGCTGAACGACTGGTTCCGGGGTTGGAAAAAGGAATGACAAAGGAGGCTTCATAAGAAGATGAAGAAAATATCACTGTTTATTTTGGG
Source organism: Clostridia bacterium UC5.1-2E3 (assembly GCA_001304875.1). GTDB lineage: Bacteria > Bacillota > Clostridia > Lachnospirales > Lachnospiraceae > Ventrisoma > Ventrisoma faecale. Next base: position 55,103 of record BBZO01000011.1, read on the forward strand.
CGCGATGCTCGCCCTCACGCTGACGGCATGTTCCGGATCTGGAAACGAGAGCGCCGCAGGCACCAGCGGGGCTGCGAACGGGGCGGCGGCTCAGACGGCTCCCGACGGTGTGGCGGTGCAGCAGACCGAGGACGGCCTGGCAGATAAGATGAAACCGGTGGAGGATGCGGAGCCCGCGCAGATCATCACGGTTTACCACAGCAACGACGACGCCACCGGCGCTGTGCAGACTCTGGACGGCCTGGACGGGGACGCGATCACTGCCGAGGGACTGGTGGACAAGCTCATCGAGTACGGCGTGCTGGACGAGGGCACGGAGGTTGTCGATTTTACCATCAGCGATAAGGTGGGAACCCTGGATCTTTCCCAGGTTCCGTCATCTCTGGGGACTTCCGGAGAACTCATTATGCTGACCTGTATCGGCAATACGTTTGTGGAGAATTTTGAGCTGGACAGCCTCAAGCTTCTGGTGAACGGGGACAATTACTCCAGCGGACATATTGAGCAGGGAGACGACGATTATCTGACGTATAACAGCAAGTATAAGACGTTGGGCGAATAAGATGTTTGAATGAAGACCGGCGGCTGTGTCATCTGGGAAAGTGACGCGGCCGCCGGGTTTTTGTATTGACATTGTAAACAAAAAAACATACAATAAATATAGAGAAAGGGATGATTACTGTGGCAAATACAAGTATAAATATTCGTATGGATGCGGATTTAAAAAACAATTTGAAGCGTTTTGTGCGGATATGGGAATGACCATGACGACTGCTATCAATGTTTTTGCGCGAAAAGCGGTGAGAGAGAACAGGATACCTTTTGAAATCAGCGGAGATGTGCCAAATACTGAAACGGTCGAGGCGATTCGTGAAGTTAAAAGGATGAAGGCTGATCCGGAGTTTGGCAAAACCTATTCCAATGTTGATCAGATGATGGAGGAATTGCTTTCGGATGTATAACATAAGGCCGACTACAAAGGTTTCAAAAAGATTTGAAGAGAATAAAAAAGCGAGGTTATGATATCTCTCTGTTGGCCGAAATAAATTAAAAAGCTGGCAGCAGGAGAGACACTGCCTGAAAAGAACAGAGATCTGTTTTAGAGGCGCCAGGAGAATCTGGCGCCTCTTTTCAAATCACTTCACCCGTCCTGCCAGTTCTGCATCACTCCGCCCTCATGGGAAGGACGTGCCGTCACGGCATATAGGGAGAGGAAGGCCGCCTCGATCATCTGCCGCAGCGTGGAACCACCCACATTTTTCACATCCAGGTTCAGATATTTTTCAATGATTTTTTCCATAGCGGGTACACCGCCTGCCTCGTACAGGTCGATGACCGAGTAGGGCCCCGCTGGCCGGACGCCGCAGATGCAGGGGATCTCCTCTTGGTGGTCAAACTCATCCCTGATTAAGCAGGCATACAGCCATCACGATATCATGGAAGCGCTGTTAAAAAGAGATCCAGATGCGGCGGCCGAAGCGATGGCCGCGCACCTGGATAACATTCTGATTCCTTTGAGAGAAAAACGGGACAGGGAAGTCTAGTACCAAACGCCAACGCCCCGCCGTCCACGGCGAAGTCCTGTCCGGTGATATAGCTGGCGTCCGGGCCGCAGAGGAAGCGGGCCATGGCGCCTAAATCTCTCGTGTCGCCGTAAGCGTGGAACGGCATGCGGCCCAGGATTTTCTGCTCTCTGGCCGGATCGGCCACCTGGTCCAGCATCTTGCTCTTAAACCAGCCAGGGGCGATGCTGTTGACACAGATGTTGTCGCCGGCCCACTCCACGGCCAGGCCTCTGGTCATGGCCAGGACGGCGCCTTTGCTGGTGCAGTAGGGAACTACCTCGGAGAAGCCCAAGTGGGCGCTCATGCTGGTGATGTTGACGATGCGGCCGCGGCCCTCGGATTTCTTAAGATACGGGAAGCAGAGCTTGCTCATCTCGAATACATATTTCACGTTCACGTTCATCACATGGTCGAATTTGTCCATGGGGAACTCCTCGGCGCGGCATTTGAAGGTGGCGCCGGCGTTGTTCACCAGGAAATCCAGACATCCATTATTTTTTTCCGTAATTTCCTTTAAAAGCGCTTCCATGGCGGCGGTGTCGCCGATGTCGCCTTTCACGTGGATGACGCCCTCGGAGCTGATGCCCACGCCCTCCTTCGGAGCGCCGGTGCGGCTGATGGCGTAGACGGTGGCTCCGGCCTCAGCCATCACATTGGCGATCTGGAAACCGATGCCGCTGCTGGCGCCGGTGACGATTCCAACTTTTCCCTGTAACTCTGACATTTTTTATTCCTCCTGTCGATGATTTGATGTATAATGAGTGTAAAAATAACTGTAAATTTTAATTGAAAGGTGCGGTCCCAGTGAATACAAAAGTGACTATCCGGGACGTGGCGGAGCGGGCTGGCGTCTCCATCAGCTCGGTGCATTTTGCCCTCAGCGGAAAGGCGGGCGTCAGCGACGAGACCCGCGAGCGGATCCGCCGGACGGCCGAGGAGATGGGCTATCAGCCCAACACGCTTGCCTCCAGTCTGAAACGAAGCACCCAGCGCATCGCGATCCTGCTTCCGACGCAGGAGGGCGGCGGCCAGTATTACTACCGGCCGGTCTGGCGCGGGTGCATGACTACCTCTCAAAAGTGAATATGAATCTGGAGTGCATTGAGCTTCCCTATTCCAGCGAGGACAAGGGCGAGGTGTTTGCAAGGCTCAAGAAGCTGGTGGCGGAGAACGATATCCACGGGATTCTGACCGTGGGCCATATCGACGAGCTCTCCACCGCCGCCGACTGGAAAGAGATCGGAAACCAGGGGATCGCCGTGGTTGTCATCAACTCTGAGCACAAGTTCAGCGACTGTCTCTGCTGTGTCCTGCCGGAGTACGAGGTCATCGGCCGCACCATGGCGGAGCTCATCACCAGCAATATTCCGGGCTTTGGGAGCATTTTCCTGTGTGCGGGAAACCCGAAGTGGGATGCCCATGCCCTGGTGGTGAAAGGCTTCAAGGATTACCTCGAGGAAAACAAATGCACCAATTTAGTCTATAAAAATCACTCCTGGACCATGGACGAGATCAACTATGTGAACATTTTCCAGGAGGTTTCGCGCCCCGACGTGGCCGCCTGCTGCAGCGTCTACTCCCAGGGAACCATCCTTCTGGGGCAGGCTCTGGAGGAGAGCGGGAAGGCCGGGCGCGTGTACGCCGTGGGCTCGGATCTCTCCGATGTCACCGCCGACCGCATCCGGCGGTCTGTCTTAAATACCGTGATTCAGAAAAATCCTTATGCCCAGGGGTACGTGGGTATCCGCACGCTGGCGGAGTATCTGATCCGCGGCAAGGCCCCGGAGCAGAAAAAGGTCTTCGTGGGCAGCGAGGTCGTGCTCAGAAGCAACCTGGTGATGTATGAGCACGAGCAGTACCGCTATCTGTTCTTATAGGGAGGTCTATTTATCCTCCAGCGTCTGGCAGATGTAGTTATGGCAGGCGGACTCGATGAGCTCCCAGTCCAGTTCCACGCCTACGCCCGGGCCGTTGGGAACGTGGATGATTCCGTTCTCGTCGATGGGCAGGTCTCCCTTCATGGGCAGACGGTAGTTGTCCTCCGGCACAAAATACTCAAAATATTCGCAGTTCTTGATCGCGCAGCTCACATGGAGGTTTACGATGTCCATGTAGTTCATGGTGGTGGTGTGGATCTCACAGTTGAGGCCAAAGCCCTCCGCCATATGCGCGATCTTTAACGTTCCGGTGATGCCGTCCTTCCAGCTCACGTCCGCGCGCACGATGTCGGCGGCCCGCTGTGCGATGACCTGCGCGACGCCCCAGTGGCATCCGCGGGTGGTCTCGGTGGCGGCAATCGGAATGTCTAACACGCGGCAGAGCTCCGTGTACTTGTAGAGCTCGAAGTCGCGGAACGGCTCCTCGAACCACTTATAATTCAGTTTCTCCAGCTGCGTCCCACGCGGATCGCCTCGTCCAGCGTGTAGTCGCCCACCGGGTCGGTCATCAGCACGTAGTCGTCGCCCACGGCCTCGCGGACGGCGGCGTGCACCTTCATGTCAAACTCAGCCGGTCCGGCCGGATGCGCCTTGTATCCTTTGATTCCCTTGCTCTTGTAATAGAGGGCCTCGTCCACGTAGTCCTGGATCGTGGGCAGGAAATTGCTGCTGGCGTAGACCGGCAGGCTGTCGCGGTATGCGCCGATGTACTTATATAAAGGAAGTCCTGCTTCTTTCGCGCAGATATCCCACAGAGCCACGTCCACCGGGCCCGGAAGGAACACGGGGAAGAACGCCTCGTGCCGGTCGATGACCCACAGCTCCTGGAAAATGGCCTCGCGGTCGTGGGGGTCGCGGCCCAGCACCACGGGAGCCACGGTTTCCTGCAGGTAGGACTCGCTGACGGCGCCGCTTCTGGCCGCCATGCAGGTGGCGATGCCCTCGATGCCGGTATCGGTCGTCAGCTTAATGACGATGACATCCCAGCCCATCTTCGCGCCGCCCTGGCGCTTCTCGTCGAAAAGGCATTTGCCCCGTTCTACCACCAGCTCTCAAATTTCGTTATAATCATGTTTTTTGACACCTCCGTCATAATATAAAACGTTTTTGTAAATTATAGCAACAGGGGGGTAAAAAGTAAAGTTTACACTGAGAATTTAGTTTAAACCGTCTTATTGGTAAAAAAGCAAATTCCTTAGTTGTGCAATTTTAACCAAAAAAACAACTTAACAAACTAAAATCGCTTAATATATTGACGAATCAAGAAAAAAAGTTTATTCTAATGACAAGGTTAATGCGCAGGATTACGCCCTTTTACAAAAACGTTTTAGAAAAATGCAGAACGGCGCCGGCGCAGATAAAAAACTTAACTATTTCAAACCAAATTTCAGGGAGGTATTTACCATGAGAAAACACATTTTAATGACCATGACAGCGGCATGTATGGCCATGGCGCTGACTGCATGCGGATCTTCCGACAGCGGTTCCGCTGACACCACAGCTGCAAATGCAGGCGGCGATGCGGCTGCAGCGACAGAGGCAGAGGCAGAGGCTCCCGCGGCAAGCGGCGACAGCATCAAGCTCACCTGGAGCGAGGTAAACGGCGAGGACTACGGCGCAACCGTGGGCGCGAAGGCATTCGCATCCAAGATCGAGGAGCTTTCCGGCGGCCAGATCACCGTTGAGCTTTACTTAAACGGAACCTTAGGCGATGAGAAGCAGTCCATGCAGGGCATCCAGATGGGAACCCTGGACATCTTCCGCGGCAACGCTTCTTCTCTTTCCAACTACGGCGCAGAGAAGATCAGCTTAACCGGACTTCCGTTCTTATTCAAGGATATGGATCAGTTCGAGGCGATGGCTCAGAGCTCTTTAGGACAGGAGCTTCTGGATTCTGTTGACGAGGCAGACTGCGGCTATGTTGCATTAGGCTGGCTCACAGAGGGACCGAGACACATGTTCATCACCCAGCCCACCTACGAGAAGCTGGGCAAGCCCACCGAGTTCACCTTAGACATGATGAGCGGACTTAAGATGAGAGTTCCGGAGACCGATCTGATGGTAAACACCATGAAGGCATTAAAGGCTTCCGCTACCCCGATCGCTTACTCCGAGCTTTACACCTCCTTACAGTCCAACGTGGTGGACGGCGCTGAGAACGACGTGATCAACTACATGGCTAACTCCTACAACGAGGTTGCTCCGTACTTCATCCCGGACGCTCACACCTTCGGATGCGGCGTTATCCTGATGAACAAGGACAAATGGAACTCCTTATCTGAGGAGCAGCAGGGCTGGATGAAAGAGGCAGCAGCAGAGGCTGGTAAGGTCTGCTACGAGTACAACCAGACCAAGATCCAGGAGACCTTCGATTCCTTCGAGGAGAAGGGCGTAACCAGACTGGATGTTGCAGATCTTGACAAATGGTCTGAGGCCTGCGCAGACGTATACGCTGCATACGACGAAGAGTCCCAGGCAATCATCGAGAGACTCAGAAGCGGCCAGTACGAATAAATTTCAGAAATAGATAAGAGCCTGGCAAGATGCGCCGCTCCGAGGTTGTACCTTGTGCAGCGGCGCACATTTTTGAAAAATGAGAGAGAAAGGGAAACGATATGGCAAGTTTAAAAGCAATCTGGGAGCCCATCGACAAGGTTGTGTTCACCATCGTGAAGCATGTCTGCGTGATCATGCTGGCGGCGCTGGTGGCGATTGTATTCTATATCTTCGTGGGCCGTTATTTCTTACATTCTTCACCCATGTGGGGTGAGCCGATCTCCCTGTTCCTTTTAACCTGGATGAGTATTTTAGGTTCCTCCCTGGTATTAAGGACAGACGAGCATCTGAAGGTTACCATGTTTGACGAGAAAATGAGCAAGGGAGCCATCATGGCCACCGAGGTTCTGGCGACTGTGTGCATTCTGGCATTCTCGATCTTTATGATTATCTACGGCAGACAGCTCATGGTACAGGCCAGAAGCAACACCATGGCGGGCGCAAACATCCCCTACGCGTGGATGTATCTGTCCCTGCCTGTGACCGGCGTTCTGTATATTTTTGCTCTGATTACCCAGTGGACAAGGAGGATCGATTGATGAGTACGACGGTAATTGCAACACTGCTTCTTGTGGGCGTATTTTTAGTTCTGGTATTTCTTCGCGTGCCGATCGTGTATGCCATAGGAATCGCCTCCCTGATTGATTTCTTTTACTTAGGGATCAACCCGATGCAGATGGCCTTAAAGGTCATCGCAGGACTTAACTCCTACACGCTTCTCGCGGTTCCGTTCTTCATTCTGATGGGCGAGCTGATGAGCGCGGGCGGCATCACTGACACGCTGATCGACTTTTCCAAAGAACTGGTGGGCTGGTTCAGAGGCGGCGCGGCATGGTAAACGTGTTGCATCCTTCTTCTTCGGCGGTATCTCCGGTTCCTCCTCCGCGGACTGCGCGTCCTTAGGACCCATCGAGATCAAGATGATGGAAGAGCAGGGCTACGACAGAGAGTTCTCCACCTGTCTGACCATGGCCAGCTCCGTTGAGGGTATCCTGGTTCCGCCCAGCCAGAACATGGTTATCTACACATTGGCGGCGGCCGGCGTTACCAGCGTCTCCATCGGACAGCTGTTCCTGGCCGGATATGTTCCCGGCGCGGTTCTGTCCCTGACGCTGATGGTTTACTCCTACTATTACTCCAAGAAGCACGACATCCCGGTGACCGGAAGATTCGACATTGTGAAATGTGCCCGTTCCTTCATGCGCGCCATCTGGGGAATGCTCTCCGTGCTGTTCGTGGTTGTCGGCGTTATCGCCGGCGTGTTCACCACAACCGAGTCCGCGGCCTGCGCCGTTGTGTGGTCCTTAATCGTCGGTTTGTTTATCTACAAGGGCTTTGGCCTTAAAGATATCCCGGGAATCTTCCACAACGTGACCATGACCCTGGGCAAGGTGCTGATCCTTCTGGGCGTGTCCGGTGCGTTTACATACCTCTTAACCTACTTGAAGGTGCCGGAGCAGGTGTCCGGAGTGCTGTTCTCCATCACCGACAACAAGATTTTAATTCTTATTATGCTTAACGTGCTGATGCTGCTTTTAGGATGCCTGATCGAGATGGCCTGCTTAATCCTCATGCTTACGCCGGTGATCCTGCCGATCTGGATGTCCTTAGGCTGTCCCCGATCCATCTGGGCGTCGTGATGGTTCTCAACCTGGGTATCGGTCTTCTGACCCCGCCGGTTGGCTCCACCCTGTTCATCGGCAGCGCGATCTCCGGAATCAAGATCGAGAAGCTGTCCAAGCACATGATTCCGTTCTACCTGGTAATGGGAATCGCTCTTCTGATTCTCACATACTTCCCGCAGTCCTTCATGTGGCTGCCCAACATGGCTTACTAATAAGGAGTGATTTGACATGGCACAGTGGAAAAATGATGAAGAAATGTTTGCTCTCATGAAAGAGAAGCTTTACACCCCCGTGGTGGGAGATATTCTGGATCAGATGGGCTATAAGCACCAGTTTCTTCCGGCAAATATAAGACCTCTGGAGGCGCTGGTTCCGGCGGACGCATACATCGACCGCAGCCAGCCGGACAACCGGTTAAAGGTGGCAGGCTATGCCTGCACCGTTCTGGAAAACGATGTGTTCGAGAGCCCGAAGAAACCCTTCGGATATCTGACCGAGGCCCTCGACCAGCTGAAACCCGGCGAAGTTTACATTGCCACCGGCGCACACCACAGCGCGCTCTGGGGCGAGCTTCTGACTGCCACCGCCAAGGCGAGAGGCGCGGTTGGCGCAGTTCTGGACGGCTACAGCAGAGACACGCCCCAGGTTCTGGGACAGAATTTCCCGGTATTCTGCACCCAGTGCTGGGCGCAGGATTCCTCCGTCCGGACCTACGTGTGCGACTACCGCTGCACCATTGAGATCGGACAGGTGACCATTCACGACGGCGATCTGGTATTCGGCGATATCGACGGCGTCCTCATCATCCCGAAGGAGTTAAAGGACGAGGTCATCGAGAAGGCGCTGGAGAAAGCGGCCGGCGAGAAGACCGTGAGAAAAGCCATTGAGGGCGGCATGTCCGCCACCCAGGCGTTTGCCGAGTTCGGTATTCTGTAAAGAGGTCATTCCATGGAAATAAGACAGCATTCAGATCGATCTGAAAGACAACGTCGCCACTGCCCTGGCGGAGCTTACGGCCGGGGACGAGGCGAAGCTGATCGGAGACCACGAAAAAGAATATGTAAAAGCAGCCACCGACGTCCCCACGGGCCACAAGCTGGCCCTTCGGGATATCGCGTCGGGGGAGAAGATCATAAAATATGGTGTTGTCATCGGACGGGCCACCGCGGATATCCCGCAGGGGGCATGGGTGCACCTGCATGTGATGCAGAGCATTTACGACGAGAGGTCCAGCCATCTGGACATCAACACGGGAGCGCCGAAGGACACGAAATATGAGTGATGAGAAGAGAACCGGCCTGGAGAATATCACCTGGCTGGGATATGAGAGAAAAAGCGGTGCGCCGGGAATCCGGAACCGGATCCTGGTGATCTACACCGTGAAATGCTCCGAGTTTGTGGCGCGCCGGATCGTGGAGCGTTCCGGGCACACGGACGTGGAGCTCATCGGTTTTGACGGCTGCACGGACAATCAGTACGCCGTGGATCTGCTGATCAGCATGATCCGTCACCCCAATGTGGGCGCGGTTCTGGCCGTGGGCCTGGGCTGCGAGTACATACAGCCGGAGTGGCTGTCTGACATCGCGAAGAAGGAGGGAAAGTCTGCCGCCTGGATGTTCATTCAGAACGAGGGCGGAACCCGCCCGGCGGTGGAGAAGGGCCTCTCCTGGGTGAAGGAGACGCTGGAGACGCTTAAAGATACGCCCCGTGTGATCATGGGCCTTAAGGATCTGGTCATCGGCGCCGAGTGCGGCGGCAGTGATTACACCAGCGGGCTGGCGGGAAATGTGGTCGTGGGCCGTTTCTACGACAAGCTGGTGGATCTGGGCGGAACGGCGATTTTTGAGGAGATTGTGGAGGCCATCGGTCTCGACAGCCTTCTGATCGGGCGTGCCGCCAGCGAGCAGGCCGCGAAGGAGCTGCGCTACACCTACGACAAAGCGCTTGACTACTGTAAATCCGTGCGCCAGTATTCCGTGAGCCCCGGCAATTTCGCCGGAGGGCTCTCCACCATCGAGGAGAAGAGCATGGGTGCCGTCATAAAGAGCGGAAGCCGCCCGATCCAGGGTGTGACGAAGGTCTCCGTGCCTCCGCTGCGAAACGGCCTCTGGCTTTTAGATTCCACGCCGGATCCCCACTGGATGCAGTTCGGGATCACCAACCCCAACGACAACGAGGGGCTGATGGATCTGGCCAGCTGCGGAGCCCACATCGTATTTCTGGTGACGGGCCGCGGAAATGTGGTCGGAAGCGCCGTGGCGCCCTGCATCAAGATCACGGGGAACCATGAGACATACAGCCGGATGGCGGAGGACATGGATTTGACGCCAGCCCCATTCTGCGCGGAGAGCTGAGCCAGGACGAGATGGCCGTGAAGCTGGCCGAGTGCGTGGCTGAAACCGCCGCCGGGACCCCGACGAAGAGCGAGGCCCTGGGGCACCGGGAATTTTTCATTCCCTATAAATATCAGGAAAAACAGGTTGCCTTCAAACGGGCATGTGAAGAAGATTCATAAATAGGAGAGAGAGTTATGGCTGCATTCACAGACGAAGAAATGAACACATTCAGTATGGCGAAATGGTATGATTTGTCGGGCCAGGTCGCATCGTGACAGGGGGAGCCACAGGACTCGGGCTGGCAGTCACCAGATGCCTGGTGAGCGCCGGGGCGAAGGTCTGCGTGGTCAGCTCCCGGACGCCCGAACAGGCGGCTGAGACCATGGCCGAGTTTGGAGATAAAGCTGCGTTTTATCAGTTTGACATCGCCGACACGGACCATGCGAAGGATCTGGTGGAGAAAATCGTGGCCGACCAGGGCCGCGTGGATATTCTGGTGAACAACGCCGGAAACCACTGCAAGAAATACATCTGGGATATGACCGTGGACGAGTACAAGGATGTCTTAAACGTGCATCTGGTGGGCTCTTTCGCGCTCACCAAGGCCGTTGTGCCTTACATGAAGGAGCAGAAGCGCGGACGCATCATTTTCCAGGCCAGCATGACCAGCTACATCGGACAGCCCCAGGTGTCCGGCTATTCCACCGCGAAGGCGGGATTTCTGGGTCTTATCCACACGCTGACCGCGGAGCTGGCCGAGTACGGCGTCACCGTAAACGCCATCGCTCCCGGCTGGATTGACACGCCGATGTTCCACAAGGCGGTGGACAACGACCCGCCGCGCCTGGCCAAGATCATGGGCCGCATCCCGGCAAAGACCGTGGGAGATCCCATGGACGTGGGCATGTGCGCCGCATTTCTGTGCAGCGACGCTGCCCGGTATATCAGCGGAAGCTGCATTCCGGTGGACGGCGGCGCTCTGATCGGATTTTAACACAGGATGCCCGCCAAAAAGCGGGCATTACTTTTATCTAGGAAAGAAGGAAAAGCGGGATGAATACGAAATTTGACGAGGAATTATTTCTCACAAACAAAACGGGCAGAGAGCTCTATCACAAATACGCGGAGCAGCTGCCCATCATCGACTATCACTGCCACCTGCAGCCCTCGGAGATTGCTGAGAATAAGGAGTTCGAGGATCTGGGCGAGATGTGGCTTCGCGGGGACCACTATAAATGGCGCGCCATGCGCACCTTCGGCATCGACGAGAAATATATCACCGGAGACGCCAGCTACCACGACAAGTACATGGCGTTCGCGGCCATTCTGCCGAAGCTTATAGGCAATCCCATCTATATCTGGTGCGCCCTGGAGCTCAAGCGGTATTTTGACATCGACGAGCCCCTCACCGAGGAGAACGCCGAGGAGATTTACCGGAAGACCACGGCGATGATCAAGGAGAAGCACATGACCCGCCGCTGGTGCATGGAGCACTCCAATGTGAAGCTGGTGAGCACCACCGAGGACCCGGTGGACGATTTGAGATACCACATCGCGCTTAACAAGGAGAAAATGTTCACCCGCGTGATCACGGCCTTCCGCCCGGACAAGGCGATGTTCCTGGAGGAGGAGACCTTTGCCGATTATCTGAACACGCTGGCGGAGGTGTCCGGCGTGGAGATCACGTCCTTTGAGACCATGTTAAACGCGCTGGAAAACCGGCTTAAATTCTTTAAGGAAATCACGGGAACCACCGTCAGCGACGACGGAATCCCGCACTTTACATGGGCCGACTACACGATGGAGGAGATCGGAGCGATCTTCGAGAAGGCCAGAAAGAACGAGCCGGTGAGCGAGCACGAGGCCGACCAGTACCGGAGCGCGTTCCTCTATGAGATGGCGCGCATGTATAACCGCAACGGCTACGTGATGCAGCTTCACATCGGAACCTATCTGGACGCCAACACCACGGGCGTGAAGAACGTCGGAAAATCCACGGGATTTGACTGTGTGGACGACCAGTGCGCGGTGACCAGCGTCGGCGAGCTGTTAAACCGGCTGACTATTGCTGGGGAGCTCCCGAAGACGATTCTCTATCCGCTGGACGGGACGAAGATCGAGAGCTGGGCGATTCTGGCCGCCGGATTCTGCGACAACGGCGTGAAGGCCAAGGTTCAGCTGGGCGCGCCTGGTGGTTCAACGACCAGCCTTCGGCATCCAGAGACAGTTTGAGTCCTGCGCCAACCTTTACCCGGTCAGCCTGTCCGTGGGAATGCTGACCGACAGCAGAAGCTTCATCTCCTACCCGCGCCACGAGCTGTACCGCCGCGTGCTGTGCAACTACTTCGGCGAGCTGGTGGAGAGAGGAGAGTATTTCTCCGGCGAGGCTGCGCTCAAGCAGATGATCGAGGATGTCTGCTTTAACAATGTCAACGAGTTCTTTGGATTTGGCGCGGAGATGTGATGCGATGTTTGATGTAGAGAAAAAGGGCGTGCTGGTCGAGTGGACCGGCACGCCTGTGCCAGATGGAGCTGTGCCAGATGGAGCTGCGCCGGATGGGGTTGTGCCGGATAGGTTTGTGTCGGATGGGGCTGCGGGCGCGGTGCGCGGACATGTGATCATATGCCCGGGCGGAGGATATCAGTGGCACTCGCCCCGCGAGGCGAAGTCTGTGGCGCGCGCCTTCGCGGCGCGCGGGTGGAAACCGTGGGTGCTCTATTATCCGGTGGCCGGACAGGAGGATGAACGGAGCTGTGCGGGAACGCAGTCTCCGCTTGAGGAAATACAGGAACCGCTTCATGAAATACCTCTGGGGACGGCTCCGCTTCTGAGTGCGGCGGACGCGATGCGCCGCGTCCGCGCGGCGGCTGCGGGAAACCGGTGATTCTCTGCGGCTTTTCCGCGGGCGCATGTGGCGGCCAGCCTGGGCGTGCACTGGAAGGACGGCGGGCTGTTTTCAGCAGAAGACCAGGCTGCCGTACGGCCCGATGCGCTGATTCTGGGGTATCCGGTGATCACTGCCGGGGAGTACGCACACCGGGAGAGTATAGAGATGCTGGCCGGGGACGGTCCGGCGGAGTATTACAGCCTGGAAAACTTTGTGGACGAACAGACGCCGCCGGCGTTTATCTGGCACACGGCTGCGGATTCCACGGTTTCTGTGCAGAACAGCCTGCTGTTCGCGGGGGCTCTGGCGAACAAGAAGGTTCCGTTTGAGCTGCACATCTATCCTTACGGCGAGCACGGACTGTCCTTAGCCACGAAAGAGGTGGAGGAGCCGGAAAAGAAAAGATACGCTGACGCCCATGTGGCCGGATGGTTCGGGCAGTGCGCAGAGTGGCTGGAGGAGATGTTTGGCGGGAAGCGGGCGGAATGAGAGGCCTGTGATCTGGCGGTAAATAACGAAAGCAGTTGTTTAGATTTTATGGGGCTATCTATCTCAGACAGCCCCTTCCCTACAATATGCATGATTAAACAATTAAAAAATTTAAGTTAAGTCCTTTCTCAGGCTTTCCAGTATTCCCGCATCCGCGCCTCCGCCTCGGAGCGGCTTAAGGAAAATTTGTCCATGATGCGCTGGAGTGTACTGTCGTAGCTCTGATCCAGCTCGCGGCAGCTCTCGATAAGGGCTCGGGTGCCCTCCCGGATGCCTTTTTGAAGGCCCTCCCGGACACCTTTCTGGATCCCCTTGTTTTCCGCATAATCCAACATACTGCATGACATAACGTTCTCTCCTTTCTCTGATCGCTTTGTAATCTCCCGGCTCATCTCCCGGTATCTCTCGTCCCCGGTGAACTCCCGGAAGAAACCTAACATTTCTTTCACGTGCCGGATATTCCGGCGGCCTTCCGGTCCGGAGTAAAACTTCTCCTCCGTCCCCGTCCGTTTCGCATGGAAATACTCTGCCACAATCCGGAAATCCGAGGTGAAACGCTCTCTCACCTCACGAGGGAGAAAGGCCACCTCCACCAGATTGATCCTGTAGTCCGGCACCAGATCGATGATCTTATGCCAGCTGCGTCCATCCGCCGTTTTTCATTCTGCCGGACAAGCGCCTCCCGCAGGGACTGCGGAGCCTTCCAGTGCTCCAGTCCGTAGTAGAGCACAAAGGAAATCACCGGGTATTTTTTCCGCCTTCCCTTCTGCTGCTTATAGGCGGCTCCGTCGTAGCTCATCATACGAAACACCATATCGTAGTCCTCGCCCGACTGATTTTCCAATCCAAAGAGCGCCAGCACCACACCCGACTGCGTGCAGTATTTCACAACGTCCCGGTACTGCTCCCGCTTCCGGCCGTCCGGGGCCTCATAGATCGAAGCGGTAGGCCCGGGCTTTAATGATTCCGGCGAAACCAGCTCCTCGCCTCCAAATCCCAGCGCGTTCACGATGTCCGCAAATACGTCGTTGTGCTCCTCCAATGTCTTCTCCAGCAAATCCTTCTCTGCCAAAAGCACTCCTCCTTATCCTATGTCTGCGGAACAACTTACACGTATGAACTGCACCGCGATTTGAAATGAGATCTCTGGCCGAACCGGCCATAAAACACGGGAATCTGTTCCCAAAAGATACGGTCCACGAATGAGACCGGAAATGTTTTCTTAAGTATAGCAGATTTTTAAAGCGGGCGCAATGGTAGATTTGTTCACAGCAGTATTGATAAACACGCGATAAACGCACAAAAAACGCGCGCGCGTGTTTTAAAATAAAATAAACACACGCGCGCGTTTCCGCGCGTTAAAATGACGCGTTACTCGTGCTCTTCCTCCACCACATCGTGCATCTGCGCGTCCATCTCATCCTCGTCCCCGTGGCTTAAGAACTCCCTGGCGCTGACGCGGTTTCTCAGGCGCTCCTCCTCCACCTTGTTGGAGATCATTTCCTTCACCGAGTCGCAGTTTTTGACGTTTATCAGCTTCACACAGCCTAAGTCCATATCGGTGCTGTCAATGTGAATGGTTCCCAGGCCGAAAATGCGCTGCACCAGCGAACGGCTGAGGCTGATGTTGAGAATGCGGTAGAGGCGGACCTCCTCCTCGCGGGTATTTAAGAAACCGGTTTCCACGAACAGCCGTCCTTCGTCCATACCGTACTTTGTGAAGGTCCACGGCAGGCCGCACCAGAGACGTTTTCTATCGTACCAGATCAAGTTTTCTTTTTTCATGTGCGTTCTCCTTTATTTCCTTAAAATTTAATGATTCCTCGTCAGAAGCCATGCCCGGAAATACGGTTCCAGGAGCTGGCAGTTGACCGGCCCCATGTCCAGAAGGAACTGGTGGAAATCCAGGCTTGAAAAACGGCTGCCCAGCACGGCCGCGGCCTCCTCGCGGAGCTCCATGAGCGTCATATAGCTGATGTAACGGCAGGCGTAAAAGGACGGGGAAGCCAGGAACTTTGACCGGAGCTCTGCGATAACCTCCTCGTCGGAAAATCCGTAAGCTCTGCAGAAATCCTCAAACTGCTCCGCACTCCATCCATCGTAGTTTAAATGCATATCCATCAGCGCGTAGAGGCCGGCGGTGGCATCGGTGTAGGCGCGCATAAATTCGTTCAGCTCATCGGAAAGGCCGTTGCCCTCCGCAAACGCATACTGCGACGCGTAGAGCTCCCAACCCAGCGCGGAACCCGGATCTGCGGCTGCTAACACCAGCGGATCGATGGTCTGCTCCTTTGCTGAGGGTGATCGAGAAAGGCGCGGATCCACGGTGTGTTCTCTGTAATACTGGCGGCGGTAGGCAAGTCCGGAATCCCTCTTCCTGCGATGCCGGTGAGGTCGGGATCATCTGTGCCGGAATCTCTGCGCCGTGAGACGAAAGGCTTTTCGGCGCTGTTTCTGGAATCTTCCTCCGCAGCATCTCCGGCCATGAGAACGTCCACCGACGAGGCCTCCGAGGCGGGCATTTCCTGCATCGTGACAGAAGGAAACTGTCCGGCGATGGAATCTTCCAGCCAGGCAAGCGCCCCCTCGTCTGTGTCGAATGCGAACGGCAGATCGTCCGACTCCCCGGAAAGCTCCGGGTACTGGTCGAGAAGAGCCGTCATCTGATCCAGCTCGCGGTCGATGCGCTGCTCCGTTTTCTGGCAGAGCGCCAGGATGGATTCGCCGGAGCCGGATCCGGAGGCGATGAGATACCGGTAGTAGGCCTTTCCCTCCGGCATGGATGCCAGCCCTCCCGTCGCCGCCGCGGCCTCCTGCAGCTCTTCAAGGCCCTGGGACAGGGTGCGGTAGGCGGGGATAAACGACTCCTTGAGCGCGGTCTGATGCGCTTCTAAGTATTCCTGGCGTTTGGCTTCGGTCAGACCGGGAACTGCGTTCAGCTTCTCCGCGAACTGCCGCGATAAAATGTTGTTGTTCGCCCGGACCATGTAGGGGTCCAGCGACCGGATCATCAGCTCCAGCGGTTCCCCGCCGGTGAGAAGCCCGGCGTTTGCCTTCTCCTGCTCAAAGGCCAGAATATTTTCGTAGAGCGGGGCCATCTCGTTCATCAGAGAAAGATAGTGATCCACGTCCGATGTATTTTCAAAGCGGAAGGCGCTGAGCATGGCCGGGATCTGTATCTGTATGCCGCATTCTGGTGAGAGCGGCTGGGCGTACAGCTCCAGCCGTCGGCCTTAAGCTCTGTGCCCAGTATGTACTCCATGCGCCGGAAGGCAATGAGCTCTCCGGAATCCATCTGCGCGGTGTTGAAGAAGGACAGCTGCTTTTTCATTTCGCGGAAGGCCGCTGTGCGGTCCGTCAAGGCTTTGAGGGAATACTGCCCCAGTGTTTCGGGCGTGCGTGCGAGGCCGGGGGTTCCGGAAAAAATGGTGTCCCGCATGGCGGTGTAGGTATTTACAAACTCACGAAAATCCCCGTGCTTCACCCCGTCGGACGGCGAGGCAGGTTCTTCGGCAGCGGTTACCGGTTCCTCTGCGGGAACGGTTTCTTCGGGTGATCGGGTGCATCCGGCGGCCAGCAGCGCGCAGATTCCTGCGCCGAGCAGAAGACGCCGGCAGTAATTGCGTTTGATCATATAGTACCTCCGTTTCCGTTATTATAGTAGAGATCCCTTGACAAATCAAGGTGAAACGGCTAGACTAACTATATTGAATACACAAATGCGATGAAGAGAAGAGTACGCAGACAGATACGTTTACAGAGACCCCTCGCCAGGCTGAGAGAGGGGAGCGGGGAAGCTGCGGAAGATGGTCTTGGAGCCGCGCCGCTGATAGCCGGTTTTTCTGGTGTTAGGCGGTGACGGGAGCGCCCGTTACAGCGCCGGACTGTGAAAGCAGCCCATGAGGCAGGCCGCCGCGAGGGGCCTGTGAATTTAAAGTGGTAACACGGACAGATTCCGTCTTTAAAGAGATTTAAAGGCGGATTTTTGTTTAATAGGAACTGCGTTCCCTATGAGACAAAAACATTCCATCGCAGAAACAGGAGGACAACCATGTGTCAGAAATGTAAAACACCATATTACATCACCACCGCCATCGCCTACACCTCGGGAAAGCCCCACATCGGCAACACCTACGAGATCGTGCTGGCGGACAGCATTGCCCGTTTCAGAAGAGAGCAGGGCTACGACGTATTTTTCCAGACCGGAACCGATGAGCACGGACAGAAGATCGAGCTCAAGGCGGGCGAGGCCGGCGTGACTCCGAAGGAGTTCGTGGACAACGTGGCCGGACAGATCAAGACCATCTGGGATCTGATGAACACGTCCTACGATAAATTCATCCGCACCACCGACGCAGACCACGAGGCGCAGGTGCAGAAGATTTCAAGAAGCTCTACGACCAGGGCGACATTTACAAGGCTACTACGAGGTATGTACTGCACGCCCTGTGAGTCATTTTTCACCGAGTCCCAGCTGGTGGACGGCAAATGTCCCGACTGCGGCCGAGAGGTGCAGCCGGCGAAGGAGGAGGCATACTTCTTCAGAATGAGCAAGTACGCCGACCGCCTGATCCAGCACATCAACGAGCACCCGGAGTTTATCCAGCCCGTGTCCCGCAAAAATGAGATGATGAACAATTTCCTTCTCCCGGGACTGCAGGACCTGTGTGTGTCCAGAACCTCCTTCACCTGGGGAATCCCGGTGACCTTCGACCCGAAGCACGTGACCTACGTGTGGCTGGACGCGCTCACCAACTACATCACCGGCATTGGTTACGACTGCGACGGCGAGAGCAGCGAACAGTTTAAAAAGCTGTGGCCCGCCGACCTGCATCTGATCGGAAAAGACATCATCCGTTTCCATACAATTTACTGGCCCATTTTCCTGATGGCTCTGGGCCTGCCGCTGCCGAAGCAGGTGTTCGGCCATCCGTGGCTTTTACAGGGCGACGGCAAGATGAGCAAGTCCAAGGGAAATGTGCTCTACGCCGACACGCTGGTGGATTTCTTCGGCGTGGACGCCGTGCGCTATTTCGTGCTTCACGAGATGCCCTTCGACAATGACGGCGTGATCTCCTGGGAGCTGATGGTGGAGAGAATGAACTCCGACCTGGCAAATGTGCTGGGCAACCTGGTGAACCGCACCATCTCCATGTCCAACAAATATTTTGACGGCGTTGTGGCCGACAAGGGCGTCTGCGAGGACGTGGACGCGGAACTGAAGGCTGTTGTTTTGGAGGCAGTCAAGAAGGCGGAAGAGAAGATGGATAAGCTGAGAGTGGCCGACGCCATCACCGAGATCTTCGGCATTTTCAAGAGAAGCAACAAATACATCGACGAGACCATGCCCTGGGCGCTGGCCAAGGATGAGACGAAGAAGGACCGTCTGGCCACCGTGCTCTACAACCTGGTGGAGTCCATCACCATCGGCGCGTCTCTTCTGGAGTCCTTCATGCCGGAGACCTCCGCGAAGATTCTGGCGCAGCTTAACGCGTCCAAGAGAAGTCTGGACGAGATGGACCGCTTCGGTCTCTATCCGTCCGGAAATAAGGTGACTGACAAGCCGGAAATCCTTTTCGCCCGCATGGATATCAATGAGGTACTTGAAAAGGTGGAGGCCATGAGAGCCGCCGAGGCCGCCGCGGATGAGAAAGCCGAGCCGGAGGAGCCCGCCATCGATATCGAGGCCAAGCCGGAGATCACCTACGATGATTTCGCGAAGCTCCAGTTCCAGGTGGGAAAGATCATCGCCTGCGAGGCGGTGCCGAAATCCAAGAAGCTCCTCTGCTCCCAGGTAAAGATCGGAAGCCAGGTGCGCCAGATTGTCAGCGGCATTAAGGCCCACTACTCTCCCGAGGAGATGGTGGGAAAGAGAGTCATGGTAGTGACCAACTTAAAGCCCGCCAAGCTGGCCGGCGTGATGTCCGAGGGAATGATTCTCTGCGCGGAGGACGCCGAGGGAAATCTCTCACTGATGGTTCCCGAGAAGGAGATGCCCGCAGGTGCGGAGATCTGCTGATTGATTTTGTAAACAAAGAAGTACCAGATGCCGCCGGACGCATACGCCGGCGGCGTCTTTCGGCTGTGGACAGAAAGATGGAAGGAGGAGCGGGATGGACGGCAGGGCCTTGAAAATCATTGCGCTGGCCGCCATGGTCTGCGATCACACGGCGATTGCGCTGGTGGAACCGCTGGGGCAGGTATCCCAGGCGGTACAGGCGGCATCTGTGTCTCAGATGACGGCGTCCGCCGAGCTGATGTCCGCGGGATGCTCGCCGTATATGTCCTGCTCCGCTTGGCGGGGGGACTGGCGTTCCCGATCTTCGCCTTTCTTCTGGTGGAGGGATTTCTGCATACCAGGGACAGGAAACGCTATCTGGCAAAGCTGTGCGTGTTCGCGCTGATATCCGAGATCCCGTTCGATCTGGCTCTCTTCGGGACGCCGTTTTACCGGGGATACCAGAACGTGTTTTTCACGCTGGCCATCGGCGTGGCCGTGATGATGGGGCTGGAGAAGATGGGGCCGGAGCGGACGGCCGGGGGTGGAAACGCCGGAACGGGGAGTCATGCCGGGACGGAGCATCATGCCGGGGCAGGCGTTCGTGCTGAGGCAGAAGGCGGCGGGAGAGCCGTGCCTGCGCCGGCTATCGTTTCTGTCGCTGTAACGGCCATCGGCTGTCTCCTTACCGCTCTGCTGCATTCTGATTTCGGGTGGTCGGGAATCCTTCTGATTGCTGTTCTTTATATGTTCCGGTTTGACCGCGCCAGGCAGATGCTTTTCGGATGTGTTGTGTCGCTCACAGCCAAGGTGACGGGCCCATTTGCATTTATCCCCATCCGTATGTATAATGGGGAGAGAGGCCGGCAGATGAAACTGCTGTTCTACTGGTTTACCCGGCCCATCTTCTGGCGCTGGGCATCCTGCGCCGGTTCCTTGTTCCATAGGAAACCGCAAAAAAATTTACGAGGACAAAGACTATGATATTCGACACCCACGCCCACTACGACGACGAGGCGTTTAACGAAGACAGGGGGGAACTTCTGGGGAATCTGCAATCCCAGGGCATCGGCGCGGTGGTAAACATCGGCGCCAGCATTGCTACCTCCCGAAATACCATCGCATTGACGGAAAAATACCCGTTTATCTACGGGGCCATCGGCGTCCACCCCAACGAGACTGCCGAGCTTAATGAGGCGAAGCTTGCCTGGCTTAAGGAGGAGGCCGCCCGGGAGAAAATCGTGGCTATTGGCGAGATCGGTCTCGACTACTATTGGGACGAGCCTGACCATGAGACGCAGAAGCACTGGTTTGTGCGCCAGCTGGATCTCGCCGGGGAGGTAAATCTTCCCATCGTGGTTCACAGCCGCGATGCCGCGAAGGACACGCTGGACATCATAAAGGCCTCCGGTGCGCGGGATATGGGCGGCGTCATCCACTGCTTTTCCTACGGCGTGGAGATGGCCAGAGAGTATCTGAACATGGGATTTTACCTGGGAATCGGCGGCGTCCTGACCTTCAAAAACGGGAAAAAGCTCAAGGAAGTGGCGGCCTACGCCCCGCTGGAGCAGATCGTTCTGGAGACCGACTGCCCGTACCTGGCGCCTGTGCCCAACCGGGGCAGACGGAACTCTTCGCTGAATCTCCCTTACGTGGTCGCTGCGCTGGCAGAGATCAAGGGAATTTCCGAGGAGGAAGTGATGGAGGTCACCTGGAAAAACGCCGAGAATGTGTACCGCATTTGTGTACCGCGGGAATAGGAGGAAATGGATGGCAAATTTAGGCATTCCTAAAAATACCATAGAGATCATACAGAAATACAATTTCGCGTTTCAGAAGAAATTCGGGCAGAATTTTCTGATCGACACCCACGTGCTGGAGAAAATCATTTCCGCCGCCGGCGTGACGAAGGACGACATGGTGCTGGAGATCGGCCCCGGTATCGGTACCATGACCCAGTATCTGGCGGAGCACGCGAAGCGGGTGGTGGCCGTGGAGATTGACAGCAATCTGATCCCCATTCTCCAGGAGACGCTGGCGGACTATGACAACATCACCGTCATTAACGACGATATTTTAAAGGTTGACATAAATGCTCTGGCCCAGGAGTACAACGGCGGAAGGCCCATCAAAGTGGTGGCCAATCTGCCTACTACATCACGACCCCCATCATCATGGGCCTGTTCGAGAGCAACGTCCCCATCGACAACATCACGGTGATGGTGCAGAAGGAGGTGGCCGACCGGATGCAGGTGGGTCCCGGCTCCAAGGACTACGGCGCGCTGTCGCTGGCCGTGCAGTATTACGCCGAGCCCTACATCGTCGCCAACGTGCCGCCCAACTGCTTCATCCCCCGCCCCGGCGTGGGCTCCGCGGTCATCCGTCTGACGAGGCACCAGGAGCCGCCGGTGGACGTAAAGGATGCAAAGCTCATGTTCCGTCTCATCCGCGCGTCGTTCAACCAGCGCAGGAAGACGCTGCTAAACGGCCTTGCCAACTCGCCGGAGCTTTCATTTTCCAAGGAACAGATCACCTCGGCAATCGAAAAATGGGCCTCCCCGCCAGTGTCAGAGGCGAGACCCTGACACTGGAACAGTTTGCCCATCTTTCTAACCTCCTCGGCGGGGAGGCGTAATATTAAAGTCCGGAGAGAGCCGCCTCGTCGGCCACGACAACCGCGTTGGGGTGGAACTGCAGAATCGAGGCGGGAACCTGCGGAGTCACCGGGCCCGCGATGACCTTCGCCAGGGTCTCGGCCTTATCCGCACCGCTCACGATGAGCAGGACGCTCTTCGCCCGCATGATGGTTCCGATGCCCATGGTGTAGGCCTGCTTCGGAACCTGGTCCGCGGATTCAAAAAAGCGCTTGTTGGCCTCGATGGTGCTGGCCTGCAGATTCACGCAGTTGGTCATTCTGGCAAAATGGTCCGCCGGCTCATTGAAGCCGATGTGGCCGTTGTGGCCCAGGCCCAGAAGCTGTAAGTCCACGCCGCCCAGGCTCTCGATCACCTTCTCATAGCGCGCACACTCCGCGTCGCTGTCCGGCTCCATTCCGTTGGGAATGTTGGTGTTTGCCATGTCGATATTCACGTGTCTGAATAGATTCTCATACATGAAGTAGTAGTAGCTCTGGTCGTTTTCTCTGGGGAGTCCTCTGTACTCGTCAAGATTTGCGGTCTTAATCCGGGAGAAATCGATGTCGCCCTGGCTGTATTTTGCAATGAGTTCTCTGTATGTACCGATCGGGGTGGAGCCGGTGGCCAGACCCAGAACGGAATCGGGTTTTAAGGTCATCTGGGCCGCGATGATATTTGCGGCCTTCCTGCTCATCTCATCGTAGTCCTTTGCTCTGTAAATTCTCATGGTTGGCAAATCCTCCAGTTTATAATTGATATCACTTACTAAAATACCATTTTGAAGTCATAGTTTCAATGGCTAATCGCATAAAATATGTATCAAAGGAGTGATAGCATGTCTAATTATCAGAGATTAATTTCATATATTTATGAATATGAGGGCGGAAACAAGGGGCGGAACGTGGGCTTTGCCAAGCTGGAGACCCGCGGCGGCCAGTGCAAGGTGACTGTCAGCATCAAAAAGATATACGTCGGGGGAAATCCCATGGGCGTTTTCCTGCTCTCCGGCCAGGGAGAGCTGAATGTGGGAAATGCATTTGTGAGAAACGGGGCCTGCGAGTTCAGGGCCATTTTAAATTCTGCCAGTGTGGAGGGCTCCGGCATTGCCATGAGCCAGTTCTACGGCCTTTCTGTCCACGAGGTGGAAAATGCCTGGCGCGCCTACACCACCATCTGGGAGGACGCCGTGGCCCATGCCGCCGAGATCGAGCTGGCGGACGTGACCTCCGCCAATGTGCGGGAGCAGGAGGCTGCGGATCCAGAGAAAGAGGAGACAGCCCTGCCCATATCGAAGGAAATTGAAGAGCAGCTGGCGAAGGAGGAGCTGCAGCGTGAAAATGAGCCCATGATCCAGAACCCCGCGTTTGTGGAGGATCTGGCTTCGCAGGACTTACATAAGCCTAATGCGGAGAAGGAAGAAGAGGAATTGACGGGGGATGAAGACGGGGCCGGAGCTGGCGCCGGGGAGGATCCCGGAGCCGGGATGGAGCTGGAAATGGGATCTGAGGGTGAAAGCGAAGACATGGAGAGGGAGGCAGAAGCAGAAGCAGAAACAGAAGCAGAAGCCGGGGAACTGAGCGGCCAGGGGATTCCAGTGCCGTGCGGGCTGTCCGGGGATACGATGCGGCGTTCCCCCTTGCCGCAGTCTGCCCCGCCGCAGTGCCCGCCGCCAGAGGGCGTCCCTGCCCTGTCCCCGGAGTTTTTTCAGCGTCCTGTCCCGGAGTCTGCTCAGCACCCGGTCCCGGAGTCCGTTCAGCGCCCGGCCCCGGAGTCCGCTCACGCCCGGCCCCGGAGTCTGCCCAGTGCCCGCCTCCGGCACATCATCATCCGGCGCCTGCCGGACAGCCGCCGAGGCAGCCGATCGGCGACGATGCGGCTCTGAAACGTCTGGAAGAGGAGGAGCAGAGCCGTTTCGCCCATCAGAATGTGTGGGAGCGCCTGCGAAAGAAATGCCCCAAGATACAGGCCTTCGATTACGACAATCCCTGCGAGATTCTGACCATCAAGCCGCAGGACATCGGGCTGCTTCCGAGGGAGGCGTGGATTTTGGGAACAACAGCTTTCTTCTTCACGGCTATTACAACTACCGCTATCTGATTCTGGCCCGCCTGGAGAGCCCGCAGGGCGGACGCCCCCGGTATCTTCTGGCGTTCCCGGCCACTATTACAGCAATGAAAAATATATGGCAACCATGTTTGGCTTCGCCAATTTCGTCCTATCAAAAATCAGCCGCCCAAGGACGGCCGATTTGGTTACTGGTACACGGATATCAAGGTTGGCGACTAATAGTCGATGCCCCGCAGCTCCACCGTCCCCATGTGGGGGCGGAGGATGGAGGCAAATGTGAGCAGCTCGTCTTTGGTGCATCCGGTGAGGCCGGGCATGAGCACCTGATCTGAGTCTGTGTAGTTCTGCAGGAAGTATTTCGGGCATCCGTCGAGCCAGACGGCGATGTCCTCAAAATCATCCGCGGTCAGAAGCTCCTTCGCCACGGTGGTTCTGAACTCAAAATCCAGCGTCCCGTGAAGCAGGAAATCCGCGCTCTCCCCGATGAGGCCGATATCCAGGCCGGGCCTGCCGGCGACCTCCCCGTAGCGCGCCCGTCCGGCCTTGATGTCCATAGCGACATAGTCCAGAAGCCCCTTCTCGACAAGGGATTTCAGAATGGCCGGCCGGTATCCGTTGGTGTCCAGCTTCACCAGATACCCCAGCTCTTTAATGCCCCGGATCAGCGCTTCCAGCTCCAGATGAAGCGTGGGCTCCCCGCCGGTGATGCACACGCCCTCCAGCATTCCCCGCCGTTTTTTTAAGAAATCCAGAAGCTCCCCTTCCGTCATAAGCCCCGGCGCGCTGTCCGAGAGCAGATCGCCGTTGTGGCAGAACGGGCACCGGAAATTGCAGCCGTTTAAAAACACCGTAGCCGCCACATGCCCGGGAAAGTCCAGGAGCGTCGTTTTCTGCAAACCACATATTTTCATATTTATGTAAACCTCATTTCGTTATATCTGTCATTTCTGAAACTCAAGGATAAGTCTATCACAATATTTCCATTTCCGCTATCCATAAATGAAAATCTGGGATATAATGAGAGTGTTTAGAAACGAGGCGAAGAATGTTATGACCACAGACGAAAAATACATGCGCGCCGCCATCCGCGAGGCGCGGAAGGCGGAGGCGCTCGATGAGGTTCCCATCGGCTGCGTCATCGTGTACGAGGGGAAAATCATCGGCCGCGGCTACAACCGCCGGATGAAGGACAAAAATGCCCTGGCCCACGCGGAGATCACAGCCATCCGGAAGGCCTGCAAAAAATGGGCGACTGGCGGCTGGAGGGCTGCACCATCTACATCACCCTGGAGCCGTGCCCGATGTGCGCCGGCGCCATCGTACAGGCCCGGATTCCGAGGGCGGTCATCGCCTGCATGAACCCCAAGGCCGGCTGCGCCGGTTCGGTGCTCGACATGCTTCACGAGGACGGCTTCAACCACCAGGTGGAGACCGAAATCGGTGTGCTCGGCGACGAGTGCTCCGCCATGTTAAAGACATTTTTTAGGGAACTGCGGCTTAAGGAGAAAAAGAGAAAGGAAGAGGAAAATGGACATCTGGAAAATACTGGGAATTGAGAAGACTGACGACGAGGATGCCATAAAGGCGGCATATCTGGCCCGCCTGGCCGACCATCACCCGGAGGAGGATCCGGACGGATTCATGGAGCTGCGCAGCTCCTTTGAGCAGGCCATGAGCGGCAGGGAGCAGGAAGAGCAGGGACCGCAGGCCGATCCGCAGGTTCTGCCGTGGATGGAGCGCATGGAGGAGGTGTACGCCGATTTCGGGAAGCGCATCGATCCTGAGGCGTGGAAAAAGCTTTTAAATGATCCGCTCTGCATTGGTCTGGAAACTGCGGAGCTTGTAAATCAGGCGTTTCTGAGATTTCTCATGGATCATCATTACATACCGCACAAGGTCTGGAAGCTTCTGGCCGAGCATCTGGCTGGTCGGAAAACCGGTCCGCCCTCTGCCAGGAATTTCCGGAAAATTTCATCGACTATGTGCTGAACCAGGCCACCTACGAAGATAATTTCCGCTACGGTGCGTTTGAGCTGGAGCCGGGAAAGGACTATGATGCGTTTGTGCGTGGATTCTTTGCCCTGTGCAGAGCCATCGACGACCAGGACGAGGAGAAGGCCGAGGCATGTCTGAACGGGATGCTTGACATGGATATCCGCCATCCCGATTTTCTGCAGCAGCAGGTGAGATACTGCCTTAAAATTGAGGAGGATGCAGAGGCCGCCTGGAGACGGGCACAGGAGATAGAGGTTTCCTTCGATGCACCTGTGGACAGCGGAGATCTCTACTGGTATCTGACGGCCGGGCTGGCGGTGGGCCGCGGCGAGGAGCTTAAGCCTATGTGGATCGGCTGCTGCTCCTGGACGGAGGCCATGCGGAGATTTTAAAGCTGGCAGGCGATTACCATGCGGCCGTCGGCGAATACCAGACGGCGATCCTTTGCTATGACCAGGCGGGGAGAGTGGATGAGAACATTGATCTGGACGATTCCAGAAGTGCGGTGTATGAGGTTTATCTCACCGTTATGAGGAGGAACTTGAGAAAAATCCGTCTGACCGGATGAAATACAGAACGGCCCGGGCCTGTTACTACGGCGGACGCTACGACAGGACCAGAGAGCTTCTTCTCTCCATGGAGGAAATCGCGGGGATTGAGGACACGGTTCGCTGGTGGCTGGCGGATTCCAGCTTCGAGCTGGAGAAGTATGAGGAGGCCGAGTCATACTGCGACGAGATTCTGCGTCATTCCCCGACCTCCGAAAATGCACTCCCTCTGAAGATCCGCTTGCTCTCCATGCGGAGCGCCTACGAGGAAATTGTCCGTCTGGCGGGGCCGGCGCTGGAGAAGGGCTATCGTTCCGTGAGCGTTGTGTTTAACTACGCCTGCGCGCTGAGACGAACCGGGCAGTACGACAAGGCCGGCGAATGGCTTGGGATTCTGGAGGAGCAGATCGGCCGTCATCCGTCGGTGGTTCTGGAATACGCCCGCCTGTACGACGACACAGAGAGATACGACGATGCGATGGAATGCGTTGACGAGCTGCTGGAGCGCGATCCGTCGGATGTGTCGGCCATCTATCTGAAGGCGGGTATTCTATGCTCTATGGACCGGTACCAGGAGGCGTTTGACATTTACAGGGCGCAGGTAGACGCGGGGCGTGAGAGCTATTATGAAAATTATCGCCTGGGATATGTCTGCTTCTGCATGAGAAACTACGAGGATGCGGAGCGTTATTACCGAAGGACGCTGGAATATGCGCCGGATCACCGCGGAGCCATGAACGAGCTGGGCGACACGCTCCAGAAGCTGGGCCGGATGGACGAGGCGGTGGAATATTACGCGAAGGCCATCGCGGACGGGTACAGAAATGCCCGCTGGCTCTGGGATCTGATCCGTCTTCTGCGCCGTATGGGCCGGTATGAGGAGGCGCTGGAATACTGTAAAACCGGTATGAAAGAGTTCCCGGACGACGGACGCTTCTATGAAATGGCCGGCATGAATGCCCGCGGTTTAAAGCGTTATGAGGAGGCCATCGGATATTTTGAGACCTACGGCGAGGTGGACGACCGGCAGGATGCCCTCACACGGATCGCCTACTGTTACGAGAAGTCTGGGATGAAGGAGAAGGCGGAGGAAATTTACTTAAAAGGAACGGAGGAGTTCCCGGAGGAGTACGATTCCTGGCATTCCCTGGGCGTGTTCTACAAGGATGAGAAACGCTATGAGGAGGCCCTCGAGGCATTTTTAAAGGCGCTGGAATTATCCTCGGATTCCGCATACCGCCTGATCTGCATCGGTGTGTGCTATGAAAATCTAGGCGATGCCGGAAAGGCGGAGGAAAGCTACAGGAGGAGCCTTGAGCTGGCGCTCTCGAAGATCGAGAAAAGGCCCTTCTCCCCCTGCAATTATGAGGCGGCCGCCGAAGCCTACTCCCATCTGGGCGATAAGGAAAAGACCGTCGAGATGGCAGAGAAGGCGCTGGAGCTTCATCTGGAGCATTTCGGCTGCCCGAAGTTAAACTGCTACGAAGCCTACCAGGACATGGGCCGCATCTGCGAGACAAAGGGCGAACTGGAGGAGGCCCTCGGATACTACGAGGAGGCCTGGGACTGCGGTAAGCTGGATGAAGATAAGGAGACGGTGGAACGGTTGAGGAAAATGGTGGAGGGGAGAGAGTAGGATGTCATATGGAGCCGCTGCAAAAGACTGGTTTTGCAGCGGCTTAAATCATTTCCCGTGCAGGAAGACAGTTCGGAAGCGATGTGCGTATATGCGCGGTCAATAGCTTTTATTTTTCAAGGCATGTTGGATCAAGCAGGAAATCGTAAATGTTTACGGTTAAAATACCATACTCATCATAGTATGGCTGGACGATATCCTTGGTAATAATGATTTTTTTGAAAGAGTCGTCAATTTTTCTAAATGGCCTGATTTCCTGGGTGCGCTTTGTCTCATCTGGCAACGAATATGCCGACTGGATATAGTATCTGGAAGAGCCAAGATTACAGACAAAATCTACTTCCAGTTGTTGCCGGGTTACTTTTCCGTTCGGATCTTTTTGGGAAATCGGCACCACACCTACGTCTACGTTATAGCCGCGCATACGAAGCTCATTATAAATCACATTTTCCATGGAATGAGTCTGTTCAAACTGTCGGAAATTGATTCTCGCATTACGCAATCCAAGGTCGGAAAAGTAATATTTTTTTGGAGTTTCAATATATGCTTTTCCCTTGATGTCATATCGCTGCGCAGATTCAATCAGGAACGAGTCCTCAAAATAATCCAGATATTTTTTTATGGTAGCAGAGGTGATTCTGGATTTTTTAATGGTCTTGAAAGTGTTTTTCAGCTTTTCAGGATTGGTCAGCGAGCCGATGGCAGAGGAAAGGATATTCAATAAATCTTCCAGCTCTCCAATGTTTTTCACACGGTTTCGCTTTGTAATGTCTCGAATATAAATTTCGTTGAACAGATTCTGTAATGTGACAGCTTTATCGCCGGCATCGTCACGCAGGACAACGAGAGGAATACCGCCGTAAAGCATATATTCGGACAGCCCCATGTACCTGTCTCCGTTATATACAGACATGAATTCGGCAAAGCTTAAAGGATACATATGAACCTCGTCGCCACGACCTGCGAATTCGGTAGCGATATCTCGGGACAGGAGTTTTGCATTACTTCCGGTTACAAATACATCCATATTTTCCTTACGCAAATAGCCATTTAATACTGCTTCAAAGCAATCCAGCATCTGAATTTCATCTAACAACAGATAATACATTTCAGTGTCAACGACTTTGGAACGTATATATGCCATGAATTTTTCCGGATCGACCCCGCGCTTTTCTTTTTCTATCTGAATCAGACTTTCACCAATCAGATACAGGTCATCCGCTGAATCAAATGCGAAACGGATGATATGGTCAGCCTCTACACCGCTTTCCAGCAAGTGATGATAAAAAAGATTATTCAGCAAATAAGACTTGCCGCATCTGCGGATACCGGTGATCACTTTGATCAGTCCATTGTTCTTTCTCTTTATTAATTTATCCAAATAGAAATCTCTGCGAATTTCCATTGAAAAACCTCCTTGCGAAAGATTTTTGTATCCAGTTGCATTTTTCTATTCTATTATACCATTTGACGGAAGGAAAACAATATGTCGGCTGTGTTTTGGAATAGATTTTTGCAACTTGATACGGTTTTCTATTCTATTGGATATTATTGCATAGTATAGACAAGATGTCGTTTTCAAAACGGAGTGAACTGTCCATCGTAGGAGTAAATGGCCATGAAGTCTCCCCGGAGGAGATGGAGCGGATTCTTGCAGAGAGAAAGAGCCGCTGGTAGCCGAAGCCTGCGAAATATACGAAAGGCGCGCTGAAGATTTTCTCCGAGCACGCCGTCTCGCCGATGAAGGGCGGATATATGGAGTAAAACAGAAAAACCAGACAAGCTGGCACCCCAACACTTCGGGCGTGCCAGCTCTCATTTTATATTACAAAAAATGATTCTCTTTTATCACATCCATAAGATGATCCAGATAACATTTGATTTCCTCAAAATATGGCGACTGTCTGCGGGACAGAGATACAATTTGGAACCCTGCATCTTGAACAGGAATTGACACAAGGTTGTATTGAGATAAAATGCTCTCCGAGAGCTCGCATCCGATGCCGAAGGCATTGGTGCGGGAGATGATTTTATGCCGTCCTTCGGCCTCGTTCACCCGTATGATTTTTTCCGGATTGACCAGAGTGCGGGTCTCCTCCATAAATATCCGTGATACCTCCCGCTGACCATAATCTGCAAACGGATACATATAAAGATCGGTGATATTAAAAGATTGAGATAAGGCGGGGTGATCCTTTCGGAGCGTAATCACAAGACCGATGTGACAGAGCGGTTTTGCGACCAGATTTTTTCGTTCCGCCGACAGAATGTAGCTGTTTAGTTCATTTTCTTTCACCAGCAATATCCCCAGCTGACTAATGCCCTGGTAGACGGCCTCCTCGATTTCGTATGAATTTTTGTGGTGGATTTGAAGGTCAAGGATCGTATCGTTCTGATAATCCTGGCAGAGCCGGATAAAGGCCTCCATAAAGAGATACAGATTTCCCGCCGCCAGGTGGAACGAGCGCAGGGTTTTCTGCTCTGAGAGAGCCGCCGCTTTTTTGTATTCTGCCAGTATGATCTCACAGTGATTGAGGAAAAGCTTTCCCTTGGCGGTGGGAACGATGCCCTGGGGAAAACGCTCGAAAATAAGATACCCCAGTTCATCTTCCATGTTTTTTATGCTCTGACTCAGACGCGGCTGAGACAGATACAGATTCTTGGCGGCTTTACTGATGGAGCCGCAGGAAGCGATTTCGATTGCGCATTTCATCTGTTCAAATGTCATGGATATTCCCCCGATTCCCGTTTGCTTAAGAAAATTATAACAAAAATTCAGCATAAGTAGCCATACGTTTTTTTATCCCCCGATAAAGAATGGATATTTGTTGATTGGACGCGTATCATACTATAATTTTTCAGAGTACTCGACCGATATAAGTAATCAAGGAGGCAATGCAGTGGAGGAGAAGGCAAAACGAATACAGGACATCATAAACCGGAGAAAGCCTGTTTTGAGAGTATGAGCGACGACATCTGGGACTATGCAGAATTTCGATTCCAGGAATATCGCTCCAGCAAAGGCAGAGGGAGTATCTGGAAAGCGAGGGATTCAGAATCACCGAAAAGCTGGCGGGAATGGAGACCGCTTTTATGGCTGAGTGGGGCGAGAAAGGCCCGTTGATCGGGATATTAGGAGAATTTGACGCTCTGTCCGATCTGAGTCAGAAAAGCGACAGTCTGGAGAAGGAGGCGCGCGAAGAGAAAAACTATGGGCACGGATGCGGACATCACCTGCTGGGAACCGCCGGTGTGGAGGCCTGCGTCGCGGTGCGCGATTACCTTAGGGAACAGGGGGTAGAAGGCGTGATCCGATATTACGCTACCCCGGCGGAGGAAGGCGCAGCCGCTAAAACCTTCATGCTGAGAGAGGGCTGTTTTCTGGATCTGGATATCTGTATCACCTGGCATCCGGACAGCGCGAAAAGCGTTGGGGGAAATACTCTTTCCATGATCCGCGCATATTTCAATTTTCACGGAAAGAACGCTCATGCGGCCATGTCTCCCCATCTGGGCCGCAGCGCACTGGATGCGGTGGAGCTGATGGACGTGGGATGCAATTACCTGCGTGAGCATGTTCTTCCGGAGGTTCGTTTTCACTATGCCATCACAAACAGCGGAGGAACCGCGCCCAACACGGTTCAGAGTGAGGCGGAGGTGTGCTATAACATCCGGGCTCCCAGAAACGGAGACATGCTGGATGTCTATGAGCGCATCCGCAGTGTCGCCGAGGGAGCGGCGCTTATGACCGGAACACGCGTGGACGTGAGGCCGGTAAGCTATTATGCAAATCATCTGGATAATACGCTGTTAAACAGGCTTACCGCGGAAGCCATGGATCAGATCCTCGATGAGAGCTATACGGAGAGCGAGCTGGAATATGCCAGGAAATACCAGTCTGTACTTTCTGAGGAGGGGGTAAAGCGGGCAAAGGAAAATGCTGCGCGTTATCTGGAACATCCGACGCGGGAGCAGGTGGACAGCCCCATAAGCCTGTATGGCTGCCCCATCGGACTTCCGAAGTCGGCCTCATCCGACGCGGGAAATGTGAGCTGGAATGTGCCCACCGCATTTTTCTCCTGTCCGTGTTTCGCGGCGGGAACCGCTCTACACAGCTGGCAGGCTGTTGCACAGGGAAAGGCGGATCTGGCGCACAGAGGAATGCATAATGCCGCCGCGGTGATGGCGCTGACCGCCGTCTGTCTTTGCGAGAGTCCGGAGCTGATTGTGCAGGCAAAAGAAGATTTTGCGCTTGCCAAAGGGGATGAGGAATACCGCTGCATTCTTCCAGATCATGTGAAGCCCGGGGATTTTTAACAATAGGATAAGGAGAGGGAAAAAGAATGGATCAGTTGACGATTGTACTTATTATTCTAGCACTTACGATTATAGCGTTTATGTCGGGAAAGCTGCCGTATACGGTGATTTCCATGGGAATCATCATCGCGCTCATCATGACGGGGATCATGACGATTGATGAAGCCTTTTCGGGTCTTACAAATTCCAATGTTATTATGTTCGCCGCCATGTTTGTCATCGGGGCGGGGATTGTAAAATCTGGCCTGCTTGACAGTACCAAAAATATTGTGATGCGGTATCAGAACCGGCCGAAGATTGTGCTGCTGGTGCTGATGCTTGTGGCGACCGTGCTTTCTATTCTGACTTCGGCGGTTGGAACCATGGCGATTCTTCTTCCGCTGATTATCAATATTGCAAACAATCTGAATATCAGCCGCAGCAAATTCATCTACCCGGTGGCAATGATCGCCAATATCGCCACCGCCTGCACCTTCCTGGGACAGGGAGCTGCAAACATGAACTGGAGCGACGTCATGGTCAACATGGGCGGCCCGGTTCCTTTCGGAATCTGGGATTTTACTATCGCCCGTATTCCGGTGATTGTCACAACCATTATCTACGGCGTATTTGTCTCGCAGTACCTTCTGCCGGATATTCCCAACAGTCAGTTTGATACGGGAAAACCGGTTGTGGAAAAGACAAAGACCATCGATGTAAAGAAACAGAGGATTGCGCAGATTATCTGCAGTTTTACGATTATCGGAATGATTGTTCTGGATTATTTTTCGCTGGTTCCGATGTATATTGTAGCCTGCATAGGCGCCGTGCTTCTGATTCTGTTCGGCGTGCTGTCGGAGATGGAGGCGATTTCCTCTATCCATGGACCGACCATGTTCCTTTTTATTGGCGTCCTGCCGCTTTCTGATGCGTTAAAAATGACGGGGGCCGCCGATGTGGTGGCAAGCCTTATGCGCACGCTTCTGGGAAATACGACAAACCCATATATTATTATGGCAGTTCTTTTTGTTGTGCCGCTGATTCTGACGCAGGTAATGTCAAATATTGCGGCGGTGGCAGTGTTTGTCCCGCTGGTCTGTTCGGTGGCTGTTTCCATCGGAATCGACCCGCGCGCCGGTGTAATGGCGGTTCTGATTGCGAGCTGTACGTCTATCTTAACCCCCATGGCGGCGGCTGCCCAGGCTATGATTCTGGCTCCGGGTGGATATTCAATGAAGGACTATTTGAAATGCGGATTTCCGCTTGTGCTGATTAATACGGTGGTGTGCATCGTCGTATTGCCGATTCTGTTTCCGTTTTAGGGAAAGGAGCTTGACAAAGCCCCCTCCTCCCATGTATACTTCATGAGTAATCCAAACTCAAAAAGTCATAAAGCTTCCGCACAGCCGGGGAGTTAGCGGTGCCCTGTACCTGCAATCCGCTACAGCAGGGGTGATATTCTGCCGAGGGCATTTTGATGCAGAGCTGCCCTTCGCAAGTGGCGTTGACGTTTGGGTCTCGCGCAACAGAAATCCATGAACCTTGTCAGGGCAGGAATGCAGCAGCAATAAGTGGAATCTTTTGTGTGCCGTGAGGTCGCCTGGACTGAGTTAACTGCGAAGGTAACGTCTGTGTCAGATGTTCGAAGCAGAATGTGCGGATTAAAAATAAAACCACCGGGAGTGTTTGCAAATTTCGCAAACACTCCTTTTTTCTTGAACCTGCCAAATCTTTGTATTATAATTACAAATGGGTGTACTATAATCTGAACACGAAAGGATGGTCACAGGATGAAACGAGTAGGTTTTCTTACCAGCGGCGGCGACTGCCAGGCGCTGAATGCAACCATGCGCGGCGTGGCGAAGGCTTTATATAACGAATACGGCAACGATCTGGAACTGATCGGATTCGAGGACGGCTATAAGGGATTAATGTACGCAAATTACAGATTTTTGAACCGCTCCGACTTCTCGGGCATTCTGACCAAGGGCGGCACCATGCTGGGAACCTCCAGACAGCCCTTCAAGCTGATGCGTGTGCCGGACGAGAACGGGCTGGACAAGGTGGGCCTGATGAAGCACACCTACTATAAATTAAAGCTGGATGCCCTGGTGGTACTGGGCGGCAACGGAAGCCAGAAGACCGCCAACCTCTTAAGCGAGGAGGGGTTAAATGTCATCGGCCTTCCCAAGACCATCGACAACGACCTCTACGGCACCGACATGACCTTCGGTTTCCAGAGCGCGGTGGACATTGCCACCAACGCCATCGACTGTATTCACACGACGGCGGCGTCCCACGGCAGAGTGTTCATCGTCGAGATCATGGGACATAAGGTGGGCTGGCTCACGCTCCACGCAGGCATCGCTGGCGGAGCCGACATCATTCTCCTCCCGGAGATTCCCTACGATTTAAAGAAGGTTGTGGCGAAGATCGAGGAGAGAACCAAGAGCGGCAGCCGCTTCTCCATCCTGGCTGTGGCCGAGGGCGCCATGTCCAAGGAGGACGCAGCTTTAAGCAAAAAAGAGTACAAAGAAAAGCTTAAAAATAGAAAGTACCGTCCGTGGCCTACGAGATCGGGGAGCAGATTGAGAAAATGACCGGACAGGAGGTGCGCGTCACCGTGCCCGGCCACATGCAGAGAGGCGGAGCCCCGGTTCCCTACGACCGCGTGCTTTCCTCACGCCTGGGCGTCCATGGCGCGGAGCTGATTATCAATAAGCAGTTCGGCCGCCTGGTGGTCATCAAAAACAACGAGGTGACGGACATCCCACTCTCCGAGAGCGCCGGAAAATTAAAGTACGTTGACCCCGAATCCAGCATCATCAAGGAGGCCAAGATGCTGGGCCTCTGTTTCGGAGATTAGGAGAAACCATGTCATACACCGCACTGTATAGAAAATGGCGTCCGGCCACATTTGCCGACGTGAAGGGCCAGGATCACATCGTGAAGACCCTGAAAAATCAAATAACGTCCAAACGCATCGGCCACGCCTATCTGTTCTGCGGCACGAGAGGAACCGGAAAGACCAGTATCGCGAAGATATTTGCCCGGGCGGTCAACTGCGAGCACCCGGTGGATGGAAGTCCCTGCGGCGAGTGCGATACCTGTAAAAATATCGCCTCCGGAACCTCCTTAAACGTGGTGGAGATCGATGCGGCCTCCAACAACGGCGTCGAGAATATCCGCGAGATCCGCGAGCAGGTCCAGTACCCGCCCACGGAAGGAACTTACCGGGTCTACATCATCGACGAGGTGCACATGCTCTCCACGGGCGCGTTCAACGCCCTCTTAAAGACACTGGAGGAACCGCCGTCCTACGTCATCTTCATTCTGGCGACGACGGAGGTTCACAAAATACCGATCACCGTGCTTTCCCGGTGTCAGCGCTATGATTTCAAGCGCATCACCATCGACACCATCGCTGCCCGGCTGAAGGAGCTGACGGACGCGGAGCAGATCGACGTGGAGGAGCGGGCCCTGCGCTATGTGGCGAAGGCCGCCGACGGCTCCATGCGCGACGCGCTGAGTCTCCTGGATCAGTGCAGCGCCTTCCACTACGGCGAGACGCTGACCTACGACAACGTCCTGGAGGTTCTGGGAGCTGTGGACACCAGCATTTTCAGCGAGCTCTTCCGTGCCGTGGCGGAGGACCGGACCACCGACTGCATTTATAAATTAGAAGAAATGGTCATCCAGGGCCGGGAGCTGGGACAGTTTGTAAATGATTTCATCTGGTACATGAGAAATCTTCTCATTATAAAAACCGCGAAGGACGCGGAAAACATGCTGGACATGTCCTCGGACAACCTGGCGCTCCTCACAGAGGAGGCCCGTCTGGTGGACACGGAGACACTGATGCGCTATATCCGCATATTTTCAGAGCTCTCCAACCAGCTGCGCTACGCCAGTCAGAAGCGCGTGCTGATCGAGCTGGCATTCATAAAGCTGACCAGGCCGTCCATGGAGCAGGATTTAAGCTCCATTTTACAGCGGCTTAACCATATAGAAAAACAGCTGGAAAACGGCCCCGACCTCTCGGCGCTGGCCCGCCTTTCCGCACAGAACCCCGCACCCGGCGGACAGGAGGAGGCTCCGGCCGGCGGGGACGAGACGGTGACAGTGAAAATCCCGAAGGCGCAGCTTGAGGATTTAAACCAGATAAGCGGCGAGTGGGGTAAAATTATCCGCGAGATGGGAGGCACCGTCCGGGCCGGATTCAGGGAAACCCGGCTGGAACCGGGCGGAGACGGATGTTTATGTATTGTATTTTCCGATATAAACAGTTATAGTATTGGGAGCAGGGAGTCCATTCTGACGGATCTGCAGGAGTTTATCGCGCAGAAGTACGGGAAATCCCTGACGTTCAAGACCAGGCTTGCGCAGACCGGAGAGAAGAAAAATACGGTCTACGTCAGCGACGAGGATTTAAAAGAAAATATCCACATGGATGTTATCATAGAAGAAGACTAAGAAACAAAAACAGGGAGGAATACACCATGGCAAAACGTGGCGGTTTCCCGGGCGGAATGCCCGGCAATATGAACAATATGATGAAGCAGGTGCAGCGTATGCAGCGCCAGATGGAGGAGACGACCAAGGAGCTGGAGGAGAAGCAGTACGAGGCTTCCGCCGGCGGCGGTGCGGTGAAGGTCACCGTGTCCGGCAAAAGGAGGTCCTTTCCGTGAAACTGGATCCGGAGGTTGTGGATCCTGACGACATCGAGATGCTGGAGGATCTGATCGTGGCGGCCACCAACGAGGCGTTCCGCCAGATGGAGGAGGACAGCGCCTCCGCCATGTCCAAGTTCACCGGCGGCCTCGGCGGTTTGGGCGGAGGTTTCCCGTTCTAAGCTATGGATTACTACAGCAGTCAGATTACGAATTTGATCGAGGAGCTGTCCAAGCTCCCCGGTATCGGCAGCAAATCGGCCCAGAGGCTGGCGTTTCACATTATCAATATGCCGGCGGAACAGGTAAACCGGCTGTCCAGCGCCATCACCGAGGCCAAGAGCAACATCCAGTATTGCAGGGAGTGCTGCACACTGACCGACCGGGAGCTGTGTCCCATCTGCAGCAGCGAGAAAAGGGATCACAGCACCATTATGGTGGTGGAAAATACCAGGGATCTTGCGGCGTACGAGAAGACAGGGAGATACGACGGAGTCTACCATGTGCTGCACGGGGCCATTTCCCCGATGCTTGGCATAGGTCCGAAGGACATCCGTCTGACGGAGCTGATGCAGAGGCTCCAGGGGGATGTGAAAGAGGTCATCATTGCGACCAACTCCAGTCTCGAGGGAGAGACGACAGCCATGTATATCAGCAAGCTGGTCAAGCCCACGGGCATCAAGGTCAGCCGCATTGCCAGCGGAGTCCCGGTGGGCGGCGATCTGGAATACATCGACGAGGTCACATTGCTGAGAGCTGGAGGGGCGCATAGAACTATAACTGTAGAATTGAGGAATTAGAAAGATGCAGAAGATGGATAAGTACGAGTTCAACATAAAAGTTGAACAGATCAAGAAACTGGTGAACAAGGGAGACTACGAGACGGCGATGAAGATCGCCGATACCATCGACTGGCGCCGCGTGAGAAGCGCGAGCCTTCTGACTATGGTGGCTCAGATCTACGAGAGAAATGAGGAGTACGAGGACGCCAAGGACATTCTGCTCCTGGCCTTCGAGCGCGCCCCCATCAGCAAGCGCCTGCTCTACAAGCTGACCGATCTGGCCTCAAGGAGGGAAAGGTGGACGAGGCCGAGGCATACTACAGAGAGTTCTGCGACCTGGCTGCCGACGATCCCAGACAGCAGCTTCTCCGCTACATGATCCTGGCGGCGAAGGACGCTCCCCTGGAGCAGCAGATTCATTCTCTCGAGTCCTACTGCAACGAGGAACTGGATGAGAAATGGCTCTACCGCCTGGCAGAGCTCTACCATGCGGCAGGCAATCAGAGTGAGTGCGTGCGCATCTGCGACAAGATCATGCTGCTGTTCGGCCTTGGAAAATACGTGGACAAAGCCATGGAGCTCAAGCAGGAGTTCGCTCCGCTCACCGACTACCAGATGGATCTGGTGGAAAACCGGGACAAATACGAGCAGAAGCTCCGCCGCGTGGAGCAGGAGTTTGGCAGTGCTCCGGCCGGCAAGGCACCCCAGGAGGAGTATTACGATGAGGAGTCCGCAGAGACAGCCGTTCCCGAGGAGCTGGCCGAGCTGCATGAGGCAGCCGCTGAGGAGAAGCTGGCCGAGGAAATGTCCAGGATCTCTGTGGAAGAATATACAGAAGAGGAAAATCCCGCCGAGGAGACCCGCGTGATCGGCGATATCCGCCGTCTCCGTTCCAGAGCCGGAGAGGCCGCCGGGACACAGGCGGAGGAGCCTGCGGACGCGGAAGTGAAAGCAGCGGCAGACGAAGCGGCTGCAGAGCTGGCCGGGCCGGAGACAGCTGCCGCGGCCGCCGCAGAGACGGAATCCGCACATGAGACGGAGGAGCGTTTCGCACAGACCAGAGTGATGCCCGCGGATGGAGTTCCCGGAGCTGCCGCGGCAGAAGAGGAGACGCCGGCTGCGGAAGCGGCGCAGAGAGCCATGCGCGAGTCCGCCGCTGCCGTGCAGGAGACGGCGGTTATCACCGAGGACGACGATATGGAGCTGGAGGACTGGGATGACGATGGAGCCCCGGCCATCGAGCATCTGATCATAGAGACAGAAGACATGGAGGCAGGTCTCGACAGAGCCTTGGAGGAGCTGCGTGAGATCTACAGAAAAACCGGCGTCAAAAACCCGGTGGCCAAAATAAGCGGAGACAAGCTGAATCAGCGAGGCATTCTGGCCAGCGCCAGAAAACTGGCCGGCAAGAACCTGATTGTCGAGAGAGCCGCAGACTTAAATCTGGCCATGCTGGATGAGCTGGAGACGCTGATGGAGGGCGATACCACCGGTATCCGCGTCATTCTCATTGACACTCCGGCCAGCATCAACTACATTCAGACCAAGCATCCGGCCATGTACCGCAAATTCCGCACCATCACCTGTCATGCGAAGCGCCAGAGCCAGGTAGATGTGGAGGACGCCATTTTCAGAGAGCTCTCCGCAAAGAAGGCGGTCGAGAAGCAGACTGCGCCCAGGAAGCCGTGGCGAGAGCCGCCGTGCAGGAGGAGAAAAAGCCAGACGCGAGGAACCGGCGGAGGCAAAGCCGGTGCGTGAGACCCGCGACGAGAGGCGCCGCAGCGAGGTGGAGATGGACCGCGAGGCCGACCGCATCATGGCCGAGAAGATGGCCGCCGCAGAGCGCGCAGCCGCCGAGAAACCGGATGACGAAAAGGTTATGGACGTGGAGGAGTTTGCCCAGTACGCCTGCAAATACGCATCCGAGATCGACTGCAGCATCACCGGCAAGAGCCTTCTGGCCCTCTACGAGAGAATCGAGATGATGGACGAGGACGGCGTGGAGCTCACAAAGCGCGTGGCAGAGGATCTGATCGAGGAGGCCGCCGACAAGGCCGAGAAGCCCTCCTTCTTCGGAGCGATTCGCGGAATCTTCTCGCCGAAGTACGATAAAGACGGACTTTTAATTTTAAAGGAAAAGAATTTCTTTGACTAAGATGGATATAAAATTGATCGCCCTTGATATGGACGGCACTTTACTGAATGAGAAAAAAGAATTGACGCCGCGGACCCGGAACGCTTTGGAGCGATGCATCGCCCAGGGCATTCTGGTAGTCCCGGCGACGGGCAGAATACGATCGGGAATCCCCAGAGAGGTGACGGGGATTCCCGGTATCCGTTATGCGGTAACTGTCAACGGCGCTGTCGTCGTGGACGTGGAACAGGAGACGGTGATTGCCGAGGCGAAGCTTTCCTGGGAGAAGGCCGTCGGGATCCTCGAGACTGTTTCCCGCTACCCAGTTATGTACGACTGCTATATAGACGGTTTCGGAAAGATAGAGCCCCGTTTCTTCCGTCACTTGGACCGGTACGGCATCGCCCCCAACCTGTGGCCGCTCATAAAGAGCACCCGCGAGGAGACCGGCGACCTTATCGCCTACGTGCGGGATAACCGGAAAAATGTGGACAAAATCAACCTCTTTTTCAGCGATCTTGAGCTCCGCGAGCAGTTGAGAGGCATTCTTAAGCAGGATCCTGCCGTCTGTGTCAGCTCCGCGGTCTATAATAACCTGGAAATCAACGATGCCCAGGCTACAAAAGGCTGTGGTCTCCGCGCGCTGGCCGCTCATTTGGGGCTCGATGTCTCCCAGATTATGGCCTTCGGCGATGGAGAAAATGACCAGACGATGATTGAAGCGGCCGGTTTCGGCGTTGCCATGGGAAATGCCGTGGATTCGCTCAAAGCAGCCGCAGACTATGTGACGCTCACAAATGACGAGGACGGCGTGGCTGCCGCCATAGAAAAATTCATTTTTAATAAGGAAGAAGCATAATGATGGAAAATTGGCTGCCAATCGCAGTGGGTGTGTTCTGGGGAGGAATGATCCTGTACGGACATTACAGAGGCTTTATCCGCCAGGCCGTGTCCATGGCTGCGCTTCTGGTGACCCTGGTTGTCGTGGATCTGTCCATGCCCTACGTGACCGACTACCTGAAGAACAGCACATTTGTCTACCAGGCCTTTGAGACGGGGGTGAAAAATGCCACCGGCGTCAACGAACAGATGGAGTCGTCAGTTCCTGCCCAGCAGCGCATGATCATCGAGAGCTTAAATCTGCCCGAGCAGATCGAGGAAGCCCTTCTTGAAAATAATAATACAGAGATCTATGAGATTCTGGGGGTGGACCGGTTTACCGACTACATTTCCGGATATCTGACCAATGCATTTATTAATATCGTGGGATTTCTGGTGACTTTTCTGGCGGTGTACTTTTTAATCCGCCTGTTTATGCGCTGGGCCGATCTGATTGCCAGGCTCCCCATTCTCTCTGGAATCAATCAGCTGGCCGGCGCTGCCCTGGGGGCTCTGGAGGGCCTTATCATTCTCTGGATCCTCTGTCTCATCGTCACCGTGTTCGCCGCGACCGATCCGGGCCGCGAGATTATGAGCCAGATTAACAACAGTATGTGGCTTAAGTTTATTTATGACCACAATATATTGAGTATGCTGGTGGCAGGAGTCATAAAAGGCTTCCTATAAATTGTATCTGAAATAAATACAATTTTCCGAAAACTGTGAAAAAAGCGTCAAAAACGCCGATTCACAGTTTTTTTACAATGACCACAAAATATAGTATTTAAGCGGAAAAATCAATATATCTAGTGGTAGAAAAATCCTGTCGAAAAATTGTATAAAAAAATGGCACAAATTCCCTTGACAACCGTTTGCAGACATGGTATATTAAGGGCCTAACGTGATTATGCACGTTGGAGACAGATTTAAGAGAAATTAGATCTAAAAAGTAGTTGACACAGCTTGAAAGATATGGTATATTAGATAAGCTGTTGAAACGAACGGCACTTCTTAATACATATCTCCCTGGCTTATATATGAAGCTGAGATGTGTAAAAAGAAAAATTAAAAAAGTAGTTGACAAACAGAAAACACTGTGATAAACTACTTAGGCTGTCAGCGAGACAGCGAAGT
>BBZO01000012.1 GCA_001304875.1 Clostridia bacterium UC5.1-2E3
GACGCCGCAGCGGGAACCCGGACAGAGGCCGCGGCAGAGAGGGAGACGGGGCAGGATGCGGATGCCTTGCCGGCGATTCCGAGACTGCCAGTCCCTGGACGTGGTGGAGGACGGGATGACGCCCGTCTACGCGGACGAGCTTGCGGACGGCGTCTATCCGGTGGAGGTGGATTCCAGCTCCAGCATGTTTAAGATCACAGACTGCAGCCTGACCGTCTCCGACGGGCAGATGGAGGCCGTCATGACCATGGGCGGCAAGGGATATTTGAAGGTGTTTATGGGAACCGGCGAGGAGGCGTTGAAGGCTTCTGAGGACGAGTTCATTCCCTATGAGGAAAATGATACCGGCGCCCACACCTTCCGCGTCCCGGTGGAGGCCCTGGACATGGGGATCGACTGCAGCGCATTCAGTAAAAATAAGGAAAAATGGTACGACCGCGTCCTGGTATTCCGCTCCGATTCCCTGCCGGCCGGCGCATTTTTATCGGGCGGCCCGGTGACTGCTAAGGAGCTTTCCCTGGAGGACGGGAGCTATACGGCGGAGGTGACCGTGGAGGGCGGCTCCGGCCGCGCGTCCGTCCAGTCTCCGGCGGAGATCCGCGTGGAGGACGGTAAAGTCTGGGCGACCATCGTCTGGAGCA
The DNA here is from genome assembly GCA_001304875.1 of Clostridia bacterium UC5.1-2E3. Lineage (GTDB taxonomy): Bacteria > Bacillota > Clostridia > Lachnospirales > Lachnospiraceae > Ventrisoma > Ventrisoma faecale. The sequence goes on from BBZO01000012.1 coordinate 642, forward strand.
GCTCGAATTACGACTACATGAAGGTGGACGGCGTGAAATACGATCTGCTGGAGGGATATGAGACCTCTGCCTTCGAGATCCCGGTGGCCGGATTTGACTGGAAGCTGCCGGTGACTGCAGACACCGTGGCCATGAGCCAGCCCCACGAGATCGAGTACACGCTGACCTTCGACTCGGAGAGTCTGACTGTGGGAGATGCCGGGGCGGTTGGCCTCTCCTACGCAGACCAGTTTTCCATAGAAACCCGCGAAGACGGCTGCTCCCTCATAACCATCCGGGACGAGGGGAAATTCCTGGTGGTGCCGGAGAACCAACCCATTCCCAAGGGGCTTTCGGAGGACGTCACAGTCCTCCAGAGGCCCCTTGACCATATCTATCTGGCGGCCACCTCCGCTATGGATCTTTTCGCCGGCCTGGACGGCGTCGGAAACATTACACTCTCCGGGACGGCGTCTCCGCTGGTACATCGACGAGGCGAAGGACGCATGGAGCGGGGGAAAATGAAGTACGCCGGAAAATACAGCGCCCCGGACTACGAGCTCATTCTCTCCGACGGCTGCAATCTGGCCATCGAGTCCACGATGATACACCACACGCCAGAGGTGAAGGAGCAGCTGGAGCGCCTGGGAATCCCGGTTTTGGTGGAGCGCTCCAGCTATGAGAGCCATCCCCTTGGCCGCCTGGAGTGGGTGAAGCTCTACGGCGTCCTGCTGGGGAAGGAGGCGGAGGCCGAAGCCATTTTTGAGGATCAGGAGAGCCGCCTGCGCCAGATCGGGAGCGCCACAAAAGGAGAGCGGGAAGATGCGCCCACGGTGGCATTTTTCTACATCACCTCCACCGGAGCGGCCAATGTGCGAAAGCCCGGCGACTATGTGGCGAAAATGATCGAGATGGCCGGAGGAGCCTATGTCCCCGGCGCTGCCTCCGAACATGAAAATGCGCTCTCCACCATGAACATGCAGATGGAGGCGTTCTACGCGGCTGCCTGCGACGCCGACTATCTCATATACAACAGCACCATCGACGGTGAGCTCTCTTCGCTGAAAGAGCTGTTTCAAAAGAGTCCCCTTCTGGCTGATTTCAAGGCGGTGCGTGAGGGGCATGTCTGGTGCACCGGCCGCAGCATGTTCCAGGAGACCATGGGCGTCGGGGACATGATTCTGGACATTCACCGGATGCTCACAGAGGAAGACCCGGATCCGGATGATTTTACCTACTTGTATCCCTTAAAGTAAGGAGAATGAACATGAAGACACACATGAGAGCCAGACTTTCCTTTGCCCTTCTGGTCCTGCTTCTGGCGGCGTTCGCCGTCTGGAACATCGGCCTGGGGAGCGTGGCCGTGACGGCGGGAGAGCTTTTAAAGGTCCTTACGGGCCGGGGAGAGAACCCGACTATGAGCCGCATCATCTGGGATATCCGTCTGCCGCGGATGATGGCGGCGGCGATTCTCGGCGGCGCGCTGTCGGTCTCGGGGTTCCTCTTGCAGACCTTTTTTGCGAACCCCATCGCCGGCCCCTTCGTGCTGGGAATTTCCTCCGGGGCGAAGCTGGTGGTTTCTCTCGTGATGGTATTTCTTCTCGGGAAGGGGATTGTCATGGGCTCCGGCGGCATGATTCTGGCGGCCTTCGCCGGTTCCATGATTTCCATGGGCTTTATTCTTCTGATTTCCCATAAAGTGAAAATGATGTCCATGCTGGTGATCTGCGGCGTGATGATCGGCTACATCTGCTCGGCGGTCACGGATTTCGTGGTGACTTTTGCTGATGACGCGGACATTGTGAACCTGCACAACTGGTCCATGGGCAGCTTCTCCGGCATGTCCTGGGACAATGTAAAAATGATGGCGGCGGTGACCGCGGTCTGTATGCTGGCTGTGTTCCTCATGTCCAAGCCCATCGGGGCCTATCAGCTGGGCGAGGTTTACGCCCAGAGCATGGGGGTCAATATCCGGCGCTTCCGCGCGGCGTTGATTTCTGGTCCAGCCTTCTGTCCGCCTGCGTGACGGCCTTCGCGGGCCCCATCTCCTTCGTGGGCATCGCGGTTCCCCACCTGGTGAAATGCCTTCTCGGCACGGCGAAGCCTCTTCTCATGATTCCGGGCTGCTTTCTGGGCGGGGCGGCGTTCTGCCTGGCCAGCGATCTGATCGCCAGGACGGCATTTGCACCCACGGAGGTCAGCATAAGCTCCGTGACCGCGGTGTTCGGCGCGCCGGTGGTGATTTACATGATGGTGAGAAACCGCAAAGGAATGTAGAGGAAAGACAGCGGGAGGAAAGACCGTGGAAAAGACTTAAGGAGAGAGGGAGGAGATACGGTGGCAGAGAATACAGCGGAAGGAAAGATCACAGGAGAATATATTTACACGGAAAAGCTGGCGGTGGGCTATGGAAAGACGCCGCTTATAGAAAATATCGCCCTCCGCGTGCGCCGCGGCCAGATCGTCACGCTCATCGGCCCCAACGGCGCGGGAAATCGACGATTTTAAAGAGCATCATCCGCCAGCTGAGGATTCTGGGCGGCACGGTGATTTTAGACGGCGCGTCCCTGGAGAAAATGACGGAACGGGAGCTGGCGCGGAAAATGTCGGTGATGATGACTGAGAGAATCCGGCCGGACCTCATGACCTGCCGGGACGTGGTGAGCGCCGGGCGCTACCCCTACACCGGCCGGCTGGGGATTCTGTCGCCGGAGGATGAAAAGAAGGTGGATGAGGCCCTCATGCTGGTTCACGCCGGGAAGCTTGCGGGCCGGCTGTTCTCGGAGATCAGCGACGGGCAGCGCCAGCGCATTCTGCTGGCCAGGGCCATCTGCCAGGAGCCGGAGGTCATCGTGCTGGACGAACCCACCTCGTTCTTAGATGTGCGGCACAAGCTGGAGCTTCTGGCGATCCTAAAGGAGCTGGTGCGGGAGCGGCAGGTGGCCGTCCTCATGTCCCTGCACGAGCTGGAGCTGGCGCAGAAGATTTCCGACTACATTGTCTGTGTCCGGGAGCACGCCATCGGCGCTGCGGGACGCCGGAGGAGATTTTTGATTCCGGCTATATTTCTGAGCTTTACGGGATCACCCGAGGAAGCTACGAAGCGCCTTTAGGCGTCCTGGAGCTGGAGCCGGTGCGCGGCCAGCCGCAGGTGTTCGTGGTCGGCGGGAACGGGAGCGGAATCCCGGTCTACCGCAGGCTCTGGCGGGAGGGGATTCCCTTCGCCGCAGGCGTCCTCCACGAGAACGACGTGGAATACCCGGTGGCCCGCGCCCTGGCCGTGGAGGTGGTGACCGAGCGCGCCTTTTACCCCGTGAGCGACGAGGCACTTAAGCGGGCGCAGGCGCTGGCAGAGAGCTGCGGGCGGGTGATCTGCGCGGTGAAGGAGTTTGGGCCTATGAATGATAGGAACCGGGAACTCATTGACCGTTTTTCTTCGCGTAGCAGTCCAGTGCCCGCAGAAGCGTGACCTGGGAATAGTTGATGTGCTCGTTCACCGCATTGGAGATCAGATCATTGTTCTCCGTCATCAGCGCCTGGATGATCTTCGTGTGCTGCGGAATGTTCTTCTCACGGCTGGAGCAGCCGCGGGAAGCCGCGTACATGGCCAGGCGGTAGGTCTCGATCATGATGTTCTCATAGTAGGAAATCAGCATCTGATTCTTCGTCATTTCTATAAAATACATGTGAAAACGAATATCCTTTTTATAAAACTCCGCATCGGAAATGTCCGGCTGCGACTCCAAGTCGCTCTGCAGATCCATGATGGCCGCCTTCGAGTAGGAGTCCTTAAACTGAATAATGATGCTGGGCTCCACCAGCTTGCGGATCTGGTAAATTTCGTTGATGTTCTGTCTGGTGAAGGGGCGGATCTGCATGCCCCGTCTCGGATATACCGTGATCAGATTCTGGCTTTTCAGCGTCATGAGCGCCTCGCGGATCGGCGTGCGGCCGAAGGGGAGCGTGTCGTTTAGCATTTTTTCGGAGATCTCCTGTCCGGGAAGATACTCGCAGGATAAAATCTTGTCCAGAAGAAAGTCGTAAGCCATCTCGGTCTGGGACGGCGTGTGATCGGGGGAAACGGATTGAAACAGCATAGTGCCTCCTTGCATGTGCTTGATATATCAAAAAATGTAAAATCCGAGAGAAATTATATCACGGATCGGAGAAAATCACAATATCTCATAAAAAACAGATAAAAGAAACATAAAAAAATTGTGTAATTTAACGACATATTTATAAAAAATCCATTGACAAATATATCTGGGGGGGGGGTAAAATGGGGAGCATAAATATATCAAAGGAGCCAAAAACACATGAATGATATGCACATCAAGGAGCTGAGGATATACAGGGCCGTGTCAAAGCTGACGAAACCCATCGCCGATGCGACCCATGATATATCTGAGATTGCCTTCTATGTTCTGGAGGCGGAGACGGGAGCGGGCGTCGTGGGGCAGGGGTATCTGCTCTCCTTCCATTATTCTCCCAATGCCATCGAGGGGGCATTAAAGGATCTTAAAAAATTTGTGGAGGAGAGGGATTACGAGATCTGCCAGACCCAGGACATCCAGATGGACTACGAGTCGGAGTCGGAGTATTTCGGAATCGTTGGCCTGCAGCGCTGGGCCCTGGCCACTCTCAACGTGGCGCTCTGGGACGCCTATGCGAAGACGCTGGGGCAGCCCATATGGAAGCTTCTCGGCTGTCACACCAGAAGGATCCCGGTGTACGGCAGCGGCGGATGGATTTCCTACAGTGAAAAAGAGCTGATCGACGAGGTGTCTGACTATAAGAAACGCGGCTTCCAGGCGGTGAAGATCAAGGTGGGGCACGCGGACATCAACTGCGACATCGAGCGTCTGACGAAGGTGCGCGAGGCCGTGGGAAATGATTTAAACATCATGATGGACGCCAACCAGGGAATGGATGTGCCCTCCGCGGTCAAGCTGGTGAACGCGGTGGAGCATCTGAACATCCACTGGTTCGAGGAGCCCATCGCCAACACGGATTTCGAGGGCTACGCGACGATTCACAGCAAGACGCGGGTGTCCCTGGCCATGGGAGAGCGGGAGTACAGCACCGTGGCGCTGCGGGAGCTGATCGGACGCCGGGCGCTGGATCTGTGGCAGCCGGACATCATTCGTCTGGGAGGCGTGGAGGAGTGGCGCAACTCGGCTGCTCTGGCAAACGCATACAACATCCCGGTGCTGCCGCACTACTATAAGGACTACGACGTGCCGCTTCTGGCCACGGTGAGAAATCTACGGGGCTGAGTCCTTCGACTGGATCGACGGCATCATCGACCATCCCATGGTGATCGAGGACGGGTACGCGAAACTGAGAGAGGGAGCGGGATGGGGATTTAATTTCCTGCACCAGTACCTCACGGAAGTGAAGTAGAGAGGAAACGGGGGATCTTATGAAGGCGATTGTGATACCGGAGCCGGGCCGCGTGGAGGTAAAGGAGTTCCCTATGGTGCAGCGCCGGGAAGGAGAGGCTGTATTAAAGCTTCTGTACGGCGGCGTGTGCGGGAGCGATCTGGGTACATACCGCGGGATGAACGTCTACGCCAAATATCCCTGTATCATCGGCCACGAGTTTGCGGCCAGGTGGTCTGGGCGGGGGAAAATGATTATGGAATCCGGGAAGGCATGATTGTGACCTGCAATCCATATTTCAACTGCGGCTCCTGCTACTCCTGCCGCCGGGGACTGGTCAACTGCTGTACCCACAACGAGACCATGGGTGTCCAGCGGGAGGGGGCGTTCGCAGAGTACATATCCATGCCCTATGAGAGAATCTACGACGGACAGGGCCTGGAACCACGGATCCTGTCGCTGATCGAGCCGTTCTGCATCAGCAGCCACGCGGTGAACCGGGCCGATGTGAGAGAAGGCGACCGGGTGCTGGTGATGGGAAGCGGAACCATCGGCCTTCTGGCCGCGGTGGCGGCCGCGATCCGGGGCGGAGAGGTGTATATCTCGGACATCTCGGAGGAGAAGCTGGCGTTCGCTGAAAAAATGGGGATCCGGCACACGATTTTAAACCGCTCGAAGGAGGCGCTTCTCGAGGCAGTCTCCCAGGCTACGGACGGGGATTATTTCGACGTGTGCATCGAGGCGACGGGAGTGCCGGAGGCCTTTGTAGACTGCATCGACGCGGCCGCCTTCCAGGGCAGGATCGTGGATGTGGGCGTGAGCAAGAGAAACGCGGATTTCCGGTACACCGAGATCCAGCGGAAGGAGCTCAACATCATGGGCTCGCGGGCCGCTTTAAAGACAGATTTTCTCCAGACGATCCAGTGGGTGAAGGAGGGAAAGGCAGACCTTTCCAGAATCATTTCCCGGGAGTATCCGATGGAGAAGGCGGAGGAAGCATTCAAAGACTTAGATGCCAACAGCTCTGAGATCTTGAAGATGATATTCAAATTTTAAAAGGAAAAGGGAGGTATTTTATGTTTAAGAAGGTTTTAGCTACATGTTTGGCAGGGGCAATGGCAGTATCTCTGGCGGCGTGCGGTTCCGGCAGCCGGAGACGCAGGCACCGGCCACAACGGCCGCAGCGGCACAGGAGCAGGAGAGCGCGGAGGCGTCCGGGGGATATCGGGGCGGCGGCCAGCGGGGATGCGATCATCGTAAAGGTGGGTTATGAGAACACCGACGCAGAGCCCATCGGACAGGCCATGAAGCACTGGAAGGAGCTGGTGGAGGAGCAGGGCGACGGCAGCATCCAGTTAGAGCTCTTCCCCAACAGCTCGCTGGGAACCAAATCACAGCTCATCGACATGATGCTTCTGGGACAGCCGGTGATCACGATCGCCGACGGCGCTTTCTATGCGGACTACGGCGCCAAGGACATGGGGATTCTCTACGGCCCGTTCTTCTTTGACACATGGGACGATGTCTGGACACTGATCGAGAGTGACTGGTATGCGGATGAGTGTGCGAAGCTGGAAGAAAAGGGACTTAAAATTCTGGCGTCCAACTGGATTTACGGCGAACGCCACCTGATGACGAAAAATAAGGTGGAGACACCGGAGGATATAAAGGGACTCAAGGTGCGTGTGGCCAGCTCTGAGATTTACATGGAAGGCTGGAACGCGCTGGGAGCCACCGCCACGGGAATCGCGCTGGGCGAGACCTACCAGGCGCTCCAGACCGGCGTGGTCGAGGGTGTGGAGAACCCCTTAAGCGTTCTGTATGCACAGAGCTTCCAGGAGGTTACACCGAATCTTCTGATGACCAGCCACATTAAAAACTTTACCACCTGGGTGTGCGGCAGCGATTTCTTCGGCACACTGACCCCGGAGCAGCAGGAGCTCCTCGTCTCCACCGCGGAGGAGGCAGGCCTTTACAACAACGAGCTTCAGGCCGAGGCCGACGACGAGTATATGCAGAAGCTTCTGGATGCCGGCGTCACAGTCACTGAGATGACAGACGAAAACCTGGCAGCGTGGAAGGAGAAGGCGCAGGCGTTCTACGAGAAGGGAGACCAGTTCGGATGGAGCGATGGCTTATACGAGACAGCCAGAGCTGCCATGGGAAAATAAGGGAGTGACGGAATGAATACACTGAAAAAGGGTTATCTGACAGTGATGCGGGCGATCAGCAAAATCGAGCTGTTTGTGTCCTCGGCCATTCTGGCCATGCTGATCGTGGTAACCATCGTCGGCACATTGACCAGGTATTTCTTACGAATGCCGTTTACCTGGATCGAGGAATTTCAGCTGGCCTGTGTGGTGTGGATCGTCTTCCTGGCCGGGAGTGCGGCGTTTGCGTCCAAAGCCCATGTCGCCATCGAGATGGTGGTGGAGCTGCTGCCCTTAAAGGTGCAGAAGGTTTTTGATATTCTGATCGGCATCACGGTGATCCTGGTGCTGCTGTTCGTGATAAATACCAGCATGGCCTACATGGAGGTCTTTATCCGCAGCGGAAGGACGACGCCGATCTTGAAAATTCCGTACGTCTGGATCTACGGGATTGTGCCGGTGAGCTGCGTTCTCATGGTGTTTGAGTATTTCCACAGCCTGGTGGAGCAGCCGAAAGAAAGTGACGGGGAGGAACTGCTGTTATGACAGGAAATGAAATGATTCTTCTGGCCTTTGCGGTCATGCTGGTCATGCTGTTTGCAAAGGTTCCGGTGTTTATCGCAGTATTCTCCGGCAGTGTGATTTATTTTCTTCTGACCCCTGGGGTCAGCATCGCGATCTTCGCGCAGAAGATGATCGGCGGCGTGGAGAGCATCCCGCTTCTGGCGGTTCCCTTCTTCGTGTGTGCGTCGGCGTTTATGAACTATTCGGGCGTGACGGAGCGGATCTATACGTTTGCCGGCGTGCTGGCCGGACGCATGAGCGGCGGTCTGGCGCAGGTCAATGTGCTGGTGTCCACGCTGATGGGCGGACTGTCCGGCTCGGCGTTGGCCGATGCGGCCATGGACGCGAAGATGCTGGTGCCGCAGATGGAGAAGCAGGGCTATTCCAAGGCGTTCAGCAGCGTGGTTTCCTCCTCCTCGGCCATCATCACGCCTCTCATCCGCCGGGAATTGGCTCATCGTGTACGGCTGTGTGACGAACATTTCCATCGGAAAACTGTTCGTCGCTGGCTTCGGGCCGGGATTTCTGCTCTGTGCCATGATGATGGTACTGGTGTCCCGCATCTCCAAAAAGAGGGGCTATCTGCCTATCCGGACGAGACGCTTAAGCTCGCAGGAATTTATAAAGGCCGCGAAGCCGGCGATCCTGCCGCTGTGCCTGCCGATCATCATTATCGGCGGCGTGCGCATCGGACTGTTTACGGCCACGGAGTCCGGGGCGGTGGCCATCGCCTACGCGATTCTTCTGGGCCTTATTTATAAGGAGCTTAAGCCGAAACATTTCGCGGAGAGCCTTAAGGAGACAGCCGTCTCCACGGCCACGATTCTGATGATTGTGGCGTCGGCGTCCGTGTTCTCCTGGGTGCTGACCTCGGAGATGGTTCCCCAGCGCCTGGCGGAGTGGATGATCGGCACCATTCACAATAAGTGGGTGTTTATCATCGCCGTGGATATCCTGCTGGTGATCGTGGGAATGTTCGTGGAGGGCAACGCCTCCATGATCGTGCTGGCGCCGCTGTTTGCGCCGGTGGCCGCAGCTTACGGCATCAATGAAATTCACTTCGCCATGGTGTTCATCTTCGGAAATGCCATCGGGGCGCTGACGCCTCCCATGGGCACGCTGATGTTCATTGTGTGCGGCATCACGAAATGCCCAACGAGGGATTTTATAAAAGAGGCGGTTCCGTTTTACATGCTGACCTTCGGCGCGCTGGCGCTGCTCACATTTTTCCCGATCCTCTCGACGGGGCTCGTGGACCTGGTTTATTAAGTGGTTTAGCAGGGGGAGATACTTATGTTTAATCTGAACGGAAATGTAGGAATTGTGACCGGGGCCTCCAGCGGGCTGGGGACTGGGGATTGCCAATGTCCTGGCCGAGGCTGGGGCCAGGGTCTATGCGGTCAGCCGGACGGGTGGACTCAAGGATCCGTCGGCGGCCTGCCATGCGTCCATTGTGCATGTGAAGGCAGATATCTGCGACACGGAGCAGATGGAGCGGCTGGTCCGGGAGATCGGGGACAGCCAGGGGCTGGATTTCCTGGTGAACAACGCGGGGATCACGGTCAAGTGCCGGGCGGAAGAGTTTCAGATGGAGATTTTAAGAAAATCCACAAGGTCAACGTGGAGAGCGTATTTTTTCTCTCTAAGCTGTGTTATCCGTATCTTAAGCAGTCGAAGCACGCGGGCCGGATCGTGAATATCACCTCCATGGCAGCGCATCTGGGATTTTCCGAGGTGGTGCCTTACTGTTCCAGCAAGGGCGCGGTGCTCGCCATGACCAGAGGACTGGCTGTGGAGTGGGCGCAGGACAATGTGACCGTCAACTCCATCGCGCGGGATGGTTCCCGTCGGAGATGAACCGGCAGGTTATGGACGAGGAGCGGAAGAAGAAAATTCTCTCCCGCATGCCGCTGCATCAGTTCGGCGACCCGCGGGACATCGGCGCCATGGCGCTGTTTCTCGTCTCCGACGAGGCGCGTTACATCACGGGGCAGGATTTCGCGGTGGATGGAGGCGCGCTGGCGTTTGGATATTGATTTAGAGGAAGCCTGCACATGGGGGAGACTGTGTGCGGGCTTCTTTTTGTCGGTGCGCCTGACAGTGTTTTTGAATGAATATTATTCATTGACATTTTAGAAAAAAGTGCTATACTGATTGTTAGAAAGGAGGTTCCGACGATGCGTGTCACAAAGGAGCCGGAAGTTCGCAGGCAGGAGATTCTGGACACCGCCCTTAAGCTGTTCGGGGAAAATGGATACGAAAAAACCTCGATTGCGGATATAGCAAAAGCAATCGGTGTGGCACAGGGGCTGTGCTATCGCTATTTCCCGTCGAAGGAGGCGCTGTTTGACAGCGCGATTGAACAGTACGCTGATGTCCTGGCAGGGCAGTTCGCGGGTTATGGAAAGGACAAAGACAAAAACAGGACGCTGCGGCAGATCATTGAAACCATGCCTGCCACGGTGGAGGAACGGGACACGAAATACTATTCTGTTTTTCACGGAGCGGAGAATAAAAAATTCCACGATCAGCTGGCCCTCAAAGTGTGTGAGAAGCTGGTTCCGCTGGTGGAGAAGCTGCTGTCCCAGGCCCGGCAGAACGGCGAAATCCAGTTTGACGATCTGCAGGCCGCCGCGAGGTTCTGTGTGTACGGGCAGCTTGGCATCCTGCTGGCGGACGATCTGACGCAGGAAGATAAGTCGAAGCGGATTCGGGAATTTCTCATATTTGCCCTGCGGCTTTAAAAATCCCCGCTCTGGGACGGGGGATTTTCGATAACTTAACAATGAATAATATTCATTCAATAAAGAAAGGAAGTTTTACAATGCCGACAAAAATTGATTTTATAGGAGGCAATACGGACCACTGCCTTATGGCGATGGCGCTCCCGATGATTGCCGCGATGTTTCTCAATATGATGTATAACCTGGTGGACAGCCTGTGGATTGGAAACCTGCTCGGCGAAACGGCATATGCCGCTCTGACAAATTCGACCCCCATTATTCTGATTCTGACCTCTGTCGCGATGGGAGCGGCGAATGGCGTATCCATTCTGATTTCCCAGGCGGTCGGTGGGAAAGACAGGGAAAAAACAGAACGTCTGATTGCCACCTCGTTCTGCGCTGTTGTGGCGTTTTCTCTCCTGGCAACCATTCTGCTTGAGGCGTTTCTACCGGAAATTTTGCAGGCTCTGAACACTCCGGCGGAAACGTATGGGATGGCATACAGCTATCTGGCGGTTTATATTCCCGGGTATCTGGCGGTCTTTCTCTATCTGTATTTCACTGCGGTGCTGCGGAGCTTCGGCAATTCTGTGTTCCAGGCGGCCGCGATGCTGGTATCAACGATCTTAAACGCCGTTCTCGATCCCATTTTTATATACTTCATCGGGTTTCACGGCGCAGCGGCTGCAACTCTGCTTTCTCAGATCATCTGCCTGCTGTTTATGCTGATCTATCTGAAAAAGAAAAAATTATTTGTGTTCAGACTCTCTGCCTTTGACAGAAGGGATGTTTTGCCGCTTATCCAGAAAGCGATTCCTTCTGTCATCCAGCAGAGCATCCCGGCGATCAGCATGATGTTTCTTACGGCGCTTGTCAGTACATACGGTGTCACAGCGATCGCGGCTTATGGAGTGACGGGGAAACTGGAAACCATTCTGTTCTACCCGGCGATGGCTTTAAATATGGTGTTGACGTCCATCATCGGGCAGTGTATCGGCGGCGCACGGTACGACCGGGCGAAAGACTATCTGAAATGTGCGCTGAAATATGGCTGCGGCCTGCTCTTGCTCCTCTCCGTTCTGGTTGTCGGATTTTCAAAACAGCTTTCCGGCCTGTTTATCCAAAGCGGCGATGCCGCGGCCATTGTCGGGACGTATTTTCTGATTGTCAGTGCCGGTTATGTCCTTAACACGGTCACAAATTGCTTCCTGGGGGCTCTCAATGGCATGGGAAAACCTTCAAAAAGTATGCTTCTGATGATTTTTTATTATATTGTGGTCCGGATGCCGTTGGCTTACCTGCTTTCTGGTCTGGGGTCTGGCTTAAATGGGATCTGGGCCGCAGTGCTGGTCAGCCAGTGCCGCGGCTGGCGTCTTTGGCGCTGCATCCCTCAAAAATTTTCGAAAATCGGACAAGTGCTTGACAGCTCCGCCGAAATCCGCTATCATAATTCCCGAACCAAATAGCAACCGTATAGGGCAGGGGCAGTTTATACCGGATCCGGTTACACCGGAACGATATCAAAGTCAGTTGCGGACGCAGTTGAAACGGCGCAGCCAGAACTGGAAAAGTAAGCCTATACACAGTGTGAAGGACACTCTGTGTGTGGGCTTTTTTTGTTTGGCAGATGTAGACACTTTTCTATACCAAGGAGGATTCAGACATGACAGAAGTAATTTTAACATCCATCGTCTCGTTCGCCGGAACCAACATCGACGATATTTTTGTGCTGATGGTGCTGTTTGCCCAGGCGGAGAGGCGGCAGGAGCGGGCGAAGATCGTTGCAGGCCAGTACCTGGGAATCGGCCTGCTCACACTGCTGAGCATCGCCGGCGCCCGCGGCTTCCAGGCAGTGCTCGCCGACTCCATCTGGATGCTGGGCATCGTGCCGGTTTTCATGGGCGTGCGGTTCTGGGTGAAGGAGCGGAGAGAACGGAAAAACGGAGATAAAGAAATGGTTTCAGCCTCTGCCATCTCCATCCCTGCCGCCTTCCTTCTCACTGTCACCAACGGGGCCGACAACATCGGCGTCTATATCCCGCAGTTCGGCCAGTATTCCCCGGCACAGCTTGCCGTCTGCGCGGCAGTGTTTATGGTTATGGCCGGGTTCTGGTGCCTGCTCGGAAGCCGCCTGGCCGGTCTGCCGTTGATCCGGAGAAAATCCAGCAATACAGGCACATCCTCGTACCGCTGGTGCTGATCGGCCTTGGGGTTATGATTCTGAGGGGATAATATCTATAGAAAAACTCGCCATTTTGGGGTATAATAGGAGCACTTAGCGAGGTTTCTCACGAGCTTAGTGCGAGTCATCCCGTGGATAATAGGAGCACTTAGCGAGGTCTTAGAAAACATGGCAAAAGGAGGCGAAACCATGAGCGAAAATCAGCTGCCCACCTGGAACGATGGAAAACTGCGCTGTCTCTGGGCCAACCCGAAGAACGCGCTCTACATCCATTACCACGATCACGAGTGGGGCGTGCCGGTGCACGACGACCGCCGGCTGTTTGAGATGCTGGTGCTGGAGTCTTTCCAGGCCGGTCTTTCCTGGGAGTGCGTGCTTAATAAGCGGGAGAGCTTCCGGGAGGCCTTTGACGGCTTCGACCTGGAGCGGGTGTGCGCCTACGGGGAGGAGAAGCTGGAGGAGCTGGCGGACAATCCCGCCATCATCCGCAACCGCCGCAAGATCCGGGCCGCTGTGGAGAACGCCCGCGTGTTCCGGGACATACAGCGGGAGCGGGGGACATTCTCTGCGTACCTCTGGGGCTTCACGGGAGGAGGAGTGATCCGCGAAACGGGAAAGACGCGCTCAGAGCTCTCGGACGCCGTCTCGAAGGACCTGCGAAGGCGTGGGATGACATTTGTGGGAACCACGATTATTTACGCCTATCTGCAGGCGGTGGGAGTGATCGACTCCCACGACAGAGAATGTTTTATGTATCACGAAAACGGGAAATAATTTTGAAGGAGAAAAAATATGCCGTACATTGCAATCAAAGCGTATCCGAAGGACGAGGAGACAAAGAAGAGAACCGTGGACCGCATCAACCAGGTGCTTCTGGAGGAGTGGGGCTGCCCTGCTGCCGCCGTGACCATTTCTCTGGAAGAGGTAAAGCCGGAGGACTGGAAGGAGCAGGTGGAAATCCCGGAGATTGAGCCCAACATGGACAAGATGATGATTGTGTCTGGGGAGAAAAAATATGAGTAGCACGGCGGAGCGTGCAGGAAATATCTGCATCAGAAACGAGGCGGAGGCGGATCACAGAACCGTGGAGAACGTGATCCGCAGGGCCTTCTGGAATCTCTACGTGCCGGGCTGCGCGGAGCACTACGTGGCCCACGTGATGCGTCCCCACGGGGATTTCGTGCCGGAGCTGGATCTGGTGCTGGAGCGGGACGGGCAGATCATCGGAAGTATTATGTATACAAAGACCCGCCTCGTGGACGAGGCCGGGGAGGAAAAGCAGATTCTCACCTTCGGCCCCGTCTGCATTCTGCCGGAGTACCAGCGGATGGGGTACGGGAAAATGCTCATGGAGGCTTCCTTTGAGCGGGCGCGGACCATGGGGGATGAAGTCATCGTGATCTTCGGCGATCCGGCCAATTATGTGGGGCGCGGATTTAAGAGCTGCAGGCGGTTCAATGTCTGTCTGGAGGGGGATGTCTTCCCCTCGGCCATGCTGGTAAAGGAGCTGGTGCCGGGAACTCTGGACGGCCGCCGCTGGTTTTACCATCAGAGCCCGGCCATGGAGATCGACGAGAAGGACGCCGAACGGTTCGATGAGACGTTCGAGCCCATGGAGCGGAAGGTTCTGCCGTGCCAGGAGACATTTTATATCCATAGTCATTCGGTGGTGCAGGAAATATGACGTTCAGCAAATGGCTGCGCGGTGCGCAGCCGTTTTTTGCTGTTTTTATGCAATCTCCCGCCTCATCTGCCGGTTCGTATACGCAATGCAGATCCAGGTAATTCCCGTGACGCCTGCCTCCGTGAAAACCATGGCCCACCAGACCCCGTCGATGCCGAGCCAGAGCGGCAGAAGGTACAAGAGGGCGCCGCTGATCACGATGCCCCTCAGAACCGTGAGCACGGTGGACATTCTGGTTCGCATGATCGACTGGAAGTAGAAGGTGGCCCATATATTGATCCCCATAAATAAAAATGAGATAAAATAAATCCGCATAATAGTAGGTGTGGCTGCCAGCACCTCCGGCGTCGCGTCCACAAAAAGGCGCATGATCTGCGTCGGAAACAGGATGCCCGACAGCGTGAAAACCACGCCCATCAGAGCCACGGTCCACAGGGAGACGCGCCGCAGACAGGCGATGCGGCCGGTCTGCCCCGCGCCGTAATTGGTCGTGGCCACCGGCTGGATGGCCTGCCCCACGCCGGTGTAAATGTGCTGGAACATGCCGGAACAGCTCAGCACGACGCCGAAGACGGCCAGAGCCACCTCGCCGCCGTAGCGCATGATCTGGTTGTTTAAAATACAGGTCAGCGCGATGAAGGCAAATTCCAGCACCGAGGCGCTGAAGCCGGTCGTGACAGATTTGAAGAAGGCGCTCGACGGCCTCCACGGCATCACCAGCTTTAAATGGCTTTTTTTCGTGAACAGAAAGCCGCAGAGGATGACCAGCTGGATGACCGTGCCGCCCGCCGTGGCGATGGCCGCTCCTGCCATCCCCATGCCCATGGGGAACACTAAAAACCAGTCGCCGAAGATATTGAAGACGCCGCCGGCGACGACGGCCCCCATGACCACGTTCGGCGCGCCGTCACAGCGCACCATGCAGGTAAAGTAGGCGGACAGGATGAAGGCCGGAAATGTCCAGATGATCCAGTCCCCGTACTCCAGCACCAGAGGCATAAGCGATTCGCTGGCGCCGAACAGGGTAAAAACCGGCACCTTGAAGAGGGCGGTGAGCGGCCATACGATCGCCGTGAGAAGGAGCACCAGAACCAGCGAGGCCGTGTAGTAGGCGTTGGCCTTTTCTTCCTCCCCCTCGCCGCGGGACTTCCCGAAGCGGACCGAGCCGCCGATGCCGCAGAGGAAACCGAACAGCGAAGCCACACCCAGAATCGGGTAAATGATCGCGCAGGCGGCCGCGCCGTCCGTTCCCACGCCCTGCCCGATGGCGATGGTGTCCACGAAGCTGTAGATGGTGGTGACCAGGGCCGAAAAAGGGAGGGGAGCAGGAACTTAAGGTACAGCCTCCCCACGCTGTCTCTCAGTAAATCCATAGGGATCCTCCTTTTCTTGACTTCTTTTTTCAAGGGGCTATTATAAAGTCTGATATAATATGAGAGTCAAGAGGAGAATTGAAAATGACCGGCAAAAACCGTCTGTTTTCCATCGGAAAGCTGTCCACGCTGACGGGGGTGCACATCCAGTCGCTTCGTTATTATGAGGAGCTGGGGATTCTGAAACCCGCGTATGTGGATCCCCAGAGCGGATACAGGTACTATAATTTCCAGCACATGCGGATTGTGGAGGCCATCCAATACTGCGTGGAGCTGGACATTCCGCTGCGCCAGTTCAGGGATTTTCTGCTGGAGGAGGACGGACAGATCGACTATTCCCGGCTGATCGACGACGGAATCCGCCTGGCAAATGAGAAGATGGCGCGCATGAAAGCGCGGCTTGCGTTTCTGGAAAATGTGCGGCGGGAGATGCTTCACGCCAGGGACTGCCGCGCAAACGCCCGGATAAAGAGCATATTTCCCGAGAGGCTGTGCTGGGCGGTTCCCTACGAGGCACGCAGACCTCGCCGGAGTTCCACGCGGCGCTCTACCATCTGATCGCCGACATGGAGAAACACGGAGTGCGCGCGGGCTACGACAACGGCCAGCTCCTTCTGTGCCGCGGAAATGAGTGGAAATCCTACCTCTTCATCGATATCCGGGAGATGAGAAAGCCTGCGGAGGAATTTCCCCAGATTATCACCATTCCCGCCGGGGAATATTTGTGCGGCATCGGGGAGGGGAGCGATATAAGGAGCGCCCCCCGGATGTTCCCCGAGCTGTTTGCACAGGATTACGACAAGGTGGTGGTGGAGGTGGAGCCGTTTGCGGAAAAATATAATTACTCTGCCCCGGTGTTTGAGCTGCGATGCAGCCTGCCGAAAGCTTTTGGAGGAAATGATGACAATTAAAAAAATTTTAAGCGGCAAAAAAGAATATCTGGAGCTGCTTCTGCTGGCCGACGAGCAGGAGAGCATGATCGACCGCTACTTAGAGCGCGGGGAGATGTATGTGTTTTTGGAAGAGAAGACGGCCAGCAGAGAAAACCGGCGGCGGTGTGCGTCGTCACCGATGAGGCGGCGGCGTCCTGGAGCTTAAAAATCTGGCCGTCGCGCCGGACCTTTGGCGGCGCGGAATCGGCCGGAAGATGATTGCGTTTCTGGAGGAGACATACCGGGGAACGTATGACATGCTCCAGGTGGGAACCGGCGATGTGCCTTCCACGGTGGGTTCTACGAGGCCTGCGGCTTTGAGCGCTCCCACGTGGTGAAGGATTTTTCACCGACAATTATGAGCGGCCGATTATCGAGGATGGGATACGGCTCCGGGATATGGTTTATTTGAGGAAAATGCTTTTATAAGTTCTTTTGTCATTTCTGGTTTTGCGATTAAAATATAACACAGAAAATGTATTTTGAGAGGGAAGTGAAAAGTTTGTTTCCACTTTGAAAACATTCTGATTTTAGTTGCATATTTCAAGGCTATCATGTATACTATAGATATTGGAAGAGGTGTATGTTTTCGGACTGCACTGAGAGAGTCACTCTGTGGCTCTCTTTTATGTTACAGCAAATTAATGGTATAGACGATTTAATTTTATTGAAAAGGATTCTTCTGTTGCAAGTATTTTAGCGGCGGCGAATCCTTTTTTATTCTATATTTTTCCTATTGACATTTCTGTTCATACTGTATATATTATACATATACAGTATAACCAAGGCGAAATCCCTCCCCCGCCCACTCCCACCCCCAACAAGAAAGAAGGTCATCAACACATGCATTTATACATCAGCAATTCCGGCGAACAGCGATTTACGAACAGATAACGTCACAGATCAAGAATCACATACTGAGCGGCGAGCTCACTCCCGGGGAAGCGCTGCCGTCCCTGCGGCTTCTGGCGAAGGAGCTTCGGGTCAGCATCATCTCCACGAAACGGGCCTACGAGGAGCTGGAGCGGGAGGGCTTCATCCAGTCGGTTCCGGGAAAGGGCAGCTTCGTCGCCCCGCAGAATATCGAGCTCATCCGCGAGGAGAAGCTGCGCCAGGCGGAGGAGCGGGTGCGGGAGGCGGTGGACATCGCCAGGTCCTCCGGCATCACGCTTGAAGAATTAAAGATCATTCTGGAAGAACTGTATGCGGGAGATATTTAAAACAAAAAAAGAAGGAGGCATCCCATGGAACAGACCATTTTAAACGCCGCAGGCGTTGAAAAAAGATACAAGACATTTACACTGAAGCCCACCGATCTGGCGGTCCCCGGCGGCTGTATCGTCGGTCTCATCGGAGAAAACGGGGCGGGCAAGAGCACGCTGATCAAGAGCCTTTTAAACATCGCCCGCCGGGACGGCGGCACGGTGGAGGTGTTTGGAAAAGATTTAGACAGCTGTGAGCGGGAGATCAAGGAGGACATCGGCGTGGTGTTCGGCGACCAGTATTTCCCCATGAATTTCGCGCCCGCGACGCGGCGCGGGTCATGGCGGGCATCTACAGAAACTGGGACCAGGCACAGTTTGAGGCCTATCTTGAGAGATTCCGCCTGGACGGCGGCCAGCCCATCAAGAACTACTCCCGCGGAATGCGGATGAAATTAAATCTGGCGCTGGCCATGTCCCACCACGCCAGGCTTCTGATCCTGGATGAGCCGGCCAGCGGGCTGGATCCGGTGGTGCGGGAGGGGCTTCTGGAGCTTTTGGAGGATTTCGTGGGCGACGAGGAGCACGGCGTGCTCGTCTCCTCCCACATCATCAGCGATTTAGAGAAGGTTTCCGACTATGTGGCCCTGCTGCACCGGGGGGAAATGCTCCTCTTTGAGGAGAAGGATGCGCTGCTAGAGTCCTTCGCCCTGTTAAAATGCGGCGCCGGGGAGGCGGAGAAGCTCCCGCCGGAGAGCGTCATCGGAATGCGGGAAGGGACCTTCGGGGCGGAGATTCTGATGCGGAGGGAAAACCTGCCGAAGGGCGCCGTGTGGGAGCCGGCCAGCCTGGAGCAGATACTCATTTACCATGTGAAGGAGGGAAAATAGATGCGCGGTCTGATACGAAAAGAATTTCTGATGACAAAATCCGTCTGGAGATCCTGGATCCTGGCATTTATAGTGCTCGGGGGCTACTCGGTGATGTTTAAATCCGGTGACAGCTATTACAATACGGGCATGATTTATGTATGGCCGGTCATCGCCGGGATGAACGGAACCTTAAATTCATTTTACAGCGACAGCAGGTACCAGTGGAATCTGACGGCTCTGACCATGCCGGTGCGCCGGCGGGAGATCGTTTTTACAAAATACATCTATATGTATCTGCTGGATCTGGTCACGGGGGCCATCGCCACGGCGCTGGTGATTCTCGGCGACCTGGCGGGCATCGGCACGGGGCTTGCGGTCAATCTCCTCATCGGAGGAGGAATCATGCTGACGCTTCTGATGCTCCAGGCGCTTATGGTTCCATCACCTACCGGTTCGGGCCGGAGAGGGCCAGTGTGCTGTGCGTGGTGCTGGCGCTCTCGCCGCTCCTGCTGCTGGCGGTCCCCTGGGGCGCGCTCCCGTCCATACCGGAGCCCACCGATGTGCAGGTGCTTCGTGTGGAAGGTATGCTGATTCTGCCGGTGCTTCTCATGAATCTTCTGTCCGTCTGGGTGTCCGTGCGGATTTATGAGGGAAAAGAATACTAGGCATTGTTTTTTCGGGGAACAGAGGGTATAATGATAGATATTGCCGCGGCATGGCGGCGACGATGTCTAATTAGAAATAGGAGTGAAAACGGATGACGACGAAAATAAGAACCCGATATGCCCCCAGCCCCACCGGAAGGATGCACGTGGGAAACTTAAGAACGGCTCTCTATGCTACCTGATCGCGAAGCATGAGGGCGGCGACTATCTGCTGCGCATCGAGGACACGGACCAGGAGCGCTATATGGAGGGCGCGACGGAGATTATCTACCGGACGCTGGAGCAGACCGGCCTCATTCACGACGAGGGCCCGGATAAGGACGGCGGCGTCGGTCCCTACGTGCAGAGCGAGCGCCAGGCGGCCGGCATTTACATGGAGTATGCGAAGAAGCTCATCGACAAGGGCGAGGCCTACTACTGCTTCTGTACCCCGGAGCGTCTGAACTCCCTGCGCCGCACGGTGAACGGCGAGGAGATCATGACCTACGACAAGCACTGCCTCCATTTAACGAAGGAGGAGATCGAGGCCAATCTGGCTGCCGGCAAGCCCTTTGTCATCCGCCAGAATAACCCCACCGAGGGAACGACCACCTTCTCCGACGAGATTTACGGAGATATCACTGTGAACAACGACGAGCTGGACGACATGGTTCTCATCAAGTCCGACGGCTATCCGACCTACAACTTTGCCAACGTGGTGGACGACCATCTGATGGGCATTACCCACGTGGTGCGTGGAAACGAGTACCTGTCCTCCTCCCCGAAGTACAACCGCCTCTACGAGGCCTTCGGCTGGGAGATTCCGGTGTACGTGCACTGTCCCACCATCACCAACGAGGAGCACAAGAAGCTGAGCAAGAGAAGCGGCCATTCCTCCTACGAGGATCTGATCGAGCAGGGATTCCTCTCCGAGGCCGTGGTGAATTACGTGGCGCTTTTAGGCTGGTCCCCGTCCGACAACCAGGAGATTTTCTCCCTGGAGGAGCTGGTGAAGGTATTTGACTATCACAACATCAGCAAATCCCCGGCGGTGTTCGACATGGTGAAGCTGCGCTGGATGAACGGCGAGTACATAAAAGCCATGGATTTCGACAAATTCTATCAGATGGCGGAGCGTATATCAAGAAAGTCATCAAGAAAGATCTGGATCTCAAAAAGATTGCGGCCATGGTCAAGACCAGGATCGAGGTGTTCCCGGATATCGAGGGACATATCGACTTCTTCGAGGAGCTGCCGGAGTACGACGCGGAAATGTATGTGCACAAGAAGATGAAGTGCACGAAGGAGACCTCCCTTGAGGTCTTAAAGGACGTGCTTCCCCTTCTGGAGGCGCAGGAGGATTTCTCCAACGACGCACTCTTCGAGCTTCTGTCCGGCTATGTGAACGAGAAAGGCTATAAGACCGGCTTTGTGATGTGGCCCATCCGCACGGCGGCCTCCGGCAAGCAGATGACGCCGGCCGGCGCTACGGAGATCATGGAGGTTCTCGGCAAGGAGGAATCCTTAAAGAGAATCAGAAAAGGCATTGAAAAGCTGAGCGAATAATACAATCGGCGCAGGGGATTTCCCGGAGAGAGGGGATTTCCCTGCGCCGTTTTGACGGGAGAGACAAGATGGCATTCAACGAAGCGCAGAAGAGGGCGATTCGTCATTTTAAAGGGCCGGCCATGGTGCTGGCGGGGCCGGGGTCGGGAAAGACCACGGTCATCACCCACCGGGTGAAGGCGCTGATCGAGGAGCGGGGCGTGGATCCTGGCTCCATTCTGGTCATCACCTTCACGAAGGCGGCCGCCGCGGAGATGAAGGAGCGGTTCGGCGCGCTGACGGAGCACCGGTACGGCCGCGTGGGTTTCGGCACGTTTCACGCGGTGTTTTTTCAGATTCTCAAGCTGGCCTACCGCTACCAGGCCTCCGACATCATCCGGGAGGAGGAGCGGACGGCGCTGATGCGGGAGCTGGTGGACCGCGAGGGGATGGAGCTGGAGGACGAGGCGGAGTTTATCGCTTCGGTGCTGGGCGAGATCGGGAGCGTCAAGGGCGAGATGCTGAGCCTGGAGCACTATTACGCGAAAAACTGCTCGGAGGAGATTTTCAAACGCCTCTACGAGGGGTATGAGAGAGGGCTGCGCGCGAAGGGGCGCATCGATTTCGACGACATGCTGGTGATGTGCTACGAGCTGTTCACCCAGAGAAAGGATATTCTCGGGGCCTGGCAGACCAAGTACCAGTACATTCTGATCGACGAGTTCCAGGATATCAACAAAGTCCAGTACGAGGTGGTGAAGCTCTTAGCCGGGGAGAGGAAAAATGTCTTTATCGTCGGAGAGACGACCAGTCCATCTACCGGTTCCGCGGCGCGAAGCCGGAGATCATGCTGGGCTTTGAGCGGGACTTTCCGGGCACGGAGCGCATTCTGCTGGATATCAATTACCGCTCCACGAGGGACATCGTGGAGCCGGCCATGCGGCTGATCGGCCACAATAAGACCCGGTTTTCCAAGGAAATCCGGGCGGAAAAGGGGCGCGGAAAGCCGGTCGCCACCTGCGTGTTTAAAGATCCCCTGGAGGAGACCGGTCGCATCGCCGCGGAGCTTTTAGCCTACCACAAGGCGGGGTATCCGTGGGAGGAGATGGCGGTGCTCTACCGCACCAACTCCGGGCCGCGGCTCCTGATTGAGAAGCTGATGGAGTACAATATCCCGTTCCGCGCCAGGGACGTGGTGCCCAACCTCTACGAGCACTGGATCGCCCAGGATTTTCTCGCCTACATCCGGGCGGCCATGGGGGAGCGGGACCGCTCCACGATCTTCCGGATCGTCAACCGACCCAAGCGGTACGTGAGCCGCGATTCCATGGACGACCCGGTGGTGGATTTTGAGAAGGTAAAATCCTTCTACCAGGACAAGGACTGGATGGTGGAGCGGATCGAGAACCTGGAGTTCGATTTGAAGGCCATCAGCCGCATGTCCCCGCTGGCGGCCGTCAACTACATACGCAAGGCCGTGGGCTACGACGAGTATTTAAAGGAGTATGCGCCTACCGGCGGATGGACGCGGAGGAGCTTCTGGAGATCGCGGAGCAGTTAAAGGAAAGCGGCTCGGGCTTTAAGACTTTTGAGGAGTGGTTTACACATATCAGAAATTACTCCGCGCGTCTGAAGGAGCAGGCCGCCAGGCGGCAGGCGAGGGAGGACGCGGTGACGCTCTCCACGATGCACAGCGCCAAGGGGCTGGAGTACCGGGTGGTCTACATTCTGGACGCCAACGAGGGCGTGACGCCCCATCACAAGGCGGTGCTGGATGCGGACATGGAGGAGGAGCGCAGGCTTTTCTATGTGGCCATGACCCGCGCCAAGGAGCGGCTGCATGTGATGAGCGTGCGGGAGAGATACCACAAAAAGGCGGACATTTCCCGTTTTGTGGAAGAGTATATGGGAGAGTGATGGAAGATGGGATGCGTACACGTGTACTGCGGGGACGGAAAAGGGAAAACCAGCGCGGCCCTGGGGCTGGCGCTGCGCGCCGGCCGGCCGGGGCTGGCGGGTGGTGATCGCCCGGTTCCTAAAAAACGACGACTCCGGGGAGCTTCTGGCGCTTCGAGGTATTCCTGGGGTGGAGGTGCTGCCCTGCGAGAAGAGTTTTGGATTTTACCGTACGATGACCGACGCGGAGAAGGCGGAGGCCGGGGAGTATTACAGAGAGCTTCTGGAGCGCGCGTGGAGACGTGCGGAGGCCGGTGGGAACGGGGACGATGCGGAAGGCGCGGGCGCCGGTGCACCTGGAGTGGAGCCAGATCGCGTCCCCGTTCTTCTGGTTCTCGACGAGATCGCCGCCGCCTGCACCTACAACCTGGTGGACACCGCCCGTCTTACGTGCCTTCTGGACAGCCGCCCGGAATTTCTGGAGGTGGTGCTCACCGGCAGGAACCCGGATGAGGGGATTTTAGAGCGGGCCGATTACATTTCCGAGATACAAAAGAGAAGGCATCCCTACGACCGCGGCCTCGGCGCGCGGGAGGGAATCGAGTATTAGAAAGCTGGGAACGCGCACGGCGCGCGGGGAGAGACAGTTTACAGGGAGGAGAGTTTGTATGAGACGATACAGAGTCAGGCCGGGGCGGGTTCCGTCCGCGGCCAGCACGGTCATGGGAGTATTGTTTGTGATTCTGGGGATTTTCGTGGTCATCCCAAGCTTCGGGCTGTTCGGCGTCATCTGGACCATCGGCGCCGGCGTCATCACGGCCACCGCCGCGGTCAACCTGTTTTCCGCCAAGGGGGCCTGCAGCTCGGAGATCATCGTGGACGATGGTCCGGAGGAGGCTGACGGCCTGGCGGATAGCGGACGGCGGGACCGTTTCGGGGAGAGCGGGACGGAGCGCAGCACTTCCGGGCGCGTCCCGGATGTGAGCGATGAGGCGGAGCGCTTAAAGAAGGCGGAGGAGCTCTACCGCCAGGGCCTTATCACCTACGAGGAGTACCAGAAGAAGCGGGAGGAGATCATAAAGTCCATATAGGCGCGCGGCGGCCAAAAACTGCTTGCTTTTTGCGCCGTCATCTGATACCATCAATGGACAGGGATCTGCGCGTTTCGCCCCCAGGCGGCGTGCAAAAATATGAATAGAGAGGTACAGACATGGCAGAGAATAAGAATTACAGCGCCCCCGAGGAGAATGAGGAGATGGAGACCGAGATGACTGTCACGCTGACGCTGGACGACGGAAGCGAATTAGAGTGCGTGGTGCTCACCATTTTCGAGGCGGGCGAGAGAGAATACATCGCGCTTCTTCCCATGGAGGGAGAGGAGGCCGAGGAGGGCGAGGTTTACTTATACCGCTACTCCGAGGACGCGGACGGCCAGCCCAACCTGGAGAACATCGAGGACGACGACGAGTACGAGATCGTTGCGGACGCGTTCGACGAGCTTTTAGACGAGCAGGAGTACGACGAGATCGTGGGCGAGGACGAGCTGGAGTAATATTTGAAAAATCTGGAAGAATGTTTTTGCGAAAAACCTCCATACTAACAATGTAACGAGACCAATTTGCAAGGAGGTAATCTAAAATGGCAAACAAAAACAGCTACAAGGATATGCAGAACAATTCCACCCAGAACAGCAGTCAGGACAGTTCCAGAAACAGCAGCCGGAACTCCAGCCAGGACAGCTCCAGAAACAGCAGTCAGGACAGCTCCAGAAACAGCAGTCAGAACAGCTCCAGAAACTCCAGCCAGGACAGTTCCAGGAACCGTGCAAACGACTGTGACCGCTAAATAGGACAGACAGAGGACAGGCCGTCGCTTAGAAAGTGACGGCTTTTCCTGTTTTTACATATTATATAGAAAAAAGGACAGGTGTGAGGGCATGTATTGTCAGGCGATATCGGTCCGGCAGCTGGATGAGATTCTGGACAGAGGGTTTGACGGGATGTTAGTGGACGTGCGAAACCAGCCTTCCTACCGGCACGCCCACATACGGGGAGCCGTCAACATTCCCTACGAGACCTTCGAGCGCGGGGATGGCGGGCTCCCGAAGGATAAGACGCTGATTTTTACTGCGCCCGCGGGGGACAGAGCATGAAGGTCTGTGCGCGGCTCTCGAGGCAGGGCTTTCAGACCGTGAATCTGGTGGGCGGCATCGACCACTACCAGGGCAGGTACCTGGTGCGCGGGTAAAATGAAGAACCCGATTGACAGAAGCAAGTCCCAGGCGGTAAAATGATAACCAAATGCCGCACATAAGACGAGAGGAAAGAGAATTTGGACAGAATCGAACTGATCGCCCCCTGCCATTTCGGGCTGGAGGCAGTATTAAAAAAGAAATCACAGAGTTAGGATACGAGATCTCCCAGGTGGAGGACGGAAGAGTCTGCTTTTACGGGGACATTTCCGCCATCTGCCGGGGGAACATTTTTCTGCGCACGGCGGAGCGGCTTCTTCTCAAGGTGGGAAGCTTTAAGGCCGTGACCTTTGACGGGCTGTTCGAGCAGACGAAGGCCATCCCCTGGGAGCGCTATATCCCGGAAGACGGAAAGTTCTGGGTGGCGAAGGCTTCCTCCATCAAGAGTAAGCTGTTCAGCCCCTCAGATATCCAGTCCATCATGAAGAAGGCCATGGTGGAGCGTTTAAAGACCGTCTATCACACCGACTGGTTCAAGGAGGACGGGGCCCAGTTCCCGCTGCGGGTGTTTATTTTCAAGGACCAGGTGACCGTGGGGATCGACACCAGCGGCGACTCGCTGCACAAGCGCGGTTACCGGGAGCTCTCCAGCAAGGCGCCCATCACCGAGACGCTGGCGGCGGCGCTGATTCTTCTGACGCCGTGGAGGAAGGACCGCATTCTGGTGGACCCGTTCTGCGGCAGCGGCACGTTCCCCATCGAGGCGGCCATGATCGCGGCCAACATCGCGCCGGGCATGAACCGCTCCTTCCTGGCGGAGCAGTGGACGAATCTGATTCCGAAGAAATGCTGGTACGAGGCCGTGGACGAGGCGGACGCGCTGGTGGACACGGAGGTGAAGGTGGATATCCAGGGCTACGACATCGACGGCGACATCGTGCGCGCGGCCAGGGAGAACGCGGAGCGGGCCGGCGTGAGCCACATGATCCATTTTCAGCAGCGGCCGGTGAGCGCGCTGAGCCACCCGAAGAAATACGGCTTCATCATCACCAACCCGCCCTATGGCGAGCGCATCGAGGAGAAGGAAAATCTTCCCGCCCTCTACCGGGAGATCGGCGAGGCCTACCGGCGGCTGGACGCCTGGTCCATGTATATGATCACGGCCTACGAGGACGCGGAGCGCTATATCGGGCGCAAGGCGGACAAAAACCGGAAAATCTACAACGGCATGATGCGGACCTATTTCTACCAGTTTATGGGGCCGAAACCGCCTAAGAGGAGACCGGGAGAATAAATTGAGACGACGACGCATTTATATAGGTTTGATTGTGCTCCTGCTTCTGATGGCATTCGTGGGAAATTACAGCCTGTTCACTTCGGAGACGGTGAGACGGCATGAGCCATGGAGAGCCGCCGGGAAGAGTGGCAGGAGATGGCGGCAGACGAGATCAACGGCCGCGCCCTCACGCTGGAGGTGGACGGCCGGACGGTGGAGGGCGTCGCCCCTATATGACCCGGCAGATGGAGCTGATGCTCCCTGTGACAGGTCTGACGGACGCATTCGCCTGCGCGGCCAACCGCTACGAGGACGAGCGGCTGGTGATTGAAAAAAATACCATATCCGTGACGATGCAGGAGGGGGAGCCCTCCATGACCGTCAACGGCATCCCCATGAGTCTGTCGGTGGGGATGACGAAAATAGGAAATGATTACTACGTGCCGGTGGAGGCCGTGGAGAAGAGTCTGGCCTACGGCAGCACCTGGTCGGCGGAGAGCGGCGTGCTCTCCATGACGGGGATGAGCTCGGAGAAGCGGGTGCTGCCCTACGCCTACGATTACCGGGCCGAGGGTCGGGCGCCGGATGTGAAAACCAGGGTTCCCTGGGAACCTGCTGGGCCTTCGCCTCGCTGATGGCGCTGGAGACCAGCCTGATGCCGGAGGAAACCTATGATTTCTCCGAGGATCACATGTCCATCCGCAACAGCTTCGGCATGGACCAGAATGACGGCGGCGAGTACACCATGTCTATGGCCTACCTGCTGGCGTGGCAGGGGCCGGTCTTGGAGTCCCAGGACCCCTACGGCGACCGGATGTCGCCGGAGAATCTGGCGCCCACGAAGCACGTGCAGGAGATACAGATTCTTCCCAGCAAGGACTACGAGGCCATCAAGGAGGCCATCTACTACACCGGAGGCGTCCAGAGCTCCCTCTACACGTCGCTGAAAAATGAGAAGAGCCGTTCCGTGTATTTCAACGAGGAGAACGGCGCCTACTGCTACATCGGCACCGAGAAACCCAATCACGATGTGGTCATCGTGGGCTGGGACGACAACTACCCGAAGGAGAATTTCAACATCGATCTGGAGGGCGACGGCGCATTTATCTGTGTCAACAGCTGGGGGCCGGAGTTCAGCGACGGCGGATATTTTTACGTTTCCTACTACGACACCAACATCGGCATACACAACATCCTCTACACGGGGGTGGAGGCGCCGGACAATTACGGGCACATTTACCAGAGCGATCTCTGCGGCTGGGTGGGGCAGCTGGGCTACAATAAGGAATCGGCCTATTTTGCCAACGTCTACCAGGCCGCAGGCCGGGAGAATCTGGAGGCGGTGGGGTTCTACGCCACGGGGCAGGATACCCGCTACCAGGTGTACGTCTCGCAGAACGTGGGAGACCCGGCGGATCTCTCTGACCGGACGCTGGTGGCCGAGGGAAGCTTCGAGAACGCGGGATTTTACACGGTGCGGCTTGAGGAGCCGGTGGAGCTTGCGGCGGGCAGCCGCTTCGCGGTCATCGTGAAGATCACCACGCCCGGCGGCCTGCGGCCCATCGCCATCGAGTACAACTCCGAGGAGAAGACCGCGAAGGTGGATATAAGCGACGGCGAGGGCTACATAAGCCTCAGGGGAACCGCCTGGGAGCGGGCGGAGGAGCAGTACGGCTGCAATCTCTGTCTGAAAGCCTACACCTCGGACCGGGAGTGAGCGGCGCGTAGAAACGAGAAAGCCGGCGGAATACGAATGAATAGAATAGAAACAGCAGATACAGCTGCGGCGGAAACCAGCCGCGGGGAGATGTGAGGGAATATGAGCGAGAAATTATTTTGCGACGGGAAATGAAGGGAAAATGAGGGAGATCCGGGCGATTTTAGGCGACCTCGGCATGGAGGTGATTTCCATGCGGGAGGCCGGATTCACCGGAGAGATTGTCGAGGACGGCGTCACGTTCGCGGAGAACGCGGCCATCAAGGCGCGGGCCGTCTGGGAAAAGACCGGGGGCATCGTCATGGCCGACGATTCCGGTCTGGAGATCGACTATTTAAACGGCGAGCCGGGCGTCTACTCGGCGCGGTATCTGGGGGATACGCCCTACGAGGTGAAGAACCGCACGCTGATCGGACGTCTGGACGGCGTGCCGGACGAGAAGAGGACGGCGCGGTTTGTCTGCGTCATCGCGGTCGTTTTGCCGGACGGGACGCTTAAGGAGACGAGAGCCGCCATGGAAGGGCGCATCGCCTGCGAGCCGCGGGAGAGGGCGGTTTCGGCTACGATCCCATCCTGTATCTGCCGGAGTACGGGAAGACCTCGGCGGAGATCAGCATGGAGGAGAAGAATAAGATCAGCCACCGGGGGAAGGCTCTGGAGGCGGCAAAAGAATTTCTCAGAGAGAGGTATGGGGAGAAATGAGTATGAAGATATTGATTGTCAGCGACACCCACAGGCGGGACGCGGCGCTTCGGGATCTCATCGAGGACCTGAAGCCGCTTGACATGTTCATCCACCTGGCGACGCGGAGGGGAGCGAGAGCAAATACGCCGAGTGGGTGAATCCCACCTGCCGCATGGAGATGGTGAGGGGAAACAACGATTTCTTCTCCATGCTGGACAAGGAGCGGGAGATCCGCATCGGCGGCCACCGGGCGCTTCTGACCCACGGGCATCTCTATAACGTGTCCCTGGGCCCGGAGCAGTTAAAGCGGGAGGCCCTGGCACGCGGCTGCGACATCGCCATGTTCGGCCACACGCACAAGCCGTACTTAAAGCGGAGCGAGGATATTATCGTGCTCAATCCGGGCAGCCTGTCATTTCCCAGACAGGGCGGGAGACAGCCGTCCTACATTGTGATGGAGATTACGGACCGGGATGAGGTGCGGATCCGGCAGGAGTATCTGGAGTGAGGATGAAAAAGAGGGAGCTGCGGGCATTTTGCAGCTCCCTTTTTGTTACAAAGTTCCTTCAAATCTGGCGGCAACCTGCTTCAGCCATTCCCGGATAGGAAGATGCTGCGGGCACATTTTTTCACATTGTCCGCACGCAATACAGCTGCCTGCTTTTCCAAACTGTTCTGAAAAATGGCTATACAACATTGTCTGAGCAGTCCACGCCTTTGTTTCCAGCTCCCTCATATCCGCATTGTAAAGAGCAAAGTATTTTGGAATGGCTATGTTTTCCGGGCACTTATTGATACAGTAGGCGCAGCCCGTACAAGGGATGGCAATACTGCCATTGATGATGTCTGCCGCTTTCTGAACCAGCGCATATTCTTCCTCTGTAAACGGAGTGAAATTTTCCATATAGGATAAGTTGTCTTTGACCTGTTCCAGATTGCTCATGCCGCTTAAAACCAACATCACATTCTCATGGCTTGCCGCAAAGCGGATGGCCCATGAAGCGATGGACAGATCGGGACGATAGGAGCGAAACAGGTTCTCTGCTTCCTGCGGGATATTGGCAAGCGTCCCACCCTTTGCCGGCTCCATAACAATGACGGGTTTCCCATGCTTTTTGCGGTTTCATAGCATTTGTGGGATTGGATTGTGTCGTTTTCCCAGTCGAGATAATTCAGCTGTATCTGGACAAAATCCACTTCCGGGTGTTCCGTCAGAATCTCGTCCAGCACGTCGGCGGTATCGTGGAAGGAAAAACCGATATGCTTTACAAGTCCGGCCTTTTTCTTCCCGGTAAGGAACTCAAAGACGTGGGTATCTTCTGCTGCCTTGCGGCGGTTTCCGCCATATCATGAATTAAGTAGTAGTCGAAGTAGTCAACGCCGCACCGCTCAAGCTGCGTATTGAAATATTCCTCTAACTCACTCTCCTTGTGGATAAGGACAAGGGGCATTTTGTCTGCAATCAGAAAAGCAGAACGGGGATAACGATCTGCAAGGCATTCTTTTACTGCGGCTTCTGATTGTCCGTTGTGATAAAACCATGCCGTATCAAAATATCGAAAGCCTTTTTCAAGAAACAAGTCAATCATGTCACACAGCTGTTTTCTGTCCGGTTGTGTGAAATCGTCGTTTACAAGCGGCAGGCGCATAAGCCCAAAGCCTAATTTTTTCATGCGTTTCCCTCCATTCTGAAATGTTTAAATCCCTCTGATTCTGGATATACAGGCGGCGGTATATTTTTCCCAAAGGTCTGTCATAATCTGCTGCTCCGGCTCGGTCAAAGAGGCAAAGGTTTCTAACTCGGCCTTTTCAATGTGGGAAATGACCTGCCGTTGAAATGACCGTCCCTTTTCCGTCAACATAATAGAGCGGGCGCGCCTGTCGCCGGGATTTTCTGTTAAGGTTACATATCCTTTCTTCTCAAAAGAGAGGATTACTTTGTTAACGGTCTGTTTCGGAAAATACAGCGTGTCGCATATTTCCTTCTGCGTCGTCCCGTTATCGATCAACTGTAAGATAAACATGGAAATGTAGGTCAGATCGTGTTCCTTTGCATACTCCTCATAGACATGGTTTAATCTCTGCCATGCAAGATAGAAGCGTTTTAAGTTTTTCGGCCTGTCTAATTCTTTCATTGCATAGTCTCCTTTTAGACTATTATAGCAAAGGTCAGATTTGAAATCAATAAAAGAAAAGCTCATAAAACCATCGGTTTTACGAGCTTTTCCCATTTTCCATACCTGGGCCAGTTGGATTCGAACCAACGGATGCAGGAGTCAAAGTCCTGTGCCTTACCGCTTGGCGATGGCCCAAAAAATTTAGATAAAAAAAAATTCCCATACGGGAAAGGTGAGTACAGGGATTCGAACCCTGGACCTCCAGAGCCACAATCTGGCGCGATAACCAACTTCGCTATACCCACCATAGTGAATTTTCGACTGGGTCTCAAATTCAAACGAGCCTGAAGGGATTCGAACCCCCGACCCACGGCTTAGAAGGCCGTTGCTCTATCCAGCTGAGCTACAGACTCATATTCATTTGCGCAGTCTGCGACCGCTTCAACGTTCTATATCCTATCATAGATATGGAAAAAAGCAAGTCTTTTTTCATATTTTTTTCGACTCATATTTCCAGCATGTGGAATGAAACGTTCTGCATGTGGAATCAGAAAATTCCATCTTGCGCCGCACCTGAATATTTGATATACTGTGAAGCGCAGGGCGCAGAATATGGCGCTCTGCGGATACAATCTGCGGATGTGGCGGAATGGCAGACGCACCAGCCTTAGGAGCTGGCGGGTAACCGTGGGGGTTCAAGTCCCTTCATCCGCACGCGGCGAACAGAATCCGAACCTGTCTCCGGAGGAGATGTGGCGCGGATTCTTGTCAATTAATGGCCCCATCATCCTTTGCCACGTAGAACAAAATCTTCGTGATGTATTCCTCCTCCCGTTTTGCGGTCAGATGGTCGTGGATGCAAATTCATAGGAATCGGATACGATCCGGAGCCCGTTTTCCCGGCACCAGGAGAAGATCTTTTCATATGCTGCTCCGATCTTCAGATATTCTCCCATGTAGTAACAGACCACACATTCCCCCGCCGGCATCCTCAGGATCCGGGGCTCTTCCTCCACGTACTCGACAGGGAGAAACGCGTGGGAGGCGCGCACATACTCCCCGGCCATAAGGCGGTCCCTCGGCACGATGACGCCGGTCTCGAAAAACACCGGAAGTTCCCGCTCAAAGGCCTGCGAGATGCACTTTTTCGTTGCGAGGGAGATTTCCGTCAGCGTGCAGGGCTCCGGCACCGGTTCCGTGAAAATGTACTGCTCCGGGGTCTGCGTCCGTATCACCTCTCCCTCTGCGGCCTCGTCCATGTGGGACGCCACCGCGTCCAGGGTGAGGCATTTGTGGGCGATGCGGCTTCTCATCAGCGTGAGAAAGCGGATCTGCTCGTCGATGACGGCCATCTGCCGCTCCAGAAAGCTCCGGCTGTTCTTCGCGCTTCTCTCTTCTAAATATTCTTTTATATCCTCCAGCGGGAGTCCGATCCTTCTCATAATCAGAATGGTGTCCAGAAGATCCAGCTGCTTTGCGCTGTAGAGCCGGTAGCCGTTCTGGGGATTCACACAGGCGGGCTTAAAAAGCCCGATCTTGTCGTAGAAAATCAATGCCTGCCTGGAAAGACCAGTGTATTTTGCCACTTCCCCGATGGAAAAAAAGTCGCGCATAAAACGCCTCCTTCTGACATAATCGCTGTCATATTTCCTATAATAATGAACGCGGGGGAGAAATGCAAGGCAAACGGCGCCGCTTTTCTATTTAACGAAAATTTAATAGAAAAATGTCCCGTCCCTATGGTATGATGAATACCATTAAAACAGGGAGAGACGTATCTGCGCCTGCCCTCAAAAAAGGAGGAATTTTTTACTATGGACACAGATCCGCAAACAGCAACATTCTGTTTCAGATCACGATTCTGCTTATTCTGACACTCATCAACGCATTCTTCGCAGGCTCCGAGATGGCGGTGGTATCGGTCAACAAAGGAAAGATACACCGGCTGGCGGAGAGCGGCAATAAGAATGCAGCCCTTATTGAGCGGCTGATGGAGGATTCCACGGTATTTTTATCCACGATCCAGGTGGCGATCACCCTGGCGGGCTTCTTCTCCAGTGCGTCTGCGGCGACAGGTATCGCCCAGGTGCTGGCGGGAAAGATAGCCGAGTGGAATATTCCCTACAGCCAGTCGCTGGCCGGTGTGGTGGTGACCATCATTCTGGCGTATTTTAACCTGGTGTTCGGTGAGCTGGTGCCGAAGCGGATCGCGCTCCAGAAGGCAGAGTGGTTCAGCCTGTTCTGTGTGCGTCCTATTTACTATATTTCCCTGGTGATGAACCGTTTATTAGGCTTTTATCCTGTCAACGACGGGGGTTTTAAAGCTCATCGGGATGCACGGGGAGGATTTGGAGGAGGAGGTTTCCGAGGAGGAGATCAAGTCCATGCTGGAGACCGGCAGCGAGGCCGGTGTGTTCAACGATATTGAGAAGGAGATGATCACATCCATTTTCTCCTTTGACGACAAGCGGGCCCGCGACGTGATGGTTCCCAGGCAGGAGATTGTGGCGGTGGACATCAACGATCCGCTGGACGTGTGCTGGATACGATTCTGGAGTCCATGTACTCCAAGATTCCCGTGTACGACGGCGAGATCGACCGCATGATCGGCGTCCTGCAGGTGAAGCGGCTGGTGCTGGAGGCGAGAAAGAAGTCCTTCGATCAGCTGGATTTGCGGGAGCTTCTGCAGCCGGCGTATTTTGTGCCGGAAAACCGCCGGACCGACATCCTGTTTAAGGAAATGCAGGCCGGAAATGAGAAGCTGGCGGTGCTGGTGGACGAGTACGGCGGAGTGTCCGGCATGGTCACGCTGGAGGACCTAATCGAGGAGATTGTCGGCGACATCCGCGAGGAATATGAGGAGGAGGAGCCGGAGATCAATGAGGTGGAGCCCCACAAGGTTTACCGCGTCCAGGGCGGCAGCTCCCTGTTCGACCTGAGGGAGAAATTCCATCTGAAGGCGGAGACGCCTACGGAACTCTCTCCGGATATCTGGTGGAGCAGCTGGGGCATATCCCGTCCCCGGAGGAGACGCCTCTCCTCGTCAGCACGGACGAGGCCGATTATGAAATCACCGCGGTGGAGAACCGGGTGATCAGCTGGGTGACCATCACGCTGAAGGATAAAGAGATCAAAAAAGACAGCGATCCTTCGCGCGGCGGGAAATAACAGATAGAAGCATAGCAAAGCCTTGATTGACACATACCATGAAGGAGTGGCAATCAAGGCTCTGTTTTTACGGTTTAACCGAAAAAATAGTGACTCTCTCCCTGTTTTCTGCTATAATCATTTCGGCCTCACGGCCTGTCCCATATCGTATTTATTTATGCAAAGGAAATAGATCTGTCATGAAAGAGAAGATAATAAAAAGTATCCGGGGAGATATTGTCCTGACTGTGTCCGTCTGTCTTGCCGTTTTCTCGTGCATTGTGGTTCCGCCGAACATCGGTTATCTCGATTACATAGATTTCAGGACGCTGATTCTTTTGTTCTGTCTGATGCTTATTATCGGCGGGCTTAGGGAGCTGAATTTCTTTCAGTTCATCGGAAAATGGATTCTGGATCACGCCAGATCCCGGCAGGGGATCTCGGTGACGCTGGTGTTCCTGTGCTTTTTCAGCAGCATGTTCATCACCAACGACGTGGCGCTGATCACGTTTGTGCCGTTCGGGATCATGATTTTAAGAAATGCGGGCATGACCTTTATCACCTGCCGGATTGTTGTGCTGATGACCATTGCGGCCAATCTGGGCAGCATGTTTACGCCCATCGGAAATCCGCAGAACCTCTACCTGTTTACACTGTCCGGCTTAAGCATCCCTGGTTTTTTGCTTCTCATGCTGCCGTACACCGCGGCGGCGGCCGTCCTTCTGGTTCTGTTCATCACCATGGGAGGCACAAGCGCCGGTTTTCCATCCACATCGAGGCGCCGGAGATAACCGGAAAAGCGGTCATCGGCTTCTACCTGTTTTTGTTTGCGCTCTGCCTTCTGACGGTGGGAGATGTGATTCCTCCGTGGATTCTGCTGCTTCTGGTATCGCTCGGCATCTTTTTCACGGATCGGAAGCTGTTTGTGAAAATCGACTATTCGCTGCTGCTTACCTTCCTCTTCCTGTTCATTTTTGTGGGGAATATCAACAGCTTCGAGGCCTGCGGCATATGCTTCTGGGCGTGCTGGACGGCCACGAGCGCCTGGTCGCCATCGGCGCCAGCCAGGTCATCAGCAACGTCCCGGCGGCCATGCTTCTGTCCAATTACACGGAGAATGTGAGTGAGCTCATCATAGGCACCAACATCGGCGGCTTGGGGACGCTGATCGCCTCCATGGCCAGCCTGATTTCCTACCGGCAGGTCGCAACGGTATACCCGCGGTTTAAGGCCCGGTATCTGCTCACGTTTACGTTCTATAATCTGATATTTCTGGCGGTGTTGCTGCTGTTTTGATTAAACTGCATGAAAATTTCCAAAAACTACTTGAATTTTCTTCTCCCAGTGCTATAATAGTACATATCCAATGGAAGTATAGCTCAGCTGGGATGAGCGTTCGCCTCACACGCGAGAGGTCATGGGTTCGAGCCCCATTACTTCCACGAAAAACCACGCAGGACATGCGGAGAGTTCTCCGGTCTGCG
The DNA here is from genome assembly GCA_001304875.1 of Clostridia bacterium UC5.1-2E3. GTDB lineage: Bacteria > Bacillota > Clostridia > Lachnospirales > Lachnospiraceae > Ventrisoma > Ventrisoma faecale. Next base: position 36,386 of record BBZO01000012.1, read on the forward strand.
TGGTTTCTTTTATTTTTTCTTTTTCTCCGGATCATCCAGATAAATCCGCTTCAGATCGTTCTCCTGGCAGATGATCCTGCCCTCGTCCGCCACGGCCAGCGCGCATTTCACCGCAATGGGAATCAGCTTCCGGATGTATTCGCCCACGCCCGTATAGCCGCAGAATGCACAGCGGTGGATGCCGAACATGTATGCGTCCGAAGCGGCGTCATAGCAATCCTGGTAGGCCGCCATGTGGGGAAAGACCCGGTAGCGGAGCAGGAGATGCCGGATCATCGGATCTCCGAAGGTCTCGAAGGGATACTGCCCGTAGAGCTCCTGCACCTTTTCGGGAACCAGGGCGGCGTATCTCTTTATATTTTCCGGAATGTAGTTCTGCAGGAACTGCCTGCAGAGCTTCACCCTGTGCACCTTGTAATACCTGCGCTTGTACTCCAGGTAGGCCTCGCGGTGCACCAGACGGCTTCATTTCTTTGGGGAAATGTTTATGTCGCCGCGCCACATTTCGCAGCCTTCGTCCCAGCGGACCGTGTAGGTCACGGGAAAGGACAGGCGCATTTTGGCGAGCATGTCGGCGAGGGCCTGGTTCCTTGTGGTCCCGGCTTTCGTAAATTCATGGGCCTGCGGGCCGCCGGGTTTAAGAGGATGGTGCGGCAGTCCCGGCTGACGATGAGCTCCAGCTTGCGGCTGGAGACCGCTTTCGTGAGATTGCTGTTGAAGCGGATCTCGCCTTTCTGGTTGATTGTAAAACGCTTTTCCAGGGCTTGCCGGCTTTGCGGCTCCAGAACGAAAAAGCGGTTCCAGTCGATGCCGTCCGCCTTTTCGCCTGTCTGTATGCCTGAAAACGCTGTTTTCTTTGCCGGCTTTTGTCCGCCTTCCTGCGGCTCCTGGTCCGGCTCCTGTTCAGGAATCCGGTAGAAGCTTTTCTCTGATCCGGGCTCCAGGCGGTTCCTGACTTTTAGTTTATGTACCACATTGTTTACTGCGTTCCTGTCGGAGAGGAGGATTCCCTGCTGCTCGCAGAGCGTCCGTATTTCCTGAATGCTGTGTTCTTTTTTATCCAGGAACAGCCCGTCGATCACGCGGTAAATTTCATCGTATGTTCCCATTTGGATCTCCTTATTGTATGTTCGTTCTGACTCCTTCCTCTGAAGCTGCAGTTCTCTCCTCCGGCCTGCGTTCCACGATGATATCTCTGATATCCACCGAGAAGATTTTGCAGATCTGGTACATTTTTTCCACAGAAGGGCGGTTATGTCCCCGAATATAGTTGCGGACCGCGTTGGGGGTTACCTCCAACATTCGGGCCAGACCATTTACAGATAGCCCTTATTTCTGCATGTAGTCCAAAATCCGCTGTCCCGTCTGCTTGCCGTCAATACATGTGCATTTCGCATCCATCTGTTTTCTCCTAACGCCTTTTGTAGATTTCCATAAGTTACCTCCTCTAATAATACATTTTGCGTACAGAACATACAAGCACAATATGGCTGTACCGGAAAAACTTGCAAAAAAATTAAAAAAATTATAGAAAAATATAATTTTCTTTATGCTTTTTTTAGAAAAAAATACTTGACAAAACGCTTGAAAAATTTTATATTTAACAAAGTTTTTCGGCGGAAAATCGCGCAAAATTCCGGAATAAACGCTGAAAAATTAAAACGAATGCCAAGGCATTCACTCCGACATTACATTACTTGATTACTCAAAAAAGGAGGAAAAATTATGAGAAAAATGAAGATTGCAGTTCTGCTTGCAGCAGGCGTGCTTGCTCTGACCGCTTGCGGACAGGGTACCAGAAAGGAAGAGACCAAGGCAGCCACGGAGGCGGCGGCGACCGCTGAGGCTGAGACAGACGCTGTGAGCGAGGCGGACGACGACTACGCAGGCGCGGGATATGAGACCATTTCCCCCGAGGAGGACGCTGCACTCACGGAGGAGGTTTCCCGCATGCTGGCAGAGTCCCTTCAGGAGGGGCTGGATGAGGCGACCGCCGAGGACCTTTCTATTATGATCGCGTACCCCTGCTATGTGGGCATTGGCGACGGCGTGGTGGTCAACAATGAGGACGAGTTCCTTGCCATCGACATGGACGAGTACATGACCGACGAGCTGAGAGAGGCGATCAAGAGCGCGGATATCGAAAGCATCAAGATGACCAAGGCCGGCCTGATCGTGGGCGCAGAGTCCGGCACACCGAATGTCATTTTCGGCATAGCCGAGGACGGCACCGTGGGCATTACCGGCATCAACCCGTAATCAGCCGCGAGGGATACATAATACAGAACACGCAGGGCGGACAGAGCTTGGAAAGGCTTTTGTCCGCCTTCTTTTATGCCTTAAACAGGGGCGGGCGCCGCTCCTGCAGAAAGAGTTAGACATCCACCGGGAAATCTCCTATAATAGGAAGCAGGAGCAAAACACAGGGAAAGGAGCAGGAGGAATGGACCTGATCAATCAGTTTATAGAGAATTACAAGAAGAAAATGCCCTTCTATGAGACGGCCGCCCGCCTGGCCGCCGGCCAGCTGGAGGCGGTGCTCAGGTCCGCCGGTATCCGGGCCATCGTCACCTACCGGGTGAAGAATCCCGGGCGGCTTAAGTCCAAGGTGCTTCGCCGCAACGGGCGCAGGGAGCAGCCCTACGGCAGTCTGCGGGAGATCTACGGGGATCTGGCGGACCTGGCCGGCGTGCGGGTCTCCCTCTATTTCCCGGGCGACCGTGTGAAGGCGGACGGGCTGATTGGCGATCTGTTTGAGATCATGGAGACGAAGCAGTTTCCCGACGAATCCAGGCCGCCGACCTACAACAAGAGATTTTCCGGCTACTGGGCCAACCATTACCGGGCCCGCATGAAGGCCGAGAATTTAAAGGACAATCAGAAAAAGTACGCGGATGCCCGCGTCGAGATCCAGGTGCGTCGGTGCTGATGCACGCCTGGTCTGAGGTGGAGCACGATCTTGTCTACAAGCCGCTGCAGGGGACGCTCTCCGACGAGGAGCTGGCCATCCTAGACGAGTTAAACGGCCTGGTGCTGGCCGGGGAGATCGCGCTGGAGCGCCTGCAGAGCGCCGGGAACGAGCGCGTGAAGAACAGGAACGCAGCCTTCGGAAGCCAGTACGACCTGGCTTCCTACCTCTATAATTATTTAAGCAGCAATTTCCGCCCGGAGGACATCGAGCTGCGCATGGGGAACATCGAGCTGCTCCACAGGCTCATTACCAGCCTGGGGATGAACGCCCCGAAATCCGTGGAGCCGGTTCTTAAGACGGTCCGATTCGAGAAGGACCGGAGAAACATTTCCCAGCAGATCATCGATCAGATCATAACGGGCGACGACAGGCGGTACACCGTCTACCGGGAGCTGAGAGGCGGCGGGCAGGAGATCGGGGAAAATGCCGGAAAGGCCGTGGATGATTTCTTCGCACAGTGGATTCCGCTGGAGCGGTTTTTAAACGGCGTCGCCTACAAGGGGGCGAGAAAGCAGCACCGGCCGTTTAACGTGAATGTCATCAAGCGGATGAATGTGCTGGATCAGGAATTGGTAAATCAGATCGTGGCGCTCAGAAAAGTCAGAAACATGCTGATTCACGACATCGAGATCCGGAGACCGGGGAGCTGGAGAAAAAGACAGCCGAGGCAAAAGAGCTTCTCGCGAAGCTCAGGGAGATATTTGCCTCTGCGGACAGCGGAAAGGCCCCGGAGGGCCGGTGAGAACGGCGGGGACTGCTTACCGGTGAAGGGCGGCCATCTGGAACTGCTTGGGGCTCATGCCCGTGTGCTTTTTGAAGGCGCGGCTGAAGTGGGAGAGGTTGTTGTAGCCCACCTGGCTGCACACCTGCTCCACGGTCATGTGGTTTAAAAGCAGCTCCTTGGCCTTCATCAGCCGGCAGTTGATGAGATACTGGTTGGGCGAGGTGCCGGTCACACTCTTGAAGAGGCTGCACAGATAGAACTTGTTGATGTAGAACTGCTGTGACAGCGTGTCCAGCGTGATGTCGTCCCAGTAGTATTTGTGGATAAAGTTCATCACATTGTATACCAGGCTGTAGTTCTGGGAGATCGTGGGAGCCGTGATATTGTGATAGTCCCGGTACATGGCGTTCACGCGCAGAAGGAGCTCGATCAGCAGGATCTTCACAAACAGATCGCTGCCGTAAAGCTGGGCGTTCTCCGGACTTCTGTAGTCGGTGATGCGGACCAGGATATCGGTGAGCAGGCTGGCTTGCCCGTCGGAAAGCGGCAGAAGGTTCGGATCCGACGTCGGCCGGAAGAAAAAGCACTCCAGCAAGTTGGTCTTGTCGGAGGATAAAAGCTCCAGGTATTCCGGCCGGAAGGAGACCACATACCGCTCGCTTGGCCCAGGCTTTACCGTGTTGATCATGTGCAGATCCATGTTATTGAAAAGCAGCAGGGAGTTTTTGGGAAGCATGTAGGTCTGTTCGCCCACCGCGCACATCATGCCGTCGGAAAGGATCAGCATGATTTCAAACTCGTCGTGAATATGAAAATTGTGCTGTTCGTTAGCTGATGTTATCTTGTGAAAAATGGAAAAATCTTCCTTTATCTTTTCTTTTACAATCTCTGTCTGGTTGACCATGATAGCACCTCCTGTTGTAATGACTTAATTATCACTGATTCGTAGTGTTATTTTATGTACTATCTTGTGAAAAACTTGCACTATATTGTGGAGTTTTGAAAGGGAAGGCATATTTTGGTGAGTTGCGCTATGTTTGGAAAGCCATTTTCCAGAAATCCCCAATTTTTTGATAAATTTTAAAAATCAATAATTAATGCAAAAAATATATTCGGATGACTTGTGAAAGGAAATGTGTTAAAATAAATAGAATACGACCGCAAGGCAACACAAAAAGGAGGGAATGTTTTGGAATACGTAGAATTAGGAAAAACAGGGCTGAAGATATCAAGGCTCGGGTTTGGTGGAATCCCGATCCAGAAGATCGACGCGGAGGGGACCAGAAAGCTGGTGCTGCGCATGGCCGAGGCCGGCATCAACTACATCGACACGGCCCGCGGCTACACGGTCAGCGAGGCGTTTTTAGGAGAGGCGCTTCAGGGCGTCAGGGACAAATTTGTGCTTGCTACCAAGAGCATGGCCAGGACGAAGGAGGCCATGGCCGCCGACATCGAGACAAGCCTTAAGAATTTAAAAACCGACTATATCGATCTCTATCAGGTGCACAATCCGGGACCGGCGGAGCTGGACCAGATTCTGGCCGAGGGAGGCGCGCTGGAGGCACTCATGGAGGCGAAAAAGGCGGGAAAGATCGGGCATATCGGTCTCACTGCCCATCTGGAGGCGGTATTTGAGCGCGCCCTGGAGCTTCCCTGGGTGGAGACCATCATGTTCCCCTATAATATTGTGGAGAATCAGGGCGAGGCGCTGATGCGCCGCTGCACGGAGAAGGGCATCGGTTTCGTCTGTATGAAGCCGCTGGCAGGAGGCGCCATCGAGGACGGACGGCTGGCGCTGCGCTACATACTGGCCAATCCCGACGTGACTGTGGCGATCCCCGGCATGGCGGAGCTTTCGGAGATCGATAAGAATCTGGAGGCCGCGGAGGATAAGAGCCCCATTTCCGAGGACGAGCGTTCCCGGATGGAGACGGTGAAAAAGCAGCTTGGAACCAACTTCTGCCGCCGGTGCAACTACTGTGCGCCGTGCCCGCAGGGAGTGAATATTTCCGGCACCTTCCTGATGGCCGGATACCTGGAGCGGTACGGCCTTGCTGACTGGGCGAGGGAGCGCTACGCGTCGTTTCCGGTGAAGGCCGGCGCTGCGTGGAGTGCGGGCTGTGCGAGACCCGCTGTCCGTATCAGCTTCCCATCCGTGAGATGCTTAAAAACGCCGTGGCAAAGCTGGGCGAGTAAGGAAAGGAGATCATATGCTTTCAGAGAAAATGATGAAATTAGGCAAAAAACGCTCCGTGATCCGTGAGCTTTTCGAGTACGGCAACAGGCGCAAAGCGGAGATCGGGGCAGAGAACGTGTTCGATTTCAGCCTGGGAAATCCCAGCGTCAACCCGCCGGTCTGCGTGAAGGAGACCATAAAGCGCCTTCTGGAGACGGAGGACGACATCGCGCTTCACGGCTACACCTCGGCCCAGGGCGACGCGAAGGTGCGCGAGGCTGTGGCAGATTATATTAATAGAAGTTTCGGGCGGCATCTGACCGGCGGGCACATTTACATGACCGTGGGCGCGGCGGCCTCCCTGACCATCAGCCTTAAGGCCATGGCCGTGGAGGGCGACGAGTTTATCACCTTCTCCCCGTTCTTCCCGGAGTACCGCGTGTTCGTGGAGAACGCCGGCGGAGCGCTCAAGGTGGTTCCCTGCAACACAGAGGACTTTCAGATCGACCGGGAGCTCTTTGAGCAGGCCATCACGCCCGGCACCAAGCGGTTATTTTAAACTCGCCCAACAATCCCTCCGGCGTGGTGCTCTCGGAGGCGACCGTGAAGGGGATCTGCGAGGTGATGGAGAAGAAGCAGGCGGAGTACGGACACGCCATCTATCTGATCACCGACGAGCCCTACCGCGAGCTGGTCTACGACGACAATATCCAGGTGCCCTACCTGATGAACTATTATAAGAACACACTGGTCTGCTACTCCTTCAGCAAATCCCTCTCGCTGCCCGGCGAGCGCATCGGCTATATCGCGGTCTGCGAGGAGATGGAGGAGTGGGAGGACATGTACGCGGCGATCTGCGGCGCGGGCCGTTCCATGGGCTATGTCTGCGCGCCCAGCCTGTTCCAGCGGGTGGCGGCGGAGTGCCTGGGGAAGACCGCGGACATTTCCATTTACAAGAAGAACCGGGATCTTCTCTATAACGGGCTGACGGCCAGCGGGTACCGCTGCGTGAAGCCGGACGGCGCTTTTTACCTTTTCGTGCAGGCGCTGGAGGAGGACGCCAATGCGTTCTGTGAGCGGGCCAAGAAGTACGAGCTTCTGCTGGTGCCCGGCGACGATTTCGGGTGCCCGGGATTCGTGCGGATTTCCTACTGCGTGACCACGGAGATGATTGAAAAATCGCTTCCGGCATTCGAGAAGCTGGCGGCGGAGTACCGCGGCCAGGCGTGAAAACAGAAACTGTTTAAAAATAATAAAGATAAAAGACAGGAGGACGAAGGAACATGAAGCAGGACATGATCGTTGTACTGGATCTGGCAGCACGGAGAACACCGTTCTCGCCAGAGCCATCCGGAGCCTGGGCGTCTACAGCGAGATATACCCCCACGACATCACGCCGGAGGAGCTGAAGGCGCTCCCCAATGTGAAGGGAATCATTCTCTACGGCGGCCCGAACCACATCGTGGACGGCGTACGCATTGACGTGAATCCGGAAATCTACGGGCTGGGCATCCCGGTGATGTCCATCGCCCACGAGCTCTCCAGAGCAGAAACGGCGTACGCCGCCTGGGAGGAGGCCGAGCCGCAGCTTAAGGCGTTCGTGTTTGACACCTGCGGGGCCGAGGCCAACTGGAACATGAAGAATTTCGTCGAGGACCAGGTGGAGCTCATACGCCGCCAGGTCGGCGATAAGAAGGTGCTGCTGGCGCTCTCCGGCGGCGTGGACAGCTCGGTGGTGGCCGCGCTCCTCATCAGAGCCATCGGCCGGCAGCTGGTCTGCGTGCACGTGAATCACGGGCTGATGAGAAAGGGAGAGTCCGAGAGCGTCATCGAGGTGTTTAAGAACCAGATGGACGCCAACCTCATTTACGTGGACGCCACGGAGCGGTATCTGACGAAGCTGGCCGGCGTGGCGGACCCGGAGCAGAAGAGAAAGATCATCGGCGCGAGTTTATCCGCATCTTCGAGGAGGAGGCCAGAAAGCTGGAGGGCATCGATTTCCTGGCGCAGGGAACCATTTACCCGGATATCGTGGAGAGCGGGACGAAGACGGCGAAGATCGTGAAATCCCATCACAACGTGGGCGGCCTTCCGGAGGATCTGAAATTCCAGCTCGTGGAGCCTCTCCGCCAGCTTTTTAAGGACGAGGTGAGACAGTGCGGCGTGGAGCTGGGACTGCCGGATGAGATGGTATACCGCCAGCCGTTCCCGGGCCCCGGCCTGGGCGTGCGCTGCCTTGGCGCCATCACCAGGGAGAGGCTGGAGGCCGTGCGCGAGGCCGACGCGATCCTGCGCGAGGAGTTTAAGAACGCGGGGCTGGATAAGAAGGTGTGGCAGTATTTCACCATCGTCCCGGACTTCAAGTCCGTGGGTGTGCGCGACAACGCCAGATGCTTCGAGTACCCGGTCATCATCCGCGCGGTGAACACCGTGGACGCCATGAGCGCCACCATCGAGCAGATCGACTGGCCGGTTCTCTTAAAGATCACCGACCGCATTATGAAGGAAGTGAAGAATGTCAACCGCGTGTGCTACGACTTAAGTCCGAAGCCGAATGCGACGATTGAGTGGGAATAGAAATTACATCCCCCGGAAAGCCCGTATTTATGCGGGATTTCCGGGGCTTTGAGCTTATTTCTGCTTAAAAAGGATTGCTTCTGTTCACGGCAAAATGGTGGTTTTATGTAAGTAAAAAAGTTAAAACCATTGCTATGGCAGTACTGGACAATGTCCCTACCAAAAATTTTTCGGTGAAATTTTGATCTGCAAATTGTTTATACCTTGCAAAACTTTTAGCAGTCAAAACAAATCCGATGGTTCCGATTTCATTATGGATTATTAATACTGCAATGATCAAACGTTCCAGTTTTCCAATTAGACTTCCTGCGGGAGGGGTATTGGAAGACACTGAATGATCTTCAGAAGATATATATGCCGTAAGTTTTTTTACAAATACAGAAGCCGGATTGAAAAGCAGTATGATTAACAGGACGTAATTTATAATTTTTTCAGATGAAAATGGAATACCCATGATCTCAAATGCACTGTCAAAATAAGAAGGCAGCCGAAATAAACATACCCCGGCACAAATGCTTATAATATGAAGAATTTGATCCATACAGAATGCCGCCAGATCCATTTGCGGAGAATTGCGATACCTGTTGCAAATATGTATTTTTACAGCATCAATTATAAAATGAATACCAACGATAAACAATCCTGCTTTAATTGCTTCTGAGAAAGGAATACATAAAATAAGACAGCTCTCCAGGGTTAAAAATACACTCCAATATGATACCATAAATATTTCCGATGTTGATATTTATTTATGGCCCATGAATCTGGCTGAAAATAAAAATCTGCCAGAAAATGTGCAGATAGAATCAACATGAGCAGCGTCAACTCAATTCCTCCAATCTCTCTATATTTTTCATATCGTAAAGTGCGGCTAAGGCCATATTTCTTGCAATATATATGTTTCCGCTGTCTAAAGAACGTGCCACAGTCTGTCTTTTTATAGCGAGAATGTTTGCCAGTTCACTTTGAATCCCCCGTTGTTTACCGCTGGTAATAAAAAATGCCCCTTGCTTTAACTGCTTATAAAAGTTTTCTTTTGGATGAGTTCTTTCCGGCTCCAGTTGATCCAATGTCAGATCAATGTGGTCGAATGGAAGATCTCTATTGCTTTGAAATACTTTGTGATCGAATCTGCTTTTTTCTGTCAGCAATTCTTCTATCAGGTCGAGAGGCCATTCGATTTCACTATCCAGATACACCGGAAACAGTATTTCTGTAGCGAGAAACAGTTGATTCTGATTCACGCTTAAATTCTCTGATATCGTGGACGCTCCTCCGATTATTGTATTGAGTACAACATCTTTTTGCGTGTTACTATATAGCAGTGCCGGATATCCTTCCGTATCATCCGTAGAATTAATTGCATGCCGGGCATAGTGATAAGCCTGGCCATCCTGACTTGTGGTCCCTCTATTTGAAATCTGCAGGTTCCAGGTTCCAACCCCTATGCCAGCCCGTATTTTTATCGGATACAAATATATTGAAAAAAGTCTGTAAAATAAATATGCAGATTCTGCCGTCGAAAAAAGCCCCTGTATTTCATCACCCGCACTAAAATCTACTGCGCGCAAAATATTTTTATAAAACGCTTTGTTTAAAAAATTGATCGCCTGAATCATGTGGTTCTGGATCAGATATCGATCTGAGTCTGAATAAGATCTTGAGTTTCTCAAGTCCATAATTAAAGCGGCATACTTTTGTTCCACATTTATCACCTCGTTGTCACTATAACACATAAAGATGAAAAGCGCAAATAAATTACGCTGCTATTCGATTTTGCAGCTTATAAAGGCTGCTATTTTTATTTGCAGCTTTTATAGGCTGCTATTAATGGAGGATCTAGGAACATTTCTGGTGAGAAGGTATAACGTTTGCAGCGCCAGTGCTCCTCTGGCCCGTTTGCCGTTCGAATCCCTTGGCAATTCCATGGCTTTTGTGATACTATTTTGATATTGGAAAATAGATTGGAGAAACCATGAAACATCAGACGGAGCCGTCCGGCGGATTTTTGCCGCTGGGCGAACTGTGCAGACGGCTGTCGATCTCGAAGGCGACGGCGAAAAACTGGATACGGCTTGGAAAGCTGGAGGTGCAGTCCGGCGGGGCGGAAGAGCCCCGGTTCTCCCGCAGGTATGTAGAGGAGCTGGAGCAGAAAATCCGTTCCGGCGAGCTTCCCTGGCTGAAAAGCCGCAGAAACAAGCTGGGCATCCGTGAAAAGAGCCTGTACCGGGATTACATCTCCCATCCGGGAAACCGGCAGGCGGTGGAGGAGATTCTGACATCCGTGAGACTGGCGGAGACGGACAGGGAGAGAGGCGCGCAAACCAGCGGAACCGGCGGCGGGCCCAGGGCTTCACAGATCGGGAGCTTCGCGCAGTGCTCGCCAATGCCGCCATGCAGCTTTACAGCCAGGCGAAGGAGAGCGGGAAACCTCGTACGGAGCCGGACATGCAGAAGCAGGACGAGGTGTTCCGGCGGCTTCTCTGTGATCTGCTGGAAACAGGGAGCGCCGCAGAGAACGGCACTCTGGCCCGATCAGCGTCAGCGCAGACCCCAACACGGATGCCGGCACCGGCAGATCCCGCGCTGGCAAAGAAATTCGTCTTTGTCCCAGGCGAGGACACGCTGGGTTTTATCTATCTGTCCCTGCGGGACATGAACCACCGGAAAAATTCCGGCGCGTACTACACGCCATCCGCGGTGGCAGACCGGCTGCTGGAGGAGGTGAAAAAAGACCGGGAAAGCGCGTCTTCCATCTGCGATCCCTGCTGCGGAACAGGAAATTTCCTTCTGCGTCTGGCGGCGGACGGCGCGGGACTGGAAGCCCTCTACGGACAGGACGTCGATCCGCTCAGCGTCGCTCTGCTGCGCATCAACCTGTTTCTGCAGTGCCCGCAGACTTCGCCGGAGATTTTGTATACCCACTTTATCTGCGGAGATACGCTCCGGGAGACATTTTCACGCAGGTTCGATCTTGTGCTGGGAAATCCGCCCTGGGGCGGCCGGTTTTCGCCGGAGGAGACGGAGTTTCTCCTGGAACATTACAGAACCGCCGGGCGGCGGGGCACGGAGTCCTGCGACGTGTTCGTGGAGAAAGCCCTGTCCATGCTGGAGCGGGGCGGGACGCTGGCCTTTGTGCTGCCGGAGGCAGTGCTTACGGTGGCGTCCCATCGAAAGGTGAGGGAGCTTCTCTGGGAGAAAGCGTCCTTCCGGTTTGCGGTCTATTTAAAACAGGCGTTTCACGGCGTGCAGTGCCCGGCGGTGATTCTGGGGCTGCGCCTGGACGGAAAGGGAGAGACCGCGGGCTGCCGGGTGTCCTGGAATGCGGATGGAGCCTGTTTCTCCTATACAGTGGGAGAGGAAAGGCGGTTTGAGGACGGTATGCTGTCCTTTCACATCACCGATGAGGAGGACGCATGTCTGCGGGCCATGGAGGAGGTTGCGGGGGCGGTGTCCCTTAAGAATAACGCCCGGTTCGCGCTGGGAATCGTCACCGGGGACAACCGGGGACTGGTAAGGAGCCGGGAAGAGCGGTCAGAGGTTTGCGAGCCGGTACTAAGGGGCAGCGACATCTTCCGCTATGCCGTCCGTCCATCGGGAAATTACCTGGAATTTGAGCCCGGACGTTTTCAGCAGACAGCGCCGGAGGAGTGCTACCGGGCGCCGGAGAAGCTCGTGTACCGCTTCATCGGGGAGATGCCGGTATTCGCCCGCGATGCCGGGCGGACGCTGACGCTCAACAGCTGCAACATCCTGATTCCGCAGGTGGAAGGAATGGGCATAAAATACATTCTGGCAATCTTAAACTCCCGGGCGGCGGCATTCTATATGGAAAGAAAATTCAATTCTGTGAAAATGCTGCGCTCCCATCTGGAAAAGCTGCCGGTTCCGCCGGCGGATGAGAAGACAAAACGGGAAATCGAGGAATCTGTGGAGCGCCTGGAACGGACGCCGGATGATTTTTCCGTCCTCTACGACGCATTGGATCAGAAAATCATGGAACTCTACGGGCTGGGGGAAAAAGAGAAAAAGATGATCTGGCGTTCCCTGGAAGGAAAGAATCTTTTCTTTCCGAGATGATCTGCCGGCCGGGCGCCTCTCACCGGAGGCACCCGTGTCCGTGATGCCGGGCGTGGCCGGCGCTTTCATCCGCGCAGCGGGAATGGCAGGCGTCGGTTTCGTCTGTGCACAGATAATCGCAGATGCCGTCGCCGTCCCGGTCACAGTGGCTGTGATCTGCCGTGCAGGAGCAGGCCGGTTCATAGGTTCTGTGGTGTCCGCGGCCTTCCCCGCAGTGAAAATAAGGGGCGGCAAGTGCAGGAGCGGCGAAAAGAAGCGCCGCCGCGCAGGCCAGGGCCGCCGCGGGTGCGAAAGAATATTTTCTCATGGCAATCCCTCCGGATTCAAATAAAAATTTACCTGTACCTACAGTATAGCACGTATAAAAAAGAATACAATTAAATTTTAGAGAAAGGACGGCGGTAAAATGGGACATCTGACCACAAAAGACGCATACAAAAGCCTGGAGGAGCGCATCAACTGGTTTACGCAGGGCGCGCCGCCAACGGAGACGCTCTATAAAATTTTGCAGGTCCTCTACACGGAGAAGGAGGCCAAATGGGTGGCCCTCCTGCCGGTGCGCCCCTTCACGCTGAAGCGGGCGGCGCGGGTGTGGAACACCTCGGAGGCGAAGGCGGAAAAGCTTCTGGATCACCTGTGCGACAAGGCGCTGCTGGTGGATTCCTGTTACCACGGCGAGCGCCAGTTCGTGATGCCGCCGCCCATGGCGGGCTTCATCGAGTTTGCGCTGATGCGCACCCGCGGCGACATCGACCAGAAATATCTGGCGGAGCTCTACTATCAGTACATGAATGTGGAGGAGGATTTTGTGAAGGATCTGTTCTTCGCCACGGAGACAAAGCTGGGCCGCGTCTATGTGCAGGAGCCGGTGCTGACCAGCGAGAAGATGAATCACATTCTGGACTATGAGCGCGCCAGCCACATTGTGGAGGAGGCCGAGTACATCGGCCTGGGGCTCTGCTACTGCCGCCACAAGGCGTTTCACGCCGGGCATCCCTGTGAGATTGACGCCCCCTGGGAGGTCTGTCTGACCTTCGACAACGTGGCCCGCTCGCTGGCAGAGCACAAAGGCTACGCCCGGCTGATCTCTAAGGAAGAGGCCATGGACGTGCTGCAGCTCTCCTACGAGAGCAATCTGGTGCAGATCGGGGAAAATGTGCGCGAACACCCGGCGTTTATCTGCAACTGCTGCGGCTGCTGCTGTGAGGCGCTGCAGGCGGCCAGGAGATTTGCTCCCATGCAGCCGGTGGCCACCACCAACTATATTCCGAAGGTCAGCCGGGAGGCGTGTGTCGGCTGCGGTAAATGCGCCAAAGTCTGCCCCATCTTTGCGGTCACCGTAAAGGAGAGCGCGTCCGGCGGGCGGATTGCCCGCTTTGCGGAGGTGGACGAGGAAATCTGCCTGGGCTGCGGCGTCTGTGCGAGAAACTGTCCGACGAAGGCCATCCGGCTGGAGCGGCGTCCCGTCCAGATCATTACGCCGGTCAACAGCACCCACCGCTTCGTCCTGCAGGCCATCGAGAAGGGGACGCTGCAGAACTTGGTCTTTGACAACCAGGCCTTTGCCAGTCACCGGGCCATGGCGGCGCTGTTTTCCACGATTCTCAGACTGCCGCCCTTAAAACAGGCCATGGCCAGCAGGCAGTTTAAGTCGGTGTATCTGGACAGGCTTCTCTCGATGCAGAAAAAATATCCTCAGAGAAAGTAAGCGTTTCTTGTATTTTTTTCGTCTGTGTGGTAGGATAAGCGAATGAAACGGAGGATGAGAATGCATGGAACACGGCGTAGTGCTCTGCGGAGCCAATTCTTACGAGCAGAAATATTATTTTAACGAGGAAGACTTCGGGAGCCTTCCGGAGAGCATCAAGAAGGAGCTTCACATCATGTGCGTGCTCTACACGGAGGATGTGGGCGGAGTGCTCACCATGGAATTTGACGGGGAGGGAAACCTGCAGTTTACGGTGGAGGCCGATGAGTCGGACTATCTCTTTGACGAGATTGGCAGCGCCTTAAAGATCAAGCAGTACCAGCTGGAAAAGAGAGAGCTGCTGGAGTCCCTGGAGCTTTACTACCGCGTATTCTGTCTGGGCGAGGAGCTTTCGCAATGAGACTGACCATAGGAAATGTGACGCTTGAAAACAACGTATTCCTGGCACCCATGGCCGGCGTGACGGATCTGCCGTTCCGGCTTCTGTGCAAGGAGCAGGGGTGCGGGATGATGTGCACGGAGATGGTCAGCGCCAAGGCCATTTTGTATAACAATAAGAATACGGATAAGCTCCTGGAGGTGGATCCTAGGGAGAGGCCGGTGGCCGTCCAGCTCTTCGGCTCAGACCCGGAGATTTTAAGCCGCATGGCGGCCCGCATCGAGGACGGCCCCTATGACTTTATCGATATAAACATGGGCTGCCCGGTGCCGAAGGTGGTGAACAACGGCGAGGGCTCCGCGCTGATGAGGAACCCGAAGCAGGTGGAGGCCATTCTGACAGCCATGGTGAAGGCCCTCAAAAAGCCGGTGACCGTGAAATTCAGAAAGGGCTTCAACGACCGGGAGGTGAACGCCGTGGAGATCGCGAAGATTGCCGAGAGCTGCGGCGTGGCCGCGGTGGCTGTCCACGGGCGCACCAGAGAGCAGTATTATTCCGGGACGGCCGACTGGGATATTATCCGCCAGGTGAAGGAGGCCGTGTCCATCCCGGTCATCGGAAACGGAGACATTTTTACGCCGGAGGACGGAAAGAGGATGCTTGAGGAGACGGGCTGCGACGGGCTGATGGTGGCCCGGGGCGCAAGGGAAATCCCTGGATTTTCAAGCGCCTCACCCACTATCTGGACACGGGGGAGCTTCTGCCGCCGCCGACGAAAGAGGAAAAAAGGAGATGATTCTCCGCCACGCCAGGATGCAGGTGGAGTTAAAGGGGGAGTATCAGGGGATCCGCGAGATGCGGAAGCACGTGGCCTGGTACACCGCAGGCTGCCCCGGCTCCTCGGCCCTCAGAAACGATGTGAATCTGGTGGAGACTCTGGCGGAGCTGGAGGAGCTGATTGAGGAGAGGATGACATAAAAGACAGTGTTCGCAGGGCACTTCGGAGGGCACTGCAAACCCCGCAGAATCCTTGACAATTCGGGGGTGATCGTATATAATATTACGATGCAATACGGAGGTATCCTCCGCGCGATTATGATATTCGAGGAAGGAATTAAGTAGTTATGGCAGAGAAGAAGAATATTTTGACATACGCCGGTTTAAAGCAGTACGAGGACGAATTGCAGAATCTTAAGGTATTTAAGAGAAAGGAAGTTGCCCAGAAGATCAAAGAGGCCAGAGAGCAGGGCGATTTATCCGAGAATGCAGAGTACGATGCTGCGAAAGACGAGCAGAGAGATATCGAGGCCAGAATCGAGGAGCTGGAGAAGCTTCTTAAGAATGCAGAAGTCGTTGTGGAGGATGAGATTGATTTGGAGAAGATCAATGTCGGATGTCAGGTCAAGGTCTACGACATCGACTTCGACGAGGAGATGGAGTTCAAGATCGTAGGCTCCACCGAGGCCAACAGCCTTCAGAACAAGATTTCCAACGAGTCCCCGGTGGGCAAGGCACTGATCGGCCGCAGAGTGGGCGACGTGGTGGACGTGGAGACCCAGGTCGGCGTGATCCAGTACAAGGTTCTGGAGATTCAGAGAGTATCATAAAATCATAGACAAAGGAGCATAGATATGGCACAGCAGCAGAATGGCCAGGAGCAGGATTTAAACCATTTGCTCAAGGTACGCCGTGAGAAGTTAAAAGAGCTTCAGGACAGCGGCAGAGATCCGTTTAAGATCACAAAATACGATGTGACCGCGCACACGGCGGACATCAAGGACAACTACGAGGAGTGGGAGGGCAGGGAGGTCACCATCGCCGGACGTCTCATGTCCAAGCGCGTCATGGGCAAGGCTTCCTTCTGCAACATCCAGGACTTAAAGGGCAACATCCAGGCTTACGTGGCGAGAGACAGCGTGGGCGAGGAGGAGTACAAGGATTTCAAGAAGCTGGATATCGGTGATCTTGTGGGAGTCGAGGGAACCGCATTCACCACCAAGACCGGCGAGAAGTCCATCCATGCGACGAAGGTGGTTCTGCTGGCCAAGAGCCTTCAGATTCTTCCAGAGAAGTTCCATGGCCTTACCAACACGGATATCCGTTACCGTCAGCGCTATGTGGATCTGATCATGAATCCCGAAGTTCGGGACACCTTTATCAAGCGTTCCCAGATTCTTAAGGAGATCCGCAATTTCCTGGACGGCCGCGGCTTCATGGAGGTGGAGACCCCCATGCTGGTGGCCAACGCCGGCGGCGCGGCGGCCCGGCCCTTTGAGACCCATTACAATGCGCTGGATGAGGATGTAAAGCTGCGCATTTCCCTGGAGCTCTACTTAAAGAGACTGATCGTCGGCGGTCTGGAGCGGGTCTATGAGATCGGCCGCGTGTTCCGCAACGAGGGCGTGGATACCCGCCACAACCCGGAGTTTACCCTGATGGAGCTCTACCAGGCTTACACGGACTACGAGGGCATGATGGAGCTGACGGAGAGCATGTTCCGCTATCTGGCGGAGAAGGTCTGCGGCAGTGCGGTCATCAGTTACAACGGCACCGTCATTGATATGGAAAAGCCCTTCCGCCGCATGACGATGATCGACGCTATCAAGGAATACGCGGGTGTTGATTTCAGCACAGTAACTTCTGACGAGGAGGCCAAAGCCCTGGCGGATCAGCACCATGTGGAGTATGAGGCCCGCCACAAGAGAGGCGATATCATCAACCTCTTCTTCGAGGAGTTCTGTGAGGAGCATATGATCCAGCCTACCTTTGTCATGGATCATCCCATCGAGATCTCGCCGTTAACCAAGAAAAAGCCGGATCAGCCGGAGCTGGTGGAGCGCTTTGAGCTCTTTATCTACGGCCGTGAGATGTGCAACGCTTACTCGGAGTTAAACGATCCCATCGATCAGCGGGAGCGCTTTGCCGCCCAGGAAGAGGCCTTCGCCGCCGGCGACGAGGAGGCCAATCATACGGATGAGGACTTCTTAAATGCGTTGGAGATCGGTATGCCTCCCACTGGCGGCATCGGCTACGGCATCGACCGGCTGGTTATGCTGCTGACAGATTCCCAGGCAATCCGGGATGTGCTGCTGTTCCCCACCATGAAGTCACTGGACGCTAAGAAGGGCGAAAAGAAGGCTGATAACAGAGAGCAGGCTGCTCAGACTGAGACAGGAACACCGGCTGCAGAGGTGGAGAGCGGTGCACCGCTTATGACCGTGCTTCCGGATCTTTCCAAGGTAAAGATTGAGCCGCTATTTGAGGAAATGGTGGATTTTGAGACCTTCGCGAAGTCTGATTTCCGTGTGGTAAAGGTCGAAGCCTGCGAGGCAGTACCGAAGTCCAAAAAGCTTTTGAAATTTACACTGAACGATGGCAGTGACCGGAAACGCACGATTTTAAGCGGGATTCACGAGTATTACGAGCCGGAAGAGCTTGTCGGAAAGACCTGCGTGGCAATCACAAACCTGCCGCCCAGGAAGATGATGGGTATCGATTCCGAGGGAATGCTGATCTCTGCGGTTTATGAGAACGATGGCAGAGAAGGGCTGAACCTTTTGATGCTGGACAGTGGGATTCCGGCGGGAGCGAAGCTTTACTAAAATTTTAAACCGCCAGGGTTGTGAGGGCCCTGGCGGTTTTTATGTTTGTGGATATCATGTTTTTCGTGCTTCTTTTGTTTGCAAGGTATGGAAATTAGAAAATTAAATTTCCACTGGCATCAAAACTTAACTGCCGCGTATCTGAGGTCCACCTCAATTCTGAGCACTTCTCTGCGCATGTGCGGTAATTTTCAGAAACCCACAGTTCTCCCAGATGCAGTGTATCCTGGATATATACGATTTTTACATCGTCAATGTGTTTTCTGGGGGCGCATGACAGGGCTGTGCGGATTGCAGCTTCGTCGTCGGGCAAAACGATGGGAAGTTTTGCCGCCGTCAGCGCACCGGATGTCAAAACGTTTGTGTAAGTGCTCTCGAGATCGACAGTGTCCAGCAGGTGACGTGGGATGATGTCGGCGCCACCTATGCCTGTGGCATTTCCGTGGGAAGCCTCCGTAAGGTTTAGGGCGACAATGGTCAGAATTGGTGTGGGGGCTGTCATGGGAAGCGGGGTGATGGAGCGACCCGTGATATTGGGATCCATGCCGCCGCCGGATATTTCCTTGCCCAGTTGTCTGACGATAAGAACATCGATCTCGTCCAGAAGAAACCTCGGCATTTTCTGACGAGCCGCTTCCAGCAGACAGTGTTCTTGGTCTATAAAATGATCGATTGGAACATACTCGATGAGAGCCGTCTGATCATAGGCATTCTCAATGATCCCCAATCCGCACAGGACGGGGAGACGGTCAAGAAATATTCTGGCGCCTTTGGGAAGAAGTGAGGCCATGTTCTGGTATCCCTGGCGGTGAAACATGGTTGCTCCCAGGTGTTTTCCCAGTCCAACTACCATCATTTTGCTGAGGCCGCTTTCCACATAACCACGGATGCTGGTATGCGGTTTTATACGTCCGCAGACGATAATTCCGTCACATTGCAAGGCGGTTTTAGAGCAAAATACAGGCCAGTCTTTTATCTGCCCAATTTGTTCTGTATCCATGGAGGAAACGATTTTGGCCCCGATGGCTGTTTCTGTAATTCCCAGACTCTCAAGAAGTTTTGCCTGGCCCTCGGCTGTGGCGTTCCCGTGGCTGCCCATGGCCGGGATAATGATGGGGGTTGCCCTGCATCTTTCAGAATACAAACCGCAGTCTTGAGAATATGTTCAAGATTTTGTATTTTTCTGCTTCCCGCGGTGATTCCGATGGTTTTTCCTGACAGGTTTTCGGTTTTTAAAAAGAGAGTGCGTCGCGGGTCGAAGCCTCTATTTCAGGTGCACTCAGATGAGAATGGTCAAACTCTTGCAGTACCCGATGGAGAGGGGGCAGGGGGAAGGATAAATCCCCCTGCAGATGAATGGAAACCTTTTCAAAGTACATGGCTTCTCCTTCTAATTATCATAGTGTTTTTCCTGTGTCTCCCAGGCAGGGCGTTTCTGCCAGAATATGAGCCGGCCGATAATGAGAAACACAATTAACAGAGCTACGGCGATGCCGAGCTGGAGGCCAAAGCTCCAGGTAAATGATACGACTGGCCCCAATGTAAAATAGGGGATCATCCATAGATATCCGATGGTGCTGGAGGCGGCAATGGCATCAGCGGCGGTGGATTCGCCCTGCGGATCTACAATTCTGACGAGCATGAGTCCAGTAGCTAAAACGCCGCAGCCTTGTCCAAAAGCGCCAACCGTTCTTTCAAATGCATCACGCTTAAAAAGCTTTGCTCCAAAGTAAGGGTATGCAATCCAGTTGGCAAGGAGTGTACATAGGATTGTAACAGCCAGTGGAACAAAATATGTTGCCACTGTTTCGAGGTTCAAAGTTGCCAGTGCAGAGGTGACCAGGAAATCCATGGTGAAGCCGGAAATTCTTTGCATGGATGGGCGGTCGATATAACGGTCAAACCCAGTTTTTCTGCAGAGGGTTCCCACGATCATGCTGAGAATCAGACAGCATGCAAACCAGGGAATGTTGGATAAAATGGGGTGGATGGCGATTAAAAGGTTTCTGACCATATATCCGAGCGTACAGATCAGTCCGCACCAGCAGAGTGCAAAACCGAACGGGTCGATAACATCGTTGAAAGTGACGCCTGAGCCAATGGAGGTGCGTTTTTCCGGCTCCACATATCCGATTTTAACCTCTCTGGGAATCTGGGAGGGTTGACGTACATACAGGGTCTTTCCTTTTCTGGCGGCAATATTGATCATAATGACTCCGAAGACGACGCCGCATACAAGGCCGGCGGTGGCCATAGTATTTGCAACATCCAGTCCAGCTTCCCAGCCATTTTCCTGAAACAGAGTACCAGCTGAGAGCGCTGTTCCATGTCCGCCGTAGAATCCGAACACGGGCGTCAGGCCGAAGCCCAGCGGAAAGTCGTAACCGAAAAATGTAATAAAGATGTAAGCGCATATAAGCCCTACCACAACCTGGAGCTGATGTCCGATACCAGCGTGCACGGAGGTAGAGAGCGCTGCTTCACCAAAATCCTTCTGTTTTGCACCCAGAAACGAAACAGAAAATACGACTGCAGTCAGTACGCCTGCCCAGGAGCCGATGGTGGAAGTGACTGGAAGACATATTGGGCTCACTTTTCCCAGAATCTGCGGCCCGAGAAGGAGGCCGAGAAAACCTGCAATCAGGGAGGCAGGAAGGTAGAGATCCTGAAACAGCTTTACATGCTTTCGGATAAAGAAAGCGACTAACATAAGAAAACTAAGAGTTCCAAAATCGTATACAACAGTTTGAATCGCGCTCATAAATCTTACCTCCTTTTAATTCATTTCATATAGGTGTATCTGATGGATTTCTTCGTCCGTCAGACCGTAATCTTTTTTTGCACACTGGGGTGTGATAAATCCCTGTTCCAGATCCCGGATAATAAGGTTCCGGTCCCTTTTGGAGGGATCTCCGTAGCCGCCGGCTCCCGGTGTGCGGCAGCTTAGAACGCCTCCGGCGGAAAGAAGCATGTTTGACTTTTTAGAATCGATAACAGCGGCATCCGCTGTGTCGGGATTTACAACCACTTGTCCTATGAAACCCGTCCTTTCCCCCGAAAAGCCCCCAGGGAGCCAGCTTTTGCCGGTCGGCTTTCACGGAAAATGTGCAGTCATGTCCAATGATACGGATATCCTTTCGGATTCCCAGTCCGCCTCTGTACTGTCCTGCACCGCCGGAATCAGGAATCAGGCTGCATTGCTCGACCCTTAGAGGATATTCTGTCTCCAGGCTTTCAATGGGAAGGTTGGAGGTGTTGGTCATATGCACCTGCACTGCATCCAGCCCATCCTTGTTGAAACGGGCGCCGCTTCCTCCGGCCAGAGTTTCAACGTATACGTAGAATTTATGAGTATCAGGATCGGTTCCGCCGAAATAAATTCCTGTGATGGCATCGTGGCTTCCGGCAATGATCTGATGGGGAACCAACTGGGCCATGGCACCGAAAATCACACTGACAACACGTTGGGCTGTATCAGTGCGTCCAGCCACAGCCGCTGTGTCGTTGCAGCACACCAGCGTGCCGGGAGTGGTGCGGATGTGAATGGGACGGTAGTAGCCGCCGTTGGAGGGCAGCGTGGGATCAATGATACATTTTAAACTGTAGTATACACATGCCCGCAGCGCAGTCTCGGTCAGATTGAGAGCTCCCTTTACCTGCGGTACATTGTCGGTGAAATCCAGGAAAATTTCATCCTCCTTTATGGTGATAGTGATGCGAATGGGAACAGGGCCGCTGCCTTTTCCGTCTGAGTCCAGATAGTCGGTAAAGGACATTGTCTGATTAGGGAGGGCTGCGATTGCCAGCCGCATTTTACGCTCAGAATAATTTAGGAGCTCTGCCATGGCGGCGAGAATCATTTCCCGGCCAAATTTTTTGCAGGCTTCCTGGACACGCTGCGTTCCTTTTCGGTTGCACGCAAACTGGGCATGAAGATCTCCTCGCCGGATATCATTAACACGGCAGTTTAAAAGAATTAACCGTAAAATATCTTCCTGGAGAACACCCTGGGAGAAAATTTTCACCGGAGGAATCCGTATTCCTTCCTCGTAGATGGAGGAAGAATCGGCGGCATTGGAGCCAGGGACGCGTCCGCCCACATCGTTGTGGTGTGCGATGTTTACAACATAAGCAATCAGTTCATTTTCAAAAAAGACTGGCTGGGCGATCGTGATATCCGGAAGATGCGTTCCGCCTCCGTTATATGGATCGTTTGCAATGAACATATCTCCGTCATGGATTTCCTCATTGCTGTAGTTGCTTTTAATCTGGTTTACAATTTCCAGCATGGAACCGAGATGCATAGGGATATGCTCCGCCTGGGCAATGGTATGGCCGTCTATGTCAAAGACACCGCAGGAACAGTCTTTGCGTTCCTTGATATTTGTGGAGTAAGCAGATTTTGTCAGAACGGCGCCCATTTCCTCGGCGATGGACATGAATGTATTGCTGATCACCTCCAGCAGAATGCCGTCAATGTATGTACTCATAAATACTTACCTCTCTTTCTGTATTAGACTGTGACGATAATGTTTCCATAATGATCTACTAAAAACCAGGCCTTGGGCGGTATGACAGAGGTGGAATCCATCTGTTCGATGATACAGGGACCTTCAATCCGTTCTGTCTGTCCCAGTTTTTCCCGGTCATAGACGGGGCAGTTTATGAAACCAGTTTCGTCAAAGAAGACATCCCTGTATTCTATAATGCAGTCGGCCGGATCTTCCGTTTTGTGCTCCAGCGTGGAGAGGCCGGGCTTTGTTACAATACCGATGGCTTCGCTCCTGAAATTGACAAGCTGGATGGGAGCAGTGGGGTTAAAGTATCCGTAGTTTTTTTCATGTTCTTTAAAGAAGGCCTCTTTCAGAGCCTGTATGTCTTCCATATCCAGCGTGTTGGATGATACCGGAATCTGCAGCTCATAGTTCTGTCCGATGTAGCGCATCTCTATGACATTGTGAAACCGGCGGTTTTCGGAGGAAACGTGTTCGGTGTCGAGCCAGTCCTGTCCTTCACCCATCAGGTTTCTGAAGATGTCGTTAATGGCATCGGGAGAACAGCTGTCGTAATTCATCATGCTGGTGCGGACATAACTCTTGCGTATGTCGGCTGTCAGAAGACCGAGAGAACAGAGCGTTCCTGGGTTGGGCGGAAGAAGAACCTTTCCGATGTTCATTTCTCTCGCGAGAGATACCGCGTGAAGCGGTCCGGCGCCGCCATAGGCGACAAGCGTGAAATCGGATGGATTGTAACCTCTTTCTACCGTGATAACGCGGATGGCGCGGGCCATATTGGAATTTACAACACTGATGATTCCGGAAGCTGCCTGTTCGACGGTCATGTTCATGGGAGAGGCGAGCTTCTCGCTGATAACCTTGCGTGCCAGGTCGGCGTGTATGGTCATCCGCCCGCCCAGGAAGTGGGTGGGGTTAATTCGGCCTAGAACAATGTTTGCATCGGTGACTACGGGATTTTCGCCTCCGAGTCCGTACGCCGCCGGTCCTGGATCAGCGCCTGCGCTTTCGGGGCCGACTTTCAGTGCGCCTGCATTGTCCAGATGGGCGATGGAGCCTCCGCCGGCACCTACCGCATGAACATCGATCATGGGGATGCCGGAAGGCAGGCCGCATACCTTGCGCTTGGTGGTGTATTCAGGTGTTCCGTTCATAACGAGAGATACATCGGTACTGGTTCCGCCCATGTCGTAGGTAATGAGGTTGTTAAAACCGGCAGATTCAGCTACGTATATGGCTCCAACGACACCGGCGCTGGGGCCGGAGAGGGCAGTCTGGACAGGGGTCTCCACTGTGGAGCTGATGGACATTACACCTCCGTTGGACTGCGTGATATAGGGTTCCACATCAATTCCCATGCTGCTCACCCTTTGATGCAGGTTGTCAATGTACTGCTTCATTTTGGGCCCCAGGTAAGAATTTATGACAGTTGTGCTCAGACGTTCAAATTCCCGAAACTCAGGGATGATGGTGGAGGATATGGAATAATACACATCCGGCCACACTTCCTTAATGCATTTTTCCACGATTTCCTCGTGGGAATGATTCAGGTAGGAGAAAAGGAAGCATACTGCGACGGAAGCGACGTTTTCCTTTTTTAGTTTTAAAAGTATTTCTTTAACCTGGTTGGGAGACACTTCTTTTAATTCTGAACCATCCGCTAAAATACGCTCGTCGACTTCTTTTCGAAGTGATCTGGGGACAAGCGGCTCGGGCTTGTCTTCCTGCAGATTATAGAGACTGGGGCGTACCTGGCGTCCGATTTCCAGCAGGTCTCCAAACCCTTTTGTGGTCAGCAGTGCGGTTTTGGCCCCTTTCTTTCTATAATCATGTTTGTTGCTACAGTGGTTCCGTGCCCGAAATAATCAATTTCCTTTGGGGAAACCTGATACAATTTGAGGATTTCCGATGCGCCGTTCATGATGGCGATAGACTGATCCTCTGGAGTGGAGGACAGCTTATATGTGTAGTAACGTCCGGTTTCGGCGTTTAAAAGAGTTACATCGGTGAAGGTTCCTCCTACGTCAATTCCAATTCTGAACAAAATGGTTCGCTCCTTTCGCGCATTTTCGCATAGACAGGTTTGTTGGCAGTTCAAAATGTTTTATAAGGCATGGTGTATTATTTACTATAAATAATGTATTATATAAGACATTATTTGTCAATATAAAAGAAAAATATCACAATAAAAGACAAAATAAAAATGCAAAATGACAATATAAAATAACAAAACAAGGAAATAAAACCGATATTGACAAAATAAATGTAGTATAATATACTAAAATAAATGTTTTATAAGGTACACAAAAAGGAGGGAATATGGACAGAAAAATAAAAAACTGGGAACAGCTTCTGGATCATGGGGTCACAGCGTCCAGGACATTCGTTCTCGAATTGACGGAGCAGGTGCTGGAACGCCTGGATTCTTACAAACGCATAAAAGAATTGATAAGTCTGAAAGGGAATCTTCTGAAAATAGGGACCAGAACGTGGGATCTGGAAAGAAAAAGAAATGTATATCTGATTGGGGCGGGGAAGGCATGCAATGCCATGGCAAAGGCTGTGGAGGATGTGCTGGGGGATCGACTGACCGGTGGGATTATCATTGTGAAATGCAGGGAGGAGGATGTGTTTTCCCGCGTGCGTGTATTTGAGGGCGGACATCCTATTCCCAACCGTCAGGGCTATGAAGCCTGTCTGGAAATATTAAAGCTTGTAGATCAGGCGACAGCGGACGACCTGTTTATTCTGGTGATGAGTGGCGGAAGCTCTGCTCTTATGAGCTGCCCGGTGGAGGAAATTACGCTTGAGGAAGAAATGCAGGCGACCGATGTGCTCCTTAAGTCGGGAGCGGATATTTACAGAATTAATGCGGTGCGCCGCCATATTTCTCAGATGAACGGCGGGAGGCTGGCTGAACGCATTGGAAAGAGAGGAGCAGAGCTGATTGGAATAGGAATCAGTGATGCGGTGGGAAAACCGGCGACGACAGATATGAGTATTCCATGGAAAGATTATGTGGGAACG
The DNA here is from genome assembly GCA_001304875.1 of Clostridia bacterium UC5.1-2E3. Classification (GTDB taxonomy): domain Bacteria; phylum Bacillota; class Clostridia; order Lachnospirales; family Lachnospiraceae; genus Ventrisoma; species Ventrisoma faecale. Next base: position 62,144 of record BBZO01000012.1, read on the forward strand.
CCGATGGGGCCAGATCAGACTACGTTCAAAGATGCAAGGGATATGATCGAAGAATTTTGCTTAAAAGACAGGCTTCCGTATTCCGTAGTGGAATACATTATGAATGGGACAGAGGAGCGTGAAACACCAAAAAACTTTCCGGGAAACACATATTTTGTATTGAATACGGTTCCTGACAGCTGTACCTGTGCGATGGAGATTGCTAGAAAGATGGGGATAAATGCTGTGATTCTTTCTACTTTTATGGAAGGTGAGAGCTGTGAGGCGGGAACCTTTATGGCATGTCTGGCAAGAGAAATCCAGGAGAATAGACGACCATTCAGAGCGCCCTTGTTTGTTATTTCGTGCGGAGAGACGACGACACGGATTGAGGATGACAGAAAAATAAAAGGGCATGGCGGGCCTTCCCATGAGATGGCGGCAGGATTTGCTCTGGCTGCATCCAGGATTCCGGGGAGCTGTCTCTTGTCAATTGACACGGAAGGAACAGATGGAACAACAATGGCTGCCGGGGGAATGACAGATTCCCAGACTTTGTGCAGGGCGGCCAGGGCAGGCGTTGATTTGCGGGATGCGCTGCGGGGGCATAGCAGCCATGAAGCACTTGCGGCGCTGGGGGATGCAGTGGTTACCGGAAATACCGGAACGAATCTCTGTGATTTTAATGTGCTCTACGTTCCTGTGCGCACTTCTGGGATTGTGGAAAATGGAGGTGGGGATTTGTGAGCAGATCGACCATAAAAAAAGTGGTTGCAAGACAGCTGTTGGACTGCAAATGCAGGCCTATGCTGGAGGTGGAGGTACATACGGAGGGGGGAACGGTCGGAGTCGGCAGTGCTCCGACAGGGAGTTCTGTGGGAAAGCATGAATCGGTGGTTCTGCGCGATAACGATTTGGAACATTATCATGGAATGACAGTTTATCGGGCGGTCCAGATGGTTAACGAGGTGATTGGGCCGGCGATTATCGGCATGGAAGTGACCGACCAAAGAGCGATTGACACTTGTATGATTGAACTGGATGGGACGGATAATAAGAAAATACTGGGAGGCAACAGTATTTACAGTGTATCTCTGGCCTGTCTGCGTGCGGCTGCACTGACCTGCGGTCAGCCTCTTTATGTTTATATAAATGGTCAGACACCGAAAAAGCTTCCAATTCCTACATTCAATGTCATTAATGGCGGCAGGTATGGAAGGCTGGTTCAGCCGTTTAACGAATTTCTTCTGGTGCCGTACGGAGCGGAAAGTATGGAGGAAGCAGTCGAAATCGGTGTGCGCGTCTTTCAGGAGCTGGAGACGACGATTTGTCACTATCAAAATGGAGGAATGCCGCTTCTGGGCGGTTCCTTCGGCTATGCGGCACCATCGGAAGATCCAGAACGTGTTTTGGAATTGATGCAGGCTGCGGCAGAAGCGTGCGGCTGCGGTGGCAGAATAGTCTATGCGTTGGACTGTGCATCCAGTGAAATGTATGATCGGAATACGGAAACCTATCTCCTGAATGGAAGGCGGGTGACAAATGAAGAACTGATCGACTATGTGAAACGTCTGAGCCGGAAATTCCCGTTTTTATTTGTAGAAGATCTTTTGGATCAGGATGACTGGACAGGGTATGTGAAGGCTCATAAGGAGCTTGAAAACACATATCTGATAGGAGATGATCTGATTGTCACTAACAGGAAGCGCCTGGAAAAGGCCTGCAGTCTGAATGCGGTAGATGGATTTATTTTGAAGCCCAATCAGGTGGGAACGATTACCGAGGCTATGGACACATACAGGTATGGAAAAGAAAAAAAGCTGATTGCAATTCCCTCGGGGCGTTCAGGAGGTGTGATCGGGGATGTGGTTATGGATTTCTCAGTAGGTCTGCAGGCCCCTATTCAGAAAATGGAGCGCCCGATCGGGGGAACGTATCGATAAGCTTAATTATTTGCTGCGTGTAGCCAGTCGCTACCCGGATGCTGAGATAACCAGCGGGCGCGAGATCGCCAGGTTTTAAATTGGTAAAGATTGACAAATGTTTGGCGGATCGTTTATGATTGACTTAATATAATCATGGCAGAGAAAAGAGGTAATTCCCATGTTAAGAGCGAAAATTCAGGAAATGTACAGCACATTTACTCCGTCCCAGAGAAATGTTGCCGATTATTTTTTGAAAAATTACGATTCCTGTGCGTTCCTGACGCTGGATGACATCGCCCTTCGCATTGGAGTCAGCACGACTACGGTGATTCGTTTTGCCAGAACTATGGGGTACAGGGGATACAGCGAACTGCAGAGGGATATACAGGACTCGGTGATGAGCAAAGTAAGTCTGCCGGAGCGCTTTGTTCAGATTCCGAAAAACACACCGCACAATCAGATGCTTCGGGAGACGGCGGAGAATGATATAATGAACATTAATCGAACGTTGGAGATGGTTTCTGATGAAGCGTTGGAAAAAGCGGTGAAGATGTTGTCGGGGGCGAGAAATGTATACGTACTGGGAATGAGAAGTTCTTTTTCTCTGGCTTATTACGCTGCGTCCCGCCTGGGACAGATCAGACCGAGAATTCGTTTGATCGAGTCAGTGGGGATGATGTTTCCGGAAGAACTGACGGAGACAGGTCCTGAAGATGTGTGTCTTGCATTCACGTTCCCCCGGTATTCCAGAACGACCTCCAGCCTTCTGAATCTGATGAAGGAGTCTGGCATCAAAATAATCCTAATGACAACACCTGAAAAAGAGGGGATTGTAAAAATTGGTGATGTGACGCTGTTTTGCAGCATTCAGGGAGATTCCTTTAAAAATTCTTTAAGCGGACCGTCATGTCTTGTCAATTATCTTGTGAAAGCGGTGGCCGATCAAGAGCCGGAGAGGGCGATGGAAACACTGGAAAAGACAGAAGATATATTGCGGAAGGGATATTATATTTAGCGAAAAAAGATGCCATACGATTCATGGCATCTTTTTGCATATAACAGTCTAAAACGGGATACTCCCCTTATACTTCAACAGCATCTTCGCATGCTTTAAATACTCTGTCAGCACATAGGTGACATCCGGATTCTGGTAGTGGAGCTCCTCTTCCAGCCGCGGGAAGTTCTCCAGCGCGATGATGGGATAGAGCTCCTCCTGGATCGCGTCGATCATCCGCAGAAACGCGGCGTTCTCCTCCAGGCCGATGCTCTTTGTGCGCACCAGATAATGCATCTGCTCCAGCTCCGAGAACATGTGCCAGAGGATGAGAAGCGCCTCCTTAAGCTCATCCCGCGACGGCGACGTGCTTTTCTTCAGATACGCCGCGCATTCCGAGTAATTCATATGAAAATGCGTCAGTATCTCGCAGGAGACGGACAGGCTGGTGAGGCCGTAGAGGCCGCTGCGGATGATGTCCCAGTAATGGTTGTGAAGGCGGAACAGGGCCTTTATACTGTAGGCAAACTGCGTCTCCCGGCGCATGGGGAAGAAGAAGCGGTTCACGATGAAGACGATGGCGACCGCCGCTCCCAGATACACCAGGCGGAGCGTGATGGCCGTGTGCTCGTTCATGGTCATGGATGCCAGCGTCAGGGCGTAGCAGGTGGAGAAAACCGGCTGATACCAGGTGCCCGGCATGGAGCAGTACATGAGCGAGATCATGAGGAGTGAAAATAGCAGCTGCCCGCCGATGCCCGGCAGAAGCGGGTAGGCGATAAATTCGATCAGACAGCCGATGAGTGTCCCGATGGGGCGGGTTTTCATGCGGTAGCTGCTGTCCTCGTAGCTGGGCTGGATCAGAAGAAACGCGTTCATCGGGATCCAGTAGGAATGGGTGATGGGCAGCAGGTAGCTGACCGTACAGCTTACGGTCATGACGATGGACAGGCGCATGGCAAAACGCATCTCGAAGGATTCCGTGGTGAGGCGGCTCTTAATCTGGCGGAGCAGGTCGAAGCGCTTTTCCCGGCGTGCCGGATGCGCCGCGTTTTCCCCGGGCGCGCTGGTCTCGAGAATCAGCACCGCCATGTGCAGAAGGCTGCGGCAGAAAATGCGCACGCGTCCTTCCGGTATGTTCATGTCATTTAAGAGAGACTGCGCCCTCCCGACGGCCGCCTGGTGGGAGCCATGTTCCAGATCGGCGGACAGCTCTGCCAGAAACGCCGAGAGCTGATCGAGCGCCTGGATGCGTGCCTCGTCCAGCTCACCGCGCCACTCGTGGTCGGCGATCATGTAGGAGAAACGCTGGATTAGGGTGGAAATCATGTCGTGCAGCTGGTTCTCCCGCGTCTGATAGGAAAAGAATTTCTGATGGTAGGAGAGACTGTGGAAGCCCTGCAGCAGCGCGGCAAAACGCTGTTCCAGCTCCTTCTGGCGCTCCGGGCGCGCGAGGAGCGGGATGAGGGCGGAGATCTCCCGAGAATCTGCCCCGGATTTAGGGGAGCCCTGGCCGGGCTGGCCGTCAGCCGGCGGTAGAGGGCGATGGAGGCCGCCAGAAACAGCGTGCAGCACCAGAACGCGATGAGCTCCTTCCACAGCCCGGAAACGTTCTCCGGAGGCATGAGGGAGAGGAAGACAAAAATCATCGCGTAGGAAAAATACCCCTTCGGGTTAAACTGGGAACTCTGGGTGAAGACCAGTATAAACGGAATCGCCAGATTTAAAAGAACGCAGGCCGCGAAGCTTAAGGAGCTTATGTATGCCATCACCACCAGGAGTCCGCCGATAACCACCAGGCGGATGTAGCGGAGCAGCGTGTTGTTATTCTGTTTGTGCCGGATCTGGAAAAACACAGTGAGAACCGAGGCCACGATAACGTACTGCAGGCCGGATAATTTGTAGACCGCCGCAAATGAAATAAGAAAAAACAGAATAATAGGGCACGCGCCGCGCAGTGCGCGGAGAAATTTTTGCAGGTAGACAATCCATTGGTCCGCCATGGGATCAGCTCGCTTTCTTACAGAATCTTAATGCATATCTAATATATCCAGTATAGAAGAATCCCTTTGGTTTTGCAATGTAAAAACGAAAATTGAAGTTTTTTAAAATATTTTGTTGACAAATCCATTTATCCATGATAATATAACTGAGGTCGCCAAGCGACAACAAAAAATGCTGCTGTGGCTCAGTCGGTAGAGCGTCGCATTGGTAGTGCGGAGGTCACGGGTCCGATTCCCGTCAGCAGCTCTTATAAAAAGCAGAACCCATTGATTTTTCAGTGGGTTCTGCTTTTTTCATGCCTGCCAGTCTGAAGACAGCCTTAGACAGTCGTCTGCAATGCATTCACAAGCAGCTGGTACGTCTCATCCTCCGTCAATGGATTGTAAATATACCCCAGCGTGGTGGACAGGCTGCTGTGTCCCAGCAACTCCCGTATGCAGTCCAGCGGGACGCCGGCCGCGTTCAGATTGCTGGCAAAGGTTTTCCGTATCTTATGGCTGGATTTGACTGGCACACCCTGGGAGCGGGCGTATTTCCTCAGAAGAGACGCAATGCGGCCCGCCGTGATCCGCTTTCCATTCCGCATGAAAATATAGTCTCCCTGGCGCTCCATTCCATTGAAATGCTCGATCGCCCTGGGGATAAGCGCGATAAACCGGTCTTTGTGCGTCTTCGTGTGTTCGACCACGCAGATCTGGTTTGTCACCTGATTTCTCACCTCCTCGCGGACAATGTGCAGATGTTTGTCGTCCGCAAAATCCTCCCATTTCAGCGCCACCAGTTCCCCGACGCGCAGGCCCAGCATAAAGTTTATTTTTATGGCCAGGCAGGCGCTGTCCCCGGTTTCTGCATACATCTGATCCAGAAATTCATTTAACTTTTCCAGTTCATCGGAGTTATACGTCTCTGTTTTCCCTGTTTTTCTGACTACCTGCCGGTATTTTACCAGTATCTGCACGCTGCTCATCGGATTTTCGCCCAGATATTTTTTGCGGACGGCGTAGGAAACATTCCGTTCAGGATGGTTTTGGCATTGCACCATTCTTTGCGGGAAAGGTTAAATTCTCTTATGATGCGGTTGCATTCCGTTTCCAGCAGCAGCACGTCGAGCCGGCAGATGTTCCTGCTGTGAAGGGCGGAGCGCTCAAAATATCTGCGGTAGTGCTGCCTGTGCCGCTTGATCGTGTTGGGGCTGCCGGTCAGCGTCTGCTTGTAGTCCAGCCATTCCTCATACAGCCGGTGAAACGTCAGGCCGCCGCCGGGCGAAGCGGGAAAATACAGGGGAACCAGCTTGTCCCACAGCTGGTCCTCCGTCTGTGCTTTGACGTTCCTGCGCTTTCCTCCGGATTCTTTATACCAGGTCTGCCAGCGGCCGCCCCCGCCTGCCGGCGGCGTGATGGCGTAAGGGTGTAATTTTTTCACCTGTTCCTTCTGGGCAGATGCAAGCAGATCGAGCACGCTTTCCGGAGACAGTGTTTCGGAGTTGATGCTTTCTCTTAATAGAGAAGAGAGGTCGGTTTTCGTGAGGATTGGATTTGTCTTCATGGGCTGCTCCTTTCATTGGGGGCTCAGCTGAGCTGGCGCGTCAAAGCTTTATCTTCAAAAAGCCTTGTCCTTCCAGGGATTCTGTAGTACAATATGCAAGGTACTATTTTTTAAGGAGAATATAGGTATGGGAAGAGAAAAGTTTTCATCGAGGCTGGGCTTTATCCTGATCTCTGCGGGGTGCGCCATCGGTCTCGGAAATGTATGGAGATTTCCGTACATTGTGGGACAGTACGGCGGCGCTGCGTTCGTGCTGATCTACATACTGTTTCTGGCAATCATGGGCCTGCCGATCGTGGCCATGGAGTTTGCCGTGGGGCGCGCCAGCCAGAAGAGTGCGGCGCTGTCATTTGACATTCTGGAGCCGAAGGGGAGCAAGTGGCACATCGAGAAGTATTTCGCCATGGCGGGAAACTATGTGCTGATGATGTTCTACACGACGGTGGCCGGATGGATGATCTGCTATTTCTTTAAGATGCTTATGGGCGATTTCGCCGGTTTAAATGCAGACCAGGTGGCCGGAGAGTTCAGCAATATGCTGGCGGATCCGCTTCTGATGCTGGGCTTCATGGTTCTGGTGGTTGTCGGCTGCTTTGCGATCTGTGCGCAGGGCCTCCAGGGCGGCGTGGAGAAGATCACTAAATGGATGATGGTCTGCCTCCTGCTTCTGATGGTGGTTCTGGCTGGAAATTCCGTTCTGATGGAAGGCAGCGGCCCCGGCCTGGAGTTCTATCTGAAGCCCGATTTCAGCAAGATGACCGAGGCGGGCATCGGCCTGGTGCTCTATGAGGCGCTGGCGCAGTCATTCTTTACCCTCAGCATCGGTATCGGCGCGCTGGCCATTTTCGGAAGCTATATCGGCAAGGAGAAGCGCCTTCTGGGCGAGGCCATCAATGTGACGATTCTGGACACGTTTGTGGCGTTTACGGCGGGACTTATCATTTTCCCGGCCTGCTTTGCCTTCAACATCCAGCCGGATGCCGGCCCGTCGCTGATCTTCATTACACTGCCGAACGTATTCAACAACATGGCGGGCGGCCGCCTGTGGGGAGCGCTGTTCTTCCTGTTTATGGCGTTCGCGTCGGTTTCCACGGTCATCGCGGTGTTCCAGAACATCGTTTCCTTTGCCACGGATTTAACTGGCTGCACGGTGAAGAAGGCGGTCGTGATCAACGCGGTCGTTATCATTCTGCTGTCCCTGCCCTGCGTGCTGGGCTACAATGTCTGGAGCGGATTCATGCCGTTCGGAGAGGGCAGCGCCGTCCTGGATCTGGAGGACTTCATCGTGAGCAATAACCTTCTGCCTCTGGGCAGCCTGGTGTACCTTCTGTTCTGTACGAACCGCTACGGCTGGGGCTTTGAGAAATTCCTTAAGGAGGCCAACGCCGGAGAGGGAATCAAGTTCCCGCGGTGGGCGAGGATTTATGTCACATATTTCCTTCCGCTGTTCATCATCGTGATCTTCGTTCAGGGCTACATCGCGAAGTTCTTCTAGGATTTTGTAAAATGAATATGGAAACGGGAGACGGTCTCTGCCTTCGGGCGGGGGCCGTATTTCTTTTGTCGGTTGTCAACCCCACCTCTCTGTGCTAAAATAGATCCATAGATATCAATACCAGAAGCAGGGGAGGCAGCCACATGAAAGACAAGAAAAAACTGGTTCTCACCATCAACCGCGAGTACGGCAGCGGCGGCCGCATTGTCGGAAAGCGTTTGTCCCAGGAGCTGGGCATCAACTTTTATGACGAGGAGATTTTAAGGCTTACCGCCGAAAAGAGCGCCGTGGGGGAGCAGTATTTCCGCCTGGCGGACGAGAAGGCGGGCAATAATCTTCTCTACCGCATCGTCAGCGGCATGAAGCCGTCCATGGGGACGCCGTCCATCGGCGACCGCCTGACCACGCCGGAAAACCTGTTCAAGTTCCAGTCGGCGGTCATCCGCCAGCTGGCCGCGGAGGAGTCCTGCATCATTGTGGGACGCGCAGCCGACTACATCCTCTACCAGGAGGAAGATCTGGAAGGCCTCATCCGCATCTTCGTCTACGCCGACGACGTGAGACGCGTGGAGCGCGTGATGGAGGTGGACTGCATCGACGAGGTGCGGGCCAAGAAGCGCATCAAAAAGATCGACAAAGAGCGAAAAGACTTCTACTTCTATTTCACCGGCGAGGACTGGCAGAACGTGAAAAACTACGATCTCCCGATCAACACCACCAATTTCGATCTGGATGAGACCGTGGAGCTCATCAAGGAATACATCCGCCTCAAAGGCTACGAACTATAAGATATCCCGGTATAAACACCCGCAGGGCGGCATGACTGATCCGGTCATGCGCCCTGCGTTTTACCCATCCTGCAAACAGGAAATCCTATTCCAGCCAGGTCACATTCCCCGACTCGTTTCTCATATTGCTCTTAAGCCCGTGCAGAGCATACCCCACCAGCACCCCGACCAGCGGAACATACCCCTCCGGGAGCCCAAGACGTCCCGCCAGCTCCGGGTTCGCGAAGGCCATCATCGGCCCCATGACAAAACAGCTCCCCAGCCCCAGCTCCGTGGCCGCAAGAATCATATTCTCCGCCGCACAGGAGACATTTGCCATGTTAAACCCATTCGCGTCATTTCCACCCGGCGCAGAGAGAATAATCAGAGCTGGCGCGCCGTAAAGCGGTGCATATCCTTCGGTTGAGGCTCTCTTTTCCAGAAAATCATTCCCAGAATGCAGCATCATATCCAGAGTGACCCGGTCAATGTCCCGTAAAAGCTCCGGATGTTCCACCACCGTCACATGAAACCTCCCAAACACAGGCGCGAGCCGCCCGCCCTCAAAATCGTTTCCATCATATCCCTCTCCACCGCCCGCGGAGCATACGCGCGGACACTGGTCCGCATTTCCATCACATTCAGTACATTCATTCCAATTCTCCTTTACAATTCCGGCGCCTGTACTTAAAATTATAACTATCCGCACAAAACCATCAAGTACGCAAAAAATAATAATCAACTAAGAAAAAACTAAGTAAAGGAAAAGAAACTATGAACGACTGCCCCGTAAATACGCCTTAGACCTGCTCAGCGGAAAATGGAAGCTCCGGATCCTCTGGGAGCTCAGCCAACAGGAAACCATCCGCTTCAACGAACTCCAGCGCCGCCTCCCCGGCATTTCCAGCCTGATGCTCTCCAAGTCCCTGGAAACCCACAAAATCATCACCCGCCGCCAATACAACGAGATCCCCCCAAGAGTAGAATACTCCCTCACCCCCCTGGGAACCTCCCTCACCCCCGCCCTAACAGCCCTGGGCGCCTGGGGCACCCAGGCCTACAAAATCAACCACCCCCCTCAAGAATAAAAGAAACCTATCCTTTAACAATACTTTTTTCCCCAAAAGCCCGAGAAGCCGGGAACGATGCGTGAAGGCTGGCGGCTGCTCGAGGCTCGATTCGGTGGGACTTAGATCCGGCGTGCGGGACGCTCTGGGGTTTCGTTTGACGCACAACGTCAAACGAAAAGAGGGTTACGGAGAGCAAAATTTCATCAGAAATTTTGATCGAATACCCTCGGTCCCCAGAAGCGTCCCACACGCCGGATCTTAGTCCCACCCATCGAGTCTCCCGCAGCTGCCAGCCTTCACGCATCGTTCCCGGCCCCCGCCTTCCGCGAAACCCTCTCTGCTAAAACCCCTTCCTTTTATTCATGATACCCCACCTCAATCCCCCCATACTTCCTCTCCAGAATCTTAAGAATATGCTCCAGCTCCTCCCTCTTTTTCTTCCCAACTCGTAGGTCGTCCCGTCGTCGGTCAGCACATAGAGCGAGTAGCTGATCCTGAGGCGTTTCCCCACGAGTCCGAGAAACCAGCGGATGTGTCCGTGCTGGTAGACCCGCACCACGGACTCCAGCGGCAGGATCATCGTCCGCACGGTGTCCAGGTTGATGAGATAGCTCTGGGTCAGGAAAATGCTTCCGGCCTTCGCCATCCGCGTGTGCCGGATCTCCATCTCCACCTTGGGGAGGAGTGTCTGCACCTCCCCGTACTTTCGCAGGTGCTTAAACGTCGGCGACCGGAGCGGAAACGCGATGTAGAGGAGCGAGGCGCAGATGTCGGACATGGCGATGACGGCGCAGATCAGCGCGACCGGCAGCACGAGAAAACGCATGTGCTCGTAGCGGTACACGCCCGAGACGGCGACGGGAGTGGAGACCGCGCCGATTCCCTGGCGCGTCCAGCCGATGTCCTCCGCCATCAGATCCAGAAGCTGGGAAAATTCGCCGTCGTCCATCTGGTACAGATGCCCCTTCACCGTCTGATGGCGCAGCACCGGTTCCGGCTGGCCGGCATGGCCGCCCCGTCTGGCGGGCAGTATATAGAACTGGCAGCGGCCGTCCATGAGCGTGTAATAGTAATGTCCCCTCACCCGGCCGTTCACCGTGTAATCGCAGCCGGTGTAGAAAAGCTCATCCGCCTCCGCGCGGACTTTTTCGCCGGTGTGCGCCGCGTACTCGTCAAAATAGTCCTCCGAGGAGAGCCGCACCGTGAAAAATGGATTGACATCGGAAAAGGACACCAGCAGCCAGAAACTGAGGAGAAGGAGGATGACGGGAAATATGAACCGGCGCACCAGCGACCGGCGTATGGTTCGGATAATAAAACTGTTTTTCATAGGACAAGTATAAGCAAACCCGGTGGAATAATCAAGAACCAGTTGCTTTTCTGCCCGAAAATTGGTATGATATGCTGGATTCTAAGAGAAGAAGAGAGGGATGGAGGATGGAGCATACACTGGATTTGCGGCGGTCTACGACATGTTTATGGACAACATTCCCTACGGGGAGTGGTGCGACTACCTCACCGGGCTTCTGCGGGAGCACGGCGTGGAGGACGGCCTGGTGCTGGACTTGGGCTGCGGCACGGGGAGCGTGACGGAGCTTCTGGCGCATGCGGGCTATGATATGATCGGCGTGGATCTCTCGGAGGAGATGCTGCAGATTGCCATGGAGAAGCGGGCCCAGTCCGGGCACGATATCCTCTATCTTCTGCAGGATATGCGGGAGTTTGAGCTCTTCGGCACGGTGCGGGCCGTCGTGAGCATCTGCGATTCCATGAACTATCTGCTGGAGTGGGAGGATCTGCAGACGGTCTGTGAGCTGGTCAACAACTATCTGGATCCCGGCGGCATTTTCATTTTCGATCTGAATACCTCTATAAATACAGGGAGCTTCTGGGGGATTCCACGATCGCCGAGGCCAGGGACGACGGCAGCTTTATCTGGGAGAACACCTTCGACGAGGAGGAGTGGATCAATGAGTACGATCTGACGCTTTTCGTCCGCGAGGAGGGAGAGCTGTTTAAGCGCTACCAGGAGACCCATTTCCAGAGAGCCTACACGCTGGAGGAAGTGAAGCGGGCCATCGCCGGGGCGGGCATGGAGTTTGTGGCCGCCTACGACGCATTCACGAGACAGCCGCCGCGGGAGGACAGCGAGAGAATCTACGTCATCGCCAGGGAGTGCGGCAAGCAGCAGATGTCGGAAAAATAGAGGCAGGTATCGGAGAAACAACAGATGCCGGGAAAGATAAGACAGAGAAAAGAAGAGAGAAGGAGCGATCATACATGTCAGATTACATTATAAGAGCCACGGCGGCCGAGGGGCAGATCCGCGCGTTTGCCGCGGCCACGAGAGATCTGGTGGAGTACGCCAGAAATGCCCACAACACCAGCCCGGTGGCTACGGCGGCGCTGGGGCGGCTTCTGACGGCGGGAGCCATGATGGGCGTGATGATGAAGGGGGAGAAGGATCTCTTAACCATCCGCATCCAGGGCGACGGCCCCATCGAGGGGCTGACGGTCACCGCCGATTCAAAAGGACGCGTGAAGGGCTACGCCTTCAACCCTGCGGTGATGCTGCCGCCCAACAGCAAAGGAAAGCTGGACGTGGGAGGCGCGCTGGGCGTCGGCGTCTTAAGCGTCATCAAGGACATCGGACTCAAGGACCCTATGTGGGACAGACCATCCTGGTCAGCGGCGAGATTGCCGAGGATCTGACCTATTATTACGCCACCTCCGAGCAGACGCCGTCCTCGGTGGCCCTGGGTGTGCTGATGAATAAGGACAACACCGTGCGCCAGGCCGGGGGATTTATCATCCAGCTGATGCCGGGCGCCTCCGAGGAGATCATCACGAAGCTGGAGATGAAGCTGGGCGAGATCCAGTCCGTGACCTCCCTGATGGACGTGGGGAACACGCCGGAGATGATTCTGGAGCACATTTTAGGGGAATTTGGACTGGAGATCGGGGAGAAGATTCCCACCTCCTTCTACTGCAACTGCACGAAGGAGCGGGTGGAGAAGGCCATCATCAGCATCGGCCGCGAGGAGATTTCCCAGATGATTGCGGACGGAAAGCCCATCGAGGTCAACTGCCATTTCTGCGGGAAAAACTATGAATTTACGGTGGCGGAGCTGGAGGACATGCTGGCGAAAGCCACCCACTGATGGGAACAGAAATAACCATAGAAAAAAGCCATCCGGTGAAACCCACGGATGGCTTTTCTCTAATCAATTACGAATAATACAATGTAGCTTACTTCTCAAATATATAATATATTATTGAAAAAGGTACGTTGGATGATTGGAATGATTATAATTTGGTAACGTTGGTTGCCTGCGGTCCCTTTGCGCCCTCGATGACATCGAACTCAACGGCAGCGCCCTCGTCTAAGGACTTGAAGCCCTCCATGTTCAGTCCAGAGTAGTGAACGAACACGTCGTTTCCGTTCTCATCGGAGATGAAACCGTAGCCCTTCTGGTTGTTGAACCACTTTACAGTACCTTTGTTCATTGTGATACCTCCAAAAATAAAAAATAATCAGCGTCCGCAGTTATCTGTGGACTCCCTAAGAATAGCACAGTTTTCACATAGTGTCAAACCTTTTTACCAGAAAGGAAACAGGTAAAAAAGTTTGGACTGCGGTCTGAAATATGCTATACTTTTCTTGAAAAATGTGTTAAATTTATTTTCGGAAAGTGGGAATGATGAATATGTACTTGGAAAATGCAAAGAACCATTTTCGGACAATCACGGAACACAAGATCATGGTGATGAAAAACTGCTTCCGTGTGGGACTCATAAAGCAGGGGCTGCTTCACGATCTGTCAAAATATTCATGGGAAGAATTTAAGACGGGCGTTAAGTATTACCAGGGAAACAGGAGCCCCAACGCTGCGGAGAAGGAGGCCGTCGGTTATTCCGCCGCCTGGCTTCACCACAAGGGGCGCAACAAGCACCACTTTGAGTACTGGATCGATTTTGCTCCCGATAAGGAGAGGGGCCTTATAGGGAACAAGATGCCGCTCCGGTACCTGGTGGAGATGGTCATGGACCGCATCGCCGCGTCGAAGGTGTATAAGGGGAAGGACTACACCGACGCGTCGCCGTGGGAGTATTACAGCCGTTCGAGGGATTACGTTGTGATGCATCCGGAGACCAAGGCCATGCTGGAAAAGCTGCTCCTGATGCTGAAAGACCAGGGAGAGAAAAAGACGTTTGCGTACATCAGAAAAATCTTAAGAAAAGGAAGGTACTGAGAAAAATGAGGTTTGTGTGTGAGAGGGGAGACGCCGGGGAGAGCGTCCTTCTGGGGGATGTGTCCGACGAGCCCTGTTATCAGCTCTGTTACATGGAGACGGGCAGCGTGGACATGTTTGTCGAAAATCGTCTGGTGCACCTGACAGGGGGAGAGCTCTGTGTGATACCGCCCGGAGCGCTGATCCGCGTGACGGGGCGCTCGGAGTTTACCAACCGCCGCACGGCGGCCGCGTTCACGGAGGACCTGCTGGCCCCCTTTATCGAGGCCTGCGGGCGGGAGAACGTGATTCCGCTCATATCGGCCGGACACTACGCGGTGCCCGCCGAGAAGCGCGCCAGAATCGAGAAAATCCTCGGGGAGCTGGAGGCGTATGGGAATGCCTTCAACACGGACGAGGGGGATGTCATAGACAAGTTTCTGAAGAAAAACCTGTTTTTTGAGCTGTTGGCCGGACTGCGGACGCTGGAGGCCCCGGCCCCGGCGCCGAGGACCAGGCGCAAGGACGAGCTTCGGGAGATGATCCAGAACACCGTGACCGCCATCTACGACGGGTACGGGGAGCATCTGTGCCTGTCCCGGTTTGCCGATGCCGCCGGCATGACGCAGGTGCATTTTTCCAGAAAATTCTATGAGTTCACAGGCATGAAATACAAGGAGTATGTGATCTATGTGCGCATGAAGGCCGCGAAGAAGATGCTCCGGGACACCGGGGAGCCCATCAGCCGGATCTCCGAGTGCTGCGGCTTCGGAGGAAGCAGCTATTATTTCAGCGACGCATTCAAGCGCATCCAGGGGATTTCGCCGTTAAAATACAGGGAAAAGGCCAGGAAAGGTCAGCCCTTGCAGGACTTTATATGCTCCAGAAGCTGGCGGAGGTAGCAGGAACACTGCTCCCCGCAGAATAATTCTTCGCTGTAGGGAACGAAAAGCTCCCTGGACTTTGCATCGCGTTTCAGGCAGGGTTCCCACAGCGGGGTGAGCTGAGGCAGGAAAAGTCCTGCCTTTTTTATGTAGCAGGTATCCCTGGTGGCCTTCTGCCTGGCGTTTTTGTCCACGAACTCAGCCACGCTCTTGTGGATGGCCTTGTCCTCGAAAGGCAGGTAGTAGTAGTCCTTATAGTTGGGGTAGTAGTATTTGAGCGTCCCCTCAAACAGTGGGATGGACAAGGAAAGCGTGCGTCCCTCCGCCTCCATGGAGAGCAGGGAGGTCTCCCGGCTGATGGGCACGGGGAGCTCACAGCCGCCCGCAAAGGTGAGGGAGAGCTCCGGGTGCCGGTCCCCGAAAATGTCTGTCTGCGCGGACAGGGACTGACTCTCCAGGGAAAAATCTCCTTCCCAGAAGTCCCGGTAGCAGAGAATGGGGAGAACCAGGGGCATACCCTTTAAATCGTCTTCGTTGTGCAGGAGCAGAAGCCGCTCCAGGTAATCGTCTTTTTCGTGAAGATAGGCCTGGTAGACTTCGATGAGCTCCCCGCCGGAGAACCGGTCCTCCCGGCGGACGCCTAAAAATGCCTCGATGGCCTTCTGACGGATGCTGTCGAGCCCCAGGAGACGCTTGTAGGGCTTGATGACGCGGTAGATGTCGAAGCTTCTGATATTTGAAAAATCATAGGGAAGGCCGTGGGCCCTGGCCCGCTTTAAGAGGTAGGGGATGTCGAACCCGTCGCCGTTAAAATGCACCAGCGTGGTGAAGTTTTCCATAAATTCAAAAAAGTGCACAAGGCAGGCGCGCTCCGCGTCCAGCGTGTCCGCGAACCACTGGATAAACTGCCAGGCGCCGTTTTCGCGGTACAGGCAGCCGATCAGGTAGAGCGTGGAGGTATCGCCGGAAAATCCGGTGGTCTCGATATCGAAGAAGAGAACCTGCTCGGGCGGCGCGATGGTCTCCACGGGATATGTAAACGGCAGGGAAAGAGTTTTTTTAATCGTAATCATGGGAGCACTCCTTTTCACATCTTTCCCTATTATATTCGACCGGGAGGCGGCAGTCAACGGTTGCGCGAACGCCTGCCGTATGGTATGCTATGACGTGTACCATAAATTTGCTTAAGGGAGAAATGAAACGATGATATCCTATGTAAAGGGACGTCTGGCAGATATATTCGGCGACACCATCGTGGTGGAGGCCGGGAGCCTGGGCTTCAACATCCGGGTGCCGCTGTCGCTCCTTGACACCCTCCCCGACATTGGCCGGGAGGTGCTTATCTATACATATTTCCAGGTGAAGGAGGACGCCATGACGCTGTATGGCTTCTCCAGCCGCCAGGATCTGGACATGTTTAAAATGTTAATCGGCGTGAACGGCGTGGGGCCCAAGGGAGCGCTGGCTATTCTGTCGGTGCTCACACCGGACAGCCTGCGCATCGCGCTGGTCACCGGGGACGCGAAGGCCATTGCCAAGGCCCCCGGCGTGGGGAGCAAGACCGCCCAGAGGATCATCCTCGATCTGAAGGATAAGGTTCCCGCGGAGGCGCTTGCCTCCGGCTTTCTGGCCCCCAGGGAGGAGAAGAAGGCCATGGAGGGAGCGGCCGGGGAGGCGGTGGACGCGCTGGCGGCTCTCGGATACTCGCAGGCGGAGGCTTACCGGGCTGTGAGCCAGGTGGAGATTGCGGACGGGATGACGGCGGAGGACGTCTTAAAGGCGTCGCTTAAGCATCTGGCGTTTCTGTAGACTTCTTTAGAGAATGTGTTTGGACGGTAATGGCATGAGCAGAAAGATCATCACGACGGAGGTCACGGAGGAGGACAAAAAGGTGGAGACGAATCTCCGCCCCCAGCTTCTCAAGGACTATATCGGACAGGATAAAATAAAAGAGAATATAAAAATTTACATCGACGCGGCCAGAAGCCGCGGGGAGGCGCTGGACCACGTGCTGTTCTACGGCCCGCCGGGCCTGGGAAAGACCACGCTCTCTGGCATCATCGCCAACGAGATGGGGGTCAACATGAAGGTGACCTCCGGCCCGGCCATCGAAAAGCCTGGCGAGATGGCGGCGATTTTAAACAATCTCCAGGAGGGCGACGTGCTCTTCGTGGACGAGATTCACCGGCTGAACCGGCAGGTGGAGGAGGTGCTGTACCCGGCCATGGAGGACTTCGCCATCGACATCATGCTGGGAAAGGAGTCGGCGGCGCGTTCCATCCGGCTGGAGCTTCCGAAGTTCACACTGGTGGGAGCGACCACCAGGGCCGGACTTCTGACGGCCCCCTTACGGGACCGCTTCGGCATCGTGCAGAAGATGGAGTTTTACACGCCGGCGGATTTAAAGGAGATCGTGCTGCGTTCTGCCAAGGTGCTGGGCGTGGAGATCGACGAGCAGGGCGCCTGGGAGATCGGGCGCAGGTCCAGGGGTACGCCCAGGCTTGCCAACCGGCTCTTAAAGAGAGTCCGGGATTTCGCCCAGGTGAAGTACGACGGCGTCATCACGCTGGATGTGGCCAACTTTGCGCTGGACATTCTGGACGTGGACAAGATGGGCCTGGACAACGACGACAGAAATATTCTGCTGACGGTGATACAGAAATTTTCGGGTGGTCCGGTGGGCCTGGATACGCTGGCCGCCGCCCTCGGCGAGGACGCCGGGACGCTGGAGGACGTGTACGAGCTACCTTTTAATGAACGGGCTGATTAACCGGACGCCCAGGGGCCGGGTGGCCACGGAGGCCGCCTACAGGCATCTGGGGCTGTCCATGAACGAGACGGAATAGATTTTAAGACGGGAGAGCTGTGAGATGGAATCAAAGAATTATGCGGAAGTGCTCATTGGCGGGCACGTATATACACTGGGCGGAGCCGAGGAGGAGGGATACCTCCAGCGGGTCGCCAGCTACATCAACGAGAAGATGAGCCAGCTTAAAAAGCAGCCGGGCTTCACCAGACAGAGCGCCGACTATCAGGCGGTCATGGTGCAGTTAAACCTGGCGGACGATTTCTTCAAGGCGAAGGAGGAGGCCGACCGGCTGGAGCAGAACGCCAGGGAGCTGGAGAAGGAGACCTACAGCTTAAAGCACGAGCTGATCAGCACCCAGATGAAGCTGGAGCAGCTGCAGCACGAGGTGGCGGATCTGAAAAAGCAGGCGGAGAGCTATAAGGCCGACGCCGAGCAGTTCCGCGCTTTGCAGGCGGCGAAGAACACGGCCCAGGGAGCGGGCCACGGCGCGCACAATAACCACAGATAGCGGAAACACCGATAGCGGAGGGGAGGATGTCACACAGGAAGGGGCATCCTTTTTGCGCGGAGGAAGAGACGGAGAGAAAGAGAAGAAGAATGGGAAAGGAGGAACACGGATGAGACGGAATGCGGTGGAGATTCTGGCCCCGGCGGGCTCCTGGGAGAGCATGGCGGCCGCCTTCAATGCGGGGGCGGACGCGGTCTATATCGGCGGAAGCCGCTTCGGCGCGCGGGCGTTTGCCGACAATCTGGACGAAGCCGGATGGTGGAGGCCATCCGCTACGCCCACCTGCACGGGCGAAAGCTCTACATGACGGTGAACACGCTGATGAAGGAGGAGGAGCTCTCAGAGCTCTACGCCTACTTAAGGCCCTACTATGAGGCGGGGCTGGACGCGGTCATCGTGCAGGACATGGGCGTGTTTTCCTTTGTGAAGAAATATTTCCCCGGCCTTCACATTCACGCCAGCACCCAGATGACCGTCACGGGCGCGGAGGGCGCGAAGATCCTGGCGGCGCTGGGGGCCGAGCGGGTGGTGACGGCCAGGGAGCTCTCCCTGGAGGAGATCAGACGGATCCACCGGGAAACCGGCGTGGAGATCGAGAGCTTCGTCCACGGGGCCTTATGCTACTGCTATTCCGGCCAGTGCCTGCTAAGCAGCGTGATCGGCGGGAGGAGCGGGAACCGGGGCCGCTGCGCCCAGCCCTGCCGTCTGCCCTACGAGGTAAAAAAGGATGGGCGGACGCTGAACCGCAGGGACGAGCGGTATGTCTTAAGCCTTAAGGATCTCTGTACGCTTAAGATTCTGCCGGATATTCTGGAGGCCGGCGTCTACTCGTTAAAGATCGAGGGGCGCATGAAGAGCCCCCGCTATACCGCCGGCGTGGTGAGCATTTACAGGAAATACGTGGATAAATATCTGGAGAGCGGGAGAGAGGGGTACCGGGTGGACCCGGCGGACGAGAAACAGCTTCTGGAGCTCTTCGACCGCGGCGGTTTCACCGCGGGTTACTACAGGGAGCACAATGGCCGCGATATGGTGGCATTGAAGGAGAAGCCGGCGTTCCGCGAGGGAAACGCGGCGCTGTTCGACTACCTGGATAAAACCTACGTGAACGCGGCGCTTAAAGAACCCATGACCGGCTGCGTGCGGCTGGCGGTGGGATGTCCGGCCGTCCTCACACTGGAGAGCGGCGGGCAGCGCGTGGAGGTCACGGGGGAGACGGTTCTCGAGGCCTTGAACCGCCCCATGGACGAGGCGGCCGTGGCAAAGCAGATGAAGAAGACCGGAAACACGCCGTTTACATGGGAACGGCTCACGGTGGAGCTGGACGGCCAGGTGTTCCTGCCGGTGCAGGTGCTAAATGACCTGCGCAGGAGAGGCGTGGAGGCGCTGGAGCGGGCCATCGTGGGACAGTACGAGAGAGTGTGCGCGGAAGACGCGCGGAGCGGAGGCGGACCGGATGAGCGTCAGCCGGATGCGGCGTGCGTGCGGGAAATTCCTGCGGACGACGTGCAGCATGAGGCTTCACCTTCGCGGTCTCTCTGGAGCGCCCGGACGCGCTGGACGCGGCGCTGCGGGCGGTTCGTGAAGCCTCCGCGGCTAACACCGCGGGGCGGGACGAACGTTTCGCGGTCTACTTAGACAGCACCGGCTTTCCGCCTTCCGCGTGGAAGGACGCCGTAAAACAATGCCGCGGGGCCGGCGCGTCCTGCCTTTTGAAGCTTCCGCAGATCTTCCGCCAGGAGGCGCGGCGATATTTTGAGACCCACAGGAGCGCGCTGTTTGCGGCGGAGTTTGACGGCCTGGTCATCGGCTCCATGGAGGAGATCCAGTTTTTAAAGGACATGGGCTGGGAGAAGCCGCTGGTATTCGACCACAACCTCTACGGCTTCAACCACATGGCCGCAGAGCTCTATGAGTCTCTGGGCGCCGTGCGGCAGACGATCCCGCTGGAATTAAATTACCGCGAGATTCTGAAAACCGGCGGCCGCGGAAAGGAGCTCATCGTCTACGGCCACATGCCGGTGATGGTCTCCGCCCAGTGCATCCAGAAGACCGTGGGCGGGTGCACGAAAAAAGAGGGCATACTTACCATAAAGGACCGGATGGGAAAGGAATTTCCGGTGAAAAACCACTGCCGGTTCTGCTGCAATACAATTTACAACACAAGCCCCTTAAGCCTTCTCCATGAGCGGGCGGCCATCGGGGAAATCGCTCCGGCGGCGGTGAGGCTGCAGTTTACGGTGGAGAGCCCGGAGGAGACGGAGCGCATCGTCCGCGCGTTCGCGGATGCGCTTATCGGCGGGCTTGAGGTGAAGGATCCCCTTCCGGAAATGACCCGAGGGCATTTCCGCAGAGGGGCGGAGTAGGTGAGAGATTGACGGTTTTAGTGATCGAGCTTTCAAAGTATCTGATGATACTGCTCATAGCGATTTACACGTATTACAATTTTAAATTTTTCAGCATTGCGGACGAGGAGGGGAAAAACCGCCTCTGCGGGCGGCAGAACTTTGCCATGTTCCTGCTGCACATCCTGGCCTATGTGGTCCTCTATCTGAACACCGAGGACGTGAAGGTGCTGGTGTTCTTCGGGGTGCAGTTTGTGTTTTTCCTCTGTTACATCTACCTGTACCGGCTGTTTTACAGGAACGTGTCCAGGCTTCTGGTGAACAACACCTGCATGCTTCTGTGCATCAGCTTTATTATGATGACGCGGCTGGACTCTGGCAAGGCGGCGCGCCAGTTTGTGATCGCGGCGGCGGCCGCGGTGCTCACCTGGATCATCCCCTACATCATTGACCGGGTGTGGCAGTTAAGCAAAATCCCGTGGATCTACGGGATTCTGGGGCTGGCGCTTCTGGCGGCGGTGTGGCTTCTGGGAAATACCAGCTACGGGGCGCAGCTCTCCATCAACATCGGGGGCTTCTCCTTCCAGCCGTCGGAGTTTGTGAAGATCAGCTTCGTGTTCTTCGTGGCCACCATGTTCTACCGGTCGCTGGAATTTAAGAATATTCTGGTGACGACGGCGGTGGCGGCGGCCCACGTGCTGATCCTGGTGCTCTCCAAGGATCTGGGAAGCGCGCTGATTTTCTTCGTCACCTACCTGCTGATGCTTTTCGTGGCCACCTCCAGTTTCATATATCTGCTGGCGGGGACGGCCTCGGGCGCAGCGGCGGCGGTGGCTGCCTGCGGGCTGTTTTCCCACGTGCAGAAACGGGTCGCCGTCTGGAGAAATCCGTGGAGCGATATCTCCGGTTCCGGCTACCAGATCGCCCAGTCCCTGTTTGCCGTGGGCACCGGCGGCTGGTTCGGCATGGGGCTCTATCAGGGAATGCCAAAATCCATCCCGGTGGTGGAGAAGGATTTCATGTTCGCGGCCATCTCTGAGGAGCTGGGCGGGATTTTCGCGCTCTGCGTCATTTTCATCTGTCTGGGCTGCTTTTTGCAGTTCATGCTGATCGCAAACAAGATGCAGGCCATGTTCTACAAAATGATCGCCTTCGGGCTGGGCGTGGTCTACATCACCCAGGTGTTTTTAACCATCGGCGGCGTGGTGAAATTCATCCCCTCCACGGGCGTGACGCTGCCCTTTGTGAGCTACGGCGGCAGCTCGATTTTAAGCACATTTATCATTTTCGGCGTGATCCAGGGACTCTATATCCTGAAGCGGAACGAGGAGGAAGAAGATGAAGCGGCGTAAAAAGGACCCGAGAGAAAATAAGAATATTCTCCATGTCACCTACGGCGTGGTGGGCGTTTTCGCGGCGCTCACCCTGTATTTCGGATATTTCATTCAGTTTCGCAGCGAGGAAGTGATCAACAATTCCTACAACGCCCGGCTCAACAGCTTCGCCGACCGCATCGTGCGCGGGAGCATTTTAAGCGACGACGGCACGGCGCTGGCCGAGACGCTGGTGGACGAGTCCGGCGGCGAGACCCGCTCCTACCCCTACGGGAGCCTGTTTGCCCACGTGGTGGGGTATTCGGGTCAGAACGGGAAGACTGGGCTGGAGGCGCTGGGGAATTTCTATCTGCTGTCCTCCCACGTGAACCTGGCGGAGAAGGTGTTCAACGAGCTCATCGGCTCCAAAAACGTGGGCGACAACATTGTGACCACCCTGAATCTGGAGCTCCAGCAGGTGGCCTCCGACGCCCTGGGCGACCGGCGCGGGGCCGTGATTGTCATGGAGCCGGACACGGGAAAGGTGCTGGCCATGGTGTCAAAGCCGGGCTACGACCCCAACACCATCGACGCCGACTGGGCCGCGCTGACCTCGGAGGACAATAAAAGCGCCAATTTGTTGAACCGCGCGACCCAGGGCCTGTACCCGCCGGGGTCCACGTTCAAGATCATCACGCTTCTGGAATATATCAAAGAGCACCCGGATTACGAGAATTTCACCTTCGACTGTGACGGCGTCTACGAGAACGGCGACTATCAGATCCGCTGCTATCACCAGAACGCCCACGGAACCCAGACCCTTATGCAGGCTTTCGCCAACTCCTGCAACGGCGCCTTCGCCAGCCTGGGCCTGGAAGTAAATCCCGGAAAAATGCGCGATCTGGCGGAGCAGTTTCTCTACAACCAGTCGCTGCCCCTGGCGATCCCCTATAACAAGAGCTCCTACACCATGGAGGACGGGGCCGGTACGTGGGAGATCTTACAGACCTCCATCGGCCAGGGCAAGACCCAGACGACGCCCATGCACAATCTGATGCTGATTTCCGCCGTTGCCAACGGCGGCACCCTCATGAAGCCCTACTTTATCGACCGGGTGGAAAATGTGGGCGGACAGACCATAAAGAAGTTTATGCCGTCCAGCGCCGGCAGTCTGATGAGCGCCGGGGATGCCGGGCTTCTGACGGAGTTTCTCACGGACGTGGTGACGGAGGGAACCGGCTCTGCGGTGCGCACCGACGCCTACACCGTGGCCGGGAAGACCGGCTCCGCGGAGTTCGAGACGGGAAAGGAGACCCACGCCTGGTTCGTGGGCTTTGCCCCGGCGGAGGATCCGAAGGTGGCGGTCTGCGTGCTGGTGGAGGAGAGCGGCTCCGGCGGCCAGGTGGCCGCGCCCATCGCGCGGGCGATCTTTGACTGGGCTGCGTCCATGGATTCCGGCGAGGAGGAGAGTGAGTAATGACTGATCTGCAAAGTATCCTGTTTCTTTGTCCCATGATGTTTCTGGCGGGCTTCATGGACGCCATCGCAGGCGGCGGCGGACTGATCTCCCTGCCGGCCTACATATTTACGGGGATGCCCCTGCACAACGTCTACGGCTGCAACAAATTTGCCACCAGCTTAAACGCCTTCCTCTCGGCCTTCCGATTCGTGAAAACGGGATCGTGGACTTGAAGATCGCGGTGCCCATGGGGATCTGGTGCTTTGTGAGCGCCTGGGCCGCGTCGAAAATCGTGCTGTTTCTGGACGGGGAGTTTTTAAAGCTGATGATCGTGGCCGCCATGCCGGTGATCGCGGCGCTGATTCTGGTGCAGAGATCCTACCCGGAGACCAGCGGGCTTCACACGCTGACCAGGCGGCAGATCGCCCTGCGGATGGCGCTCTGCGGCATCGTCATGGGGCTGTTCGACGGGATGCTGGGACCTGGCTCCGGGACGCTGGCCATCCTTCTGTGCACCCGTTTCCTCAAGCTGGATCTGCGCACGGCCAGCGGCAACGCAAAGACCATGGTATTTGCCACCACCCTGGCCTCGGCCATCTCCTACACGATGGCGGGACAGGTGCTGTGGAATATCACGATCCCCGTGGCCCTCTGCGGAATCGCCGGCAGCTACATCGGCTCCGGCCTGGCCATGAAAAAGGGCGCAAAATTTATCCGGCCCATGATGCTGGTGATCGCGGCGCTTCTGATCATCAAGATGTTTGCTGATGTGCTGGCAAATTATGTTCATCTGTGAACGCGTTTTTATTTATTTTCCAGCATGGATTCGAGCGTGCGGTAGATTGAAAAAATATCGGGGAAAATAACTTTGGCGCCGCGTCGGGCCAGGGCGAGAACCTGCCGGGCGTTTTTGGTGACATCTGCCGCAATGCGGCCGTCGATCTGGATGGGGATATTATTTTTGTCGGTGTATGCGGTGAGATATGATTGGGTTGCCGGACACATGTTTTGAATTAAAAAGGCGGTATTTCTTCCCAGAACAGTTCCAAAACGTATCGTGTTGCAGTGACCGTACCTTTTCGTTTTTTCCTGTTCTATTTTCTTGAATTTTTCATATTGGGAGGAAATAGGGATTATCCAATAGATGGAGGGAAGTCGGGAATCTGGAAATGCAAAGAAACAGGGCCGGTTATGTGGACTGCCATCGAGCATATCCTTGTTTTTCATGAGTTTATCATCGGGGAAATCCAGATAATATTGATCTGAAAGAAAATATAGCTGTGCTTTAAGCATGGAATCACCTCCTAATAAAAAGTAAAGCCCTGTCATATGACAGAGCTTTACATGCATTTTGTTCCTGACCACTTATCAGCCGCATGTCAGGGAGCGGACAATATTTGTAATCCTGAACATTTGTAAGCCGCATATCAGGGAGCGGCAGGATTTTGTGGGCAAATCTGTCCTTTATCAGTATTATACGCGTGCACGGGAAATATGTCAATCCGGGATTATTTATAATCTTGCATAATGCATGGAAACGAGTTATACTAAAACCAGTCTTAGGGCACACCACGAGGCGGAAATCATTTTCGCCCGATCAGGAGGAATTGCAATGATAGAGGCAACGAGCTGTGGCGGTGTGGTTATTTTTCGAGGTAAAATTCTGGTTTTATATAAGAATTACAAAAACAAATATGAAGGTTGGGTTTTGCCGAAAGGAACTGTAGAAGCGGGAGAGGACTATAAGACGACGGCGCTCCGCGAGGTGAAGGAGGAGGCTGGTGTCAGTGCGTCCATCATCAAGTACGTCGGCAAGAGCCAGTATTCGTTCAACACCCCCCAGGACATGGTGGAGAAGGACGTGCACTGGTATCTGATGATGGCCGACAGCTATTACAGCAAACCACAACGGAGGAGTATTTCATCGACTCCGGATACTACAAATTTTACGAGGCCTACCATCTGCTCAAGTTTTCCAACGAGAAGCAGATTCTGGAGAAGGCCTACAACGAGTACCTGGATTTAAAAAAGAGCAACCTGTGGGGAAGCAAGAAATATTTCTAAGCCAGGAAGAAAACAGGAGAGGACTCATGCCGCCCGCGGCACGGTCCTTTTTCTGTTTCCAGAAAGGAGACTCCGCATAATTGCGAGTCATCCCGCAGATACTAGGAGCACTTAGTGAGGTTTTCCGTAAGATTTCAGAGAGGAGAAGAGAAAAATGAGCAAGACGTTTGACAAGCTGCAGCCGTACATGGAGCGGGCCATGGCCATCCACACGGCCATGACGCTGTTCGAGTGGGACAACGAGACGCTGGCCCCGAAGGAAGCCGGCCCTCTGACTGCCAGAGTGATCGGGACGCTGTCGGAGGAGTACATGGAGATTCTGCCTGCGGCGAGGTGAAAAAGCTTCTGGCCAGGTGCGCGAAGGAGGAGGGGTTAACCGGACGGGAAAAGGCCATTGTGCGCGAGCTTCGGGAGGAAAATGAAAAACTGGCCGTCATACCGCCTGAGGAGTACGGCGATTTCGCCAGACTGAAGGCCGAGGCCGCGTCCGTCTGGGCGAAGGCGAAGGCAAACAGCGATTTCTCTGCCTTTGCGCCGACGCTTAGGAAAATTGTGGACTACTCAAAAAAGTTCGCCTCCTACCGGGCGAAGAAGGGGCAGAAGCTCTATGACGTGCTCCTGGACGAATACGAGAAAGGTTTCGACATGGAGACGCTGGACCAGTTCTTCGGCGAGCTCAAGGAGCACCTGGTGCCGCTGCTTAAGGAGGTCACGGAGAAATCAGGGAGCGTCAGGGACGATTTCCTCACCGGCGATTTTCCCGACGAGGCCCAGGACCGGGCGGCCAGATTCCTGGCGGAGTACGTGGGTTTCGACTTCGAGCGGGGCGTGTATGCGCTGAGCGCCCACCCGTTCACCACCAATCTCCACAACCACGACGTGAGAATCACCAGCCACTACGGGAAACGCGCGGACAGCTCCCTGTTCTCCGTGATCCACGAAGCCGGCCACGGCCTCTACGAGCTGGGCATCCGCGACGATCTGACGCTGACGCCGGTGGGACAGGGGGCTTCCATGGGAATGCACGAATCCCAGTCCAGGTTTTTCGAGAACATCCTGGGCCGCAGCCAGGCATTCTGGGAACCGGTTTACGGCAACATGCAGGAAATATTCCCCCAGTTTAAGGACGTGTCCCTGAAACAGTTCGTGCGGGCCGTCAACAAGGTAAAGCCGGGCTCATCCGCACCGAGGCCGACGAGCTGTCCTACTGCCTGCACGTGCTGGTGCGCTATGAGATCGAGAAAATGCTCATCGAGGAGGACCTGGACGTAGAAAAGCTCCCGCAGATCTGGAATGACAAATACGAGGAATACTTAGGCGTGCGCCCCGCAAACGACGCCGAGGGCGTCCTCCAGGACATCCACTGGTCCCAGGGCTCCATCGGCTATTTCCCATCCTACGCCCTGGGCAGCGCCATCGGCGCCCAGCTCTACTGCCACATGAAAAAATTCATGGATGTGGACGCGCTGCTTCGCGAGGGCCGCATTTCGGTGATCCGCGAATATCTGCGGGACCACATCCATCAGTACGGCAAAATGAAAACCACCCGTGAACTTCTCATGGACGCCACCGGGGAAGACTTCAACGCCAGATATTATGTGAGATATCTGGAGGAAAAGTACAGAAACCTGTTCGGCTGACTGCGCCTTTCCATAACGGGCAATATGGCTGCCGTCAGCATGGCGGGGCGGGGAGTATTCCCACAAGGTCATAGGCACGAGCGATTTTTGAAAAATCCCTTGATCTTTTTAGGGGTGTGTGGTAAACTAAACAGAAATAAGTTTCTGCCGAGAAACGCTTATTTTTGCTCCGTTAGGCCATTGAAGGAGTAAAAGTAGGCGTTTATTTTTTAAGGATTATGGAGGGCTATATGGTATTTCGAGAAATGAGAAGAAAAAAGCAGGTGCTGTCTCAAAAAGAAGTTGAGGATATTCTGCACAAGGGGACATCTGGTGTGCTTGCCCTTTTAGGCGACAACGATTATCCTTACGCCGTTCCAATCAGTTATGTGTACGACGACGGAAAAGTCTATTTTCACAGCGCAAAAAGCGGTCATAAAATAGACGCTATCCAAAGAACTGCAAAAGCGTCGTTTTGTGTGATTGATGAAGATTTAGTTGTGCCGGAGGAGTACACGACTTATTTCAGAAGTGTAATTGCTTTTGGACGGATACGGATAGTCGAAGATGACAGCGAAAAAAGAGCAGCGATAGAAAAACTGGCAATCAAATATGCGCCAGAGGATACTGCCGCAAACCGCGATTATGCTATAAGCCGCGAGTGGAAGCCCCTTTGTATGTTGGAAATGACAATCGACCATGTTACAGGAAAAGAGGCGATAGAACTTGTAAAAGAAAGGGAAAATAATTAAATAGACTGTAAATAAAATCAACCCGCCGGGGTTTCATTTTATTGTGTAGTAGGCCAGCGTTACACAGACGCTGACCTTTTTTTATTTGTTAGGAGGATTGATTATCATGTATGAAGGCAAATCACACACTTTATTTGCAAAATATGCCGTACCGCAAATGATTGGGCTGCTGTTCAACTCGGTCTATATGATTGTTGACGGTGTATTCATTGGCAATCGGCTTGGCCGCGACGCTATGGCCGCCGCTGCCGTTTCTGTTCCGCTCGTCGAGATACTGATTGCATTGTCTATGGCAGTTGCCACAGGCGCAGGCGTTCTGATTTCCGCACATCTCGGTCAAGGTGAGAAAGAAAAAGCACGCCACATTTTTAGCCTTGCCGCCCTATGTACGGCTGTTATGGGACTGCTGATTAGCGTATTGGGAAATATTTTTATACATCCGCTTGCCGAACTTTTAGGCTCAACTCCGGTTATCCACGACGAAGCAATCAGTTATATGTGGTATATCGTTACTTTTTCCCCGTTCCTGCTTTTCAGTTTCTTGTTAAGCGGTCTGGTGCGTAATGATAACCGTCCAAAACTTGCTATGTTTGCTCTCATGTTTGGCTCTGTATCAAATGTTGTTTTGGACTATGTGTTTATGTACCCTTTGAACCTGGGTATTGCCGGTGCAGCATTGGCTACCGCACTTGGCCCTATTTTCAGCGTTTTTAATTATGCTGCCCCATTTCATATTCAGGCGCGGCGATCTGTACTTAACGAAATTCAAACTAAAATGGAGGAGCATTTGCTCAGTCTATGTACTTGGCTTTCCGTCCTTTATCATGGAGTTTACCATTGGCATTATTACCTTTGTGTATAACTTTGCCATCGTGCATTATGGTTTTGGGGAAATCGGACTTGCGGCTTACCTTGTAATTGGCTATCTGATGTTAATTATTTTGACGCTGTTTCTTGGCATGGCGCAGGGCTTGCAGCCCGTGTTTAGTTATTTTATGGGAACAGGAGAAGAAAAAAGGGGAAAATCTCTGCTTGGCTTTTCCATTTAAAGCGTTTTTAGCGACAGGCATTTTGTGCTATATCCTGATTATTTTCTTCTCCCGCGGCTTTTTCTCTATTTTCAACCCGGGAGATATTGAACTGATCAACTTTATGGAAAGTAAAAGTCTGCTGTATTTTTCCGGCTTTTTCCTTGCGGGATTTAATATTTTAATGATTTCCTATTGGCAGGCAAACGAGCGCACAAGAAAAGCCCTTACGGTATCTCTGTCCCGTAGTGTAATATGGCTGCCAATTTTAATTGCCGTTCTTCCCCTGATTTTTGGCAGCGAAGCCGTATGGATCTGCCATTCTGTCAGCGAAGTTATGACGGCGGTTACAGCAGGTGTTTTGATTGTTTCTGTAAAACGTAAAAAAGAAAATCAGAAAGTTGGATTTTAAGGAGGAGACACGACATGAAACGAATTATTACCATAGGCCGCGAATTTGGAAGCGGCGGAAGAGAAGTTGGCAGACGTTTAGCCGAAAAACTGAATTTGGCCTATTATGACCGTGAGATTGTTAAT
Organism: Clostridia bacterium UC5.1-2E3; assembly: GCA_001304875.1. Lineage (GTDB taxonomy): Bacteria > Bacillota > Clostridia > Lachnospirales > Lachnospiraceae > Ventrisoma > Ventrisoma faecale. Next base: position 91,473 of record BBZO01000012.1, read on the forward strand.
GAATTGATGAAACGCACTCAATTAGCAGAAAGTTATGTGCTGCAAGTGGAGGAATGCAGACCTCTGCCGCTGTTGCCGATAACAACTGCCCGCACTTTTGGTATTCCTATCAACTACCCATTGGAAAATCGTCTGTCTATTTATAAGCAGGAAAGCGAAATAATCCGTGAAATGGCAGAGAAATCGGATTGTGTCATTGTGGGACGGTGTGCGGACTATATTCTGCAGGATTTGAACCCTTTTCGCTTGTTTGTATATGCGGATATAAGTTCTAAAATTGCCCGCTGTAGGGAAAAGGGAACCGACGCAGCGGCGATGACGGATAAAGAATTACAGCAGAAAATTATGTCTATTGATAAGAAAAGAGCGCGTTATTACCAATTTTATACGGAGCAAAATTGGGGAGATAAAGCAAACTACGATTTATGTATTAACACAACCAATACGGAAGTCAAGAAAATTATTTTTGCCATAGAAAAATTTATAATTTAACGCCCGGTTCCCATGGTACTAATTTATTCACAACAGATACTTAAATTGAATGAGCAAAGACGCAATGTTTTGTTTCTGTACCTTTTCTTCGGTTGTACCGGCGCTAAAGCCGGAAACGGGTATGGGAGAAGCGTTACGCAATGGAGGGCGAAATAGCCTTGAGTATAACGGCTCCGTGTATAAAAAACAAGAAATTTGTCCGCTTTACTGCTGCATCAGCGATTCATTAATTTCCGCCCCCAGAAACAGGATGCAGATACACAGGTACAGCCACAGCATCACCAGAACCATGGAGGTCAGGCTCCCGTACATGTACGAGAAATTGCTGAAATGATTAAAATAAATCGAGAACAGCTGCGACGATCCGATCCAGCATACCGTGGTGAACACCGCTCCCGGAAGCTGGCTCCTGGGCGTCAGTTTCTCATGGGGCAGGTAGGTGTAGAGCCCCGTGAAAAACAGCACCAGCACGGACAGCGAAAACAGCGCGCTGAAGCTGATAATGTAGGAGGTAACCGCCGCGATAAACGGGAAGTGAAGCGTGATAAAGCGCTCCAGCACGCCGCCGAACACCAGAAGGCCCAGCGTCATGACGCAGACCGCCAGGAAAATGATCGTGTAAAAGCTGCTCATGATCCGGCTGGCCACGTACCCGCGGCGTACATTGTTCCCGAACACCCGGTTGAAGCCCCGCTCGATGCTGAGCATTCCCTTGGAGGAAGTCCACAGGGCGACGATGGCCGTGATGGAGAGCACGGTCTGCGGCGAGTCGGTGTAGATGTCCTGGATGATGTTGAACACCAGCGAGTCGATGACATCCGGCGTCAGCGCCAGGATGGTTCTCTGCAAGTCCGCCTGGCTGATGGACGGGATCAGCTGAATGACCGTCAGAAGCACCATGACGAACGGGAAGAAGGACAATATGATAAAGAAGGAGGCCTGCGCGGCGTAGACGGTCATCTCATCTGCGGCGAATTTGTTGGCGATCCTTCGGCAGGATGCGAGGAATGAGAACATTTACTTTCCTTTCTGGTGGGGGTATAATTGGGGGTAAATGGGGTTGCGCGGGGGCCGGACTGGCCTGCGGCGGTCGGCATGAGGGTGCATCCTGGCCTGGTGTGAGGAGGGGGTGCATCCGGGCGTCGCGGCGTATCTCCGTGAGGGCCCTTGGGCCCTCACGGAGCATCGGATGGTCATCCGATGGGGAAACACTGAGAAGAAAAAGGGCGCTTACAAGCGAGCTTGACGCTCCCTTTTTCTTCTCGGTGTCTCCCCGCCGCTCTGACTTGTTAGAATATATTATCACGCACCTAAAAAATATCAAGGAGGGGGAATCAGGGTGGGAGAAAATGTGAAGTCAGCGAAGGAAAATCTTCTGGTGAGCGCCTGTCTGCTGGGCGAAAAATGCAAATACAGCGGCGGCTCCAACGAAAATCCCGGCGTGATCGGGCTGGGGGAGCGGTACCGGCTGATCCCGGTCTGTCCGGAGGTGGACGGCGGGCTTCCTACGCCGAGAAAGCCTGCGGAAATTAAGGAAATTTCCGGGGAGCGGAGAGTGGTGACCAACGCGGGGGAGGACGTGACGGAGGAATTTTGCCGCGGCGCGGCGATGACGCTCGAGACGGCGAAACAGTATGGCTGCGTCCGGGCCGTTTTGAAGGAGAGAAGCCCGTCCTGCGGCAGCGGACAGATCTACGACGGAACCTTTTCCTCGACGGTGGTCGCGGGGGACGGGATCACTGCGGCGCTCTTAAAGAAAAACGGGATTGCCGTGTTCGGGGAGTCGCAAATCGGAGAGCTGGAATAAACGTAAAGTATGAAATAAAGAAGGAGGAAACACAGATGGAAAACAAATGCAATACGCAGGCCCAGCCGATGGAAAACCCGGTGATGGAGGCGATTCTTACCCGCCGGAGCGTGAGAAATTTTAAGGAGGAGCCGGTTCCGAAGGAGTGTCTTGCGGCGCTGGCGAAGGCGGCCATTTACGCGCCCAGCGGCCGGGGGCTCCAGACCTGGCAGATCACGGTGGTGGACCGGAGAGACCTTATCGACCGGCTGGCGAAGGCCATCGAGGAGGTGCTTGACCGCCCCGGCTACGACATGTACCGCCCGGCGGCCATCATCATCCCGTCCAATGAGCGGAACAGCATTTACGGAAAAGAGGACGACGCCTGCGCGCTGGAAAATATCTTCCTGGCGGCCCATTCCATGGGCATCGGCTCGGTCTGGATCAACCAGCTTCAGAACATCTGCGACGACGCGCGCATCCGCGCGGTGCTGGATCAGATGAAGATCCCCGCAGATCACGTGGTCTACGGCCTGGCGGCGCTGGGCTACAGCGCGAAAGAGACTGAGACGGATGTGGTGAAGACGGGGAAGATTGTGTTTGTGGAGTGATGGACGGCGGACCCTTAAATCAAGTCCGCCAGCGTCTTCCCATAAAATAGTCGTGCATCATCCGGTCAAACTCCGCCCACAGCGGCAGTGTCCGGCAGCCGTCCGCCCGCCCGCAG